>DAOUBR010000057.1:0-4899 GCA_034432535.1 Anaerolineales bacterium | reverse complement strand
TCGTTGGCAACAGGCGCAGAACGGGTTAAAGACGACAATGGAGATAAAGCCCACTCTACGCAAAAACCTGAATCCTTGCTTTATCGAGTCGTTTTATCGTCTAGCAACCCGGGCGACGTTGTTCTTGACCCGTTTTTTGGAAGCGGCACAACTGGCGTAGTTGCAAAAAGGCTCCATCGGAGTTGGATTGGCTTGGAAAGAGAAAAGAAATACATTCAAATTGCAAAAAAGCGGATAGGCGCCGTTCAGCCAGAAATGTTTGACCCCGCTACATTTGATGTAACAAGTAAAGCGAAATCTGCGCCCAAAGTTGAGTTTTCCGCTTTGATTGAGAATGGATATTTACAACCTGGTCAAAAATTATTTTTTGGAAAAGATAAAAGCAAAATTGCTACTATCAAGCCAGATTCACGACTACGTACAGCGGACGGCTTTGAAGGCAGCATTCATAAAGCGGGCAGTCATTATATGAACAATGCGCCGTGCAATGGTTGGGAACATTGGTTTTTATGGGAAGATGGCCGCCTCCTCAGCCTTGGCGAGGTGCGGGAAAGATTCCGAGCGGACATGGGGCTTTACGATGAGCAATCGGGTTAAGCGAATGATCGCCCGTTTCGCAAACGCTTGCGGATAGCGCGTCGGCGCGAACTATTCGCGGAACGGCGGCTACCTGCCTCGTTCCATGAATGAATCAAAAAATCAAAAAATTCGCGTTGCGCCGCCGGCGCGAGAGCGCTATAATCATTCTGTTTCGGCGGGTGAACGTCTCATGCGTTTTCAATGACGCGGCGCTCATTTGCGCGAAACATACGGCGAGAACTTTGCTTGATTCAAACCCCTTTTTACAAAAAGCCTCGTAACAAAGCCAGCCAATCCTGATTTGCAGGAATTTCGGCTGCTTTAACTTTTTTTCCTAAAAATCCCCCCAAAGAGAACCACACCCATGAAAATACTCGAACTAGAGAACGAGCCTCTTTCCAAGCTTCGCTCGCTGGCGAAGGCGTTGAACATCCCCGGCTTCAACCGCATGAAGAAAGAAACGCTGGCGATGGCGATACGCGAAGCCGAAGCGCAAAAGGAAGGCATCGAGCTGCGCGGCGGCGTCTTGGAAATTATGAGCGAAGGCATTGGCTTCCTGCGGGCGACCAACTACCGCATCAGCGACCAGGACGTCTACGTCTCGCAGGCGCAGCTCCGCAAGTACGATCTGCGCTCCGGCGACCTTGTCGTCGGGCAGGTGCGTCCCCCGCGCGAAAGCGAAAGACACTTCGGCTTGCTCAAAGTGGAATCCATTAACGGCCTGGACGTTGAAGAAGCTTCCCGCCGCCCGATCTTTGAAGACCTGACCCCTATTTTCCCCGATAAGCGCTTCGATTTGGAAACCACCTCCGATATGCTCGCGCCGCGCCTCATCAACCTGATTGCGCCCATCGGACGCGGGCAGCGCGGCTTGATTGTCTCTCCTCCTAAGGCGGGTAAGACCACCATCCTCAAACAAATCGCCAATTCGATTTCAACCAAATACCCCGACGTGCATCTCATCATCGCGCTCATCGGCGAGCGCCCGGAAGAAGTGACCGACATGGATCGCTCGGTGGACGCGGAAGTAGTCGCTTCGACCTTTGACGAGCCGGTCACCTCGCACGTCCGCACGGCGGAGCTGGCGCTGGAACGCGCCAAGCGTCTGGTGGAAATTGGGCGGCACGTTGTGATTCTGATGGATTCCATCACCCGCCTCGCGCGCGCTTACAACCTTGTGGTCAATCCCTCCGGGCGCACGCTTTCCGGCGGTATGGATCCTTCGGCGCTCTATCCGCCCAAGCGTTTTTTTGGCGCGGCGCGCAACGTCGAAGACGGCGGCTCGCTCACCATCATCGCCACCTGTCTGGTGGATACTGGCTCGCGTCTCGACGACGTGGTGTACGAAGAATTTAAAGGCACGGGCAACATGGAATTGCACCTCTCGCGCAAACTGCAAGAACGGCGCATTTTCCCCGCCGTGGATATTGAGCGCTCTTCCACCCGCCGCGAAGACCTGCTGCTGGGACCCGACCTCTTGCAGCGCGTCTGGCTGATGCGCCGCATGTTTATTCAAATGATTTCCAACCCGCCGCAAGGCGCCGGCATGGACCCCGCCGTCGCCACCGAGGCGATTATCACCCGCATGGAGCGCTCGCGCAGCAATCTGGAATTTTTGGAAAATTTAACGAAGGAATAAAACGCCTTTTTGTGTTATACATGAGAGCATGAAGAAGTTGTTGGAATCCCTGCGGGCGCGCTGGCTCGCCTTTAGCAAACGGATAAGACGCAGCCCCAAAGCCGTCCCCGCCGCGAACGAGCCGAATACCAAACCGCGCGCGCAAGCCGCCCCGAAAACCGCCCGCTCCTGGGATCGTTTTACCGTGATAAGCTGGGCGGCGACTCTGGCGATTGTCGTCGCGCTGCTCGCTTCGGCGTTCTTTTATCAAAGCGCGCGGAAGGTGCAAGCCCCCGCGCTGCCCCAGCCGACCGACGTCCCGGCGCAGCAAGCCGGAGTCCCGCAGCTTGGCGCGCCTGCGCCGTCCCTTAATTCGGGGTGGAGCGATTCCGCCATTCACCGCCGCTTGCAGCTCAAAACCAACATCCCCGAAAGACCGCGCTACCAGCCGACTATTTATCGCGTCACGCGCGGCGACGCCATGTTGAGCATCGCCGAAAAGTTCAAGGTGAAGACCGAAAGCATTTTATTCGCCAACCCCGATATGGGCGACAACCCGCATAACCTGAAGCCCGGCATGGAATTAAAAATCCCGCCGGTGGATGGGTTGTACTACGAATGGAAAGAAGGCGATACGTTTGAATCGGTGGCGGAAAAATTCGGCGCGAACCCCGAAGATATTATCAACTTCCCCGGTAATCAAATTGACCTGACCGACCCGAAAGTTCAGCCCGGCGCGGTGGTGATGATTCCTGACGGAACGCGCCAACTGCGCAACTGGGCGGCCGACCTCGCCACGATGGGACGCGGCGCAAACACCGGCACGGGCGGCGCCAGCGCGACCAACGTTTGCGGCGGCGGACCCGTCGCCAGCGGATACGGCTGGCCCGCGGACAATCACACCCTTTCCGGCAACCCCTACGGACCCAGCCATCTCGGCATTGACATTACCGCGCCCGAAGGCTCGAATGTGTACGCCGCCGGCTCCGGCATTGTAACGATGGCGCAGGGCGGCTGGAATTACGGCTACGGCAATGTCGTGCAAATTGACCACGGCAACGGCGACGTGACCGTTTACGCCCACTTGAGCGTCATCCTCGTCAGCCTGTGTCAGCCGGTGGGGCAGGGCGCGCTTATCGGCTACTCCGGCAATACCGGCAACTCCTTCGGCGCGCATCTGCACTTTGAAATCCGCCGCGGCGGCGCGAACATCAACCCCTACGATATTGTGCAATAAATCCAAAACTAAATGGTCAAAGCTCTCTTCCCCGGAACGTTCGACCCCATTCACTACGGACACATAGACATCGCCACGCGCGCTTCGCGCCTGTTCGACGAAGTGGTGATGGCGGTGTACGACAAGCCCTTAAAGTCGCTGCTCTTTTCCCCCGAAGAACGCATCGCGCTGGTGAAAGAATCCGTCAAAGACAACCCCAAAATCACGGTGACGGGATACAGCGGTTTGACGATTAACTTCGCCCGGCAGATAGGCGCGCACGTGGTGGTGCGCGGCTTGCGCGTTTTTTCTGATTTTGAATTCGAGTTCCGCATGGCGCTGGCGAATCAGCGTCTGGCGGAAGACGTGGAGACCATCGCGCTGATTACCGCCGAGCAGCATACCTTCCTCTCCTCTTCCACCGTGCGCGAGATAGCCATGCTCGACGGCGACGTTTCCAGCATGGCGCCGCCGCACGTTCAAGCGGCGCTGCGCGCCAAAGTTCTCGGCATGACCGAGAGGTCGCTGCCCAACGCGCTGCGCGATTAATTTGTGCTAGAATTGGAGAAGCCGCGCCGCGCGACGAAGAAAAGCCGTTCCCGCGCGCGAACTCTTTGACCGCGAGCTGACTTATGGACATCCTGCAACTGATTGACCGTTTGGAAGAGCTCTTCAACGACGCGAAAGCCGTCCCTTTCACGCACAACGTCGTGGTGGACGAAGACCGCATGTTGGAACTGATTGACCAAATGCGCGTCGCCATTCCCGAAGAGGTGAAGAAAGCCCAGCAAGTGGTGGCGCAGCGCGACCGCGTTATGGCGCAGGCGCAGGAGGAAGCCAACCGCACGCTGCAAATCGCCCGCGATAAAGCCGAGCAGATGATGCAAAAGGATATGATTGTGCAGGAAGCCCAGCGCCGCGCCGAGCAGATTCTCGCTCAGGCTCGTAGCGACGCCGAAGCCACCCGCGCCGACGCCGACGCTTACGTTTTGGAAACCCTGATGAGCCTGCAAGAGCAGCTGGCGAAATTAACCAATCAGGTCAATAACGGCATTCGCGTATTGCAAGACGAGCGGGGGCGCAAATCTCCCGCCGCGGATTCTTCCGAATAAACGCGCGACAAGAAGAACAAGCGAACAGACGCTCTAAAAAGGCGTCTGTTTTTTTTACCCGCTTTTTGCTTTATCGCAAACATTGTTCCATGTCGCTGCAAGGCGGCTGAAAGCCGACGAAGCAATCTCCTGGCAGGCATGCGGATTGCTTCCCCCACTCTTTGTTCGCAACGACGACCTTGTCGCAGAGCGCCCGCTTTTCTTTTCGCGCGCAATCTTAACCGGGCGGGCAGGGTATTCCGCTTTCAGGCGCTTTTCCCCAAGCGCTTCTTCACCTCAATTTGGGATAACCGCCGAGACGCGGAGAACACAGAGAAGCCTATGGAAAAATCTCCGCGAACTCTGCGGCGTATTTCTGAATTTAACCCTTATTC
>DAOUBR010000056.1:0-41921 GCA_034432535.1 Anaerolineales bacterium | reverse complement strand
TCGCGTAGCGCGAGATTCTTGCCCTGCCTGCGCCAGCGCCGCAGGCACAGGTGAGCCTGTCGAAGGGGTTCTCGCCTTTGGCGCAGGCGCCCCCAGATGTGGGCAGGCAAAACCGTCTACGAATAGGGTCACGAATACTCGAACATGACGAGCGCTCCAAGAACGAAAGCGCCCTGGCAGCGGAGCGCATTCGTGAATTCGTGGATAGCATTCGTAGACGGTCTCCCAAAATGTGGCGGGCGACATGAATCCCCATTCGGGGGCGATGCGTCGCGGCGCAGACGTCCGCCTCCGCCAATCCCGCTCGGAGATTTACGAATCCGTCTGAAGCCGGCTAAGCTCCAGCCGTTCAGTTCGCTTGAGCGGACTTTGTATGGGCAGCCCGGAGTTTTATCTTCGGGCTGCAATTAAAAAATAAAACGCGGGCTGCAAGCAGCCCGCGTTTTGTGTGCGACTTACGTTTCCAGCTTAGAAGCTAGCAAGGCTGGAGTTGATGGTGCTGAACACGTTGCCGATCAATGGTCCGAGGATCATCAGCGCCGCGATAACGACAATAGCAACCAAAACGAGAATGAGCGCGTATTCCACGAGACCTTGACCCTTTTCCTTCGGGGCGAACAACATGGCTTTTTTCTCCTTTCTCTTAGATTTCTCCGGTGGAATTCCAGAGATGACTGCATTATACAGCAAGAGCCGTTAAAGGCGCAAGCCCTATTTAAACCAAATTCGCTTTACAATTATGTAATTTTTACGCGCGTTCAGCCTGAATTTCCCACCAGGCCCAGTTCGGGCGCAATCTTCCGCATGGCAAGAATCACGTTGCCGACGTGTTCCCACAGTTCCACGCCAAATTCTTTCGCGTCCCGTTCCATTTCCTCGCGATTGGTTCCAGCGGCGAAGGTCTTGTCCTTCCATTTTTTCTTGACCGACGAGGCTTCAAGGTCGTAGAGCGAACGCGAGGGACGCACCAGCGCGACGGCGGTGACCAGACCGGTGATTTCATCGCACGCGGCAAGCGCCTTGCGGCGCAACGTATCGCGCGGGACTCCGGTATGATCGGCATGGCTGAGAATATCCTCGATCAGGTCCTCGCTCAATCCGCGCTCGCGCAAAATGGGCGCGCCCGCCATGGGATGTTCTTCGAGGGTCGGGTGAATCTCCCAATCGAAATCGTGCAGCAAGCCGAGCAAGCCCCAGGTTTCCACGTCCTCGCCGAACTTCTCGGCGTAAAAGCGCATGGCGGCTTCCACTGAAAGCATGTGACGCACCAGCCCTTCATTTTTCACGAATTCGCGCACGAGATTTAACGCTTCGTCTCTTGTCATGTTTCTCTCTCCGATTTTCAAGATGTGTTGCGCGGGATATTATCTACCATCTCAGTTTCCCTGTCTATCCCGCGCAAGACCGCCTTCGCGGCTTTCTCGTTACCGCTTGTAACAAGCGGGTTACGCCGACCGTTTTCTTTTCGCCTCTTCAATGATAACATTCGCGCGCCAAAAATCGCCAGACCATTCAGGAGCTCCGCTTGAACAACTTCATCGCCCTTTTTCTGACCTTCGCGCTTTCGCTGCTTTTCCTGCGCTCGATGGATTTTCTCGCGCATCGCGGCTGGCTGGAAAGCAAGCTCAGCCGCAAGTTGATTCACATCGGCGCGGGACCTTTGTTTGCGCTGTGCTGGTTTCTCTTTGACGACGCGCCTTCCGCCCGCTGGCTGGCTGCGCTCGTGCCTTTCGCTATCACCGTCCAATTCGCGTTGATTGGGCTGGGCGTAATCAAGGATAAAGCCTCCGTAGACGCCATGTCGCGCACGGGCGACCCGAAAGAGATTTTGCGCGGACCTTTATATTACGGTCTCATGTTCGTGGCGCTGACGATTCTCTTCTGGCGGGATTCGCCTGTCGGAATCGTCGCGTTGATGATGATGTGCGGCGGCGACGGAATCGCCGATATTTTCGGGCGGCGGATTCAATCTCCCAAATTGTCATGGAGCGGCGAGAAGTCTGTAGCCGGACTGGTCAGCGTGTTCGTTGGCGGCTGGCTGCTTTCCGCCGCAATGATTTTCGTTTACGTTTTCTTCGGCGTCTTTCCCGCGCCGTTTTCGGCATACCTGCTGCCTGTTACGGTCGTCGCTTTTGTGTCCATGCTGGTCGAATCGCTGCCTTATAAGGACGTGGATAACGTCACCATGACCGCCGCCGCGGCGCTGACCGGCTGGCTGCTTTTTATGTAATTACCTCATCCGCTTTTTCAATTCTTCCGCCAGAATTTTGGTGAAGAGCTGCTTGCCCTGCTCGTTGAAGTGCAGCTCGGTGAGGTAATATTTCCGTTCCAGCCGCGAGTCGTGACCCAAATCAATAAAAACGACGTTCTCCTGCGCGTTAAGATATTCCGCCAGCGCGGCGGAATATCTCCGCAATCCGGGCGGCTCGGAGCTCGCTTCGGGGAAGGCTTGCGTCTTGGTTCGGACGAAGACCAGCGTAAAGCCCTCCTGCTGAGCGATTTGAATCATGCGCGGCAAATAAGATTTTTGCAATTGACGCTCAAAATCATAGGCTTCGTCGTTATACAAAATCTGTTTGGAATCGTCCGCCGCGCTGTTGAGCGCCGTGAAATCCAGACCTTGCTGCTTACCGAAGATGTAGTTGAGCGCGTCGTTCACCCGCTCTTGCCGTAAGCCCAAGCGCCCCGCCAGACCGTAACGCAAACGCGCGTCCAGCCCTTCGCGCAGCCGCCAGCGGACGCTGTAAAGCGGAACATACCGCTCGGCGAATTTTTCAAGCGGGTTCATCGCGTTAAGGTAGGAAAGTTGCGTCACCAGCGGCTCATGCTTGCCCGCGAAATTATCCACGATTTCAAAGTAATAGCCCGTCGTGCGGTAGGTCGGCAGGGTGAGGATGGTATCGCGGAAGGGCAGGACAACATAAGGCGGGATAGGATTCGAATCGGCGATGATGTTTTTCAACATCAAATACCATGCGGCGGAAGTGGAACCCGGCACGCCCAGCGCGTAAGCCGGTTCGCCCAGTTCGCGCGTCAGCGTTTGCTGATCCACGCCGAAGACCACCACTGAATCGCCGATGACGACCACTTTTGGCTTGCGCGCGGAAATCTGTTTGGCGTATTCTTTTTTGATAATCGGGTCAAACGCGGGTCCCAAGGGGTAAGGGTAAGGCGTTTGATAGCGCGCGAGCAAAATTAATCCGCCGAGCAGCAGCGCGGCAGCCAGCAGCCACAAGTAACGGCGAAAGAGAAGCGGGGAATTTTTCATGCTATTTTTCCAAAATGGGTTTTAACCTTTCAGCGAGAATCAACGAAAAGGCGGCTTTGCCTTCGAGATTGAAGTGAAATCCGTCCGCTTCAAAATATTCGGGCAGAATCGCGTCATCGTGCGACAAATCGAGATAGCGGACGTTCTCTTGGACGGCGAAGTACTCGCTCAGCGCGCGGATGTATTTTTGCAGGGCGGGCGTTTCAGAGGCGGCGACGGGATAATCGAGGTTCTTCATGCGGACGAAGACCAACGTCACGCCGTTTTGGCGCGCCAGCTCGACCATGGCGGGCAAAAAAGAGCGGGGGATCTGCGCCTCGAAGTTCAACGATTGACGCGAGTAGAGAATCCCCTCGTCGTAAGCGGCGCGATTGTTGAAGACGAGGTTGTTCATCTCTTCATTATTAAAGATGGAACGATAGGCTTCGTCGGCGCAAGCCTGGTCGCAGCTCAGAATCAGACGGGCAGGCAGATAGCGCGCGCGGCGGTTCAACGCTTCTCGCAAATTCCAGCGCGCGGAGTAAGGCGGAAAATAACGCTCGGCGAGTTTTTCCAGCGGATTAAGAACGTTGATATACGCCCGCTCCATCAGCAGCGGCTCGTCGGCGCCCGCGTATTCGTCCACCACCGTGAAATAATGCCCGGTGACGCGAAAATTGGGGACGGTGAGCAGCGTGTCGCGGAAGAGCATAACGACGTAACGCGGGCGATGTTCCGCCGCGAGAACGACATTCTTAAAAATAAGATACCAGACCGCCGCGCCGGAGCCGGGAACGGCGACGCTATACGCCTTCAGCCCCAGCGCTTCGGAAAAGACAGAATCTTCGACGCCGGTGTATAAAATCGAATCGCCGATTAAGACGACCTCAGGCTTGTTTTCCGAAATGGCGTTGATTCCGCCTTTTTGAATTTTGGGCGTGAGCGGAGTCTGGCTGCCCAGCGGCTTGGGATACGGCATGCGATAATAGCGCGGCAGCAGCAAGCCGCCCGCCAGAAACGAGAGCAGCGAAATCCACAGAAATTGCGAGAGAAGCGAACGTTGATTCATCAAAATTGGAAGTACACGAAATCGGGCGAGGAAGAGTTAATGAAGACGATAATCAGCCAGACGGCGGCGGCGTAATACAGCGCGTGAGGGAAAGTTCGTCCGGGCAGCCATAGGTCGAGAGCCAGTTTAAGAATCAGCGGCAAAGCGTAAAAGGCGAGCATGCCCGCAAGCATAAACGCGGCGACGAGCTCTTGCGGGTTGTGATACACAGGCTGGCAGACGAGCGAATCCCAAATCCAGGCGTATGATTCGGAGCGGAAGAGCAGCATCCCCAAAGCGGTCAGCGTGAACATCAGCAGCCATGCGAGGAAGGTCTTTAGCCTGCCCTGCGGTTTCCAATCGCCGCGAATCCCGGCGAGTTGATAGAGGATAATCAAAACGCCGTAGTACAGCCCCCAAATCGGGTATTTCCAGCCCACGCCGTGCCAGACTCCGCTGACGAACATGGCGACCAGCGGCGGGACGGCTTGAACGAAGAAATCGGGGACGCGCTCTTTGTTCTTAACCAAGACGCGGCGGAGCGGAAAGAAAATGTAATCGCGCAGCCATGCCGAAAGCGTGATGTGCCAGCGGTTCCAAAACTCCGAAGGCGTGAGCGAAAGGTACGGGCGGTTGAAGTTCTCCGTCGTCTCCAAGCCGAGCAGGAAGGCGAAGCCGCGCGAAAGGTCGGTATAGGAGGAAAAATCCGCGATGATTTGCAGGGTGTATCCCAGCGCGGCGAGCGTCAGAATCAACTTGGACGGCGACTCAATATCGTAGAGCTGGTCCACGATCACGGCGACGCTGTTGGCGAGGACGATTTTTTTAAAGAATCCCATGACGAGCAGCGTCCAGGCGTTGTAAAGGTTTTCCATTTTCCACGCGCGGTTTTTCAACAGTTGGGCGAGCAACTTTTGCGGGCGGTCAATGGGGCCGGAGAGAATTTGCGGAAAGAAGGAAATATAAGCCGCGTAAGCGATGAAATCGCGGGTCGGCTTGACCGTTCCGCGGCTGACTTCCAGCAGGTAGCTGATTTTTTTCAAGACGTAAAACGAAAGACCGAGCGGCAGGGCGACGCGCATCAAGAAGAGGTCGCCGCCCAAGCCAATTTGATTCAGCCAGTTTCCTAACGGGACGTTAAAGAAAAAGTAATACTTGAAGCAAGCCAGCAGGGCGAGGTTGAGCGCCGCGCCCAGCGCCGCCAGTTTGCCGGCGTGAATCTTCCAGCGCTCCATAGCGAGCGCCAGCAGGTAATCGGCGAGAATGGCGAAAAAAAGCAAGACGGCGTGCCAGGTCCACGCCCAGCCGTAAAAGACCAGACCGGCGGCGAACAAAACCGCGTTCTGCCAGCGGCGGTCAGGAAGCAGCCAATAGAGCGCCAAAACGACGGGGAAAAAAATCAAAAAGTGATAGGAAGTAAAACTCATGGCAGGTCAACGGACGATGGGTTTTAGCGCTTCGGCGAGAATTTGAACGAAGACCGCCCGCCCTTCAAGGGTGAAATGCACGCCGTCTTCTTCAAAGTATTCGGGCTTCATGCGCTCGTCGTAAGCGAGGTCAATCAAAGTCACGCCCTGCTGCGCGGAAAGATACGCGGAAAGCGCGGCGATGTAACGGCGCAGGCTGGGCGGTTCGGAAGCGTAATTGGGATAGACCATGTTTGGCACGCGGACGAAGACGAGCCGCAAGCCGTTTTCCCGCGCCAGTTGAATGATGTGAGGCAGGAAGGATTCGCCGAGCCGCTTTTTAAAGTTCATCTCTTCGGGCGCGTAAATATTTTCTGGGCCCCGCGTTGGGACGGCAAAGTTAGATTCCTTTCGGTCAAAGAGCGAATCGAGCGCGGCGTTCGCGCGCTCTTGCAAAACGCCGAAGCGCGCAGCCAGTCCAAAGCGGATTTGTCGATCGAGGCTTTCGCGCAATTGCCAGCGCGCGCTATACAAGGGGAAGTAGCGCTCGGCGGCTTTTTCCAGCGAGTTAAGCGGGTTGACATAAGCCAGCTGCGCCGTCAGCGGTTCGTTGCGACCGGCGAAGTCGTCCACTACTTGAAAATATTGCCCGGTGGTGTGCAGCTCCGGGACGGTGAGTTTGGTGTTATGAAACGGGATGACGACGTATTCGGGCTTATGCTCCGCCGCCAATACTTCGTTCTTAAGCGCCAGATACCACGCGGCGGTCGCCGAACCCGGCACGCCGATGCTATACGTCGGTTCGCCTAGATGGCGGGCAATTTCGGCGTTATCCAGCGAATATAAAATAGAATCGCCGATGAAGACGACCTTCGGCTTGGTCTCTGAAATCCCTTTGAGATACTGGCGCTTTATCTCCGGCGAAAAGGACGGCTCCAACGGCTTGGGGTAAGGCAAATCGTAATAGCGCGGCAGGACGAGGCTGCACAGCAGCAACGCCGCGCTTGCATACAACGCATAAAGGCGAAAGCGCGCTCTCGATACCATCTAAAAGCGAAAGTAAATAAAATCGGGCGAGGAAGAGTTAACGAAGACGATGGTCAGAATCGTCGCCGCGGCGTAATACAGCGCGTGCAGGCTGGGGTATTTTTCAGCGTATAAATCGAGCGCCAGTTTAAGAACCAGCGGAAGAGCGTAAAAAGCGACCATCGTCAGCAGGACGAAACCGGCAATCAGCTCGTTTTCGTTGTAGTAAAGCGGCGCGTAAGCCAGCGAGTTCCAGAGAACGGAAAGAGAGACCGAGCGGAAAATCACCCAACCGAAAGAAATGAAACCGAACATCAGCAGCCACGCGAGGAAGGTTTTGAGTTTGCCCTGCGGTTTCCAATCACCGCGAATTCCGGCGAGTTGATAGGCGGCAATCAAAACGCCGTAATACAAGCCCCAGACGACGAAGGTCCAGCCCACGCCGTGCCACAGCCCGCTGACGAACATGGCGACCAACGGCGGGACGGCTTGAACGAAGAAATCGGGGACGCGCTCTTTGTTTTTGACCAATACGCGGCGAATGGGAAAGAAAATATAATCGCGCAGCCAGGTTGAAAGCGAAATGTGCCAGCGGTTCCAAAACTCCGTCGGAGTGAGGGAAAGGTAGGGGCGGTTGAAGTTCTCCGTCGTCTCCAAGCCGAGCAGAAAAGCGAAGCCGCGCGAAAGGTCGGTGTAGGAGGAGAAATCCGCGATGATTTGCAGGGTGAACGCCAGCCCGCCGACAATCATCAGCGCTTTGGACATATCATGAATCTCGAAAATTTCATTGACAATCACCGTGACGGTGTTGGCGACGACGATTTTCTTGAAAAAGCCCATGACCAGCAATTCCCACGCTTTGTAAAAGTTTTCCGCCTTCCAAACCCGCGCCGCGCGCAATTGAGGCAACAACTTTTGCGGGCGGTCAATAGGTCCGGAAAGAACCTGCGGAAAGAAGGCGAGATAAGCGGCGAAGGCGACGAAGTCATGCTCCGCTTTGAAGGTCCCGCGTTGAACGTCCAGCAGATAGGCGATGGCTTTTAGCAGGTAAAAGGAAAGCCCCAACGGCAGCAACAGACGCATGAAGAAGACGTTGTTTTCCCAGCCGAGATTCTTCAAAGCCTGCGCCAGCGGCGGGCTGATGGTCAGGTAATACTTAAAGAACAGCAGCAAGCTGAGATTCAAAGCGACGCCGACCCACGCCAGCGTTTTGGCTTTCGGCTTCCAGCGCTCCATAGCGAGCGCCAGCAGGTAATTGGCGAGGGTGGCGGAAAAGAGCACGACGACGTGCCACGCGGACGCCCAGCCGTAAAAGACGTAACTGGCGGCGAGCAAAATCAGGTTTTGCCAGCGGCGGTTGGGAAGGACCCAATAGAAAACGAACAGGACGGCGAAGAAAACAAAAAAGTCGTAGGTGGCGAAGCTCATAATGGGTTACGCTTCCTCTTGCCGCAAAATCATCACTTTATAGGCTTCGGCGCATTCCAGCCCTTGCGCCTGTCCTTCTTCTTTCGCCCACTCGCGCATCCATTTTTCCGCTTCGTGCGTGTCCGTTTGGCTGACGTGCTTCTTCAGGGCTGCGATTTTTATATCCAGCGTTTCTGAAATATCCACCCAGGTATCGGGTTTTTCCGCGCCGTGAAGATACACGCGCTTGACGTTGTGCGGTTCGAGACCTTCGTCCAGCAAATCGGGGAAGATGAGCCTCGTCCCGGCGGAGGGGAACGCGGCGTAGAGAGCGGCTTCGGCGGCGGCGCGATGGTCAGGGTGGTTGATATAGCCGTTGCCGTAGAAGCGCGCGTCCGGGTCGCCGGCGACGATCACGTCCGGTTTGTGCTTGCGAATCAGGCGCGTCAGGTCTTTTCTCAATTTCAAGTCGGCGACCAGCTCGCCGTCGGGGTAGCGCAGGAAGACGGTTTCTTGAATTCCGAGAATCTCGTTGGCGGCAAGTTGCTCCGCCTCGCGGATGTTCGCCAGCTCGGCTTTATATTCCGCGCCTTTGCTTTCGTCGTTCGAGCCGGAATCGCCGCTGGTGATTAAAACCGAAATCACGCGGCAGCCGGCTTTCGCCCATTTCGCCAGCGCGCCAGAGATGGTGAAATCCTGGTCGTCGGGATGCGCCACAATGGACATGGCGATTTTTGGAATGTATTCTTGTTCTGCGGACATGCGGGCGATTGTACCGCGAAATTCGCCGTCTTCGCCCGCCGCAAGCGAAGCGAACTCATGGCTTTCTCAAAATCCCGTTTCAGGCTAAAAAAACAAACAGGATGGACAGGGTTTTCAGGGTGAGCCGCGCGGAAAACAGTGAAAGCATCCTGTTTATCCTGTCTACCCTGTTAAACAAAGCGGCGCAGGCGATAATGAGAAAGCGCAGGAAGCGAACTTTGCCCGGAAAGCGAAAAGCCGAAACGCAAAGTCTCGGCTTTCGCTTCGTTCAATTTCAGAGGAGGAGAAGAAATGAAACGTTTACCAAGCAATATAGCGCCTTCCGCCCGGCGGCGCTGGACGTTTCGCCTACGATTCCCCGACGATTAGGCGACGATTCTCAACGCAGCGCGGCAATCACACGCGGGGATTGCAGCCAGACCCACAGCAAATGCTCCTCCACAAAGGAAATGCGGTCAAAACTTTTCACTTCCGCCGGCGCGAGCGCGCGCTTCCATTCTTCAGCCAGGTCGCCCGTGTCGCAGCCTGCGAAATACACAAATTGCAGATTCGGGTTCGCCTTCACCGCCACATCGGACGGTTTAAAGGCGCGGTACGGAAAGTAAGAGATGGTGAAGCTGCCCGGCGTATCTCCGCCGTGCGAAGCGACGAAAATCACCCGCCCATTGGTCGCCGCTTCATTGAAAGAGGATTCGGAAAGCGGCATGACCTTGACTCGCCCTTCGCCCCATTTCTCTATGCCCGCGTCCAGCATAGGATAAAAAGCAAGCGCAATAGACCACTGCGGCGGGGTGAAGGCGCCGTAAATCTCGCGGTTGATGGGCAAATATCCGCCGACGGTGTACAGCACGTACACATCCGCTTTTTCGGGCGGCGCGCTGACGATTTGCGCGGCGCGAACTCCCGCGTAAGAAAGATACAAAAACGCCAATTGCGTCGGGATGAGCAGATAAGCGGAAAGGCTCGCCAGACGATAACGCTCCGCCCAGCGGGTGATCAGCGGAAAGTAGCGGATTTTTCCCCGCGCCGCGTCCACAACGCTGACGCACCACGCGAGGAGCAGAATTAAAATCGCCATCGTGTGCGCCCAATCCAGCGCGGGAAAGACAATCTGGAAAACCCAACGCGCCGTCGCGCTCATCGCCGCGTCGAAGCGCATCTCCAACATATAAACGCCCATCAGCGCGAACATCAATAAAACCCAACCGAATCCCAGCAGGGAAAACATCAAGCTGTGCAGCAGGTGATGGCTGAGCAAATTTCGCTGCCGCGCCGCGCCCGCAAACCACAGCCAGGGAGCAAGCCCAAAGTAACAGCCCGCGCTCAAGACGCGGTAACGCCCGTCGAACCCCATGCGCGAAGCGGGATGAACGTAATACAACCTGCCGCCGGTCGGCGCGTATCTCATGCCTGTAATCTTACTTGAATGTGAAAAAATTTCAACCCGCTCTCTCGCCGCAAAACATGGCTTCTCAAAGTCCGGTTTCAGGTTAGAAAACAAAGAGGATGGACAGGATTTTTAGGATGAGCCGAGCAGAAAACAGGGTGAAGACGTCCTGTTGATCCGGTTAAACAAAGCGGCGCGAGCGATCATGAGAAAGCCATGCGCCGCAAAAAGCCAGGACGGGATCATTCGCGGCTGTTTTTCCGACCGCAGATGAACGCGGATTTTTAAAACCGGTTCGTGAGGTCCCGCGTAATTCGCGGCTGGGGGGCGAGAAGGCTTTCGCGTAAAACGGCTGCGGCAAAAGATTTTTCAAAGGTATAATTCGCCCATGCTCGAACTCGTCCCCCTTCAACCGATAGACTACCTCGCAGTGGGGCATCTGACGCTGGACGCGACGCCGCAGGGAACGCGGCTCGGCGGTTCAGCCGCTTACGCCGCGCTGACCGCCCGCGCCATGGGGCTGCGCGCGGGAATCGTCGCCTCCATTGCGGAAAAAGAGCCGCTCGAAGCGCTGCGCGGAATTCCGCTGGCGCTCGTCCCGACGGAGCGCAGCACAATATTTGAAAACATCCCCGCCCCCGCAGGGCGCAAACAGATTCTGCGCGACCGCGCCGAACGCATTTTGCTCGACCACATTCCGCAAGCATGGCGCGGCGCGCCCATCATTCACCTCGCGCCCGTCGCCGACGAAATGGACGACTCGCTCGCCGAAGCCCTTTCCGCCTCCATTTTGGGAATCACCCCGCAAGGCTGGATGCGTCAATGGGACGCGCGCGGCGAAATCTCGCCGAAAAAATGGATGAACGCCGCCGCGCTCAATCGCGCCGGCGCGGTTATCCTCAGCCTGGAAGACGTGGGCGGCGACCTGGAACTGGCGGAAGAGATGGCGCATCACGCCCGACTTTTGTGCCTCACCGAAGGCGCCGCGGGCGCCACCTTATATTGGAACGGCGACCGCCGCCGCTTCCGCGCCCCCGCGATGGAAGAAATCGACTCCACCGGCGCGGGCGATATTTTCGCCGCCGCCTTCTTCATCCGCCTGATGAACACCCGCGACCCGTGGGAAGCCGCCCGCTTCGCCGCGCAGCTCGCCGCCCGCTCCGTTACGCGCCCCGGCCTCGAGGGAATCCCCGCCCCAAACGAAATCGAAGAATGTCTCACGGAGGTTCTTCTGTGACCCGCATTTACACCTTTGTCAATCAAAAAGGCGGCGTAGGCAAGACCACCACCACCATCAACCTCGCCGCCTATCTCGCCCAGTTCGGGCAGCGCGTTTTGGTGGTGGACCTCGACCCGCAGGCAAACGCCACCTCCTGCCTCGGCGTGGACAAGCTCGGCGTAGAAGGCGGCACATATCAAGCGCTGCTCGGCGAGGAAAACATCTTCCCCTACATTCTGCTCAACGAACGTTTAAACCTCTCGCTGCTGCCCTCCTCCCCCGCGCTGGCGGGCGCCGAAGTGGAGCTGGTGGAAGAGCTCGCCCGCGAATCGCGCCTGCGAAAAGCCCTGACCCAGGCGCAAGCGCGCTACGACTACGTTTTGATTGATTGCCCGCCCTCGCTTGGCTTGCTCACCGTCAACGGGCTGATGGCCGCCGCCAACGGAGTCATCGTCCCCGTCCAATGCGAATACCTCGCGCTGGAAGGCTTGGGGCAGCTCACGCTCACCATCGAGCGCGTGCGCTCCTTGCTCTTCCCCGAGCTCGTCGTGCGCGGCGTGGTCCTCACCATGTACGATCACCGCACCAATCTTTCTAACGACGTAGTCGCGGAAGTGAACAAGCATTTTCCCAATCAAGTCTTCAAGAGCGTCATCCCGCGCAGCGTGCGCCTCGCCGAAGCCCCCTCCTACGGCTTGCCCATCTCGGCTTACGCTCCGCAATCCGTCGGCGCGACGGCTTATGAAGCGCTGGCGAAAGAGCTGCTGCAAGGCGACGGCGTGAAGATATAGCGCAGGCGAAGGAAGAAGATATGACTCAACGAAAAGGCCTCGGCAAAGGACTCGACGCGCTCATCCCGACGGGCGGGCGGACTCCCGCGCCCCAGCCGCTTCATACAGGCGGAGGGAGCGCGCAACAAGTCCCGGTGGAAGCCATCAAACCCAATCCGCGCCAACCGCGCCGCCGCTTCAAAGAGGAAGAGCTCGCCGAGCTGTCCGATTCCATTCGCGAGCATGGAATCATCCAACCGCTGATTGTCGCCGCCGACAAAGACGGAACCTTCACCCTGATTGCCGGCGAGCGCCGCTGGCAAGCCGCCAAACGCGCCGGGCTGAAAACCGTCCCCGTGCTGGCGCGTCAGGCGAACAATCAGGAAATGCTGGAAGTGGCGTTGATTGAAAACGTGCAGCGCGCCGACTTAAACGCCCTGGAAGAAGCTGAAGCCTATCGTCAGCTCGTCGAAGAGTTCGGGCTTTCGCACGAAGCCGTCTCCCGCCGCGTGGGAAAAAGCCGCGTCGCCGTCACCAACGCCATCCGTCTGCTCGGCGCGGCGGACGCGGTAAAGCAAGCCCTGGTGGACGGCAAAATCACCGAAGGACACGCCCGCGCCCTGCTGGCGCTTTCCTCCCAAAAAGCGCAAGCCTCCGCCCTGACGACCATCCTCAACCTCAACTTGAACGTGCGCCAGACCGAAGAGCTGATTCGCAAACTGAGCGGACAAAAACCGGCGAAGCCCAAAAAGCCGGTTTACAACGCCAACATCGCCGATTTGGAAAAACGCCTGCAAAAGAGTCTCGGTACCAAAGTCTCCTTAAAATACGGCAAAAAGGGCGGCACGGTGACGATTTATTACTACTCGGACGAAGAGCTGGATTCCCTCATCAGCCGCATCACGGATTAGAAGGGCGCGTTTTCCTTTGCGCCCGCGTCGCTTTATCGTTAAAAACTTTCACATGCATCCGCCGTTTTCCTCCCCGCCCTGGTCGAGATTAACCAAATACGTCGTCCTCGCCTTATCGTTCGCCGCGCTGCTGGCTTTGATGCGCTTCGCCGCGCCGCTGTTCGGACCTCTGGCGATTGCCGCGCTGCTGGCTTTCATCCTCGCTCCGCTTACAGAGCGGCTCGCCGCGCATCGGCGCATTTCGCGCGATTCCGCGGCGCTCATCGTCTATTTGATCTTCCTCGTCTTATTGATTGCCCTGCCCTCCCTTGTCGTCCCTGCGCTCATCCGACAGGTTTTGAACCTTTCGATAGACCTGCTGGCGGCGGAGCGCGCCATCGAAGAATTTGCGCGGCAGCCCGTTTCCCTCGGCGTCGCGGAGCTGACTCCCGCCATCCCGCTCACGCGCGCCATTGAAGACGCGCTGCAAGGCTTCATCAACCGCGTTTCTTCGGGCGCGTTTAACTTGCTTGGGGAAGTCAGCTCCAATCTGGCGTGGCTGCTCGTCGTCCTTGTAACGACGTATTACTTCCTCAAAGACGGCGGCAAGCTGCTCGATTGGCTAGTCGGCTGGCTGCCGCAATCACATCACGGGGACGCGCGCGCCTTCATCGCGGAGATGAATCGCATTTGGGGGGTCTTTCTGCGCGGGCAAATCATCCTTGCGCTCATCATTGCGGCGATGACCTCGTTGGCGATGGCGGCGGTCGGGTTGCGCGGCGCGGTTGGCATAGGCATGCTGGCGGGCGCGCTGGACGTCATCCCCTCCGTCGGTCCCATGGTCGGCGGATTCGTCGCCGTGATGGTCGCCTTGATTTTCGGCTCTTCCTACCTGGAAATTTCCGCGCCGGTCTTCGGCTTGACGGTGGGCTTTATCTTCCTTGTGATTCAGCAAATTGAAAACATCTGGCTGCGCCCGCGCATCATGGGGCAAAACCTGCGAATGCACCCCGCCCTGATATTCGTCGGCGTGATAGGCGCGCTGGCGCTTTCGGGCGTGCTGGCGGCGCTGGTCGTCATCCCCCTCATGGCGACGGCGGGCGAGCTGGGACGTTACATTTATTTCAAAATCGCCCAAACGGAAAACCCGCCCGCCTCTCAAACGGAAGAAGCGGGCGGGTAAGAAAGAAAATTGAAGCGGGGTTACTTCTTACGCCACGAATCCACCACGTGCTGCAACAAGTCGGCGGTGTAATAACGCAGCGCGGAGATGGAAGCCGCGTAATTCTTATAAAGCGCAGGCTCTTTGGGGTCGCTGCCCAGCTCGCGGTGAATCACCTTCAACAGCGCCAAACTTAAATCTTTATTCAACATCCTCGCGTCCAGCAGGATTTGGAACAGCGTCAGCTTGTCCTTTGTATTGGCGGGGCGAAAGAGCTCCTTGCGGGCGGACGGCGTAGTCATAAGCGGGATTGCTTCACTCCATCAACCCAATTATATCCGCAATTGCCTCCAAAACGTCCCCCGCCATGACGGAAGTTTCCGCGCCGACCTGTCGGGCGGCTTGCAGCCCGGCTTTGGCGTGAATATACGCCCCGGCGACGGCGGATTCATAAGCCTCCAAGCCTTGCGCGCGCAGCCCGGCAATCGTCCCCGCCAGCACGTCGCCCGTCCCGGCGCGCGCCAGCGCGGGAGTCGCCACGGGAACGACGGTCGTCTGCCCGTCGGGAGAAGCCACGACGGTGAACGCTCCCTTCAACACGACAACGTGCCTCCATTGCCTGGCAAAATCCAGCGCGACGCGGGAACGATTGGCTTGAATCTCTTCTTTCGATAAGCCGGTTAAAACCGCCATCTCGCCGACGTGCGGAGTAAGCACGGCGGTCTTTTTCAGTTTCTTATGCCAATCGCGAATCTGCTCGACATGACGCAGCCCGTCCGCGTCCAAAACGACGGGAATTTTAATTTGCGAAATAACGTCTTCCACAAACTTGCGGGTGGGAGCGTGAAAGCCCAACCCGGGGCCCAACAAAAGCGCGGCGGCGCGGTGAACGTGATTCAACAAAAGCGCGGCGGCGTCTTCCGCAATAAAGCCCGAATCGTGCGGCAGCAGGACCCAGGTCGCTTCGGGGAAGTTGCCCGCCAGCGCGGGATGCAGCGGCTCCGGCACGGCGAGCGTCACCAAGCCCGCGCCGGCGCGATAAGCCGCCTTGCCCGCCAGCAGCGCCGCGCCGGTGTAATTTAGCGAGCCGGCGGCGACCAGCGCCGTCCCAAAAGTTCCCTTATGCGCGTCCAAACTTCGCTTGGGAAGCAAGCGCGCCGTCATTTCTTCGTCCGCCGCGTCGCAGGGAATTTTATAAAGCATGGAACCCGCAGGCAAGCCAATATCTACCGCTTCCAGCTCGCCGATATATTGAAAAGCGGGCAACTTCAGCATCCCTTGTTTCGCCGCCGCCATCGTCACAGTCAGATTGGCGGGCAGACATTCTTCCGCCGCTTCGCCGGTATCGCAATCCACGCCGGAAGGACAATCAACCGCGATGATGAAAGGCGGGCGGGGACGCGCAGCGAACGCGCTCCAACAGCGCCGCAGCGCCGCCGCGAGGTCTTCCCGCAGGGGAAGCTTGAACCCCGTCCCCAGCAAGCCGTCCAGCAGCACATGAGCGGAAAGCAACAGCTGGTCCAGATTGGCAAAGTTCTTGTCGTTTTCCGCGTAGGAAACTTCGCCGCCGGCTTTGAGCAGCCGCGCAATCAGTTTATCCTTCTTGTCGCGTTTGAGGATATAAGCCCGCGCCACCCAGCCTTCTTCGGCAAGGCGCGTCAGCGCCACCAGCGTATCTCCGCCGTTGTTGCCAGGACCGACCAAACCGAGAATCTCGTTCCAATCGTCGTAAAGCAACCCAAGATTCTCGACCATTTGAGCCACGCCACGCCCGGCGTTTTCCATCATCTCCGCGTAGGAAACGCCTTTCGCGTCGGCTTCTTTTTCGATTTCGCGCATTTGGGATACGGTGACAAGTTTCATGCGGACTCCGCCCGGTTATTTTTTGGCGGGCTTTTTGAACATGCCCGCGCCCAAGAAGCGCTCGAAGAAAGAGGGAGCGTCCGCCGCCTCGGATCTGGGCTGCTCGCCCCAATCCGCCGCGGCGCGTTCGTTCAGCCAGCGCGTGCGGTCGCGCAGCGCCGTTTCCAACCGTTCCGCCACGCCTTCGCCATCCCCGCGCTCGACGTCGTCGCGCAGCCCGCGCAGGGCGGCAATCATCACGTCCAGCGAATACACCACGTCCGCGCGATTTTGCATAACGGACTCTTTGAGCGCCTCAATTTCATCTTGATATTCCACCCCGCTGGTGACCGTCGCGTAAGCGCGGCTTGCCATCTTGCGGGCTTCCTGCCAGCCGGGCTGATCCACGGTGGCGTTCAGCAGCGCGGCGGAGACCAGTTGCGGCAAGAGATGGGCGCGGGTGGAAAGCCCGTCGGCTTCTGCAATATCCGAAAGGATAGGCTGCGCCCCCAACAGGCGGACGAAATCCGCCGCCAGCGAAGCGGCTTTGCCGGAAGAATCTTCCGCCGGACTGACGAAGCAGGCGGCGCCGGAAAATAAATCGGCGCGGGCGGATTCAACGCCCAAAGAGAACTCGTGCAGCGCTTTGGGGTTGAGCGCGGGCGAAATGCCCACATACTCGCAGCCGGGCAGCAGTTCCTTCGCCCATTTGGCGGATTCGGCTTTGATAGGCGAAGCGTCCAGCAGAATGGCGTCTTGCGGCAGCTCGCCGGCGATAATTTCCATCGTCTCGCGCGCCTGATGCGCGGGAATCGCCAGAATCGTCAGCCGCGCCTCCGCGACCGCGCTGGGCAGGTTGTGAATCGCCTTATCTACCGCGCCTTTTTGCAGCGCCGCGCGCTCGACGTTCACGTCCTTGTCGTGTCCCACGCGCAAGATGGATTCCTTATGCGCCGCCAGCGCCAGCCCTATTGAAGCGCCGATTTGTCCCAAGCCAATGATGGTGATTTGTACCGGCATGCGTTCTCCTTTTTTAAATAGACCTCTCGCCTGAGTTCGTAGGCGCAAAGACGGATTTTTTTGCCGCAAATGAGCGTCAATTGAAAAGGATTATAACGGATTTAGCAGCTCGCCGTTTGAAGTTTTCCCAGCAGGTTGAGTTCTTCCCCTTAAATTCCGAGAACCGTGGACGCCGACCACGGTTCTCTTGGAAAAGGAGGAGAAGAGAAATCACCTTACAGTCCCAAATTTATCATGTTCCTCAAAAATGTACTTGACGTTTACCCTACGATTGCTATACGATTGTTTGACAATTAACGAAAGCGTAAGCCAACGGCGGACGGCTTATTGCCCGATGACATAGCTTTGCAGTTCCATGTATCCCGCCGCGTCGCTTTGGCTGATGGGGATGGAAACGCCGAAAACGCTCAGGTAGGCGAAATCGCTTTGCAGTTTGACCATGCCGATATTCGGCGCGAACCATTGAGTGGATTGCGCCAGAATCGAGCCGCTTGCCTGAGAGCCGTTGACGACCGCGCTCGCCTGCCCTTCTCCGCGGCAGACGACTTTCAGCGCGTTAAAGGTCCCAGCGGCGACGGACACGGTTTCAAAAGAGGCGTTCCCCGCGCCGAGAGTCTGGCAGGCCATTTGCACGTTGGAAGGCGCGAGGTCGAAGTAAAAATTGCGCCCGCCATATTGCGCCATGCCGTGACCGTACACACGGTATTGGATTTGCCACGCCAGCGCCCAATTGCTGGCGGTGAACGCCGCTTCGTTAGGCGCGAGGACTCCGCCGACGTAATCCACGTTGAGCTCGCCGTTTATCAGGCTGCCCAGCAATTTTTGCCCGGTAATGAGCGGGAAGTCCAAAATCACGTCTCCGTCGCAAACCGCGTAGCTGCGCGCCGTAGCGCCGGTGTTCAATTCAATCACGTCCACCGCAGCCTGACGCCCGTCCACGGCGGCGACGCTCATGCGAAAGTTTCCGCTGCGGCGCGGCGTATTGACGTAATAAGTCCACTGCGAGCCGGGACGCGCCGGGTAGAGGACGTTTCTGCAAGCGTTGGGGTTGGGAAGAGGCTGAGGCGGGGGAGGCGGGGCGGAAGGAATCGGGGTGGGAGTCGCGCTTGGCGGAACGACCACAACTTGAAGAGGCGGCAGGGGCGAGGGGGGAATGTAAGCCGTCGTTGGCGCGGCGGAATAGAAGGGGAAAAGCCAGCTCCAATAGGAGGAAATGGCTGTGGCGGTGGGAATCGGCGTAGGAGAAGCGGGCTGCGGCGAGGAGACGGCGAGCGTCGCTTGGGGCGGCAGGGTGGCTGCAAACGGCGTTGGGTTCGCTTGAATTGGCGTAGGGGAAGAGTAGACGTACAGCGGCACGCTGGGCAGCGGCGTGGGCGCGGCGGGAAAGACGTAACGAATCAGCAGCGCCGCGCCAACGCACACAAAAAAGCCGACGACGGAAAACGCCGCAATCCACCACAAATTATTGCCCTTGCGAATCTTTCGCGCTAAATTTTGCGCCATGCGCTCATTCTATCATTCGCAAGAAGAAGGCGCGTTGTAAATTCGAGTCAATAGGCGGGCGGGGAGTTTCAACCGCGCAGGAACGGGCGCGAATCCGTTGAAGATGGGCTTGCGACAAAAAAGGAGAGTCGCGCCGGGCGGACTCTCCTTTTGCCAATCATTCTTCTTTTCGCAGCGCGGGGAAGAGCAACACCTCGCGGATGGAACGGTTGTTTGTCAGCAGCATGGTCAGCCGGTCCACGCCCATGCCAAAGCCGCCGTTGGGCGGCATACCGTAACGCATGGCGCGCAGATAATCTTCGTCCAACGGATGCTTTTCCTCTTCCTCGTCGCGGTAATCCTTCTGCATATCAAGGAAGCGCCGTTCCTGGTCGAGCGGGTCGTTCAATTCGGTGAAGGCGTTGCACAATTCAAAGCCCGCCACATAGCCTTCAAAACGCTCCACCGTCAGCGGGTCGCCGGGTTTAGATTTGGCAAGCGGAGAAATATCGCGCGGATAATCGTAGAGGAAAGTCGGCTGAATCAGCGTCGGTTCAAGAAACTCGCCGAGCAGGAAGTCAATCATCTTGCCGCGGGCGACGCGCGGGTCGGGCGTATGGTCGGGGTGTTTGGCGCGAATGGCTTGAAACAGGTCTTCGGCGGCGGGGTGTTGGGCGATATCCACGCCGCTGGTTTCCAAAATGCCTTGCCGCATTTCCAGCCGCCGCCAAGGGGTGGAAAAGTCCAACTCGTACACTTTTCCCGGCTCTTTTTCAAAGGTAAATTTGCGCGTCCCAAAGACGGTATCGCAAACATAAGCGACCATCTCTTCGGTCAGTTCCATCACTTGCAGGTAATCGGCGTACGCCCAATAAAATTCAAGTTGGGTGAATTCGGGGTTGTGCTTGAAAGAGACGCCCTCGTTGCGAAAGTCGCGCCCGATTTCGTACACGCGTTCCAAATTGCCGACGAGCAAGCGTTTCAGGTAGAGCTCGAAGGAAATTCGCAAGTACATATCCTGATTGAGCTCGTTGTGATGGGTGACAAAGGGACGCGCCGCGGCGCCGCCGTAAAGCGGCTGCAGGATGGGCGTTTCCACTTCCAAAAATCCGCGGCTATCGAGAAAGTCGCGCAAGGCTTTGACGATAGCGGCGCGCTTGCGAAACGTTTCGCGCACGCGCGGGTTGACCGCCAAATCGGCGTAACGTTGGCGGGCGCGCAGTTCGGAATCTTCTAGCGCGGCGTAGCGCTTGACCGTGCCGTCCGGCTGCTCCACGTCCTTATCGGCGGGCAGCGGGGTGACGGCTTTGGCGAGCATCTTAAAATCGTGAACGTGCAGGGTGGGTTCGCCCGCCTTCGTGCGGAACATGACGCCCGAAGCCTGAACGAAATCGCCGAGGTCGAACATGCGGTTGAAGAAATCGAGGCGTTCCTTGCCGAGTTCGTTCGCCCGCAAGAAGAGTTGAATCTTGCCCGCGCCGTCTTCGATGTGGGCGAAGGTAATCTTGCCCATCGCCCGCATGGCGCGCAGCCTGCCCGCGAGAGTCGCTTTGACTTCGCGGCTTTCCGTCTCGCCCGCTTCAAACTCCGCGACGACTTGCGCGCTGGTATGAGTCCGCTCGGCGCGGGTGGGATACGGTTCGACTCCTTCCGCGCGCAGTTCTTCGATTTTCTGCAAACGGACTTTTTCAAGATGGGTATATTCAGCCATGTTTCGCTCTCCAATTGATTGGGCGATTTCGCCCTGCGGCAAAAAAAGCCCCGCGCAACCGGAACGACAGGCGCGCGGGGCGGCTCGCGTCCGGTTTGTTTAGCTTATTTTGAGAATCTTAACGTTGTACGTTCCGCCGGGAGTTTCCACCCGCACCACGTCGCCGACGTGACGCCCCAAAATCGCCTTGCCGATGGGCGATTCGTTGGAAATTTTGCCCTCGCGCGGGTTGGCTTCCGCCGCGCCGACGATGGTGAACGTCTCCGACTCAAAGTTGCCTTCTTTGATGGTCACCTTCGAGCCGATTTGAACGCCGTCGCTCTTTTTGCCCTTGCTGCTTTTTTCAATGATTTGAGCCGAAGCAAGCAGCGCCTCCAATTCCTGAATGCGGCCCTCCACGAACGCCTGCTCGTTTTTCGCCGCTTCATATTCCGCGTTTTCGATGAGCTCTCCGCCCTCCATCGCCTCGTGCAAGCGCGCGGCGACTTCCGCCCGTTTGGTCGTGCGCAGATAATCTAACTCCTCCTGCAACTTTTGAAAGCCCTCTTGAGTAAGGAAATTGGTGGTCATGGTTACGTTCCTGCTCTATATGAATTTTGCATCTCGAAAGAGATGCAATGGATAAAAAAATCCGGCGGCGTTTTCCGGAAAGTTCGCTTAATATATCATGATTCAAAACGGACTACAAGCGCCCGCAGAAGGGTTTCCATGGCTTTCTCAAAGTCCGGTTTCAGGTTAGAAAACAAACAGGATGGGCAGGATTTTTAGAATGAGCCGCGCAGAAAACAGGGTGAAGACGTCCTGTTGATCCTGTTAAACAAAGCGGCGCGAGCGATCATCAGAAAGCCATGGAAGGGTTTCCGCCCCCCGGTCGCGGATGGGTCTTGAAAATCCGCATAGATTGGCGGCAAACAAATGCGCAGCCAAAAATTCCGCCGCCCACTCCAGTTATATGCATATCGAGTAAAATAACCGCCATGAAAACGTTCACCGGCTATAAATGCTCCCTTTGCGGGGCTGAATACCTCCCCAGTCAGGCGACTTACGCCTGCCCAAAGGACGGCGGAAATCTGGACATCGTCTTGGAATACGACGCCATCAAAAAAAAATTCCAACCCGAAGACGTCACCTCGCGCAAGGTGGCTTCCTTGTGGAAATATCTGCCGCTGCTGCCAGTGGAAGAACCGGCGGGCAATACCACGCCGCTGCACGCCGCCGGCTGGACTCCGGTCTTCGCGCTGCCGCGTCTGGCGGAACGGCTCAACCTCAAACATTTGTGGTTGAAGGACGAATCGCGCAACCCGACGGCTTCGTTTAAGGATAGAGCCAGCGCGGTGGTGGTGGCGCGCGCCATGCAAATCAAAGCCGAAGTGGTCGTCACCGCTTCCACGGGCAACGCGGGCGCGGCGCTGGCGGGCATGTCCGCCGCGGTGGGACAGCGGGCGATCATCTTCGCGCCCAAAACCGCCCCGCCGGCGAAAATTGCCCAGCTGCTCGTCTTCGGCGCGAAAGTGATTCTGGTGGACGGAACTTACGACGACGCCTTCGACCTCACCATCCAATGCGCGGACGAGTTCGGCTGGTATTGCCGCAACACCGGCTACAATCCCTTCACGCTGGAAGGGAAGAAGACCGCCGCCTTTGAAATTTGGGAATGGTGGATGGACGCGCACCGCGACTGGCACAAAAAAGACAGCCCGCTGGATAATCACTCCCCGCTGACCATCTTCGTTTCCGTCGGCGACGGCAATATCATCTCCGGCTTGCACAAAGGCTTCAAGGACTTGCAAACGCTCGGTTGGATTCCCAACCTGCCGCGCATCGTCGGCGTGCAAGCGGAAGGCTCGGCGGCGATTGCCAACGCCTTCCGCGCCGGCTCCGAAATCGTCTCCCCGGTTTCCGCCAACACCCTCGCCGATAGCATTTCGGTGGATTTGCCGCGCGACGGGACGCGCGCCGTACGCGCCGCGACGCACACCGGCGGGACCTACGTCACCGTGGCGGACGTGGAGATTCTGCGCGCCATCGCCGAGCTGGGCAAGATGGGCGTCTTCGCCGAACCAGCGGGCGCGACGGCTTACGCCGGAGTGGTGAAAGCGGCGGCGGAAGGAATCGTCAAAAGCGAGGACCCGGTTCTGGTTTTGAACACCGGCAGCGGCTTGAAGGACGTGCGCGCCGCCATGCAAGCCGTTTCCGCCGCGCCTATTATCGAACCGACTCTGGCGGCGGTGAAAAAGATTCTATGAAAACGAAAAACGACGACGCTTGGAGCCCGCCCGCGCGGTACATCGTCGCCACGTTGATGGCGCTGGGATTTGTGGGGCTGCTGATTTACGCCAAAGAAGCCGTCAAGGCGCTGATTGTCGCCGCTTTTGCCGCTTACCTCATTAACCCGGCGGTGACGCTGCTTTCCCAAAAAACGCGGCTTTCGCGCTCCGCGTCCGTTAATCTTGTATACTTCACTGCGCTGGCGCTGCTAATTGGTCTGCCCACCGGGCTGACTCCCATTTTCTTTGAGGAAATCAAACTAATAGTCAAAGACTTGTTGGAGCTTTCGCAAGAAGCCAGCCGCGCGCTCTCCCGCCCGGTGGAGTTCGCGGGCATGCGATTCGAGTTCGACAATTTAGGCGAAAGCCTCGCCCATGCGCAAGACTCCCTCCTCAGACCGCTGCCCGAACAGGCGCTGCAATTGCTGGAAACGACTTCCGTGCAAATCCTCTGGCTTCTGGCGATTTTAGTAAGCGTGTATCTCTTTTTGAGCGAGTGGAGCGTCATCCGCGAAGGGATTATCAGCTTGGCGCCGCCGGAGTATCAAGACGAATTCCGCGAGCTTTACCGCCGAGTCCGCCGCGTGTGGATGGCTTACCTGCGCGGTCAAATTGTGCTGATGCTGATCGTTGGGATTGTGTTCACTATCGCATGGTTCATTCTTGGCATTCCGGGCGCGCTGGCGCTGGGCGTGGCGGCGGGCTTGTTCACCCTCGTTCCCGACGTGGGACCCTTCGTTGCCGCCGCCCTCGCCGTCGGCGTGGCGCTGCTGGAAGGCTCCACCGCGCCTTATCTCGCCGACGCGTCCCATTACTGGGTGGCGGGGTTGACGGCTGCGGTCTATCTGGTCTTGATTAATTTGAAAAACTTTTTCCTGCGTCCGTACATCATGGGGCGCAGCGTGCATATGAACGAAGGTCTGGTCTTCGTCGCCATCATCGTTGCCACCATTCTGGAAGGAATCATGGGCGCGCTGTTGGTCGTCCCCGTGCTGGCTTCTTCCGTGATTATTTTCGACTACCTCCGCCGCCGCGTGACGGGCTTGCCCCCCTTTGAGGGCGAAGAAGCCCGCTTCACCGCCCGCCCGGAAGAAATCGCTCGTCCGCGACGCATCCTCTTAAGAAAAAACAATCAAGGAAAACAAAAATGAGCGTCACTTACTCGATTGTCGCCCCGATTTACAACGAGATTGAAAACCTGCCGGAATTGTATCGCCGCGTGAAGGAAGTGATGGACTCCAGCGGCGAGACGTGGGAGCTCATCCTCGTGGACGACGGCTCGTCCGACGGCTCGACGGAGAAAATCCGCGAACTCGCCGCCGCCGATCAGCGCGTGCGCCCGGTCATCTTCGCCCGTAATTTTGGGCACCAGGTGGCTATCACCGCCGGTTGGGATTACGCGCGCGGCGACGCGGTGGTCATCATTGACGCCGACTTGCAAGACCCGCCCGAAGTGATTTTGGATCTGGCGAAGAAATGGAAGGAAGGCTACGAAGTGGTGTACGCCGTGCGCTCGGAACGCGAAGGCGAAACGTGGTTCAAGAAATTTACCGCCGCCGCCTTTTACCGCCTGATTTACAGCATCACCGACGTGAAGATACCAGTGGATACCGGCGATTTCCGTTTGATGGATAGAAAAGTGGTGAATGTGCTGAAACAAATGAAAGAGCGTCACCGCTTCCCGCGCGGCATGTCGGCTTGGGTGGGTTTCCGTCAAATTGGCGTGTCGTATAAGCGCGCGGCGCGGCTGGCGGGCGTGACCAAATACCCGTTTAAGAAAATGCTGCGGCTGGCGCTGAACGCAATTACCGGCTTTTCTTACTTTCCTTTGCAAGTCGCCACTTACTTTGGCTTTATCTCCGCCGGCGTCGCCATCCTTGCCATCCCGCTCGTTATTTCAATGCGGCTGGCTGGCTCGCACTTCTTCGAAGGGCAAACCACCACGCTGATTTCGGTGCTGTTTCTCGGCGGCGTGCAGCTCATCTCGCTCGGCATTCTCGGCGAATATATCGGGCGCATTTACGACGAAGCCAAAGGCAGACCGTTGTATATTGTGCGCGAGGAGCCGAAGGAATAATTTGATGGTCGAATAGTCTGATGGTCATATGGTCGTTGGGCGTCCAACGTTCAACGACCTTTTTGTCCCCCGTCCCCTATCCACCGCCCCATGTCCTTCTACCTCACCGTTTCTATTATCGTTCTCGCCTATATCGGAATCGCCGTCGGCGGATTCCCTTTTCTGCGCGTTAATCGGACGACGATTGCGCTCATCGCCGTCGGATTGCTGCTTGGTTTTGGTTTGCTCGCCTTTGACGACGTAAAGCAACTGCTGGAAATCAACACGCTGGTTTTGCTCTTTGGCATGATGGTGATTAACGCCAACTTACAGCTGGCGGGCTTTTTTCGTCTGGCGGGCGCGTCCATCTTAAGGTTTACCCATTCGCCCCGCGCCCTGCTCGCGCTGGAAATTTTTGTCGCGGGGCTGCTTTCCGCGCTGTTTTTGAACGATACCATCTGCCTGATGCTGACGCCGCTGATTGTAGATATAACGGAAAACGCCAGGCGCAATCCCATCCCTTACCTTATCGCGTTAGCGGCTTCCGCCAACATCGGCTCGGTCGCCACGCTCACCGGCAACCCGCAGAACATGATTATCGGCGTCGCTTCGGGCGTTTCTTACATGAATTTTGCCGCGGCGCTGACTCCCGTCGCGCTGCTCGGTCTGGGCGGAATCTGGCTGACGCTGGTTCTCTTCTACCGCGAGGAGTTTTCCGCCGCAAACTTCGGGCAGGTGGAAATTCCCGAACCGCGGCTGTTTCGTCCGCTTTTATATAAAAGTCTGTTGGTGACAACGGGGCTGCTCGTCGCCTTTGCGGCGGGAGTTCCCATCGCCGAAGCCGCCTTCGTCGCCGGCTGCGCCCTACTCTTCACGCGCCGCGTGCATCCCGAAAAGGTGATGAACGAAGTGGATTGGAATCTGCTGGTCTTCTTCGCCGCGCTTTTTATCCTCACGGGCGTCATCGAACTGAATCATCTTACGGATGGAATCTTCGCCGCGCTGCAACCTTACATCGCCCAAGGCGCGTTGGGGCTTTCCGCAATTTCGGTCGTCCTCTCCAACCTTGTTTCCAACGTTCCAGCGGTGTTGTTGCTGCGTCCCGCCGTCGCCGCGCTGCCCAACCCGCAGGCGGGCTGGCTGACTCTCGCCGCCTCTTCCACGCTGGCGGGAAATTTGACTCTGCTCGGCTCAGTCGCCAACTTGATTGTCGCCGAATCCGCCGCCAAACGCGGAATCAGCCTGACCTTCAATGAATACACCAAATCGGGCTTTGTCATCACCCTCATTTCCCTCGTTCTCGGCGTCGTCTGGATTGAGATCTTCATCTGGTAACTTTTTTCCCTTCATCCTTACTCGCCATGTTCTCCTTCTTCAAAGACAAAGCCTTCTTCCGTGAAATTTTCTCCATCGCCCTGCCCATTTCCCTTCAACAGCTCGTCAACGCCTCGCTCAACATGATTGACGTGGTCATGGTGGGGCAGCTGGGCGAGACCGCCATCGCCGCGGTGGGGCTTTCTAATCAGGTCTTCTTCGTCTTTATCATCATGCTCTTCGGGCTGACGAGCGGGACGGCTATCTTCACCGCGCAATTTTGGGGCAAGGGAGATATTGAATCGATTCGCAAAACGCTGGGAATCAGTCTGGCGGCTTCGCTGCTATTCGGGGCGGGGTTTTCCCTCGTCGCTTTGCTCTTCCCGCGCACGGCGCTGAGCTTTTACACCGAAGACCCGGCTGTCGTGGCGCTCGGCGCGGACTACCTGCGAATCGTCGGCTGGTCTTACGTTCCCGTCGCCGTCGCCACCGCGTACATTTCCGTCCTGCGCAGCGTTCGCCACGTTCAATTGACGGTGGTCGTCGCGGTCGCCGCCGCCGCGTTCAAAACTGCGTTAGGATACCTGCTCATCTTCGGCGTGGGGTCCTTTCCCGCTTTGGGCGTGAAGGGCGCGGCGATTAGCTCCGCGCTGGCTTGGGGGGTGGAACTATTGCTGCTGTTCGTTTTGATATACGCTCAAAAGACTCCGCTCGCGGCGAATCCATTAACGTTTTTCCGCTTTGAATTTCCTTTCGTGCTGCGCGTGCTAAAAACGGCTTCGCCCGCGCTGGCGAACGAGATGTTCTGGTCGCTGGGTATCACCGCCTATAACGCCGTATACGCCCGCATCGGCACGGACGCCATCGCGGCGGTGAACGTCAACGGCACGATTGACGAGCTCGCCTTCGTCGTCTTTATGGGCTTGGGGAACGCCTGCGCGGTGATGGTGGGCAACCGCATCGGCGCGGGCAAAAAGGAGGAAGCCTACGAAACCGTCCGCCGCGTCATCATCGTCAGCGTGCTAGCGGCATGGGCGGTTGGCGCGGCGGTGATTCTGGCGCGCGGGCTGGTCGTGCGCCTATACGCCCTTTCTCCGGCGGGCGAGCATAACGTCCGTATGTTGATGCTGGTAATGGCTTGCGCGCTCTGGCTGCGGATGTTTAACTTTTCCACCTTCATCGGCGCGCTGCGCGCCGGCGGCGATACGCGCTTCGCGCTTTTGATGGAAATCGCCTCGATGTGGCTCATCGGCGTCCCCGCCGCGTATATCGGCGCGTTCGTCCTGCGGCTGCCCGTTTATCTGGTGTATTTGATGGTGACGCTGGAAGAGCTGACCAAAGCCTTCGTCAGCGGCTGGCGCTTTCTCTCGCGCAAATGGGTTCACGACGTGACGGACGCGACGCAAACGGCGTGAATCGCCCGCCGCGTTTTTTCCGTCACGCGAAACGAATGCGAAAGACGCAGCCCCGCGACCCAAACGATTTCTTCCCCCGCGCACAATAAGACCCAGCCCGCCCGCGCCCGGCGCGGGATTTTTTCGTTCACGAAAAAATCCGATAGCTTTTGCGAACGCCCGTTCATCCCCAACGGGCGAAACCAATCGCCCGCGCGCGGCGTTCTTAAACGCAGCGGCGCCGCGACGGCGTCCGCGTCCAACCAGATTTCGGAGCGCTTCGCCTTGGCGAAAATTTCCGCCGCGCAGAAGTTTTCCGCGTAGTCGGCTTGAAAGGTCCAGCCGTTTTTTAAGCGCGCTTCAAAGGGAAGGCGCGCTTCCATTTCGCCTTCCATCTGCGGAAAGGGAGGCAAAGGCGGCTGCGCGCCCTCTTGGACGACGTAAACCTGAGCGCCTTCGCGCAGCAAATACAACCCGCCTTGCAGAGAAGTCTTGCGCCCCTGCTTTCCGCTCTTAATTTCCGCCGCCGCGCGGTTGAGCGTCTCTTGCGCCGCGTCCAGTTCGGGGCTGAGGCTCCGCATGGCGCGGAGAATCAGCCGCTTTAAGAAAACATCCGCGCCGTTTGCCAGCCGTGAAAGGTCAAGGGCGACGAATCCATCTCCCCGCGCCGCGCAATCCCGCCAGAGGGAATCTTCTAAAGAATCGAGAATTTGCAGCTCGGCGCTTGCGGCTTGCGCCAGACGGTTTAAAGCTTGCCGAATTTGGGGATTGTAAGTTTCAAGCAACGGCAGGAGTTGAAGGCGAATCCGGTTGCGGCGGTAGGCGAGCGAGTCGTTGCTGGAATCGTGAACGAAAGCCAGCCCGCGCGCGCGGCAATAGGCGACGGTCTCGGCGCGGGTCAGGCGCAGCAGCGGGCGGACGAGGGGAATTTGCGCGTCGAAAGACGGAAGAACGGCGCGCGGCGACATGCCCTGCAGCCCATGAAGCGCGCTGCCGCGCAGGATGTGCATGAGAATCGTTTCCGCCTGGTCGTCCGCCGTGTGACCGACGGCGACGGCTTGAGCGTTTGCAGCGCGGGCAAGGCGAAAGAGAAAGCTGTACCGCAGCTTGCGCGCCGCCTCTTCCAGCGAGAGTTTGTTCTCCGCGGCGTGCGCGCCGACAGGAGCGGATTCGACGCGGCATTCAACGCGAAGCGCCGCGCAAATCTCTTTCACCGTTTGCGCGTCGCGCGCGGATTCCTCTCTGATCTGATGGTCGAAGTGCGCGGCAATCAGCGGATAGCCCGCTTCGCGCAGCGCGCCCATTAAACACAGGCTATCCGCCCCGCCGGAAACGCCGACGACGACGGGGCGGTCTTTGGTCAGAGCGCATTCGGTTGCGAGAAAGGCTTCCACCTCTTTCATGGCTTCCGCGCCGCGAACGCTTACAGTTGATAAAGCTCCACCAACACGCCGCCGGTGGATTCGGGGTGGATGAAGGCGTATTTTTTGCCGTCCGCGCCGACTCGCGGCTCTTCGTTAATCAAGCGGACGTTTTTCTCGCGTAAGCGCTGCATCATCCCTTCAATATCGTCCACTTCAAGGCAGAGGTGATGCATTCCAGGTCCGCGCTTGGCGAGATATTTGGCGATTCCTGAATCGTCGGTCGTGGGCATAACGAGTTCCACTTCCGCGCCCGTCAGCGGCATGAAAGCCACCTGCGATTTTTCGGCGGGGACGTCGCGCAGTTCGTGGAGCTCGACGCCGAGCGCGTCGCGCCAGAAGGCGAGCGAGCGCTCCATATTCTCGACGACGACGGCGACATGGTGAATGGATTTAATCTGAGGCATGTTCGTTCATCTCCTTTCGGTAACGAAGCGATTATAGCCGCAAAGTCCGCGCCGCTTTGCCCGCCGCGACTTTTTACCTATTTCCGCCGCCGCGCCCCCAAAAGTAGAATTGCGGGAAGTCATATAAAAACTATCAAAAGGCAAAAAGCGATGAAAGCAAAGTTTTTAAGAGTATTGCCCGCATGGGCATTTCTCTGGTTTGCGGCGTGCGGCGCGCCCGCCCAACCCGCCGCGCCGACGGCAACCGCCGCGCCTGCCGCGAGCTCGCCCCCCAGCCCAATTCCTCAGCCGAGTCAAACTTCCACGCCGCAGCCTTTCGCCGCGCCGCAATCGTTTTCGCCGGAAGATCTGCCCAAAGGCTACAATCCGCTCACCGGGCAGCTCGCCAAAGACCCTTCCACGTTTAAGATTCCGGCGCTGTTGGTTTCGGTTTCGCATTTTCCGCCGGACGCGCGTCCGCAAGCGGGGCTTTCTTTTGCGCCATGGGTGTTCGAGTTTTCCATCACTGAAGGCATGACACGCTTTCTCGCCGTGTTTTACGGCGGCTTTCCCGAAGCGGAAGTTCCGCTGACGGGCGGCTGCGAAATTCGTCAGGGCGTTTTCGTCCCAACGGGCGAATTTTTTGGCGGGCGAGTCTGGCTGGACGAGAATCAAAACGGGCGGCGCGAACCCTACGAGCGCGGAGTCGGCGGCGTGTGCGCGCGGCTTTATCAGGACGGGCGGCTGGTTGATTCCACCACGACGGATTCCAACGGCTATTACGGTTTCAACGCTGCGCCTGCGAATCAGTCCGTTGAAATCGTTTTGCCCGCGTGGCTGAGTTTCACCGCGCCAAACGTCGGAGATGAAACCTACGACAGCGACGCGAATCCGCTCGACGGGCGAATGGAAGCGCGCGCGGCGCGGCTGGACGCGGGCTTGATTGCCCGCGCGGAACTTTCGCCAACCCCAAACGCAGCCTCGCTCCCCAAGCCCGAAGTCGGTCCCGTTCGTTCCGGGCGGCTGCTCTACGCCGATATTGCCGCTTTCTTCCCCAGCTCATGCTTGATTTACGCTTACGCCTCGCCCGAAGTGTTGGCGGAGATTCCCAAATGCGCCATGGTGGCGCACGAAGAGACGGGCGGCGGCGCCATGCTCCCGCTGGACAGGATGAAAGCCATCGCGGACGATAACATGCGCGGCAGACGAGGCAGCTTCAATTACGCCAGCGCCGCGTTCAGCGAAACGCCCCCGCCCGGCGGCGCGCCGGCGGAGGAACTCCGCGTTTACGTCGCGCGCGTCAATCAATCCGCCTGGCGCTACGACCCGCTTTACGGCGCGTGGCTGCGCTTTGTGGACGAAGGAAAAGTGGAAACGGCGGGCGTTCTCCATCCCGACGTGGAACGCCTGACGGGCAGGCAGCTGTATTTTGAAAACGTCGTCGTGATTCTCGCCGAGCATGACGTGATTTCACCCACCAATTTAGATATTCACCTCGAACACGGCAGCGAAGGCTACGCCTTCCTCTTCCGCGACGGGAAGAAATACGATATTCGCTGGAACACGAAATCCACCGAATATGAAAAGCGCAGCGGGACGCTGCAGCCAATTCGCTTTACCAACCCCGACGGCAGCCTCTTTCCGCTAAAACCGGGGCGGACGTGGATTTTCCTCGCCTCCATCTTTTCAAAACTGACCGAAGAATCAAGCGGCGCGTGGCTTCTGCGCTTTATCCCACCCGCCGGCTCGAAATAAAAAGCGCCGTTTAAAGTCAAACAGGATGGATAATTCAGGATGAGCCGCCCAAACAAAAACATCCCGTTCATCCTGTCCATCCTGTTATAAAACAAACAGGATGGACAATTCAGGATGAGCCGCCCAATAGCAGGGCAAAAACATCCTGTCCATCCTGTTAACAAGGGCGCGGGTTAAATGCGCTCCACTTCCACCTTTTCCCGCACGGCGGGTTCTTCGCGCGTATCGAAATGAAAGCGGCGGAAGACTTCGGGATACAAGGCGACGATTCCCTCGCGGGTGAAGCCCATCTGTTCGTAAGAGTAGGAATGGTCGCTGCTGAAAGTCATCGTCTCTTTCACCGCCTGGTCAATGATGAGCGGCAAGCCGGGCTTATCGGGATAGCCGAACTGCTCGTAAAACCCGCGAATGACCTTTTCCGGGCGCAGAATCAAATCGTCGTAATTGAGAATCAAATGACGCGGGGAGGGATGCGCGTCCAGATATTTCAACGGGTACGAATACCAATACTGCGTCATCTCGACGATTTCATCCAGATAGAAATAACCTTCGCCGGGGTCGGTAAAGACGCGGCGGGCGTAATTAATCCACGAAACGGTGGAAGGCAGCATATCGAGCGGGTTGCGCGCCAGATAAATCACGCGCGCGTCGGGGAAAAATTCCTTCAAAGAGGCGATTTTGGCGCTAAAAGCCGGGTTCTTCGCCACGAAGTATTTTTTGCCGTTGGCGTACAAATGGCGCTGCACCATAGACTTGTAAAAAGTCATAATGCGCGCCTTGTGCGCCGGCGAGAACGCCTCGTCGAAATGGCGGTAATCGGGAATCTCATCCATGAAGGGGAAGAGAAAACTGACGAAGTAGCTATCCCAAATCAGCAAGTGGATGTTCTCGTCCTCTTCGGGCTGGAAGAAAGAAATGGGGTGTATCTTCACCTTGCCGAGCGTGGCGCGATCGAACTTATATAACAAATTGTGCAGCGCGCGGCGGAAATATTTGTTATCCAAATCGGCGACGAAGCGGGCGATTTTCTTCTGCGTGACGGAAGGCGTCAGGTAAATATCCCAGGTGGTCATGCTGGTAAACGCTTCCCGGTCGCGCGAAAGCAGGCGATGGAGGAAGGTGGAGCCGCTGCGGAAATTGCCGATGATAAAAAGCGGCTTTTCGATGGGTTGATTTTTATAGTCAGGGAAGAGGACGTCGTCCAGCCAAAAGAAGAACCAGTGGATGAGCATTCCGGGAATCCAGACGACGTAAAAGAGGAGGAGAAAAATCAGCCTTTTGCGGGTCAGGCGGGCGGTGGTGTTTTTGTTGTCGAAAAAAGAACGATAGAACGTGCGCCAAAAAAGATGAAAGTTGTATCTCATAGGAAAACGGGTATCCTTGCCAGTCGGGTGGAAGCCGCCCGCGCGGGGCGGACTCGGCTATTCTATCAGCAAACGAATTTTTTGATGATAAGAATTTTCGTCACCAGTTGCGCATCTGATAATCAGCCATATCGCAATCGCCGTCGTTGTCCAGGTCGCAATGCGAGCCGTCCAAAGCCCCCAAATACTCAATTTCATTTTGCGGCGCGCCAATGCGGCGCAGCGTTTCCAATTGATAAGCGTTGCAAAAACGCTCGACGCTCTCGCTGTTATAAACTTCCTCCGGCGTCGGCCCGCCGGGGTGAGCGTTTTGATATTCGGCGTAGAGTTGCGCGTGCGTCGCGTCGTGCGCGATGGTGGAAGCGTACCACGTCAGACTGGCGAAGGCGGTCTTATCGCTCACCTCGTAGCGCGGCGGGACCTCCCACGCCCAAACGCCGCTGCGTTCCCCCTGCTCGATAACGCCGATGTAGGTCTGAACTTTTTGATAAGCGTCGGGGGCTTTGCGCTGCAACAAAGCCAGCGCCGCGCAAGTTTGGGTTATAAAATCGGACGAGCCTTTCACCGTCGTCGCGCCGCAAACCACGCTTTGCCGCGCGGCGGTTGCCGGCGGCGCGGCGGAACAAGCGGCGGCAAAAACCACCAGCCCCGCCCATAAAAAGAAACGCCAGACGCTTTTCATTCGGATTCCTATTCGCGCATCGCGGCGATTATGAAGCTTTTTGCGGCGGCTGATATAACAGGAAGATTTCAATTTTGCGGCTGCGTTTCGCAGTACAATTGCCCGCAAGGAGATTTCATGACCAACTTTAACCTCGTCCCCGACCGCCGCCAGAGCGCTTCCGTCAAGTGGCGGCGCTACCCCGCCGACACGCTGCCCATGTGGGTGGCGGATATGGACATGCCCGCCCCCAAACCGATTTTAGACGCGCTGCGCCGCGCGGTGAATCACGGCGTCTTGGGATACGAATTTCCCACGCCCGAACTGAAAGAGACCGTCGCCGCCCGCATGGACGCGCTCTACGGCTGGAAGGTCAGCCCGGAATCCGTCGTCGCCACGACGGGCATTGTCAGCGCCTTCAACGCCGCGGCGCGAATCGCCTGCAACCCCAGAAAGGGGATGTTAATTCAAACGCCGGTGTATAACGAATTTCACAGCGTGCGGCGCAATCTCGAAGTTGAGACGCTCGAAGCCCCGCTGGTCAAACGCGAGGAAGGCGCTTTCCTCCGCTACGAAATAGATTGGAAAGCCTTTGAAAAACAAGCGCGCAAGGCGGGCATGTTCCTGCTGTGCAATCCGCACAACCCGCTGGGAATCATCTTTTCCCCCGAAGAGCTGCTCAAAATGGCGGAAATTTGCCTGCGCTACGACGTCCTGATTGTTTCGGATGAAATTCACTCGGAGCTTTTGCTGGACGGCAATTCGTTCTCGCCGCTGGCAAGTCTGGCGCGCGAAATTGAAAAACAAACGGTCACGCTGATCGCCCCCTCAAAAACCTTCAACGTGCCGGGCTTGTTCTGCGGCTTCGCGCTCGTTTCCAACCGCGAGATTCGCCGCCGCTTTGAAGAGGAAGTCAACCGCATGACGCTGCACGTCAACAGTCTGGGGATGGTCGCCGCGCAAGCCGCCTTTTCGGGCGCGTGCGACGGCTGGCTGAGCGAGCTCCGCCGCCACCTGACCGCCAACCGCGACTTCCTCGTCGAATACGTCACGAAACACATGCCGGGAGTCCGAACCACCGTCCCCGCTGCGACGTATCTTGGCTGGCTCGATTTCACTCAAACCCGCGCCAAAGCCAATCCGTATCGCTTCTTTTTGAAGAACGCCAAAGTCGCCCTCAGCCCCGGAGAGATTTTCGGCAAGGAGGGCAAGGGGCACGCTCGTATCAATTTCGGCACGTCGCGCGCGCTGCTGAAAGAAGGTTTGGAGCGAATGAAAAACGCGCTGCAAAAATAAAAAAAGACGGATGGAGGCCTTCCATCCGTCAAAACAGAAACGTCAATTGACTTGCGGGCTGGGAAAGGAACGGATTAAGCCGCCTTCCTATCGTTTGGAGAACGTCCGGCTCTTTCGCGGAGGGGAAAAGCCGCCGGTTACGGGCAGTTCGTCCTTCCCAGTTCGTGCATTTCAGGCGGATTCGCTATCGCAACCTCCTTTCGTGTGGTAAACCTAACATACAACAAAAACGGAACGAATACATTAAAACGAGCTTACATTTTTTTACTGGATAATCTATACAAATTGTACGGCTCAGACCTATGGCAAAGAGACTTGCGTTTGCGTGCTTGCTATTGCTTTCCGCTTGCGTTTCGGTTTCGGTGGAAACGCCGCCCCCGGCGACGGTCAGCGGATTCGTCACCTCGACTCTGCCGCCCACCAAAGAGAAATACATCCCCGCGACTCTGACTCCCACGCCGAACGCGACCGCCACGCCCAAAGTGGAAATCACCGTCCCGGCGGATTGCAAAGACGGCGCGGTCTTGCTGCGCGACGTCACCATCCCCGACGGGACGCGGATGAAAGCGGGGGAGACTTTCGTCAAAACCTGGGAACTGCTCAACGCGGGCGGCTGCCCCTGGTTGAATTACGAGGTAAAGTTCGCGGCGGGCGACTCAATGTCCGCGCCGCTTTCCGCGCCCGTGCCGTTGACTCTGCCCGGCGAAAAGGTTCAAATTTCGGTGGAGCTGACCGCCCCCTCCGCGCCGGGAAACTACGCCGCCTACTTCACGCTAAACAACGCGCAAGGCAAGGACCTGTTCATCGGCGCGGAGAAGGTTTTTTGGGTGAAGATTCAAGTCGGGGAGTAGTCCGCCGCGCTTGAAAGGATTCCGCCGAATTTAAGACTCCGCCGGCGGCTGCGTTTCTTTTTCCTCGCGCAACAGCTCGTAAGCTTGCAAACAGCCACGGCAGCAAAAATGCAATTCCTTTCCGTCGAATTCCTTCGTCACGACGTATTTGGCGTTCGCCAGCGCGCCGCAATGGTCGCATTGAATTTGTTCTACCATAGCATCACCTGTCCGTAAGAGAAGGAAGGAATCCAGCCCGCCACAGCCAGCCCGCGCAGCGCCGTTTGAACGGCGAACAACAACAGCAAGACGGCGGCGACGGATTGCAGCCTGCCGCGCAGCTTGGGGCTGAGGAGGTTCGCGGCGAGACCGAAACCCAACAGGGTGGGAATCGTGCCAAGCCCAAAAGCCAGCATGGTCAACGCTCCCCCGGCGAGCGACTGCGCGCTGGCGGCGAGAATCAACATCCCGAAGACAAGCCCGCAGGGCAAAAATCCCCACAAGATTCCCAAAGCGAGCGCGGAAAGAAAGCTCCGCTTGCCGAACAATCCGCGCATCTTCGCCATTGGGCTGGAAGCGCCAAAAGAAAGCAGCGCCGTTTCAATGGGCGGGAGAATCCCCAGCAGGCTGAGCGCAGCCAGCAGCATCACGAAGCCGACAAAGACGGAGAACGCGCCCTGCCACCCCAGCGCGCCCCCCGCCTGATTGAGCAGCGAGCCGGCGAACCCCACCGCCGCGCCGAAAACCATATAAGTCGTAATGCGCCCCAAATGCAGCGGCAAAAGATTCTGAACGCGCGTCCAAATCGTCTCCGGCGCGGAAGCCAGCGCCGCCTGCCGCGCGGAATAAAGCGCCACAATGCCGCCGCACATCCCCAGGCAGTGACCGAAGCTGCTGAGCAACCCGGTGACAAAAGCGAGGCTCAAACCGGCGAAGAGGCTTTCCATTTTACAACCCCAAATCAAAGAACGCGGATTGAGTCTGCCCGCCGCGCGTCACAATGACTTCCACGCGCCACCAGCCGCGCATGGTGAACTGTCCCGTCCCGCTATATTTGCCGTCGGAGACGAAGCTCAGCGCGGGCTTGTTGGGCGGCATCCACATTGAAGGCATGGTCAGGTTGAGGGCGACTTGCGCGTCGTCAATGGCGTTGCCTTGCGCGTCCTTCAAGAGGACGGAAAATTCGGTCGGCTGCCGCATAGTGGCGGGATAGGGGTTGAGCGAAAGGACGACAATCGTATCGCCGACTTGCTGCGCGGCGCTGCCCGCCGCGAGGCTGCCCACGATTTTTTGCGCGTCCGCCGCGAGGGGAATTTGCGTCCCGTCTTGGGAAACGGCTCTCAACTCCTGCGAAGAAGCGGGGGCGGCGTTGTTTTGCGTCCCGCCGCCGGGGTTGCCGCGCCAGCCGCCGCTAGAATAACCGCGCATCATGCCGCCGCCCCCGTTGCAGCCGCCGCCGCTGAAACCGCCGCCCATCATGCCGCCGCGTATGCCGGGGTGAATCTGCCCAATCTGCCACGAGGCATAAAAGCTGCCCAGCGCAAACGCGCCGATGGCGAGCGCGAAGCCCGCTATTATCAATCCAATCGTATTTTTGCTCATAAAACGCTCCTTTGTATTTTGGCTTTTTCAGGATGTGTCTCAATTGTTGCGTAACAGCGGCGCGAGATTCTTGCCCTGAGCCTGTCGAAGGGCGTCTCGCCTTTGACGCAGGCGACCCCAGATATGGCAAGCGACTTAAATCCCCATTCGGGGACGCCTACCCGCGCGCAACTTTCGACATACAATCCTTTTTAGTCTCGAATTTTTTCTTGCAGACATAGGGTACAAAAAGCCATTAATAAACGTGTGAACGGCGCGTAAAGAAACGTTAAAGAAAAGCGGGAGCGGCGACGGTTTTGAGAATTATTGATGACGCTTGACGAAGAATTTACGACGACGCCCGCAAAGAAAGAGCCGCGCTTTTGGGCGCGGCTCGAAGGTTCTGCGAAGAAGGATATTAACTTTTGTTGGACGACGGTTGCGGAAGTTGCGGAATAATCCAATCAATCAGCGCCTTCGGCGAGCGGGTCTGGATGTAAACCTTGCCGGGTCCGGTCATTTCGACCACCAGCCCTTCGCCGCTGAACAGGGTGGATTTAAGCCCGCCGACAGTCTTGGGCTGCACGTTCATATTCCCGTCAAAGGCGACCAGATGCGAAGTATCTACAATGTATTTTTCGCCCGCGCCGAGAGCCCGCTCAAAGATGGCGCCGTAGGACGAAATCAGCAAAGTTCCCGTTCCGCTCGCTTCGAGCATGGAAATTCCTTCCGCCGACATGAAAGCCTTCATGCTGATTTTGGCGGTCAGATCAATGGAAGATTCGGACGCCATATAAGAGCCGCTTTGAATCATCATCTTATTGCCGGTCATTTCGATAACGATCATATCGCCGGGCAGTTCGGGCGCGAGGGCGACTTCGCCGCCTCTAGGCGAAGCGACGAAAAAATTCTGGAAGAAAGATTCGCCGCCCAGCACGGCGCGCCCCAGCGATTTAAGAATGCCGCCTTCGGCTTTGGTCTCGATGGTCACGTCGCTGGACATGCTGACCATTGCGCCGGCTTCCGCGCGGATGCGTTCGTTCGGGGCAAGTTTGGCGATGGCAAGCGAATACGACGGACGGTGAATAACTTCGATATCCATAAACTCTCTCCTTTGGTCAATAAAACTCCGCTGGAAGCCCGATTCGCCTTTTATTATACGCTCATTCAAACAATTTAATGCCGCTGGAGTCCACGCGAGCGAGCAAATCGCGGACGGAAAGATTCAAGACGGGGTGCATGAAATCGGGAGCAATATCCGCCAGCGGGACGAGGACAAAAGCGCGCTCGTGCAGGCGCGGATGGGGAACGACCAGCGGCGGCGTATTAATCACCGCGTCGTCGTAGAACAAGACGTCAATGTCAATTACGCGGGGTCCGTTCGTAAAAGTCGGCTCGCGCCCCAGCGCCTTTTCCAGCCGTTTGAGGTGGCGCAGCAGCGCAGGCGCTTCCATATACGTTTCCGCTTTGACGACCTGATTCAGAAACGGGGATTGGTTTTCGTATCCCCAGGGGGGCGTTTCGTAAACGGGCGATTTCGCTTTCAAATTCATTTGCGGCGCAAGGTTGGCAGCCGCCATCTTGAGGTTGTTCAAGCGGTCACCCACATTGCTGCCGAATGCAAGATAAACGATGTGTTCCATGCGGGAGCCTCCAATCTCCCCTATTAGACCATGACGGGCGCATTTTTTCCACTTCGGCAACGAAGCTTTTATACCGTAAATATACGGATTTTTGTCATATTGACGCAAATTTGATTCTCGTGTAAAGTTCAAGCGCGTTTGTGAAGTATCAGACGAACAGCCATGAGATACGTTCAAGACATAAGCGGCGATTGAAGCGGGCTTCCCGTCCGGGTATGCCCGCTTACTTTTTATAAACACTCTTTCAGGAGAACATCATGTCAGGACAACTTAACGCTTTTGAAATGGCGCAGAAACAGTTTGACGGCGTCGCCAAGCAGCTCAAACTGGACGCCGGCGTGGCTGAAATGTTGCGCTGGCCCATGCGCGAATACGCCTTCCGCATCCCCGTCCGCATGGACGACGGCAGCTTGCGCGTCTTTCAAGGCTTCCGCGTGCAGCACAACGACGCCCGCGGGCCCAACAAGGGCGGCATCCGCTTCCACCCGGCTGAGACGTTGGACACCGTCCGCGCGCTCGCCACGTGGATGACCTGGAAATGCGCCGTGGCGGACATCCCCCTCGGCGGCGGCAAGGGCGGCATCGTGGTGGACCCCTCCACCCTTTCCGTCCGCGAAAAAGAAGAACTGTGCCGCGGCTGGGTTCGCAACATGTGGAAGAACATCGGACCGCGCCAGGACGTCCCCGCGCCGGACGTCGGCACGACGCCGCAGATGATGGGCTGGATGATGGACGAATACTCCAAGCTCGTCGGTCAATACACCCCCGGCGTGTTCACCGGCAAACCGCTGGGCGGCGGCGGCTCGCTGGGTCGCACCGAAGCCACCGGCTACGGAGTGATTTACACCGTCCGCGAAGCGATGAAACGCCTGAACATTGACCCGAAGAAATCTGTCGCCGCTATTCAGGGCTTCGGCAACGTTTCGCAATACGCCGCCGTCGGCTTCGTCGAAATGCTCGGCGGGCAAGTCGCCTGCGTCTCCTGCTACGACCGCAACGACAAGAAGGCGTACACTTACAGCAAGAAAGGCGGCATTGACCCGCGCTTCCTGCTCTCCATCACCGACGAATACGGCATGATTGACAAGAAAAAGGCGATGGACGCGGGCTACGAAGTCAGCGACGGCGACAAGTGGATTGAATTTGAAGCGAACGTCCTCATCCCCGCCGCGCTCGAAGGGCAGGTGAACGGCGAGACCGTCAAGAAGATGTCCAAGAGCGTCAAGATTGTCGCCGAAGGCGCGAACGGTCCCACCACCCCCGAAGCCGACGAATACTTGAAGCAGAACGGCGTCTTCAACATCCCCGACTTTCTGTGCAACGCCGGCGGCGTGACCTGCTCCTACTTCGAGCAAGTGCAAAACGATATGAACTTCTATTGGAGCAAGGAAGAAGTGCTGCAAAAGCTCGACCAGAAGATGACGACCGCCTTCAACAACGTGTACGAGCGCAGCGAGAAGGAAAAGGTCTACATGCGCGACGCGGCGTACATGGTGGCCATCAGCAGCGTGGTGAAAGCCATGCAGCTGCGCGGCTGGCTGCCCGTCTCGTAATCGGTTCGCTGGTTTTCAACGCCGAGAGGGCGCGCTTCAAGCGCGTCCTCTTTTTTTTTATGGTAAAATCCCTCGCGCTTGGGAGGGATGGCCGAGCGGTTTAAGGCGCATGTCTTGAAAACATGTTTGGTTCACGCCAACGTGGGTTCGAATCCCACTCCCTCCGCTCCAAGGTCCGCAATTTTGGATTATGTGATAAAATGGCGCTGGCTTTTGGGAAACTGGGAAGGTGCCAGAGTGGCTGAATGGGCTCGCCTGCTAAGTGAGTGCCGGGTAAAACCGGTCGCGGGTTCGAATCCCGCCCTTCCCGCTGAATCAAAAAACGCGCTCCTGCGGGGCGCGTTTTTGTTTTCCTTACGCGGTTTAGACCGGCTCAAAGCTGGTCAATTGGCGCCAGATTTCATTGTTCAGACTCTCGCGCTGCGATTGGGCGAATTCCCAAAAAAGAGATTGCGCGCGCGTGAAAGGATAATGCACGTTACGGGCGATATAGACCGTGCGCTTTAAATCCAAGCCTTCTATTTCCACTTTTTTCACGCGCCCGAAGGCAATTCCGCGCGCGGCAATCATTTCGGAAACGAAAGCGATTCCCACGCCGCACTCCACCGCCATTTCAATCGCGTCGGAACTGCCCAGCTCCATGACGACGTTGAGCATATCCGCCGTGAGACCGTATTTTTTAATTTCCTGCATCACGGTTTCGCAAGTGCCAGAGACCTCTTCGCGCATCACAATACGTTGATCTAACAAGTCGTCGGGCGTGGCTTTGCCGTAAGCCGCCCAGGGATGATGCGCCGGAACAATCAGGAAGATGCGGTCTTCAAACAGCGGCCGACATTCAATATCGCGGTGTTCCAGCAGCTTGCTGGAAACGCCCATCGGAGTCTTCTGACTCAACAAGCGCTCGTACACGCTCTCGCGGGTCATAATTTTGACGCGCGGGTGAACGTCGGGATATTTTTCCTGAAACAGAGAAAGCAGCGCAGGCATCAGGTATCTCCCTGCCGATGTGGAACAGGCAATCAACAGTTCGCCGCCAATCTGGTTACTGATGTTGTGCAAACTGTCATCCAACAAGCGCGCGGAGCGCAGCACCTCCCGCGCCATGGGCAGCAAGGCTTGCCCCGCCTCGCTCAGCGCGATGGAACGCCCGCGCCGCAGAAAGAGTTCTACATTATATGCTTGCTCGATAGTGTGGATATGTTGGCTGACTGCGGATTGTGACATATGCAGTCGTCTGGCGGCTTGTGAGAAGTTGTTCTCTTCTGCCGCCGCTAAAAACACGCGCAGTGATGAAAGTTCGATCACTTTCCTCTCCGGTTTCTGTGATAAGTCTTTATAATATAATTCTTCTGTTAGCATAAGTTTTTCTCATTCTTCTGACCAGTGAGTATTGTCACGAATTTCATCTGACAGGCGGGCTGATAAAACCGCCCACGAGGAGAAGTTCACTCGTGGGCGGCGTAATGCTTGGCAGGAGTCGTTCTCCCGCGTTTTTATGTTATTTTACAACAGGGAGTTCGGCGGCTTTCCAGGCGTTCAATCCGCCGGCGAGGTTGACCACGCCAGTGTAGCCCAACAAGTGCAAGCCCATGGAAACAATCGAGCCGCGATGACCGGACACACAGTAAATAACGATGCGCTGGTCTTTGGCGGGCAGTTTGTCCAGGCTGACGAAGATTTCCTGCATGGGAATGTTTACTGCGCCTTCGATGTAGCCTTCCTTGAATTCCTCGGCGGTGCGAACGTCAATCAAAGCGGGGGCTTTATCAACCAATTCTTCGGTTAACTTGTCGCTCTTCACGGAATAGAAGCCTTCAGGCAGGCTGGTCAAGAAGCCGTTGAGCGCATCGAACATCATCTGGTCGGCGATAACAGGCTGGCTGATAGCGGCGGGCGCTTCAGGCATGGAGCCGGTGACGACGGGGAATTCGGCTTTCTTCCAGGCGCCCAAGCCGCCAGCCAGATTGCGGACGTTGGTATAGCCCAGCAGTTTAAGGGCGGCGAACACAAACCCGCCG
>DAOUBR010000055.1:0-2112 GCA_034432535.1 Anaerolineales bacterium | reverse complement strand
GCGAGCGATCATGAGAAAGCCATGGGAATAAGGGTTAAATTCAGAAATACGCCGCAGAGTTCGCGGAGATTTTTCCATAGGCTTCTCTGTGTTCTCCGCGTCTCGGCCGTTATCCCGAATTGAGGTTATATACGAACGGCTGAACCGTCGCGCCGAGCGGGGCGAACAAGCAACTCTCGCCTTCCACGTTGGTTGAGGGCGCTGGCGCGCCCTCTTTTGCTTGTATAATACTCCTCTAACGAATTTGCCGCGAGGATTGCGCCATGACTCATCCAAAACGCCTGCTTCTTTTTATCGTTTTCGTTCTTTTTACCGCCGCTTGCGGAATTTCTTTCGCTCCCCAAACTCCCGCGCCTGCCGCGACGGCGTCTCCCGCCCCGTTGCCCACTCTCGCCAATGTGCAAGAGCCGCGCTCTCTTACCGTTTGTCTCGGTCAGGAGCCGAACACGCTCTACCCCTTTGGCGAGCTGAATCTCTCCGCCCGCAGCGTGCTGGCTGCCGTGTACGACGACCCCTACGACCTGATCAATTACGAACGCAAGCCCAACATCCTGCTCGAAATCCCTTCGCTGGAAAACGGCGACGCGCAAATCGCGCCCGTTCAAGTTCAGCCCGGCGCCGAGGTGGTCGACTCCGAAGGCAACGTGGTCAAACTGCAAGCGGGGACTACCGTTCGCCCCGCCGGCTGCCGCGCCGACGATTGCCTCATCTCCTATGACGGCTCTTCCACGCTGGAAATGGATCAGATGGTCGTCGCTTTCCGTATGCGCGAAGACCTGCTCTGGTCGGACGGCGCGCCCGTCTCCGCCGACGATTCCGCCTTCGCCTTTACGCTCGTTTCCGATTCCGAAAACTCGCCGCTCGCTTACGTTAAAAAACGAACGCAAGCCTACGAAGTCGCCGACGCGCACACCGTTCAATGGTGGGGCATGCCCGGCTACCTCGATTCATCTTACGCCGATAATTTCTTCCCGCCCGCGCCCGCTCACCTGTGGAGCAAATTCCCCGTCGAGCAGATCCCCGCAATAGACGTCGCCTCGCGTTCGCCTGTCGGCTGGGGGCCTTACGTCATTCAAGAATGGAGCAAAGGCGACCACATCAGGCTGACCAAAAATCCCTATTACTTCCGCGCCGGCTACCCCAAGTTCGACATGCTCTTCTTCCGCTTCATCTCCGACCCCAATACCGCGCTCAGCGAGCTCGTCGCCGGACGCTGCGACCTGCTCGACCCGTCCATCCCGCTCGATAATCACGTCAAATTGCTGATGGAATTGCAGCGCGGCGCGCAAGCCCAATACTTCGCCGCGCCCGGCATGGCTGTCGAATGGCTGACCTTTAGCGTCACTCCCGCCTCTTACGACGAGGGCTACAACGTCAATTTCCAAATTGACCGTCAAGATATTTTCGGCGACGCGCACACGCGACGGGGAATCGCCTCCTGCCTTGACCGTCAAACCATAGTCGATTCCGTCCTCTTCGGGCTGGCTTCCGTCCCCGCTTCCTACATCCCGCCCGGACATCCCCTCTACGACGCGAACCTTGAAACCCCGCGCTTCGACCCCGCCGCCGGCCTCTCCCTGCTGCAAACGGCGGGCTGGCGCGATACCGACGGCGACCCCTCCACCCCGCTCGTTGCCGTGAACGTCAAAAACGTCCGCCCGGGAACGCCCCTGCAATTGAATTATTACCTCGCTTCTTCCACCCAGCGCCGCCAGATTGCCGAAGCGCTCAAAACCTCGCTCGCGCGCTGCGGCGTCGGCGTGCAGATAACCTACTTTTTGCAAAACGACTTATACGCCCCCGGTCCTCAAGGCGCGCTCTTCGGGCGCAAGTTCGACCTTGCCGAATACGCGCTCGGCGTCGAAGGAATCGTCCCCGCCTGCGAATGGTTCGCTAGCGCCGAAATTCCCTCCCCGCAAAACTCATGGATTGGAACGAACTTAAGCGGTTACAAAAACCCCGAATACGACGCGGCTTGCAGCAACGCCCGCTTCTCCCTGCCCGACCAAACCGAATACGTTGAAGCCTACCGCCAAACGCAAGTCATCTTTGCGAACGATCTGCCCGCCGTCCCGCTCTTTCACCGCTTGCGAATCGCCGCCGCGCGTTACG
>DAOUBR010000054.1:0-109682 GCA_034432535.1 Anaerolineales bacterium | reverse complement strand
CAATCGGCACAAAATCCTGCTCGGCAGACGGGAAAGACCAGGCGGGGCGGTAAGGGTCGCTTGGGCTGGCGGAAGGACCTATGCCGCAGCCAAGCAGCAAGTTACAGTTCAAGGCTTGCGCCGCGCGACAAATTCCCCGAAAGATGGGCGCAAGATAGCTGAGGTTGGTGGCGGTGCGGTAAAACTGCCAACCCGCCAGGACTCCGACAACGGGCGCGTTCGCATGAGCGCCAAAGGGCATGTGAACCTCTCCTGGACAGCGCGTGAAACGTCAGTTTTTCAATTTCAACTCAAAAAGATACGGAAAGTTCATCCGCTCTGAAAGAAGCCGCATAAAGATTGGAACGACGAGCGCGGCGGACGTTCCAATGATAATGTGCGCGAGCCAGTTTGTCGCGCCAAAAACCGAAAGCAAAACCATCCGCGCGCCGACTCCGGCCAGCATGTGAACGAGATAAATTTCCAGCGAATACCTGCCCAGCGCGCCCAACGCGGGCAGCCAGCGGCGCCGCGCCAGAAATTGCGAAAGCGCGGTAAAAGCGAAGCTTCCCAGCGCGGAGAAAAGTAGATAGGCGAGTTTGTAAGGGCTGCCGAACAAACGCATGGGCGGAATGAGACGCGCGAAGGCGTAATACGCCGCGCCGAAGAAGACGGCGAGCGCCAGCAGGACGAACCATCCGGGAACGCCCGCCTGATTCATTTTCTGCGCCCATTCCTTCAACGCGACCCCGGCGGCGAAAAAGAGCAAATGTCCGCTGAAACCGCCCAGCGCGAAATAACCAGAAATCGGGAAGAAGAACAACAGCGCGCCGAGCGCAAGCAGCGCGGGCGCGGCGAACTTCCCCAAGTAACTGCACGCGGCGCAAGCGGCGTGCATCCACAGCAGAGCGTATAAAAACCAGAACTGCCCCCACGGCTTGTATATCACCGCCAGCAAGTCGGAGACCGTCGCCCCCATTTGGGTCTGGCTGGAAAAGACGACCTCCGCGCCGACTTGAATAAACGACCAGATGAAATACGGGTAGAGAATCCGCGATAGTTTATCGGTCAGATACGCTTTGACGCCGCGTTTTTTCAGGCTGCTTTCCACAAACAAGCCGGAAAGGAAGAAAAAGAACGGCATGTGAAAGCTGTATACCACGCTGTCCGAAATCTCGAAAAACGTTTGCGGCGTCGCGATTCCGGCGTGATAGGCGCTGCTTAAAAGGTGAGCGTAAACCACCAGCAAGATTCCGAAACCTTTGGCGTAATCTACCCAAGCGGAACGTTCGCTCATAAAACTCATCCGATTTTTTATTGACAGGTCATCCCTTTGCGGTATAATATCGCCCGCTGATTTTATGGAACGGCTCCGTAGCTCAATGGTAGAGCAGTTGACTCTTAATCAATTGGTTGAGCGTTCGAATCGCTCCGGAGTCACCAGCAAGGTCTGACGCAAAGCGTCGGACCTTTTTTGTTCGCTCCGTCGTTTAGAACAGCGAAAGCGCCCAGACGATCAGCGGGGCGAAGAGCAGCGCGGGCAGAAAGTTGCCCACGCGAATCTTTTTGATTTCCAACAAGTTGCTGATTCCCACGCCCATCAACAGCGCGCCGCCGGTAGCGGTCATTTCCGCCATCATCGGGTCGGTGATGAGCGCGCTGAGCTGATGCGCCAGCAGGCTGATTCCGCCTTGATAGAGGAAAATCACAATCGAAGAAAACAACACGCCCACCCCCAGCGTGGAAGCGAAGGCGATAGAGGCGAAACCGTCGAGCGTAGATTTGACGGCGAGCAGGTTGTAATCGCCCGTCAAGCCGTCTTGCAGCGAGCCGAGAATCGCCACGGGACCAATCGCGTAGAGCAGCGAAGCGGTCATAAATCCGCGCACAAAGCGCGAGCTGGCGTCTTCTCCGCCTTCGCTGGAAAAGCGCTTTTCCAGCGTTTCGCCCAAACGGCGCAGCCAATCTTCTATGCCAATCCACTCGCCCAGCAGCGCGCCGAGAATCAACGCGCCCAACACAATCAATTGATTGGCGCTTTTGAGGAACATGCCCATTCCCATCGCGGCGGTGAAGATCCCCATGCCGGAAATGACGGTTTGCTTGTAACGTTCGGGGATGCGCGCGCCGAACAACAAGCCGACGAGTCCGCCGACGAGAATCGCGGCGACGTTAATGAAAGTGCCTGTCATAATTTTCGCGGAAGCGTTTCCGCGTCACTCCTTTGCTAGCGAAGTTTTTTTGCCCGCGTGTTGATTTTCCAGCAGTTCGAGCGCGAAGCACAACGAAGAAAGCCTGTTCAAATAGCGCTGCAAGTCGGCGTTGCCCGTCTCTTCTTCGTGAAATAGACGGACGACGTTGCGTTCCGCGCGGCGGACGACAGCCCGCGCCATAGAAAGCGCCGCGCCGCCCAGCGTATCCCCCGGCAGGATAAATTCTCTCGGCGTTTCCACCACGGCGGATAGCGCGTCGGTTTGCTCTTCCAGCCATTTCACGCGGCTATCGTCAATGAAACGAAATCGGGCGGCGTTTTCGGGCGTGGCGGCTATTTCCGCCATGAGCTTGTATAAATCGCGCTGCGCTTGCAGCAAAATGGGCGCGGTCTGCGGGGCGGAACATTGCGCCCGCGCCAGCCCCAGCGCGGCGGAGGCTTCGTCCAGCGAGCCGAGCGCCTCCATGCGCAGATGATATTTCGGGACGCGCCCTTCGCCCAATAAGCCCGTCGAACCGTCGTCGCCCTTGGAAGTGTAAAACGTCATGCGCGAATTATAAGGGAGAAACGCCAAAATGCGAAATTTTGCAAAGAAAGGGAAGCCTTTGAATCCGCGGCGTTCATCCGCGTTAAAAAAAACGCGCACAGGGCGGGTATAATATCGTCATGCTCGTGCCGATTCACGAAGAAATGACCCGCGCAGCGCTGGAAAGGCGTCTCAGCCCGCGCGCGTTAGAAGTCGTCCTCGCCGCCAACCGCGAACAGGATAAACTCGTCAACCAGTTCGGACACGACGAGCTGCACTTCGACAACAACGCGCTCGCGGCGGGCTGGCGCTACATTGAAGAGCAGCGCGCGCTCATTCCCGCCGCGCTGCTTGCCGCCGACGCGCCCGGCGCATGGGCAGCTTTCGGGCGATTGATTCACACCGCGCAGGATTTTTACTCCCACACCAATTACGTCGGGCTGTGGCTGGAAAAAAATCCGCGCCTGAAGCCGGACGGAATAGACCCGCTCGACCCCGAGCTGCTCGCCAGCCCGAAGTTGCATTCCGGCAGGCTGTATTTTCCGCTGGACTGGCTGTATTTCATCCCGCCGCTGAAACGCTTTGTGATTCCGCTGCTGCCGGCCGATTCGCACGGCAAAATGAACCTCGATTCGCCCGCGCAAGGAGAAAAGTTCGCCTACGCCCGCGCCGCCGCCGTGAAACGCGCGCAACATGAATTCGAGCGTATTCGGGCGCTGCTGACGCCCGCCTTGTTTTCCGAATTTTGCGATACGGTATAATGAAAATATGGACATTAAGACTCAACTTACAGAATCAATGAAAGACGCGATGAAAAGCGGCGACAAAACCCGCACCGCCGTCACGCGCATGGCGCTCGCCGCCATCAAACAAGCCGAAGTGGATAAGCGCGTCGCGCTGGACGACGCGGCAGTCGTCGCCCTGCTGCAAAAGGAAGTGAAAAATCGGCGCGAAGCGATTGCCGACGCGCAAAAAGCCAACCGCGCGGATTTAATCGAAGCGAACGAAGCGGAAATCAAAATTCTGGAAACCTTCCTGCCCAAAGCCATGCCCGCCGAAGAGCTGCGGGCGCTGATTCAAGCCGCCATCGCCGAGACCGGCGCGACAGGTCCCGCCGACATAGGCAAGGTGATGAAAGCCGTCATGCCCAAAGTGGCGGGACGCGCCCCCAACGATATGGTCAGCGCGACGGCGAAGGAACTGCTGGCAAAATAGCGCCAGCCCGCGCATGTCCGTAAAATCTCCCATTCCTAAATCCATCCGCGTCTTGCAATTTACCCTGTTGGCGGCGGTCGGCGTGATTTCTTTTTTCGCGCTGACCTTTCCGCTTTCCTTGCGTCCGGAAGCGCAAACGCTGCAAGTCGGCGACGTGGCGGCGGTTTCTATGCGCGCCCCGCGCGACGTGGAATACGTCAGCGACGTGCGCACCGAAGAAGCGCGCAAAGCGGCGGAAAGCGCCGTGCAGCCCGTTTACACCCTGCCCGACCCGGCGATTGCCCGCCGGCAAATTGACCGCCTGCGGACGGCGATGCAATACATCACCTCCGTGCGCGACGACCCGGAACTGACGATGGACGTCAAAAGAGGCAAGCTCGTCGCGCTCAGCGACGTGCGCTTGAAAGGCGAGACCATTGATTATCTTTTAAGCCTGTCCGCCCTCCGCTGGGACGCGGCGCAACTGGAAGCCCTGCGCGTGCTGGAACTGGTCATGCGGCGCTCCATCACCGAAGACAAAGTGGAATCCAATCAGGCGAGCGTTTCTTCGCTGGTGAGCCTGACCTTCAACGAACAGCAAGTGGCGCTGGTGACCGAGCTGGTGACGGCTTTTATCGTGCCGAACAGCTTTTACAGCGAAGAGCTCAGCGCCGCCGCCAAACAAAGCGCGCGCGAATCGGTCAAGCCGATTGTGCAAACCTACAAAGAAGGCGAGACCATCGTGCCGGCGGGCGAAATCATCACCCCGGCGGATATGGAAGCCTTCCGCCAGCTCGATATGATTCGTCCGGGGCAGCGCTGGCAGGATACGCTCGGCGTCGCCGCGTTAATTCTCCTCTCGGCGGCGTTGATTCCGCTGTATTTTTACCGCCGCAAGCGCGCCAGCGCCATTAACGACCCGCGCAATTTAATGGTCATAGCGGCGACCTTCGTCGTTTTCCTGGTCGGCGCGCGCCTGTTCGCTAACCGCGCCCTCGCCCCCTACGCTTACCCGCTGCAAGCGGCGGGGCTGCTCGTCGTTTCGCTGTTCGGCGCGGAAATCGGGTTGATCATCGCCATTCCGCTCGCGTTGCTGGCTTCTTACGGGCTATCCAATTCAGCCGACCTCGCCCCTTATTATCTGTTCTCTTCGGTCATCGGGCTGCTGGCGCTGGGACCGGCGCGCCGCTTTTGGGGATTTGCGCGCGCGGGCGCAGCCATCGCGCTTTCGGGGATAGCGGTCCTCGCCGCTTATCGTCTGCCCGCGTTCATGCCCGACTGGCTGGGCTTGATTCAATTCGCGGGCGCCGCCTCCTTTGCGGGCTTTTCCGCCGCTAGCGTCGCCCTGCTGCTGCAATACGTTCTGGCGCAAACGCTGGGGTTGACCACGCATTTCCACCTGATGGATATTTCGCGCCCCGATTTTCCGTTGCTGCAATTCTTTTTACGCAACGCGCCGGGCACGTATCAACACAGCTTGCAGGTCGCCAATTTAGCCGAGCAAGCCGCCGAGAAAATCGGCGCCGACCCGCTGCTTACCCGCGTCGGAGCGCAGTTTCACGATATTGGCAAAGCGCTCAACCCGACCTTCTTCATTGAAAATCAGGCGCCGGGCAGCATTGACGCGCATCACAGTATGCCGCCGGAAGAGACCGCCGCCACCATCATCCGCCACGTCACCGACGGCGTGACGCTGGCGAAGAAATATCGCCTGCCGCTGCGCCTGCACGATTTTATTCTGGAACATCACGGCACGCTCATCACGCGCTATCAATACAATCAGGCGATGCAAGCCGCCGAAAACGACCCGACCAAAGTGGATATTGAAAAGTTCCGCTATCCCGGTCCGCCCCCGCGTTCGCGCGAAACCGCCCTGCTGATGCTGGCGGACGCCGCCGAAGCCCGCGCCCGCGCCGAACGCCCTTCCACCGAAGACGAATTGCGCGCGCTCGTCCTTTCCGTGATTGAGAACGCGCAAAAATTCCGCCAACTGGACGACACGCCGCTCACCCTGCGCGATTTGAATCTCATCGTCGAATCCTTCGTCTCCACTCTGCGCGGCACCTACCATTCGCGGCTGCAATACCCCAGCCCCAACGCCGCCGCGCTTTCGGCGTCAAACAAGTAAACTCTGAAAAACCAACCCACCCTGCAGGAAGCCATGATATACATTGACGCGCAATATGAATTTCCCGACCTCGCGCTGCTGGAACGCGCCGCGCGCTTCACGCTGGAACACGAAGCCGCGCCGCCCGAAGCCGACCTGACCATCGCCCTCACCGACGACGCGCAGATTCAGGAATTGAACAAAACCTATCTCGGCATAGACGCCCCGACGGACGTGCTTTCCTTCCCCGCCGAAGAAATAGACCCCGAAACCGGCGCGCCTTATCTGGGCGACCTGATTCTCTCCGTCCCGCGCGCGGCGCAGCAAGCCGAAGCCGCCGGCTGCCGCCTCGAAGAAGAAGCGCAATTGCTGGTGGTGCATGGAACGCTGCACTTGCTCGGTCACGACCACGCCGAACCGCAGGAAAAGGAACGCATGTGGCAGGCGCAAGCGGAAGTGATGGTGCGGCTGGGCTTGCCGCATGTGCGGGTCGCGGGAGAATAGCCCGCCATGAAAGATTTTCTTCTCTCGCGCGCCGCGTCCTTCGGTCACGCCTTGCGCGGTTGGGCGCACGTTTTACAAACGCAGCGCAACGCCTGGATTCACAGCGCCGCCGCGACGGTCGTCTTTCTCGTCTGCTTCTGGCTGAAACTACCCGCGCGCGATTGGGCGGTGATTATCCTGACCGTCGCCTTCGTCTTCACGGCGGAATTCATCAACACCTCCATCGAAGCCGTCGTAGATTTGGCGACGGCGGAGCGTCACCCGCTGGCGAAAATCAGCAAGGACGTGGGCGCTGGCGCGGCGCTATTGGCGGCGCTGGCGGCGGTTCTGGTCGGGCTGCTGATTTTAGGTCCCCCGTTGTGGGAAAAAATATTCGGCTAAAACCATACCGGAGACTCCATGACTCTTTCCTTCAAATTCGGCACGGTCGGCTCGCCCATTGGGACGCCCAAAAAGCCCGGCGGCTCGCCGGGAGCGATTGCGTTTAGCGCTTCCATCGGCTTGGACGCGCTGGAGCTCGGCTGGGTGCAATCCGTCCGCGTGACGGAAGCGACCTGCGCGGCGATTAAAGCCGCCGGAGCGGAGCAGCAAGTCGCCCTGAGCGTTCACGCGCCGTATTTCATCAATTTGAACGCAAACGAAGAGGAGTGGCACAAATCGCGCAAGCGATTAATGGACGCGGCGCGTTACGGCTTTCTCGCCGGCGCGACGGATATTATCTTTCATCCCGGCTCGTATTTCGGCAAAGACCCCAAAGAAGTTTTGAAGACCGCCCTCCCCCGCCTGCAAGGCTGCGTGGAAGAATTGAAAAAGGACGGCGTCGCCGTGACGCTGCGCCCGGAAACAATGGGCAAATCCGCCATGCTCGGTTCGCTGGAAGACGCGCTGGAAATGTCTAAGCTCGATTCCGTGCTTCCTTGTCTCGATTTCGCGCATCTGCACGCCCGCCCCGGCGACGGCTCGATGAACGCTTACGACGAATGGGCGCGCGCGCTGGAACAATACGGTAAGACGCTCGGCGAAGAATCCCTGCGACGGCTGCATATTCACCTTTCCGGCATTGAATACGGACCAAAAGGCGAGAAAAATCACCTGCCGCTCGCCGAATCTGATTTGAACTTGCAGGCGCTCTTCAAGGCGCTGCGCGACTTCCGCTGCGGCGGACGAATTTTATGCGAAAGCCCCATCATGGAAGAAGACGCGCTCGCCATGAAGAAGGCATGGATGAAGGTCAGCGGGGAGAAGGTTTGATTCTTTGACCACACGCGGCGATTCCGAAATTACCACAGATGAACACGGATGAACATAGATTTTGCGGCGAGGAAAGCCCGCTTGAGCGGGCTTCGCAAAAATAGCCCCGATGTTTACGTCGGGGCTATCGGATTCTCAAAATCACCACAGATAAACATAGATGAACGCAGATTTCGCGGCGAGGGCGGGCTTGCAACTCAATCTTCCGGCGCCTGCGGAATTTCGGCTTCCGGTCCGTGCGGGTGAACGTTAAAAACCTTAAAGCCCCACTGCACGGCGGGACCAATCAGCAGCGCGAAAACCAGCGTCCCTGCGCCCACGGGACCGCCAAGCAGCCAGCCGAGCGTCACCACGGAGGCTTCGATAACGCCGCGCGTCAGGCGAATGCTCATGCCGGTAGCGCGTTTCAAAGCCAGCATCAGGCTATCGCGGGGTCCCGCGCCGGCGTCCACGCCGATATAAATCGCCGTCGCCATGCCCATCGTCAGGATGGAAGTCAGCAGCATAGCGATTTGAAGCGGCAAGGTATATTGCACGTCGGGAATCAACCACAGCGCCAAATCTTCCCAAGGACCAATGGAAATGATATTACCTAAAGTCGCCCAGCCGACTTTTTCGCGCAGCGCCAGCGCGATAAAAAGCACGAGAAATCCCATCGCCACCGTCATCGTTCCGGGCGTGACTCCGAGAATCCGCGAGAGCGCCACTTCCAACACCGCCCACGCGCCCGTGCCAAGCCGCCCGCGAATCATCAAGGCGATGGAAAAGCCGAACATCAAGTAACCAATTTGCAGTCTTAAAAAATCCTGGGGAAAAGCGCTCCAGCGAATGGGTTTGAGCATGAGCCTCCGCGCGTTGCAATCAACCGGTAAATTTTTCCCCATAATGATACCACGACGCGGCGTTTATTTTTCCATCTGGCTCATCATCCGCAAAAACGCTTCGACGACCATTGGGTCGAAATCCACGCCGCTGCGTTCCTTAATGTAGGCGAGTGCCTTTTTCTTGCTCCACGCGCGGCGATAGCGGCGCGAGCTGGTCAGCGCGTCGTACACGTCCACTGCGGAAAATATGCGCGCCGCCAGCGGAATTTCCTCCCCTTTCAATCCGCGCGGATAACCGCCGCCGTTCCATTTTTCGTGGTGGCAATATGGAATATCGAGCGCCGGTTTCAAATAGCGGATGGGCTGCAGCATCTTGAACGCGAACGTCGGATGCTGCCGCATGACCTTCCATTCTTGCGGCGTTAGCGGACCTTTCTTTAACAAAATGGAATCGGGAACTCCCATTTTGCCAATGTCGTGCAGCAGCGCCCCGCGGCGAATGTGCAGCGCTTCGCGGTCTGGAACCCCCATCGCCTTCGCCAGCCGCAAAGTCAGATTGGCGACGCGCTGCGTATGACCTTCGGTTTCCTGGTCGCGCAAATCGAGCGCGCGCGACCAGCCTTCGATGGTGGCGTCGTACGCCACCATCAGCTCTGTATTGGCGTTTTGCAAATTGTCAAACATCTGCCCGTTATCAATTGAAATGGCCGCCTGCCCGGCGAGCGTCTCTAAAAAGTCATACCATTCGCGGTCGGGCGTAAACGTTGAGCGGCGGTAGGTTTCCAGCACGCCTTTGACTTCCCCTTTGGCGACCAGCGGCACGCAAATATATTGAGCGAAGCCCTCTTCCAGCCACAGGCGCGCAAACGGCAGGTTTGATTTTATTTCCGTCGGGTCTGAAATTTCCACTTTGGCGCGTTCCATCGCGCAGCGTCCGGCAAATTGGTCGTTCAGACGCACTTCCGCGCGTTCGATGAGTCGGGTGCGAAAGCCTTGCCCGGCGGCGAATTGAAGAGTTTGCAAGTGCGGGTGCAGCAAGAAGATCGAAGCGGCGTCCACGCCCAGCTGCGCGACGACGTGTTTGAGCAAAATGTTCAGGGTGATGCGTAAATCGAGGCTGGAAGCGATCACCTGATCCACCGCGCGCAAAGTTTTCAGGCATTCCAGTTGCCGCAAGGTTTCGGCGTGCAACCTCATGCGGTTGATGGCGTTCCCCAGCAGCTCGCCGGTGGTGAAAATCAACCGCGCGGCTTCTTCGGTAAAAGCGGGCGCGCCGCGTTTGCGAGCCGTCAGCAAGACTCCCAGCAGCCGCTCGCCGCCCAAAATCGGGGTGAAAATTGCCGCGCCCAGACTGGCGGAAGCCCGCAAAGAGCGAATGCGCAGCGCGTCGGAAGATAAGTCCTCCGTTTGATAAGGCTGACGTGATTTGTAAACTATCTTGAAGGCGCTTTCTTCCTGTGAGATTTTTTGATTCAGGGAGCGCTCCAACAGCCCGGCCGCGCCAGCCACTCGCAGAGTTTTTTCATCCGCTTCTAACAGGAGCGCGGCGAGCGCGTCGGCTTCGACGGCGTGTTTCAGCTCGGCGAAAATTTTAGGCAGCAAATCTGCTTCGCTCTCCAAAAAACCGCCCCAGCTGATATAGCTGGAGATGGCGAAGAGCGTTTCCAGCGCGCGGGTGCGCGCGCGCAACGAGTTTTCCGCCTGACGGCGCTCGCGGTTTTCCTGCTGCAATTGCTGGAAAAGGTCCGAGTTGATTAAAGCGACGGCGACTTGCGAGGCAAGCGCGTTTAACAGCTGCAAATCGTTTTCCGCATAGGCGTCCGCCTGATAGCTCAGCGTTTCAATGACTCCGATGACTTGATTTTCCACCGTCATCGGAGCGATCAGCGCGGAGCGCGGAATCTCGCCCTCGGCGAGCGGGCTTTCCACGCGCCGCCCTTGCTCGTCAAAATGATAAACAACGCCGGCGTTTTTTAACCGCGCCTGATAATCGCGAATGAGTTGCGGTTTACCGGAGCGAATCGTCTCGCTTTGAATCCCTTTGCCTTCCGGTTGCAATGGAATCGGGGGATAGTTCTGCGCGTTCACCGCCGCGCCGTCGTGAAAGCCATAGGCGAGCGTAATCAGGTTGGTCCGCCGATCAAAAGAAGAGATGTGAATGACGTCGCAGGCAATCAATTGGCGGATGCTCTCGCAGGCGGTTTCGTAAATGTGCTGCTTGCCCAGCGAAGCGCTCAATTTGCGCGAAGCCTGATAAAGAATTTGCAGCCGCTCCGTATATTGGTTCCATAAATTCTGCGCGCGCTTGCGCTCGGTCACGTCGCGCAAAATCCCTTCATGGTAAATGATTTCGCCGCGCTCGTCATGCACATACCAGCCGCGGTCTTCCACCCAAATTTCCGAGCCGTCCTTGCGCTTCATGCGGTAGATTTCGGTCTCTTCTTTGCCTGTGTCGAGGATGTGGCTGCCGCGTTCTTCCGGGTCGAAATACAGGCTGGTTTTGACGTCGACGCTTTTCATCTCCCCTTCGCTGTCATAGCCGAACATCTTGACCATCGCCGGGTTAATATCTACCAGCTTGCCATCGTGCGTGCTGCGATACACGCCGTCCATTGTGCGGTTGAACAGCGAGCTGTACTTTTCTTGCGCTTCCTTGTAGGCGGTCACGTCGTGCAAAATGACGAACAACAGCCGCCGCCCTTCAATTTCCACCACGGCGGGATACGCCTCGACCACGCGCGTCTGGTTGGCTGCGGTTTTGTGCGAGCAAACGAGTTTCTTCTCGCTCCCTTGCAGCACGCTTTCCATTTTGGCTGTTAATTCCGGCCCGCAAAGAGCGACGTCCGCCAGAGTCATCCGATACAGTTGCCCGGCGTCGCGCCCGTAAAATTTTTCCGCCGCGCGGTTGGCTTCCAGAATTTTGCCCGTCTCAATGTCAATTAAAAGCATAATGGCTTCATGGTCTCTTAAAAAGCCATGAAAGACCTGTTTCCATGCCTTGGCGGTAAAAGATTGATTTTCCTCAGCCATGACGTTCTTGCTTGTGGGGCGCGAATGCGTTTGTATTTTAACTTTTTACAAACGTTGTCCCGCCTTTTCAATGCTTTTGTTATTCAGATGAAAGAAACGCGCAACACTTTTATAATTTTTGTAGCTATAAAACGTTTCGCCGCGAACGCCTCTTGCTCAAAGTTCGCGGCGGGGAAAATCCGCGTCAGGGCGGAAGTCTAGTCGTCGCCCAGCGAGGCGATGGCGCGCAGCAAACCGAACACCAACACGCCCAGTTTCAGCCCTTCGCCGGGGGTGAGAGCGGTTTCGCTGCCGTTCTTTTCCGCCCGGCGTTGCAGCAGCATGGCGGCGACCAAGCCCGCAAGAGCGCCAATCAACGCGCCCGCCAAAAGAGTGTTTCTTTTATTCATGGCAGTATCCTTTGAAAGAACGATTGAACGTGCGCGACAAATCCTTCAGTTTCGATGAGCGCCCCGGAAAGCGCGTTAGCGGCGCGAAGCAGGTAGCCGCGCGCCAGATAAATATAATCCTGCGCCGCGCCCGTATAACGCGGAATAGCGGTTAACGCCCGGTTCATGCCGTAAATCAGCGCGCCCAGCAGCGCTATCGGTATCAACCCGCATAACAGAGTCGGCACGCTGACCCAGACGACGGAAACCGCCGCCCAGCGCGAAACGTCGCCGCCGCCCTGAAAGGTTGAAAAGACAATCCACCCCAGCGCCAGCAAAACAAGCGCGGCGCTCGCCGCCAACGGCAGAATAATTTGCAAATTGCGCTGCCTGCGATGACGCAGGCTCGAATCGCGCTCGCGGAGGGGAAGTTGGGGCTGCATACGCAATATTTTACCCTTTTGTGCGAAAATTTACCAACTTGTCACGTCTTGCCTGTGACCTCCATCACTTGCCTTGTGTCTTATTTTTTACATAAAATAACCTATATTAGTCAGGATTTTGCTATACGAGAGAGGTTCTCATGCAAATTACGCGACAGGCGGATTACGCAGTTCGGGCGGTTCTTTATCTGGCGCGGCAAGGCGAGCAGCGCATTGCCACCAGCGCCATTGCGGAAGAACAGCGTATTCCCGCTTCCTTTTTAGCGAAAATCATCTCGCAACTGTCCATCGCCGGGCTGTTGCACACGTCGCGCGGCGCGCGCGGAGGCGTTTCGCTTGCCCGCGCCCCAAAAGACATCACCTTGTTGGAAGTGGTCGAGGCAATTGACGGACCCATTCAACTCAACGAGTGCGTTGAAAACCCGGCGGCGTGTTCCTTTTCTTCGGGCTGCCCCATGCACTCCATCTGGTGCGAAGCGCAAGAGACGCTGGTCAATCGTTTGAAAAACACAAACTTCGAGAAATTGCTGGCGGAGTGAAATTCAACTCCGACAGTCAGGGCAGGCGGGAGACCTTCGCGCTTACGCGAAGGTCTCTTCATTTTCCAACCTGGCGCGGCGGCGCGCTTCTGAAACGAAGTGCAGCAGCGCCAGCCCGGCGGCGCTGATCAAACCCAGCGTCAGCCCGCCGACCCAAATGGCGCTCGGGGCGATGGCGTCGTTCAGGAATCCGCCAATCAGCGGGGCAAGCGCGCGGGCGACGCCCCAGCCGAACCAATAGATGGACATATACCTGCCGCGCATATCCGCGGGAGCGACGTCCGCCACGTATTTGCTCGCGGTAGGAACGATGGCCAGCTCGCCGAAAGTCATCATCACCATGCTCAACCAAAAACCCCAAAATTGATTCATCAGCGCCACGCTGCCGACGCTCAGGGCGTAAATGAGCATGCCGACGGATACGACGGGCAGCGTCTTGTATTTGCGCGTCACCCGCGTCACCGAATATTGAACAAAAACGCACATGGCGGCATTCGTGGTCGGTATCCAGCCGTATTGCGCTTCTGGAATTCCAAAATTGGTATGCGAATAGACCGGCGCCAAAATCCACACCATCATCGGGGCGACAAGCCCCAGCGCGACGAGCGAAATAAAAGCCATGTACTTTTTATCGCGGAAGATTCGCGCGTATCCGCCGAAAGGTTTTTCTTTAGGAAATTGCGCCTGCGCTTCCTCTTCGGTTTCGGTCAGCGCCGCGCCCAGCGTTTCTTTGGCGAAAAGCGTCAGCAGCAGGCTGTGAGAAATAAACCCCGCCGCCGCGCCGTAAAAAGCGAGCGCGTAAGAAGTGGAAGCGAGGAATCCGCCGATGGCAGGACCCATGCCGAAAGCGGCGTTGTTGGCGATGCGGTTAATCGCGTAAGCGTCGGTGCGCTTTTCGGGCGGGATGAGGTCCGCCAGCATCGCGTCCGCGCCGACTTGATACAGCGGGTTGGACAAGCCGACCAGAATCATCAAGCCGACGAAATGCCAATAGGTCTGCGCATATAACAAAAAGAAATAGGCGACGCCGTTCGCCGCCAGACTAAAAACCATCACCGCCTTGCGCCCAATTTTATCCGCCAGCGTTCCAGCAAGAAACGAAGAGGCGACGCCCGTGCCGGCGTTGATTGAAATCAGCGCGGCGACCGAGCTGAGCGGCAGGTTCAGTTTGCCGCTGGCGTAAATGAGCAGAAAGGGCCAAATCATGCTTCCGCCCGCCGTGCTGACGACAATGCCCGCTATCATCAGCCAGAACTGGCGCGGATATTCTCTAAACAAAGTCTGAAGTTTGGACATAGGGAGGATTGTATCAAAAAAAACGTCTTGACATTCCCGCCCCTTATCCGTATAATATCAGTCGCTTTCCTTGCTAGCTCAATCGGCGGAGCGAGCGGCTGTTAACCGCTAGGTTCCAGGTTCGAGTCCTGGGCAAGGAGCAGCGCGACCCGCTTTCGCGGGTCGTTTTTTTTTAGGGGGGGAGTTGTTTTAGCGCAGGTGTATAATCTGTTTTGAAAGCGAGCCCACATGACCAGGATTTTGATTATCGAAGACATGCCCGATACAGCGGAAGTGGTTCGGCGGGCGTTGACTCCCGCCGGCTACGAGGTGATTCACGCCACGGACGCCGAAAGCGGCTTGCAGGCGGCGCGCGCCCACCTGCCCGATTTGATTCTGCTCGACCTCGGCTTGCCCGATTACGACGGGCAGACTCTCGCCGGCTGGCTGCGCGACGTCCCCGAATTGAACCAAACGCCCATCATCGCTTTCACCGCCTGGCCCCAGGAAACCGCTCAAAGAATGGTGGAAAGCTACGGCTGCAACGGCTACATTCCCAAACCTATTGAAAGAGTGGGCGAGTTTCTGCGCGCCGTCCAATCCTTTTTAAAAACTTAAAAAAAATGCGCGGGAAGATTTTGAAGCGCGGAAAACTTCCTTTCCCGCCGCCAACGCTCACTATGTCGCTTACTTCAAAAGAACTTATCCTTTCTCCGGCGAGCGCGTTCAACTACGAACAGCTGGCCGCCATTTATAACCAGACGCGCGTGGATTATCTCGTTCCCATGCCGATGAACGCCGCGCGCCTGCAAGAGTACGTCGAGACGTACGACGTTTCGCTGGCAGATTCGCTGGTGGCGATGACGCCGGAAGGCGGCATGTTGGGAATCGCCATGCTGGGCGTGCGAAAAGACCGCGCGTGGATTACCCGTCTGGGCGTGATTCCCGCCACCCGCCGCGGCGGCGTGGGCGAAACGCTGATGCGCGGCTTGCTGGAACGCGCGGAAACGCTGGGGCGCAAATTCGTGATGCTGGAAGTCATCAAACACAACACGCCCGCGCATCAGCTCTTCCTTAAACTCGGCTTTTACGAAGTAGGCGAGCTGCTGGTGCTGCGCCGCTCGCCGCAAATTCCGCCGCCCGAACCAGTTGTGGCGGACGTGGAGCGTCTGGAACGCTTCGACGCGCTGGCGCTGGCAAGCCGCGACCGCGGAACGCAACCGTGGACCAATCAACCCGAATCGTTCGCCAACGCTTACGACATTTCAGGGTTGCGGGCGACTCTCGCCGACGATAGCCGCGGCTGGCTGGTGTATCAACGGCAGCGTTTTTTGCTCACCCGCTTTGCCTTAAAAACCGAACAGGGCGACCCCGCGCAAGTAGCTTACGCGCTGCTTTCGCATTTGCATCATCAATATCCGCGCCTGGATACGCACGTCGAAAACATTCAAGCCGCAGACCCGCGCCTGCCCGCTTATTATCGAATGGGATACGTGGAAGCCTTCCGCCGTATTGAAATGTGGCGCGGAGACCCGCCGCCCGGCTTGAAAGCCGGCTCCCCGTAAGAGGCTTTCATGCTTTACTCCGCTCTCTTTTCCAACTCCCTCGTTCACGTCGTTTTAACGGCGCTGCTCTTCCTCGCCGTTTTTTACTGGCTGTATCGCAAATACAAGGTGGAAAACCTGAAGCGGGAAAGTCTGCTGGCGGAGTTGGAGCAAAAGGTCGCCGAGCGCACGCGCGAGCTGCGCGAAGCGAATAAAGAGATGCAAAGGCAGGTCGCCCGTTACGAAGAAACGGAGCTGCGCCTGACGGAACAGCTGCGGCGCAGCGTCGCCGCCGAAGAGCGCGAACAAATGGCGCGCAGCCTGCAAGATAGCTTCGGGCAGGCGATAGGATATATCAACGTGCAGGCGCAGGCGGCGCGCGCGCTTTTAGAAAAGAACGAAACGCAAGCGGCGCTGGAAAACCTGCAGCTGCTTGCTCAAGCCGCGCAAGAGGCGCAATCCGAGCTGCGCGCCTATATTCTCGGCTTGCAAAACACGGAACGCTCCCCCCATAGTTTTTTTGAATCGCTGCGCCGCTATCTGGAAGCCTTCAGCCGCGCATGGGACATTGAGACGGTCTTCAGCTCGCCGCAGGATACGCTGCCGCTGCTGCCCGAAACAGTGGAAGACCAGGCGCTGCAAATCATTCAAGAAGCGCTGGTGAACATCCGCAAGCACGCGAAAGCCTCGCGCGTGGAAGTGTTGATGACGCTGCTGCCGCGCGAGATATTGCTGGCGGTCAGCGACAACGGGCAAGGCTTCGACCCCGCGCAAGTTCCCGGCGTGAAGCAAAAACGCTTCGGGCTGAGCATCATGCGCGAGCGCGCCGAGCAAATGGGCGGGCGGTTAGAAGCGCGCTCGGCGCCCGGACAGGGGACGCAAATCATCGCCCACATTCCGCGCCTGATTTCCGAAACGTCCAGGCAAGCGCCCGAAACGCTGCGGCGGCTGCGTATTTTACTGGCGGCCAGCCAGCCGCTCTTTCTGGAAGGGATGAAAAACCTGCTCGCCGCGCGCGGCTTGACGGTCATCGGTTTGGCGCGCGACGGATACGAAGCCGTCGAGCAAACCCGCGCCTTGCATCCGGGCTTGGTGTTGATGGAAGCGCGCATGCCCAATCTGGACGGAGCGCAAGCCGCGCGCATCATCAAACGCGATTTTCCCGAGATCAAGGTGGCGCTGCTGGCGGGGGAGGAAGAAGAACGCGCGTTGATTGAATTGGTCAGGGCGGGCATTTCCGGCTGTCTGCCCAAAACGATGGACGCGAACGAGCTCGTCGCCAGTTTAACGAGCGTCATGCGCGGCGAAACGGTCGTCCCGCCGGGCTGGGTCTCGCGTCTGGTGCAAGAATCGGCGGCGCAGGCGGCGCCCGCCCAGAAAACGCTCACCGCCCGCCAGCGGGAAATTTTGCAAATGGTCGCCAAAGGCTTGACGTACAAAGAAGTCGCGCGCATTTTAAACGTCAGCGAAGCGACGGTGAAATATCACATGGGACAGATTATCGAGCGGCTGGGCGTAAAAAACCGCGAGCAAGCAGTGACCTACGCGCTGCGCGCCGCGTTCAATCCGCCGCCGTCATGATATAATCTTCCCGACGTCAACCTTCCTTCTTTTTGAGGAGCAAAACATGGAAATTACCACCCAGGAGTTCAAACACTGCGACTTGATTAAGGTCAAGGGGCGCGTGGATAGCGCCACCGCGCCGGAATTCGCCAAAGCTCTTGAAAACTCGACTAACAACGACCGCTTTAACATCGCGGTGGATATGAGCGAACTGGAATATATGTCCAGCGCAGGCTTCCGCGCCCTGCTTGCCACGCAGCGCAATTGCAAGCGCTACAATCGCGGCGAATTGGTTCTGGCAGCCGTGCCTCAGCGCGTTAAAGAAGCGTTGGAACTGGCAGGCTTCACCGAACTCTTCAAAACCTTTGAGGACGCGACGTCCGCCGTCGGCAGTTTCTAAAAGGTCAGGCGCGCCGTAAAATAAAAAAAGCCAAAGCCGCCTCTCTGTTGAAACAAAGAGGCGGTTTTCAATTTTCCCATGCCCGCTTTTACTTTTCCCGCCCGCTTTGAAGCGCTGGACGCCGTGCGCGAATTGGTCGCCGCCGTCGCCCGCGAGAACGGCTTCGACGAGAAAGAGGTTTACTCGCTGCAGCTCGCCGCCGACGAAGCCGCCTCGAACATCATCGAACACGCTTACGCGGGCGAGACCGACGCGACGTTTGAAGTCGCGTGCTACATGCAAGGCGACGCGCTGGTAATCGCCATGCGCGACGAAGGACGTTCCTTCGACATGGCAAACGTCAAAGACCCCGACTTGAAAACCGACTTGAACGACAGGCAAATCGGCGGGCTGGGCATTTACCTCATGCGAAAGCTGATGGACGAGGTGCGTTATCAATCGTCCCCATCAGGCAATTTGCTGGTGATGACGAAGCGCAAGTGAGTCGTTCTTATGAGCGCCGAACAACCGCAATCCTACGATTGGCTCTCCCTCGCCAGCCTGGGCGAACAGCTGCGCAAGGAAAATTCGTTCAGCGCCCAGCGGCAGCGCATCATTTCCATGACCGCCTCCCTTGTGGAAGGCAAAGCGGACGCATGGCTAAACGCGGACGTCTTTCGCCTGCCGGATTGGGACGATTCGCAATTGCCGCAGCAAACGCTCACTTGGGGCATGAAACGCGCGCTGAAAAGCGGGAAAATTTTTGTGCAAAAACCTTCCGCGGGGTTGAAATCGCCCGCGCGGCAAGAAAGAACCTCCGTCGCCGTGCCGCTGACCGACCAGGGCTTCTCGCTGGGAGCGCTACAAGTCACCCGCCCGAAAGGTCCCTCCTTTACGCAAGACGAAGTGAAATTACTGCAAGAGCTGGCGCAAATCGTCTCCGTCAGTCTCGTCGCCGCGCATCGCGCCGAAGTGGAACGCTTTCGTGTGCGGCAGCTCGCCCTCGTGCGCGAGGTTAGCAATCAACTCGCCAACGTGCTGGATTTGGACGAGCTGGCGAACCGCGTCACGACGCTGATTCAAAAGACCTTCAATTTTTACTACGTCGCCATTTTCACTTTGGAGCCGAATTCGGAAAAGCTGCGCTTTCGTTCCAGCAGCGTGGCGCTAGGCAAGGGCAAGCGCCGCCCGTCGGCGGAAGGGAAAAAAGTCTCCATCCCGCTGGAAGTGAAAATCGGCGAAGGCTTGATTGGCGAAGCCGCTCAGACGGGCAGCCGTATTCTGTGCGGCGACGTGCGTCACGACCCGCGCTACCGCTTCATCCCCAGCCTGCCGCGCACGCGCTCCGAAGCGGCGATTCCGCTCAAAATTGAAGACCGCGTTCTCGGCGTGCTGGACGTGCAAAGCAACGTCCTGAACGCTTTTCACCCCAACGACTTGCTAGTGCTGGACGCGCTGGCGGACAACATCGCGCAAGCCATCGAAGGCGCGAATTTATACACCGAGCTGCGCCGCCGCGCCGACCAGCTGGAATTAGTCTCGGAAGTGAGCAAGATTGTCTCCTCCACGCTGGAGCTGGCGGATTTAATGAGCGCCGCCGCGGCGTTGATTTACAACAAATTTCAATATACTCACGTCTCGCTTTACACCGTTCACCCTACCCGCCGTTTGATTTTGTATCAGGCGGGCGGCGGCTTGCACCAGCGCAGCATCGAAGGCAACGCCATTTCGCTCGACGAGGCGGATGGAATCATCCCCTGGGTGGCGCGCAACGGCAAGACGATCCTCGCCAACGACGTCTCCGCCCACCCGCGCTATGTGCCTTCGCAAGTCTTTAAGGGAACTCAATCCGAACTGTGCGTGCCGCTAATGTTCGACGGCGAAACGCTGGGCTTGCTGGATATTCAATCGGAGCGCCTCAACGCCTTCACCGATTACGACCGTATCTTGTTTGAATCCGTCGCCGACGCGATGGCAGCGGCAATCCGCAACGCGGACTTATACCGTTCCGAACAGTGGCGGCGGCAAGTCGCCGATAGTTTGCGCGAAGTGGCGGGCTTAATTTCCGACAACGTCGGCTGGGAAGAAGCGCTGCAAACCATCCTCGCCGAGTTAGACCGCAACCTGCCCATTGACGTTTCCGCCATCTGGCTGCTGGACGAAGGCGGCTTGCGTCTTTCCGCCGCGCAGGGCATAGACCCCGCCGCGCTGGAAGCCGCCTGCTTTGAAAACCCCGAAACGCTGCAAGCCATGACGGAAGCGCTGAGCGCCGACGCGCCCATCATTCGCCGCCCGGACGAACCGCTCTGGCCCGTCGGGCTGGCGGCTGGCTACGAGCCAAACTACTCCTCCATCGCCGCGCCGCTGCGCGTGGGAGAGCGTCTGCTGGGAATCTTAACGCTCTCGCATCGCACGCCGGGACGGTACGGTCACGAAGCGCAGGCGATTGTCGCCACCTTCGCCAGCTACGCTTCCGTCGCCATTGAAAACGCGCGCCTGTACGACGCGGCGCAAGAACAGGCGTACGCATCCGCCGCTTTGCTGCAAGTGGCGCAAGCGGTGGTCAGTTTAAACAACCTGGACGAAATTTTAGGGACTATCATCCGCGTCATGCCGATTTTGGTCGGCGTGCATCGCGTCGTTCTGTATCGGTGGGATTCGCTGCGCGAGACGTTCGCCGCCTCGCACGTTTACGGCTTTTCGGAAGAGGAAGAAGCCCTGCTGACCGAGCGCGAATTTGCGGCGGGCGAATTCCCGCTGCTGGACGCGGCGCGGGAAGAAAACCGCATGTTGATTTACCCCGCCCCGCAGGAGTCTCCCGCCGCGTGGCTGAACGTTCACCCCGACCCGGAAACGGAAGCCGAAGCGCTCGAAGCGCAGCAGCTTTTAATTTCGGTTCCGCTTTCCATCAAGAACGACGCCTTCGGCGTGATGCTGATTCAAGAAGCCGAGCGCGGACAGCGATTCCGCGCGCGCCGTTTGGAAATCATCAACGGAATCGCGCAACAAGCCGCGCTCGCCATTCAAAACGACCTGCTGCAAATGGAAATGGTGGCGCGCGAACGTCTGGAAACCGAAGCGCTGCTGGCGCGGCAGATTCAACAAACCTTCATCCCCCAAGGGCTGCCGCAGATTCCCGCGTGGCAGCTCGCCGCGCGCTGGATTACAGCGCGGCAGGTCGGCGGCGATTTTTACGACGTTATCGAACTCCCCGACGGGCGGTTCGCCGTCTTCATCGCCGACGTTTCAGATAAAGGCATGCCCGCCGCGCTGTTCATGGCGCTCACCCGCACGCTGGTTCGCGCCGCCGCCCAACAATTCGCCTCCCCCGCCGAAGCGCTGCGCCGCGTAAACGACCAGCTGCTGCCCGACACGCAGCAAGGCATGTTCGTCACCGCCGTTTATGGAGCGCTGGACGTCAAAAGCGGACTCTTCACCTACGTCAACGCCGGTCACAACCCGCCGCTGCTGGCGAAACACAGCGGCGAAATTGAACGGCTGACGCGCACCGCCGTCGCGCTGGGAGTCATGCCGCAGCCGAACATGCAGGAGCGCGTCATCCAACTTAAGAAGGGCGACGCCTTGCTGCTTTACACCGACGGGCTGACCGAAGCCTTCTCGCCGATGGGCGAGATTTTCGGCGAAGAGCGGCTGATAGACGCGCTGCGCGCCGTCCGCAGCCAGACGGCGGAAGAGATTCTTGCCCGCGTGGAAGAATGCGTCAATTTGTTCATCGAATCCGACCCGCTCAGCGACGATCTTACCATGCTGGTCGCGCGCCGATTGGAATGAATCTTCCGCTTGCCGCCAATCGCGCGAACGAGTTCGCCCCGAATAAACAGAATTCGTTATAATCCTTCTCATGAGAAGACGCTCTCAAATGCGGCGCGAATTGCCGAAACAGATTCTAGCCATGCTGGTCGGCGGCGCGGCTTTATACGCCGCCGTCCTCATCCTGTGGATTCTCGCCTACCAAATCTGGTACGCCGGGCGCATTTTCCCCGGCGTGCACGTCGCCGGCGTGGAACTTTCGGGCTTGACGCGCAATCAAGCCGCGCTCAAATTAAGCCAAGCCCTTTCCTACCCCATCAACGGCAAGACGTTATTCCGCAACGGCGATAAATTATGGGTCGCCTCTCCCGCCGAATTGGGGCTGGTCTTCGACCCGACTTCCAGCGCCAGCTCAGCCTACGCCTTCGGGCGCTCCGGCGGAATCTTCCGCGCGCTGCGCGACCAGTTGCGCGCGCTCAGCGCCGGGGCGGACGTTTCCCCGGTGGTTATCTTCGACCAGCGCGTGGCGTACCGGTATCTGCAAGAAATCGCCGCCCAAATCAATCAACCGGCGGTGGAAGCCAGCCTGCGGCTGGAAGGAACAAACGTCGTCGCGCAGGCGGGGCAAATTGGCAGGCTGTTGAACATTGACGCGACGCTGATTTATCTCGGCGCGCAGCTGCAAACTTTCCGCGACGGCGAAGCGCCGCTGGTCGTCGCCGAATCGGCGCCGCGCCTGCTGGACGTCTCCTCCCAAGCGGAAACCGCCCGCGCCATCCTCAGCCAACCGCTGGTTTTATATCTCCCCAACGCGCGCGAAGGCGACCCGGGTCCCTGGACTTATGATATTGAAACGCTGGCGAAAGCGCTCGGCGTGAACGTGGTGGAAATCAACGGCAAAGCCAAAATGCAAGTTGGGCTAAATCCTTCCGAATTGCGCCTGAAGCTCTACGAATTGAAAAACGTGATCGACCGCGAAGCGGTGAACGCGCGCTTCGTCTTCAACGACGCCACCGGGCAAATCGAGCCGATTCGCGCCTCCGTCGTCGGGCGCAGCCTAGACGTAGAAGCGAGCCTCGCCGCCATCAACGAAGCGCTGCTACGCGGGGAGAGCCGCGTCGCCTTGGCGGTGAACGAAAGCCAGCCCGAAGTCGCCGATACCGCCACCGGCGCGGAGCTGGGCATTCGGGAATTGGTCGCCTCGTATACCACTTACTTCTACGGTTCAAGCGCGGAGCGCATTCAAAACATCGTCGCCGCGGCGGAACGCTATCACGGAGCGCTGGTCGCGCCGGGCGAGACCTTCTCGATGGGCAAATATCTCGGCGATGTGAGTCTCGAAAACGGCTTCGCCGAAGCGCTGATTATCTACGGCGGGCGAACCATCAAAGGCGTCGGCGGCGGCGTGTGTCAGGTCAGCACCACCCTCTTCCGCGCCGTGTTCTTCGGCGGCTTCCCGATTGTCGAGCGCTATCCTCATGCCTACCGCGTGACCTATTACGAAAAAATCGCCAGCGGCGAAAACGACCCCAATCTGGCGGGCATGGACGCCACCGTATATTTCCCGCTGGTGGATTTCAAGTTTAAGAACGACACGCCTTACTGGCTGTTGATGGAAACTTACCCCGACGTCGGCGCGCGTAAACTGACGTGGAAGATTTACTCCACCTCCGACGGGCGCAAGGTGACCTGGGAAACGACGGGACCGATTAACGTCGTCCCGCCGCCCAAGCCCGTCTTTGAAGAAAACCCCGAACTGGAAGCGGGCGAAATCAAGCAGGTGGATTACGCCGCGCAAGGCGCGGACGTCACCGTCACCCGCACCGTCTGGCGCGACGGTCAAATTTACTTCACCGACCGCGTTCAAACGCACTATCAGCCCTGGTCGGCGGTTTGCCAGTTCGGTCCCGGAACTGAAAACCCCGAAAAACTGGCGAAGAAAGCCGGGCTGTGCTATTAAAATGATACAATTCATACAAAGGAGACCTTGTCATGGTCAATTCGGAGTTGCTTGAAATTCTGCGCTGCCCCGTCTGCGTGCATGAAAAAGAAGGCAAGCTAACGCTGCACAAAGAGACCTGGCTGCTCTGCCAGGACTGCCAGCGCAAATACCCCATCGTGGACGACATCCCCGTTATGTTGATTGAAGAAGGCGACAAGTGGGCGAACGTCGCGCCGAACGATTTACCCGTTCCGCCGCCCGCGAAATAGACATGCCCACCCTGTTTGACGCGCTGGTCAGCGGGGATGACGAGCGCGCGGAAAGCGCCATCCCCGCAATTATAGAAATGGGCGCGGCGGCAATTCCCCCCTTGCTGGAATTAACCCGTCTCGCCGAAGCGGATTCCCGCTGGTGGGCGGCGCGCGCGCTTGCCGCTTTGCCGCACGCCAAGGCGGAGCATTTTCTTCCGCTGTTGAACGATTCCTCCCCCGAAGTGCGCGCCGCCGCCGCGCTGGCGCTCAGCGCCCATCCCGACGAAGCGGCCGTCCCCGCCTTGATTCAGACCCTCGCCGACGAAGATTCGATGACGGCGAGTCTCGCGGCAAACGCGCTAGTTCGCACGGGCAAAGCGGCGGTGGAAGCCCTGATTGCCTCCGCGCAAAGAACGGATTTGCGCGCGCGTATTCTCTCGGTGCGCGCTTTAAGCGAAATCGGCGACCATCGCGCTATTCCGTTGTTTTTTAAATCTCTGAACGAAGAATCCGCCCTGCTGCAATATTGGGCGCAGGTCGGGTTGGAAAAGCTGGGGCTGGACATGGTGTTCATGAAGCCCTGAGGTATGAATGAGCAAATTTGAATTTTTGAAAAAACTAACGCAAAAACGCCCGCGCGTCGGGCAAATTCTTTTTTGGGGAATTACGCTGGCTTTGGCTGCGGGCGCGTTTGTGATGGCGCGCGGCGCAGTGGATTGCTGGTCCATCACCGACCTGCCGGGAATCACGCTGCCCGGCTGCGGCGGCAACCTTTCTCAGCCGACGGACTTTAACCCCGGCGCGGCGACTCCCGCGCCCGGCGAAGAGCTCCCCCCGCCGATTCCCGAAGTCGAAGCCGCCATCCCCGAAGCCGCGCTGCCGCCCGCCTGGGACGGCGCGAGCCGCATCAACATCCTCTTCTTCGGTTTGGATTACCGCGACTGGCAGGCGAATGAAGGACCTCCGCGCACCGACACGATGATCGTCTTCACCGTGGACCCGACGACCAAGCAGGCGGGAATGCTCTCCGTGCCGCGCGATATGTGGGTGAACATTCCGGGCTTCGGCTACGGACGCATCAACATGGCGTATCCCAGCGGCGAGGGGGCGAAACTGCCCGGCGGCGGCGCCGAGCTCGCGCGCAAAACGGTGGAGCAGTTTCTCGGCGTGCCGATCCACTATTACGCTCAAGTGGATTTTTACACCTTCATAGACTTCATTGACTACATCGGCGGGGTAGACGTGTGGGTGGACGAGACGCTGACTCTGGATCTGGTCGGCGCCGGGCAGGATAAATTCCGCGTGAACTGCTGCGGCTACCGTCACATGAACGGCGCGCGCGCGCTGGCTTACGCCCGCACGCGCAAAACCTCCGGCGGCGATATTGACCGCGCCCATCGTCAGCAGCTGGTGATTTACGCCATTCAAAAGAAAGTCTTCAGCCCCGAAGTCTTCCCCAAATTGATTCAAAACGCCCCCGCCATTTACGCTCGCTTCCAATCCGGCATTCACACCAACATGCCCTTCGAGGACGCGCTCAAACTGGCGGTTCTGGGCAAGGATATTTCGCTCAAAGGCGTTTCGATGAACGTGATTGACACGAGCATGGTGACGCTGGAAAACGTGATTTTGAACGGGCAGAACGCCAGCGTGATGAAACCCCGCCCCGACCAGATTCGCATCCTGCGCGACCAAATCTTCGGCGGGGGCGCGCTCAGCCCGATGGCAGTTCCCTACGGCAGCGCCGACGTCGCCCTCATCTCCCAAGCCATGCGCTCCGAAGAGGCGCGCGTGCGCGTGGTGGACGGAACCTTCACCCCCGGACTGGATCAGCGCGCAGGCGCCTGGTTTCAAGCGCAAGGGATGACCGTCGCCGAAGTCGGTCCCGCGCCCGAATCCTACCGCTCCACCTTGCTAATCGTCTATGGTCCCAAACTGTACACGGTTCGCTACATGCAAGCGACCTTCGGAATCCCCGCCGGCAACCTGCGCTTCAGCCCCGACCCGGCTTCCACAGTGGATATTGAAATACGTCTCGGCTCGGATATTGCCGGCTATGTGCCGTAGCGCGTAAAACGGAACGCGCCTGAAAAAAAAACGTCCCGCGCCTGAAAAGCGCAGGACGTTTTATTACTCGTAAGCTACGCCCAGCCCTGATTCTTGATAAAATCGGTGACGAAGGGGACCTTGACGTCCTCGCCCTGATACGCCAAATAGGCAAGGTAGAACATATACAAGAGCGCCAGAAGGCCGACGCAAAAGACCGAAGTCACGATACCGATAAGACCGACGACAATGGACTGCACGGCGTTAAATCTGATGTAGGGGCGGTTCTTTTTGTCTTCCATAAAAAGAACGATGATCGCCGCAACGGGCCAGAGGGGCGAGATGGGCAAGTAACACAACATCGCCCACAGCTTATCGTCGCTGGTGATTTCGCCAAAAACGGATTGCTGAGACATGGTTAATTCCTCCGAATAAAGTTGACTTGAACCGACTAAAACGATTGTACAATCATTCGCCCCAAAATGCAAACGCGAAAACCGCGAAACGCTTTTCGAGCAGGCTGAAAAAAATCTCGATAGCTGGTATCATTTCCGCCTATGGAAAAAACGAAACCCTACCAAAAATTCGACCTGCCCAAACGCATCAACCGCTTGGGCGAACTGTCTTTTAACCTTTGGTGGACCTGGCAGCCCGAAGCGGCGCGCCTCTTCGCCCAACTGGATTTTGACCTGTGGCAGCGGCTGGGACATAATCCTCTGCGCTTCCTCAATGAAGTCGGGCGGGCGCGCTTAAATCAAGCGGCGAAAGATAAAAACTACCTCGCCCAATACGACGCGCTGATGGAACGCTTCGACGCCTATTTCGCCAAACCCGCGTGGATGCAGACCGCCCATGGGAATATGCAGGGTCCCGTCGCCTATTTTTCGATGGAATTCGGCTTGCATGAAACGCTGCCCATTTATTCGGGCGGCTTGGGCGTGCTGGCGGGCGACCACTTAAAAGAAGCTTCCGATTTAGGTCTGCCGCTGGTCGCCGTCGGCTTCATGTATTCGCAGGGATACTTCTCGCAGCGCATCAGCGAAGACGGCTGGCAAGAAGCGCTCAACAACCTGCTCGACTTTCAACACATCCCCGCCTTGCCGGTCACGGACGAAAACGGCAACCGCCTGACGGTGGAGGTGGAATTCCCCGACCGTTTCGTAACGCTGGGAATCTGGCGGCTGCAAGTCGGGCGAGCGCCTCTCTTCCTGCTCGATTCCAACATCGAGCCGAACTCCGAAGCGGACCGGCAACTCACCGCGCGGCTCTACTGGTCCGACCTGGACCGCCGCCTGATGCAAGAGATTCTGCTGGGCGTGGGCGGCGTGCGCGCCTTGCGCATCATGGGCTATAACCCGACCGTCTGGCACATGAACGAAGGTCACGCCGCTTTTCTGGTTTTAGAGCGCGCGCGCGAACTCGTCGTCGGGGGCGATAGTTTTGAAGAAGCGCTGAAAAAAGTTTCCAGGCAAAACGTTTTCACCACGCATACGCCCGTCGCCGCCGGCAACGACGAATTCCCCTTCTGGCTGATTGAAAAACATCTCGCCGCGTTTCTGCCGCAAGTCAATATCACCCGCGAACAACTGATGGATACCGCGCGGCACTACGCCCCGCACGGCGAAACCTTTAGCATGAGCGTCCTCGCGCTGCGCCATTCCGAAGGACGCAACGGCGTTTCGGAATTGCACGGCCGCGTGGCGCGCCGCATGTGGCGCGCGCTGTGGAGCAACCTCGAAGAGGAAGACGTCCCCATTTCCTACGTCACCAACGGCGTGCATACCTCCACCTGGCTGGCACGGCGGCTGTATCAATTGTACGAAAAATACTTCGGCGCGGATTGGATGGAACGCCTCGACGAGCAGGAACTTTGGGAAGGGCTGGATAAAATCCCCAACGAAGAGCTCTGGGCAATTCGCACGCACCTCAAACGCAAACTCGCCTTTTACCTGCGCGAGCGCGTCCGCGACCGCTGGCGCAATGGCGGCTTTCACCCCGTGCAAGTGGTCTCTTCCGGCGTGCTGATTAACCCCTACGCGCTGACCATCGGCTTTGCCCGCCGCTTCGCCACTTATAAACGCGCCGATTTAGTTCTCTCCGATACCGAGCGCCTGCTCGACCTCATCAACCGCCCCAATACGCCCGTACAAATCATCTTCGCCGGCAAAGCGCACCCAGCGGACGAACCCGGCAAACAGCTCATTCAAAAAGTCTATCGAACCGTCAAGCGCGCCGAAACCGGCGGAAGACTCGTCTTCCTGGAAGATTACGACATGAACCTCGCGCGCTATCTCGTGCAGGGCGTGGACGTGTGGATGAACACCCCGCGCCGCCCGCTGGAAGCCAGCGGCACTTCCGGCATGAAAGCCGCGATCAACGGCGTGTTGAATTTCTCCGTGCTAGACGGTTGGTGGCGCGAAGCCTTCAATGGGCGCAACGGTTGGGCAATTGGCGAAGACCGCGATTACGAATCAACCGACGCGCAAAACAAAGCCGACGCCGAAAGCCTGTTCCACGCGCTGGAAAATAAAATCATCCCGCTGTATTACGAACGCGACCAGCAAGACGTCCCGCAAGAATGGGCGAACATGGCGAAGGAAGCCATCAAGACCATCACGCCGCAATTCTCCACCCGCCGCATGGTCAAAGAATATATAGAAAAGTTCTATCTTCCCGCTTCGGAAACATGAACCGCTTTCCTGAAATCACAGCGGAAGAACTTGGCGAAAAACTGAAATCGAGCGAAAACTTCATCCTGCTGGACGTGCGCGAGCGAGAAGAATTTGAACGCGCAAAAATCTCCGACGCGCGAGTGACGCTCGCCCCAATGAGCAAGCTCGCGCGGGCAGGCGTTCATGCCCTGCCCGAATCCGTCCGCGCGGGCGAAATTCCCGTGTACGTCATCTGCCATCACGGAATCCGCAGCGTGCGAGTCGCGTTATGGCTGCATCGGCTGGGGGTAACGCAAGCGGTCAACGTCGGCGGCGGCATAGACGAATACGCCCGCCGCGTAGATTCTTCCGTTGGCTTTTACTAGAACCTGTCTCATAGAGCGTCGCTCTGAGCGAGCGTCCTTTGGTTTCGCATGTTGGCGCAGAGACCCTTCGCTGCGTCTTTGAAATGACTTCTCCCCTCCCTGTACTTAAAGCCATCCCGCCGCCCTTGCGGACGGCGGGATGGGGTTGGCGCCGCGACTTCCCTACTTTTGGAGGAGGGACGTCGCGGCGCAAGGTTTGTTACTACTCATACTCGACATCACCTCCTCCTTTCTAAAGGATGGCGATTCACCTGTTTGCCCCCGCAGAACGGCGGTAGTATGTCATAAAAACGGGCGGGCGTCAATAGCCTTTTGGGGGAGTTTCATGGCTTTCTCATGATCGCTCGCGCCGCTTTGTTTAACAGGATCAACAGGATATGTTTTCACCCTGTTTTCCGCGCGGCTCATCCTAAAAATCCTGTCCATCCTGTTTGTTTTCTAACCTGAAACCGGACTTTGAGAAAGCCATGGAGGGATTTTGCCGATTTGTAATTTTGCGGTTTTTGAAGATTCGTGATACCTTTTGAGAGACTTCGCGCGCCGCGCGGCGCTATAAAAAGCGCGAGTTTGAAAAAAGGAGTCGCGCATGAAAAAAAATCCCGCCAGACTTTGGCTAACCGTCCTCGCGCTTGGGTGGCTGTTTGACTTTTTGTTTTGGAAAAACGCCCCCGGCTTAAACTTCGCGCTCTTCAGCGCGGCGTGCGTCCTCGCCGCCTTCGCCCTGCTGTTGACGGAAGGGCTGCGCCCGCGCCCCGCGACGTTGAGCCTGCTGGCGCCCTTCGTTTTTTTCGCCGCGGTCACGCTTTTTCGCGCCGAACCGCTGACCGTCTTCCTCGCCGTCCTCTTCACCCTGTTGAGCATGGCGCTGCTTGCCGTTTCATATCTGAGCGGACGTTGGATTCTTTACGGGCTGGCGGATTACTTCATCAGCCTGCTGCGCCTGCTGGCGAGCATGGCGTTCCGCCCGTTGAGCTTTCTGGCGGAAACCCGCGCCGCGCGGAGCGTATCTTCCCCCTCCGCGCGCGGCAATTTGGGCGCCGTCCTGCGCGGCGCGTTGCTTGCCCTGCCCATTGTGGCGCTCTTCGCCTCGCTGCTCGCCTCCGCTGATTTGGTCTTTGGGCAAAGGCTGGAAAGCCTGCTGGCATGGATTCGGCTGGATAACCTGCCCGAGCTGCTCTTCCGCCTGACTTACATCCTTGCCGCCGCTTACGCGCTGGCGGGAGTGATTTTGCACGCCGCGACCCAATCGGCGGATGAAAACATAAACGGAGAGGCAAAATCGCTCTTCCCCCCCTTTCTGGGATTCACCGAAGCGTCCATCGTCTTGGGCAGCGTCAACCTGCTCTTTGCCGCCTTCGTGCTGGTGCAATTCCAATACTTCTTCGGCGGAAACGTCAACATCCACGTCGAAGGCTACACCTACTCGGAATACGCGCGGCGCGGATTTGGCGAGCTGACGGCGGCCGCTTTTCTTTCCCTGTTGATGCTGCTGGCGCTGAACGCTGTTACCACACGAGCGACGGAAACGCAGCGAAAAATCTACTCCGGCTTGGGAGTCGTCCTCGTCTCGCTGCTGATGGTCATGCTGTTTTCCGCCTTCAAGCGGCTTGACCTGTACGAGCAGGCTTACGGCTTCACCCGACTTCGCGCCTACACGCACGTCTTTCTCGTCTGGATTGGCTTGCTCTTCCTCGCCGTGATTGCAATGGAGATTTCCCGCCGCGAGCGCCGCTTTGCCTTTGTCTTGTTGCTGGTTTGCTTTGGCTTCGCCGCTTCGCTGCCCTTGCTGAACGTGGATTCTTTCATCGTGAAACAAAACATTCGGCGCGGAATTTTGACTCAAGCCGAAGCGTCGGATTCGCGGGTGGACGCGCAATATTTCATCGAGCTCTCGGACGACGCGCTTCCGGCGCTGGCTGCCGCGTATCAAGATTCCACCCTGCCCGTCTCGCTGCGCGAGCAAATCGGCGCGGCGCTGATCTGCATTCAGCATCGGCGCGCAGAATCCGACGGGCTGACGTGGCAATCCTTCCACTTCTCCCGTTTTCGCGCCGAAGCCACGCTGGCTAACTTGCAAAACGAACTGAGCGCGTATCAATACCGCGATTCGCAATATCCCGATTTCGTCGAGACTCCTTCGGGCATGGAGTTTTCTTGCGCAACCCAAACGATCATGGATTAGCGACTCGCGAGCGCCCCGAAGGCTTTGGCAAGCGCGCAGCTACCTGCCTTCGGGGCATTTTATCATGAAGATAATAAGACTTTTTATGGGGGAATTTTTTGAAATTAACATGCAATTAACCTTATAAATTTGTAAGGCGAGGAGATTTTAGGCATATAATATAAGAGAGTGTTTCTTTGCCTGACGGCGGAAATTATGAGCATTCGATTAAAAGTCATTCTGCCTTATTTATTGCTGACTGTCGTCGTTTCGGTGATTGGGGTGTACGTGGTTACCCGCCTCGTTTCGACGACCATGCGCGAACGCCTGACCAATCAATTGTTAGAGGCGGGGCGCGTCGTGTCGGACGCCTTCACGCGGCAAGAAGCGCAGCATGTGGACGTGGCTCGCAGCGTGGCGTTCACCGTCGGGCTGGCGGACGCCCTCGCCCGCGAAGACGGCGACGCCGCCGAAGCGCTGGTCAAGCCGCTGTTTGAAGGGCTGAGCGGCGGAAACCTGATTTTGATTTCCCCGCAGGGACGCGAGATTTTGCATCTGGTTCGAGATAAGGAAGGCAAACTGATTCGCGCGCGTCAGGATACCGGCGCGGCGCAATCGCCCATCGTCGTCCCCTTCTTAAAAGAACGCGACGCGCAAGCGGCGCCCCGCCGCGCCCTGGGCTTGAACCTGCTCAACGACGAAACCTACTACTACACCGCGCTGCCCGTTTCCAAAGACGGCGAGTTTTCCGGCGTGGCGATGGTCGGCACGCCCATCCGCGCCATTCTGCCGGAATTAAAAACCATCGCCCTGGCGGACGTCATCTTCTACGGCGGCAACGGACAGGCAATCGGCTCGACGCTCGGCGCGCAAAACCCGGAAGCATTAAAAGCCCTCTCCATTTCGGAGGAAGAATTCAAAGCGGTCATCCTTTCGGATAATTTGGTGAGCGGACAAAATTTTGAGATGGACGGACGCTGGTACAGTCTGGCGCGCGGACCGCTGCAAGTCGGCGCGGACCGCGTGGGCGTTTTCGCCGTGGCGCTGCCGATGGATTTCGTCATTCAATCCGGGACGGGCAGCCGCACGACCTACGTCGTCTTGTTTACCGCAGTTTTTCTCTTCGTCATCTTGATTGGTTTCGCCGTTTCGCGCCTGATTATTAACCCGCTGTACGCGCTGGCGCGCGCTTCGCAGGAAATTGCGAACGGCAATCTGGACAAACGCGCCGGAGTCCGCTCTTCCGACGAAATCGGCGTGCTGGCGGAGAACTTCGACAAGATGACCGCCCGCCTGCAAGAATATACCCGCGATTTGGAGCGCATGAACGCGACGCTGAAAAGGATAGACCGCACCAAAACGAACTTCATCCAAATTTCCGCGCACGAGCTTCGCACGCCGCTAACGCTGATTTTGGGATATGCCCAAATGCTGGAAAAACAAATTAAAAACGAGCCGCAATCCGCGGAACTGGTGGGAGGGATTCTCGGCGGCGCGCAGCGAATGCAAGACGTGGTCGAAAGCATGTTGGACGTCTCCCGCATTGACAGCAACGCCCTGACCCTCGCCAAAACCTCCGTGCGGATGGAAGAGGTATTGGAAAAGGCGCGCAAGGCTTTTGCTTCCGCCTTTACGGAGCGCAACCTGCGTTACAGCGCGGAAGGGCTGGCGGAGCTGCCGCCCATCGTCGCCGACCCGGACCTGCTGCGAAAAGCTTTCCATCATCTGCTGATGAACGCCATCAAATATACGCCCGACGGCGGCAGCGTGACGGTCAGCGGAAAATACCTGAACGGCGCGCAACCCGCGCAATTGGAAATCGTAGTCGCCGATACCGGCATTGGCGTCCCCGCCGATTCGCTGGAAGCGATTTTTCAAAAGTTTCATCAAACCGGCGAAGTGATGCTGCACTCTTCCGGCAAGACCAAGTTCAAAGGCGGCGGTCCGGGTCTGGGACTCGCCATTGCGCGCGGCATTGTGGAAGCGCACGGCGGAAAGATTTGGGCGGAAAGCCCCGGCTACGACGAAGAGAAGCTGCCCGGCAGCCGTTTCTTTGTGCGGCTTCCTTTGAACAAATGAAAGAGAAAATCTTATGAACCGCTCAAACCGTGAAAAACGCGAATGGGGTTTGATTCTGGTCTTCATCCCGATTGGCTTTTTGCTGATGACGCTCGCCGGGCATCTGGCGATTCGCGTCGCGCCGTTTTGGTCGGTGAACGCGAACATGCGCTCGAAGCTCGACCCGGAAACCGCCTCGCGCCGCGAGCGCGCTCCGGTGCAGCCGCTATCGGCAGAAATCCTCACGCCGCTCGCATGGTTTGACACCTTTCTCACGCCGCAAGCCGTCGCGGGAGGAGAAGTTGTTTACCCTGAGTTCGTCGTTTTAGAGCCGAGCGCCACGCCTTCGCTGCCGCCGTCTCCGCCCGCGCCTTCGGCGACCCCTTCGGCTTCCGTCACGCCGCCGCCCAGCGAAACTCCCACCGCCACGCCGAGCGCTTCGCCCACCGTCTCGCCGACTTCCAGCCCGACGGCCGCCAAGCCGCCGAAAGACGACCCAACCCCGCCTGCGCCGACGGGAACGCCCACCGCCTCGCCCACATCCCCGCCCGCCACGCTCGACCCTTCGTTAACGCCCGCCACCGCAATTGTCATTTCCACCGACACGCCGGATAACGTAACCAGCGATATTCCCCCCGGCAGATATGTGGTGATGGATATGTCCGGCAATCCCGTCGTCGTTTCAAACACACCCGACGGCAATTACGATATGATTTTCTATGAATGGCGCAGCGGCGGCGCGGTGTATCTTGACCACATCATCATCGGCATTTCGCACGATTCCAACGGCGCGACGTATTGGGAAGTGTTCAACTGGGGGAACAATCAACCGGATACCAATACCAACGTCTCCGTCACCCCGGAGGCGGATAACGCGACTTTCACCAATCTGTATCCTACTCCGGCGGCGACGGGAACGCCCGTCGGGACGGGAGTATTGATTGACGTGGATACCGCGCCCAGCGCGCCTCCGCCCGGCTCGTATAACTACGTGGTGGTGATTTCGCCTATCAGCGGAGATATGGACGCCGCGCAGGTGGATAGCATCGTCGTCACCGAGGTCCCGATACCTTAAAGAATTCGCCTGACGCAACGGAAAAACTGCGTAACGTCGGTTAAATAAAACAGGTCGCGCTTGAAGCGCGACCTGTTACTTTTCATCTACCCGGCTTTTGCAAGCTCCTTCGCAACCTTCTCCTGATCCACGGGGAGTTTATCCACTCGCGCGCCGACGGCGTTGTAAATGGCGTTGGTAATCGCCGGCGTAGTGGGAATGCTGCACACCTCGCCCACTCCTTTCGCGCCGTAGGGTCCCGTCGAAACGGGATGCTCGACGATGATGGAGGTAATCTCCGGCGTGAGCATAATGCCGGGGACGCGATAACGCGCGAGGCGGTCGGTGACGACATAACCGTCCTCGACGATAAATTCTTCGGTCAGCGCGTTGCCGAGACCCATCATCACGCCGCCTTCCACCTGTCCCTGCAAGCCGAGCGGATTGACCGCCGTCCCCACGTCGTTGGCGGAAATCACGCGCAGCACGCGAACCTCGCCGGTCAGCTCGTTCACCTCCACTTCGGCGGCTTGCGCGGCGAAAGAAAAGGCGAAATGCATATCGCCGCCCTCGCCCAGCGGTTTGGTCTTGGGGGCTTCGTACATATAGCGGACGCGCGGCGTTTGCCCGGCGGCTTTCATCTCCTTGTAGACGTCCGCGAACGTTAAAGAATGCCCGTTCACGCGGACGCGCCCGTCTTCAAAGCGGATTTGCTCCGGGCGCACGTCGTACCTCTCCGCCAGCGAAGCGGCAATCTGCTCGCGTAAGGTCTGCGCGGCAAGGCGCGAAGCGTTGCCCGTGACGTAGGTCTGGCGCGAAGCGGTAGTCGGACCTCCGTTGGGGGTCAGGTCGGTATCCATCACCAACACTTTTACCTGCTCCGGCGGGACGCTCATTTCCTCAGCGACGGCAAGGCGCATGACCGTGACCAGCCCCTGCCCCAGCTCGGCGGAGGAGCTGCGGACTTCAAATTTTCCGTCCTCATAGAGTTCCACGTCCGCGCCGGAAATATCGGGCGCGCCGCCGCCCAAGCCCGTGTTTTTATACGCCGCCGCAAAACCCCAAGCGCGAACCAGATGTTCGCCGACGCGGCGCGGCTGAAAGAGCGCTTCGCCCGTCAAGCCGGAGACGCGCGACATTTCCGCGACCGCTTTATCTATACATTCCGTCAGCCCGACCGATTCTTTCAAGACCTGCCCGGTGTTGGTGACGCTGCCGACTTTGAGCGCGTTCATGCGGCGCAGCTCGATTCTATCCATGCCGAGCTTCTCCGCCAGCATATCCATCATTGATTCAATCGCAAAAGCGGATTGCGTGACCCCAAAGCCGCGAAACGCTCCGGCGGGCGGGTTGTTGGTGTACATGGCGTAGCAATCCGCCTTGACGTGCGGCACGTCGTAAGGTCCGGCGGAGTGCGTGGTGGCGCGGGTGAGCACTTTTTCGCCCAGCGAGGCGTAAGCGCCCGTATCGCCGTAGAGCTCAGTTTCCACCGCCGTCAAGCGCCCGTCTTTTTTCGCGCCCATCTTCACGCGGATTTGCGTCGCGTGGCGCTTGGGATGCACGGTGAGACTCTCGTGGCGGTCGAACAGCAGCTTGACCGGCCTGCCTGTGACGTTCGCCAGCAGGGCGGAATGAATCTGCCCCATAATATCTTCCTTGCCGCCGAAGCCGCCGCCCATCAGCTGCCCGACGATGCGCACGCGCGATTCTTCCCAGCCCAGCGCGCGCGCCACTTGAGTTCGGTCTTGATATGGAATCTGCGAGCCGACGTACACTTCCATCCGCCCGTCGGGAGTTGGGACGGCGATGCTGCATTCCGGCTCTAAAAAGGCGTGGTCGGTCGCGGCGGTGCGAAAGGTATGCTCGATGACGACGTCCGCTTCCGCGAAGCCCGCTTCCATATCGCCCTTGCGGACTTTGATGTGCTTCAAGAGGTTGCCTTTTTCGTGCAGCTGCGGCTGTCCTTCCTGCCGCGCCTGCACCGCGTTGGAAATCACCGGCTGCGGGTCGAACTCAGCTTCGATGAGACGGACGGCTTCTTCCGCAATCCGCGGAGTCTCCGCCGCGACAATCGCCAGCGCGTCGCCGACGTAGCGCGCCCGTTCGCCCACGCCGACCATGATGGGCCAGTCGTAAATCACCAGCCCGTGAGTCTTTTCGCCGGGAATATCTTCCGCCGTCAGGACGGCCGCCACGCCCGGCAGGGCTTTGGCTTTGGAGACGTCGAGTTTCTTTAAGATTCCGTGCGGGATGTTCGCGCGGCGGACTTTGGCGTATAACATGCCCTCGAACTTTAAGTCGTCGGTATAGCGCGCCGCGCCCGTAACCTTCGCCGCCGCGTCGTGCCGCAAATGCGAGCGTCCGACCGCGTTTTTCGCATGAATCGAATCGGGAATGTGGGCGGGCTTTTTGACCGGCTCGCCGCTGCGCAGCGCTTCCGCCGCGGCGATGATGGCGTTTTCAATCGAAGGATAGCCCGCGCAACGGCAAAGCGTATCTTTAAGGGCGAAACGAATCGCCTCGCGGTCGGGGTTGGGGTTGCGTTTGAGCAGGGCGTAAGCGGTCATAATCTGACCGGGGATGCAAAAGCCGCATTGCACCGCGCCGTGTTCGATGAAGGCTTCTTGCAGCGGGTGGAGTTTCATCTCTTCATGCACGCGCTTCGCCAAGCCTTCGATGGTGACGATTTCCTTGCCGTCCGCGCGCGCGGCGGGATAAACGCAAGAAGTGACCGGCTCGCCGTCCACCAAAACGGTGCAGGCGCCGCATTCCGCTTCCTCGCAGCCGATTTTCGCGCCGGTTAAATTCAGCCGTTCGCGCAGCGTATGAGAGAGGGTTTCGTCCGCTTCGATTTCGAGCGCGCGCGGCTCTCCGTTAACGATAAGGTTGATTTGACGTCTCATCTTAATTCCTTTCTTCAACGCGCCCCCACGCGGTATATAAAACGTCCCTGAACAAGCCTTGAACGATGCGCCGGCGATATTCGGCGCTGGCTCTGCGGGCGCTATCGCGGAAGCGCGCCTGTTCGAGCAGCGCGTCCAGCGCGCGCGCGAAGGTCTCGTCGTTCAGCGGCTGCCCGCGCAGGGAATCTTCGACGGCGGAAGCGCGGAAGGGAACGGAGGCGCCGGGTCCCACCGCGACGCGAATCTCGCCCACGCGATTCTCTTCGCGCGTTAGCCAGACCGCGCAATTCAAAATCGGCAGGGCGACTCCCTGCGGGCGCATGATTCGCTTGAAACAAGAGGCGAACGGGCGATTCGCAATCGGTAAATGGAAGCCGACGATAATCTCTTCGTTTTTATTGAGGGCGGATTTGCCGGGCCCTAAAAACAATTGCGTGAAGGGAATGAAGCGGTTCCCGTCTTTGCCCGCCACTTCGGCGCGGGCGTCCAACGCGGTCAGGGCGATTGTGCCGTCGGCGGCGGGGAGCGCGTGCGCCACGTTGCCGCCGAGAGTCGCCGTGTTGCGAACCTGCGGACCGGCGATGAGGTTGCCCGCCTCGCTCAACGCCTGAGCGTATTGAATCGTCAGCGGATGATTCGCCGCCTGATTGACCGAGAGCGCCGCGCCGATAAACAAGAAATCGCCGCGCCGTTCCAGCGCTTTCATTTCGGGGATGAAGGTTAAATCTACAAGGGTGTGAACGGGGGGGTGACGTCCCTGCTTTAGGTCGAGCATCAGGTCGGTGCCGCCGGCAATCGGCAAGACCGGCGGGGTGGAAGCGACAAGCGTTTGAATCGCTTCGGGAATGGAGGTCGGTTTTTTGTATTCCTGCCAAAGGTTCATAGGTAGTCGTCCTTTCTTACATAAATTGAACGGTAGCGCTTTTCGATGAGTTGCACTCAACGCCGCTGATTAAACAGCGACTACCGAACCCATGGATTAATATTTTCTTCAAAACGCCGCAAGCGCGCCGCCGTTTCCGCCCGTTTGCGCCGCGGGGTCTTGTATTTTACGCCGTTTCAGGATGCACGCCCGCCATCAGCAAGCCGAGCGTTTCGGGCGCGGCCGCTTCGCGCGGGACAATATCCATAATTTTACCTTCGTACATGACCGCGATTCTATCCGAGAGGGCGAGAATTTCATCCAGGTCTTCAGAGATGAGCATCACCGCGACGCCTTGCTTGCGCTGTTCGAGGAGCTGCGCGCGGACGTATTCTGTCGCGCCAATATCCAACCCGCGCGTCGGCTGGGCGGCGATAATCACGCGCGGGCTGCGGGAAAGCTCGCGGGCGAGGACAATCTTTTGAATGTTGCCGCCGGAGAGGTTTTTCGCCAGCGTATCGCGCGAAGGCGTTTTCACTTGAAATTTTTTAATCAGTTCGTCCGCGTGACGGGCGATTTCTTTAAGGTTCAAAAAGCCGCGCCGCGCGTAAGGCTCTTTGTCGTTTTCGCGCAAAATCATGTTCTCGGCGACGGTGAACTCCTTAATCATGCCGTCGCGCATGCGTTCTTCGGGGATGTAAGCCAGTTTGCGGTTGGTCAATTCGGCGGGCGGTAGGTTGGCGACGCTCTCGCCTTCCAGAAAAATTTTTCCGCTATCCACTTCGCGCAAGCCGGCGACGACTTCCGCCAGCTCGCGCTGCCCGTTGCCGGAAACGCCCGCCACGCCCAAAATTTCGCCCGAATATACATCGAGGCTGACGTCGCGCAGACCGGGCGCGCCGCGGTCGCTGCCGCAAGAGACGTTTTCCAATTTCAGGCGGATTTCCCCGCGTTGCGTTTCCCCGCGCTCGGGGGCGAAGCCCACCTCGCGCCCCACCATCCAGTTGGCGAGGTCCTGCTTAGAGACTTCGGAAGTCGGGCGCGTGCCAATCATCTTGCCGTCGCGCAGCACGCTGACGCGCTGGCTGATAGCCGTCACTTCGTGCAGTTTATGAGAAATAAAAACAAGTCCGTGACCGTCGCGGGTCATCTGGCGCATGACGGCGAAGAGTTCGTCCACTTCCTGCGGGGTCAGCACTGCCGTCGGTTCGTCCAGAATTAACAGCGCCGCGCCGCGATACAAGGCTTTGACGATTTCCACCCGCTGCTGCTGCCCGACGGAAAGCTGCCAGACGTAGGCTTGGGGGTCAATCCGCAAGCCGTAAATCTCCGCCAGTTCAAGAATGCGCTTTGAAACAAGGTCGAGGTCGGTGAGGAAGCCGCGCGTGGAAGGCAGCCCCAGCGCGACGTTTTCCGCCACCGTGAGCGTCGGCACGAGCATGAAATGTTGATGAATCATGCCGATCCCGTGATTGATAGAATCAAGAGGCGATTGAATGCGGACGGGCTGCCCGTTGATGAAAATTTCCCCTTCGTCGGGGCGATATAAACCGTAGAGAATCTTCATCAGCGTGCTTTTGCCCGCGCCGTTTTCGCCCAACAGCGCGTGCACTTCGCCGGCTTGCACGTCGAAATCCACATGGTCGCTGGCAAGCACGCCGGGGAAACGCTTGACAATGCCGCGCATTTCAAGCCGCTCGATGCGCGTTCTGCCGGAAGGGAGAAGATTCGATTCGGTCATGGCAGCCGTCCTTTTAAGTCAAATCAGATTGCGGAGGCGCGCAAGCGCGCCTCCGCAGCGAAGCGAAACTTACGGAAGCGTAATCGTAATGGAGCCGTCAATAATGCCCTGAATGGTCTTATCGGCGAGGTCCTTCACGTCGGCGGGCAGCGGGAAGTCGGGGTTAAACTCGATGACTTCGCCGCCGTTCTTCAAGTCGGCTTTGAACGAAACGCCGCCCAGCTCGCCGTTCTGAATCATGGAAATCATGTCGCGCAGAATCACTTCCCAGTGATAGACCTGATTCGCCACCACCACGTTGGGAGCGAGGGCGGTCTGATTGGACTGCGTGCCGAACCACATGACGTTGGCTTCTTTGGCTTTGCCAATCGCGCCCACTACCATTTGAGCGGTGCCGGTCATCGCGTCCGCGCCGGCGGAAATGTGAGTGGTCGCCGCTTCGGAGGCGAGCGCCACGTCGGAGAACGAGCCGATGTAGTTGACGTTCACGGCGATGGCCGGGTCGGTCGCCGTCACGCCGGCTTTGAAACCGTCCACGTACAGCTTGGCGTCGCCGGTTTCAATCGGTCCCACCACGCCGATGACCTTCGACTTGGTGAGGCTGGCAGCCAGCACGCCGTTGACGTAACCGCCCTCTTGCGAAGCGGCTTCGTAAGCGAAGATGTTCGGCTGACCGAAGGTATTGGCGGTGGTGCCCCAGGCGAAGCTGGTGTTGGGGAAGTCGGGGGCGATTTCTTGCAGAGAAGAGCCGTATTGCGAGCCGTGCGCAATCACCAAATCATAACCTTGCGAGGCGTAATCGCGGATGGCGGCGGCGGCGTCGTCCACGACGAACATGCCTTCGGAATACACAAAGTCGAACTTTTCAGGTCCGCCCATTTCTTCTTGAATGCGGACGAGCGCGTCGTACATGCTCTGGCTGAACGCCAGGTCGTTGATGGCGCTGGGCATGACCACCGCCACGCGGAAGGGCTTAGCCGCTTCGGCGGGAGCTTCGGCGGGGGCTTCGGTCTCCGCCGGCTGCGGAGCCGGGGCTTCGGTTTCGGCGGGCTTGGCGGGTTCCGCAGGCTGCGCGGGGGTCCCGCCGCCGCAGGCGCTCAACGCCATGGAAGCGACCACAATCAAACTGAGCAACCAAACGAACTTCTTCATTCTTTCTTCTCCTTTTTTTGTGAAACGGACAAAATTTTTGCAAGCGGCGCTCGCGCCGCCCGACAAACGAGGATTAGTTTTCGCGCTCAAACGGCTTGCTCAACGCGGACGGAGCGCGCACGCGCGAAGCCGCCGCCGCCAAAACCAGAATGGTGACGACGTAAGGCAGCATCACCGCAATATCGGAAGGGATGGGAACGCTCTTGACCTGCATCCACATTTGCAGCGCGGTGATGAAGCTGAACAGCAGCGCGCCGCCCAGCACGCCGGTCGGAGTCCACGCGCCGAAATAAACCAACGCGACGGCGATAAAGCCCAAGCCGCTCGTCATGTTCTGCTGGAAGACGTTGAGCAGCGCGATGGACAGGGAAGCGCCCGCCACGCCGGAGAGGATTCCGCCGAGGATAATGGTGAAGTAACGCACGCGCGAAACGCTGACGCCGAGCGAATCGGCCGCGTCGGGGTTTTCTCCCACCGCGCGAATTTTCAGCCCCAGCGTGGTCTTGTTCAACACGAACCAAGCCAGCGGCACAAGCAGATACGCGCCATAGACCAGAACGTTATGGCTGAAGAAAATTTCGCCCAAGCCGGGCAAATCGCTCAGGAAGGGAATATAAATTTTAGGAAAGCCTTGCACCGTTTCTACCGTTCCCATCCATTTTTGGAAGAGCAAATCGCTCATGCCCAAGCCGAAAAGGTAAAACCCAATTCCGCTGACTCCCTGTTGCGCGTGCAAATTGACGGTGACGTAAGCCATCGCCAAGCCCATCGCCGCGCCGACGAGAATCGCCGCCAGCAAGCCGAGCCACAAATTGCCGGTGTTGAACGCGACGTAAAACGCGGCGAAACAGCCGAGCAGCATTTGACCTTCCACGCCCAGATTCAGCACGCCGCTTTTCTGGCTGAACGTTTCGCCGATGGCGGCGTATAAATACGGCGCGGCCAGCCGCACGCCCGAAGCCAGCACGCCAATCAGCACCGCGAGAGAAAACAGATCCGAAATCATTGCGCCGCCTCCGCTTTGGATTCTTTCTTGGCGGGCGAATCTTCTTCGCCCGCGGCCGCCAGCCTGCGGCGCTGCCTGCGCTTGCGCCAGATTTCGCTGCTGACGACGAAGACCACCACCAGCCCGTTCAGCGCCGTAATCAGCGCGGAGGGAACTTGAACCATGCGCTGCATTTTATTCGCCCCCACCAGCAGCGCGCCGAACAAAACGGACGCGGGAATAGACCACAAGGGATGCAATTGACCGAAAAGCGCGGCGACGATGCCGTTGAAGCCCGCCGAGCCGGTAAAGCCGGAAGCCGAGCCGTCGGTAATCATGCGATAGTTCACGCCATAGACCTGCACCGCCCCCGCCAGACCCGCGAAAGCGCCGCTGAGCAGCAGCGAAAGCACAACGTAACGCGAAACGGTGACGCCCGCGTATTTGGCGGCGTGAGGGTTTAGCCCGACCGCGCGAATGCGGTAGCCAATGGTCGTGCGCCAGAGCAGGAAATATACAAGAACCGCCAAAATCACGGCGAGAACGGCGCCGAAATGCAAGCGCGTGGGAGGCAGCAAACGCGCAAGGTGAAATTCGTCAATCAGGCGCGCAGTTTGCGGAATCTTCGAGGCGAGCTGCGCTTGCTCCGGGTCAATCATCGGCCCCCGCAGCAAGTAGTTCATCAACTGCACGGCGATTGCGTTCATCATCACCGTGCTGAGAATTTCATTGACGTTGAAGTAGGCTTTAAGCGCGCCGGGAATTCCGCCCCATAGCGCGCCGCCCAACAGCCCCGCCAGCATCGCCAGAGAAATCGCCGCCCAACCGGGCAGCGAGGTGAAGGTCAGCCCAATCCACGTTGCGAGAATCGCGCCGATAATCATCTGCCCTTCCCCGCCAATGTTAATCACGTCGCCGCGAAAGGAAATGCAAATGCCCAGCGCCACCAGCAGCAGCGGGGTGGCTTTCACCAGCGTTTCGGCGAAAGCGTTGCGACTGCCAAACGCGCCTTCCCACAAGGCGGCGTAGGCTTCCAGCGGGTTGACGTTCATCAACAAGAGCATCACCGCGCCGACGGCAAGCGCCGCCAGCGTGGCGATGACCGGCAGCAGGGCGTCGAACAGAGCGCCAAGTTTGGATTGCATGGGGAGAAACCTCCTCTTGATTCAGGACGAGCGCGTCAGGACCACGCCTGCGCCAGACTTAAACGCAGCGCGGAATCGTCAAAGTCGTTCATGCCAAGCGCCAGCGGCAGGTTATCCCTGCCGTAAAACATCACTTGCAGCCGCAAAATCGGCCTATCCGCCTCGCCGCCCAACAACGCCCGCGCCTCTTCCGTAATCTTCGCCGAGCGAATGTCGGTGACGGCGAATACAATCTTTTGGCGAAAGTACATTTGAAAAATATCGCGGATGTGCAATTCTCCGTTTATGCTTTCCAGCGGCTCGCGCAGCAGCGCGAAAGGAATCACGTTATCCGCAATGATAACCGGCTTTTGGTCGGCGAGAAACAAACGCCGCAGGCTGATCACCTCTGCGCCTTCTTGAATGGAAAGCGCGCGCGCTTCTTTTTGAGAAGCGGGGCGGCGCGATAAGCCAAGCGGCTGAATCTGCGGGCGAAAGCCGTTGCCCTCGATGAGCAGCGAAAGGTCCCATAAATTGCCAAGGAGCGCGCTTGCCTGACGCGACTGCGCGTTGACGTACGTGCCGTCTCCCTGCTTTTTGAGAATCAAACCGTTAGCGGCGAGTTTTGCAAGCGCCGTGCGAATGGTGGCGCGGCTGACCCCCAACTCTTCAGAGAGTTCGCTTTCCGAAGGCATGCGGCTGCCCGGCAGATAGACTCCTCCTCGAATTCTTTCAAGGAGGAGCTCGTCCACCTGATGAGCAACCGTCTTGTTTTCAATCAAATTCATAGCGGATTTTGTTAGACGATAGTCGTCTGACAAGTTATTTTTACATCAACGCAAGCGTTCATTTCAAGTGACATTTGTCACAAACCTTCAATAAACGTCATGATTCGCCTTTCCCTTTCCAACCATGTGAAAGGTTGAACGTCTTTCCGCGCCTGCTGCCCCAGATTCAGGCGGCGCGGCTCGTCCGCCAGCAGCGCTTCGAGGGCGGATTGCCACGCCTGCGGGTTGGAAGGCTCGCACAGCACGGCGTTGCCTTCGTTGAGAATCTCCCGAATGGAAGGCAAATCTGCCGAAAGAATCGCCCGCCCCGCCGCCATGTATTCAAACATCTTCATCGGGTTGATGACTTCGGCGATGTCTTGGCCGCTGGAAGCGGAGATAGATTTGCCGTAAGGCATAAGCAGCGCGTCGGCGGCAGCCTGATAGAGAGGGATGCGCTCGTGCGGCACGAAGCCGGTCATCGCCACGTTGTCCATGCCGGCTTGCGCCAGTTTGCCGCGCCAATGCTCCGTCAGTTCGGGCGTTCCGCCCACCCACAGGAATTGCACGGCGGGCAGACGATTTGCCAGATCAAAAAGCAGTTCCGCGCCGCGTCCGGGGTAGATGTGACCCGTAAAGCCGACGGTGAGCCGTTCTTTAAGATTCAACATTCGCCGCGCTTCGGAAGGGGAAGGCAGGTTTTGATACCTTTCCAGCTCCACGCCGTTGGGGGCAATTTGATAATTAACAATCGAAGCCTGAATAGAAGATTCAAGTTTGTTTTTCAGGGCGAGGTTGGTGGTCGTGAGCAGTTTGCGCCCGCTAATCTTAACAAATTGCCGCAGCCACCATGCGCCCATCCTGCCCGCCACGTCGGCGTGCATTTCGAGGACGACGGGAAACTTTCGCCGCAAAGCGTAAACGGCGGATTGCGGCAGCCAGGTGTAAATGATCTGCGCGCCGAATCTTTCGGCGGCGCGCTGCGCGTTGTGAACAAAATCCAACCGTTTGAGATATTTGAACGAAGGCAGCCGCTCGATGGGGGGAACGGCGCGCAGCCCGTAATGTTCCTGCAGGGCGGCTTGAGAAACGGGCTGCGTTTCGGCGGGGGCGAACATTTTCGCCTCGTAGCCCAGGTCCAGCAACGCCTGCGCCGCTTTCATCGCTTGAATGGAATTTGCGGTAAGCGACGGAATTTTGGAATTTGTAATCAACGCAATCTTCATCCTTCGCCCTTTCTCCGTCCTTCTTCCACTCCTCTCGTTCCGCGCCAAGCCATCGCCCCGACGGAGAAAATATAATAGAAGGAAAGCAATGCCCCGGCGGCGACAATTCCATAGCGCGGCACAAGCCAGAACGAAAGCGCCAGCTTGACCACGCCCGCGATCAGCGTGATATACACGGGAAATTCCGGCCAGCCCAGCGCCAGCAGCAGCGGGCGATTCCAAAACAGGATGTAATTGAAAGTCAGCCCGAAGGTCAGCGCGATTAAAGCCGGGCGGGCGTTTAAGTATTCCGCGCCGGCGTAAAGTTGAATCGCCCATCCGCCGAAGAGCGTCAGCCCGCCGCCGAGCGCGGCGTTATACGCGAAAGAGAACGCGGTGATTTTTTTAAGGAAGCTTTTCAGCCGCGCCCATTTTTTTTCCACCGCCAGGCGGTTGATTTCGGGAAAGGTCGCCGCAATCAACGGGTCGGCGGGAATGGCGAGAAAATTCGCCAGCGTGTACGCCACGCGATAATAGCCGACGGCGGAGGTATCGAGAAACAGCCCGACCCAAATGAGCTCGCTTTCGCGGAAGATTTTGATGACGGTGGCGCTGACGTTGGAATGCAGCGCGAAGCGAATCGCCTCGCGAGCGGAATCGAGCCGCGAAAGCGGGGTCTTCCACCATTCCGCGCCCAGCCGCGCGCGGAGTTGAATTTGCGCGGCGGCGAACAAGCCCAGCCCCAAAACCGACTTCCCCAGCAGGTAAGCGAAGAGGACCGCAGCCGCGCTTCCGCGCGAGAAAAAAGCGACGGCAATCAACGCCGTCGTCAAGAGCGCTTGAATGAAATTGACCGCCCCTTGTTGTTTGATTTTATCGGTGATTTGCAAAACGCCGGTCGAGGTTTCGGCGTTGAAATTCGCCAGCAAGCCGAGCGCGTACACATTGAACATCCACGCGACGCCTTCGGTCTTGGCGAGACGGGCTTCGGCGAAAGAGGAAGCAAGCAGCACGACCAGAAACGCCAGCAGCGAGACGGTCAGTTCGGTTAAGCCGGCGGCTTTCAGCAGCGCGGCGGCTTTCTCCTTTTCGCCTTTGGTCAGATATTCCCCGCCGTAGCGCACGACCACCTCGCCCATGCGGAAGGAAAACAGGCTGTTCACGGTGGAAGCGAAAGCCATCACCACCCCCAGCAAGCCGAATCCCGCGGGGCCCAAAAGCCGCGTCGCCATTACGCCTTGCAGCACGCTCAGCCCCAGCGCGAAAGCGTTAGCGGTAAACAAAGCGCCGCTGGCGCGCAGCGCTTTGGAAAAAAGCGGGTCGTTTTGAAAGCGGGCGAGCAGGGACATTAATCCATCGTCACTTCAGCCCCGCGACCTCGAACACTTTCATCGGCTGAGCTTTGCCCTTCATCGCCATATCTTCATGCGGGACGACGACGACGGCGTCCTTGACGTTTTCATACGCCGCGCCGCTGAGCAAGATTTGATTCCTGGCGGAGTTTTCTTGCAGGCGCTTGGCGGTGTTCACGGTGTCGCTGATGGCGGTGTATTCCAAACGCTTTTCCGTGCCAATCAAACCGAGAACCGCTTCGCCGCAGTGGATTCCCACGCCGAAGTATAAGCGCTCTTCGGGCGGCAGCGTCTCGTGCAGCCGCTCGACGGAGGCGCGGATGGCAAGCGCGGTTTTCACCGCCCGCAAGGTGTGGTCGGGCTGCGGGATGGGCGCGTTATACCATGCCATAATCGCGTCGCCCATAAATTTATCAATCGTACCTTCGTTCGCCAGCACGGCTTCCGCCATAGCGGCGAGATAACGGTTGAGGACGCTCACCAGTTTTTCCGGATCTTGCCGCTCGCTAAACGAGGTGAAGCCGCGAATGTCGGCGAACAGCGCGGTGATTTCAACGCGCTTGCCGCCCAGCTGCAAACTATCGGGGTCGAGCTGCTCAATGACCGCCGGCGAGACCATGCGCTCAAACAGGCGGCGCTGCGCTTCCAGTTTTTTTCTTTCGGTCAGGTCGTCCAACACTATGGCGACGCCCTGCGTTCGAGAAGCGGCGTCTTTCAGCGGGGAAAGGTTGAAGCGCCAATCCACCATGCCGCGTCTGGGCAGGCGGTGGCTGATTTCCAGCCCGACAATCGGCTTGTCTTTTTCGCGCACCTCCGCCAGATGCGGCTCAAGGTCTTTGGAGACGGAAGCGAGCGTCTCGTGCAGCTGCCGCCCCAGAATCTCTTCGGCGGAGCAGCCGAGAATCGTCTCGGCGGCGCGATTGGTCAGGGTAATCTGGTTGCGTACGTCGGCGGTAATCACCCCGCTGGCGATGGAAGCGAAGACGTTATCCATCAGGCTTTTGAGTTCGGTGACTTCGGCGAGCGTGCTTTTAAGCGAAGAGAACAAACGGGCGTTGTCGAGCGCGACGGCGGCTTGATTGGCGAAGGCTTCGAGCATGTTCTTTTCCGAGTCGGCGAAAATGCCCGCGCGGATGCGGTTATCCACGTAAATGACGCCGATAATTTCGTTTTTCACTTTAAGCGGGACGCACAAAATGGAGCGCAGGTTAAACGCCACCACGCTTTCCTGCCCCATAAAGCGCTGGTCTTCTTGCGCGTTGGTGGTGACGAGCGATTCGCCCGTTTCCAACACCCGCCCCACCACCGATTTGCTGACGGTCAATTCAGAAGCGTGAACCGCTTCCATTTCCCAATTGCGCGCCATGCGGACGACCATCTCGCCTTTTTCGTTTCGCAGCATAAGGAAGCCGCGCTCGGCTTTGGAAAGGCGCACGATGTTATCCATCACAATTCGCAGCACCTCGTCCAATTCGAGCGAGGAATTCACCACGCTGCCCACTTCCGCCAGCGCCATCATGTTGGCGTGTTCGCGCTGAAAGGCTTCCACCTTTTCGCTCAGCGCTTTGAGGGTGGACTCAAGATTGGTCAATTCGTCGAGCGTGTTCTTGGACAGCGGAATTTTAGCGGCGGTCAAATCGGCGCGAATTTTCCCCGCTTGCGCGCTCAACGTCAGGATATGGTCGGAAATGGTCGTCGGACGCGTTTGCTCATTCATGGGTTTCACCGAGTCCTTTAGGTAAAATCGGCTTGCGCCGCCAATAGGAGCGCGCAGCGCGAAGCCATATCTTTCCTGCGGCGCGGCGCGCGCGTTCCAGATTCGCCGCGCGGGGAGTGAATAAGGCGGTCTCAAGTTCTTCTTGCAAAACCGCGAGGTCGTCTTTTGCGGCGGGCAGCAGCTCCGCCAGAAGAGCGGCGCGCCGACGCGGGGTGACGGAAGCGGGCTGCGAATATCCCAGCCAGCGCAGGTGAAAATCAACCGTAGAAAAGACGCGCTGCACGGGCGTAAGTTTCGCCCATTTTGCCCAGCGTGTCAACCATTTCGGCGGTTTTTTTCCGCCGTTTTCAAAACGGCTTTCCAAGTATAACGGCAAACGCTCCGCGACGGAAAAACGGCGGAAGAGGAAAAGAGCCAGCGCGAGCGAAGCGGCGAACAAAACGGGAGAGAGAAAGCGCGCCGCCTGAGCAAAGCTCAGCCCGTCCGCGCTTTTCGCGTCTTGACGGCTAGGCGGAGTCGGCGGCTCCGGCAGAGTCTCATCTGAAAGCGGGAGGTCGCGCAATAGTTCGGCTTTGCTTTCCTCGTCCGCGCGCGGCACGGGTCGGCGCGGGCGAATCAGCGGGCTCTGGTTGCCCGTCGGCTCAAATTCCACCCAGCCGACGCCGGGAAAGTACGCTTCGGGCCAGGCGTGCGAATCGGCTCGCGCGGTTTCGTATCTGCCCCGCGCGGCGTTATATTTGCCTTGCGCGAATCCGACCGCCATGCGCGCCGGAATTTCTAAGGCGCGCAGCATTAACACTTCGGCGCTGGCGGAATACATGCAGAAGCCTTTTTTGTATTGGAACAGCGCCCATATCACCGGGTCTTGTCCTTCGGGCGGGCGGCGTTCCAGATGATCCACATACTCCATTTCGGCGCGCAAAAAAGCGGTGAGCGCTTGCGCCTTATCGTAAGGCGTGGGTTGATTTCCCGCCACGCTTTCGGCAAGTTCGCGCAGGCGCGGCTCAATCTCCGGCGGAATTTGCAAGTAGCGCGCCTTCGCCCATTCGGGGTAGTCCTCGCCCGCTTCGCGCAAATCTTCCACGCTGGGGTTGGCGATAAAAGAACGGACGCGATACTGCTCGCCGGCGGAAAGTTTTTCGGCGGCGCTCCACGCGGTCAGGTCAAACGCGGAATCGTCAATTGGGACGAGGCTCAAACGGCTGGGGCGGCTCGCCCAAACGACTTCGGCGGGGGCGTATATCAATTCCTGCTTGGGAAAATTCAGCGTGACGGTGATTTCCGTCTCGAAGCGCGCGCGGGAATCGAAAGGCGCGAGCGGCGCGGATTCGGGGTCGAAGTTTTTTTGCAGCGGCTTGAGGGCGGAGCTCCATTCGCCGTTCGAATAGTAATCGTAAGTTCTGCCGCGCCAGTAATAACGGGCGGGGCTTTTTTCGGCGCGTTCCACCTTGAAGTACAGCACGGGCGCATCGCTGGTGGGCGTTTTATCGCCCAAGGGAAGTTCCGTCCCGTAAAAATCTTCGGAGGAAGGGGCGCGATAGGGCGAATCCAGCGCGCTGAAAGCGTCCGTAAATCTTTCGCGGATGGGCTGGGTAAATTTGTTCCACGCTTTCGCCGCCGCGCCGACGCTGTTGAGCGCGGAAGGGAAGCTCCACGCGATTAAGATGGCGGCGGCGGCGAAGCCGAGCGTCACGCGGGCGACGTCGCCCTCCGCTTCGGCGGTGAAGAAGACTCCGCGCGTCCGCCAGCCTTCGCGGTTTTGTAAAAAGTTCAGCCTTCCCAGCAAAAGCAGCGCGATAAAAAGATAGACCGCCAAAAACCAGACGCGCCCAGCCGACCAAGGGTCATACGCCTGCACGACCAGCGTGACCACGCCGGAAGGCAGAACCACCGCGAGAAAATTGCGGCGGCGATTCAGTTGATAGCCCGCCGACAAGCCGAGAACCCAAAAGCCGACGGCGGCGAGGGCGACGAAAAAGACGGGGTCGTAGACCGGCTCTCCCCGAAAGAGCAGCGCGAGCGAATCCCACAGGCGGAAGAGAATCAAGTCGAGGTCGTAATACAGCTCGTGTTCGCGCTCGACCAGAATGAGCAATTGCCAGGGGATGAAGAGCAGCCCGTAAGCCAGCCCGAACATGCGGACGGCGCGCGGGCGCAAAACGCTGTAACCGAGCAGCAAGCCGAGAATTGTCCCCAAGAAGCCGAGCATTTGCCCGACGGTGAGGTAAGGAGTCCAGCCGGTAATATCCAGCCGCAGCGCGGCGATTTGCACCAGCAGAGCGGTTAAGGCGGCGGAGCGCCAATCCCAAAAACGTTGCGGTTGCATCTGTTTGTCTGACATGGTTTCTTTACCCGTGACATTCGCTGTCTTCACAACCGCATTCAATGCCCTTGGCTTTGTCGAATGATTCACGCCCTTCTTTATAGGAAAAATAAATTAACCCAAGCGCGCCAATGCTATCTACCAACCCAAAACCGGTAAGTTGATAAACGGCGCTGGAAGCCAGCAAAACAAGGGACATATAAATACAAACAAGCGTGCAGTTTGCATCCGCCAGAATAGGCGGTGAGTTCAGCGCGCGTCCGACTTTGCGTTTGCCCGCCGCCAACGCCCACATCATCGCAATGGAGACGAGCGAAATCATCAAACCGGGCAGGGTTGTTTCCGGCTTGTGACCGGCAAAGATGTTATAAATCGCCGTTGCGCCAAGCCCCGCCGCAAGCAGGTAAAACGCCATGCCCGTGATTCGTAACGCGGTCACCTCAAATTGCGCGCGCGGCGAATCGGGATTCTGGCGGATACGAAGCGCCATCGCTACAATCCCCGCGCCCGACATTACCTCGATGAATGAATCCACGCCAAAACCGAAAAGAGTCAGCGCCTCATCACTGACTCCAAAATAAATGGAAACCAAGCCTTCGAGCAGGTTATAAAAAACTGTGAAGAAGGCAAGCCACAACGCATACTGCCAATAAATATTTTTTTGCGCGCTTTTTTGAGTGAGAGACGTCATCATGGAACTATCGACTCCGAAACGCTTTCATCGCCTCGGCGGTGACGAACATCGAACCGGCAGAGAGGACAATGCATCCATCCTGTGTAGCCAGTTCCAGCGCGCGGTGAAAAGCGGAAGCAACCGGCTGCGCGGATTCGGACTCAATTCCGGCTTGCGCGGCGATGCCCAATATTTTCTCCACTTCCAGCGCGCGCGGATGGTCGGCGCGGGTGACAATCAGCTTTTTGATTTTGGGCTTCATCTCCGCGAACATGCCGTAAAGATTCTTATCTTCCGACGCGCCAAAGATGAGGTAAACCTGCCGCGCGGGGAAATACTCTTCGAGCGTTTCGCGCAGCCGGGCGAAGGAATCTTGGTTGTGGGCGGAATCGAAAATCACGGGCGGGTTCGCGCGCGCCACTTCAAAGCGCGCGCGCCAGCGGACGGAAGCGAAGCCCCGCCGCACATCGGCTTCGGAAAGGTTTAGCCCGGAAGCCTGAAGCGCGGCGTAAGCGGCGGTCGCGTTTTCCAGCTGATATTTTCCCAAGAGTGGAATCTCAAATTCCACGTCTTGAATTTTGAGCCTTTGCCCTTGCAGCGAAGAATCCAGCCGCTCGAACTTCACGTCGCGCCCGATCAGCGTAAACGGACAGCGCCTTTCTGCGGCGACTCGTTCCACCACCCGCAGCGCTTCTTCCCTTTGGGGCGAGCAAACTACCGGGACGCCTTCTTTAATGATCCCCGCTTTTTCGCCGGCAATTTTGGTCAGCGTGTCGCCTAAAACGGCGGTATGGTCGTAAGAAAGCGAGGTGATGACGGAAACCTTCGGCGCGACGACGTTGGTCGCATCCAGCCTGCCGCCCAAGCCCACTTCGACGACGGCGGCTTCCATGCCCATTTTGGCGAACGCCAGAAAGCCCAGGGCGGTGGTGATTTCAAAGGTGGTCAGTTTGGGAATCTTCGCCACATGCGGTTTAATTTCGTCGGTGAGTTCCGCCAGCAGCGCGTGGGAAATCGGCTGCCCGTTGATTTGGATTCTTTCGACGTAATCTTCCAAATGCGGGGAGGTGTAAAGCCCGGTCTTGTATCCCGCCGCTTGCAGCGCCGCGGCGCACAGCGCGGAAGTGGAGCCTTTGCCCTTCGTCCCCGCCACATGGATAATGGGATAGCGCTTGTGCGGGTCGCCAAGCGACGCCATTAAGGCGAACATACGGTCGAGGTTAAAATCCGCTTTGGCGAGCTCGGAGGCGTGTTTGAGGCTGTAATCTACGAAGGAGTAGAGATAATCGAGCGCGAGGTTATAGGCGGTTTCAGGGTCCATGACGTTTCAGGAAAAGATAATCGCGGCGGCGGCAAGAAGGAGAGGAAGCGGAAGGCTCGTCCAGGCAAGCGCGGCTTTGTAATGGGCGCGCCTGTAAGCCAGCCACGCCAGCGCCGCAAACAGGAGCAGCCACAGCGGGTAGCTCCACATTGCAAGGACGAACAATAAGTTTTGCCAATTGACGCCGGCGTCGAACGCCATAAAAGACATGAGCGCCATCGCCAGCCAGGGGAACAGGCTGACCAAATAAATCAGTTGAGAGACAATCAGCCAGACCAGCGTTCCGGCTGCGCGAGGCGTTTTTTCGGCGGTCATTTTTTTCCTTTCAGCGATTAGCAAAGCGGTAAATGCAAGACGCTGCGCGTATTGTACCGCAGCGTCTTGCGTCCCGGCAAATTGCAGCGCCGTTAGGTTATGTTTCCTTTTCTCCGTACAACTTGCGATGCACCACGCTCAAAGCGCGCACCTGCTCCGCCGCGTGATAAGAAGAGCGCACCAGCGGATTCGATTCGACCCATTTAAAGCCAATCGAATAGCCGTATTCGCGCAGCTCGGCGAATTCTTCCATCGTGTAATATCTATCCATCGGCATGTGCTTTTTGCTCGGTTGGAGATACTGCCCAATGGTGAGAATATCCACGCCCCAGCTGCGTTGGTCGCGCATGACGGCTTTGACCTCGTCCATCGTCTCGCCCAGCCCGACCATAATGCCGGATTTGGTCAGCACGTCGGGGTCGAGTTTCTTGGCGTTAGAAAGCGTCGCCGCCGCCCAGGCGTAGTTATCCTGCGGCTGAACGGTCTTGAACAGGCGCGGCACGGTTTCGACGTTGTGATTCAAAATTTCGGGGCGCGCGTCCATGACGATTTTCAAGGCTTCGACGCAGCCTTTGAAATCGGGAATCAGCACTTCAATCGAGCAGCCGGGCAGCAACTCGCGGATGCGGCGGATGACCATCGCAAAGATGGGCGCGCCGCCGTCCCGCCGCTCGTCGCGGTTGACGGAGGTAATCACGGCGTGCTTGAGGTTCATCGCCTTGACCGCCTGCGCCACGCGCTCCGCCTCGCCCCAATCGAGCAAAGCGGGCTTGCCGTGTTTCACGTCGCAAAAGGCGCAAGAGCGGGTGCAAACGTCGCCGAGCATGAGGAAGGTCGCCGTGCCGCTGCCCCAGCATTCGCCGAGGTTCGGGCACATGGCTTCTTCGCAAACGGTGTGCAGCTCTTTGGAGCGCATGAGCGTTTGTAAATTTTCATAGGTTTCGCCGGAGGGCGCGCGCACTTTAATCCACGGCGGGCGACGCGGAGGTTTCGATTCTTGCGGGGCGATTCTATCTCTGGTGGGAGTAGCGGGCATATATTTTTTCCGTTTCAGATTGACGAATTTTCGATTTATAAAAAAAGGAAGAACACGCTCAGCGTTTTCGGACAATCAGCCTCAATCCGCGCACTTCGACGACTTCGACCGCGTCGCCCTTACGGATGGGCGGAGAGTCGGGCGATTTTTCGGCGCTCCACAATTCGCTTTCCAGTTGCACTTGCCCGGAATCTTTAATGGTCGTGCGCGCCATGCCGGTCTTTCCCGCCAGCGATTCCACGCCGGTTTGAATACGCCCATGCTGGGCGCGCAGCGCGAAAAACACCACGAGGAAGAAAATCAGCCCGATGAAGATTCCCATGCCAATCACCAGCGGCACGGAGACGCGCTGAAAATCGGGCGTGCCGGGCGAATTGAACAACACCAGCGCGCCGACGATAAAGGACGCCGCTCCGGCGGCGGTCAAAGCGCCGTGCGTCGCCGCTTTAATATCGAGGACGAACAGCACAAAGGCGATAAAGAGAAAGATCACGCCGAACCAGTTGACAGGCAGCACGCCCATGCCGTACACGGCGAGCGTCACGCAGACCGCGCCGATGAAGCCCGCCACCCATCCGCCGGGGCTGGAAAGCTCGATCAAAATCGCTTGCACGCCAATCGCCAGCAGCAAAAAGGCGATGTTCGGGTCGGTGAGCATGAGCAGGAAAGATTCAATGAAGGACATTCCCAGCGGTTGAATCTCGATTCCGGCGGTGCGTAAAACGCGCGTTTCTTCGCCCGCCTGCGCTTCAAAGCCGTCGAGCTGATTCAACAGGTCGCGCGTGTCGGCGGCGATGAAATCAATCAGTCCGGCTTTTAGCGCTTCGTCGGCGGTGACAGCTTTCGCCGAATCAATCATCGCCTCCGCCAGTCGGGTCGCTTCTTTGCCGCGCCGCTCGACGAGCGAGCGCGCCTTCGCCTTGAGGATTTCCTTCACCTTCGATTCGAGCGTTTTGTTAATATCCTCGCCCGAAGAAGAAATCGGGCTTGCCGCGCCGATAGCCGTTCCCGGCGCCATCGCGGAAGCGCCGCCCGCCATGGTAATCAGCGCGCCCGCGCTGCCGGCTATCGCTTCGCGCGGAGCGACATACACCACAATCGGCACGCGGCTGCTCTTCATTAGTTGAATCATATCCAGCATCGTGTCCACGCTGCCGCCGGGCGTATTGAGCTCGACGACGAGGACTTCCGCCCCGCGCCGTTCGGCGGTTTGAATCCCGCGTTTGAAATATTCCAGCATCGGCGGGACAATGGGACCTTCGGCGGTCATCACCAGCGCCGTCCGAGACGCGCTTTGCGCGCGGGGGGCGGAAAAGAGCAAGCCGAACGCCGTCAGGACAAGCAGAAAAACGCGCATGTATTTCTTCATGGGATGGATTATAAACGATTGCGCAGTTCTTCCCTTTTTTGCCGCTGTTTGTCACGCCCGCTTTGCGCGGCGGCAAATGGCGCTAGAATCAAGAACCGATAAGTTCCTCGTTTGGAGATAAAAAATGATTACCGCTTATCACCGCCCGAAAACGCTGGAAGAAGCGCTCGCGCTGCTTTCCAAACCGAACGTCCGCCCGCTGGGAGGCGGAACGCTGCTTTCGCGCACGTCCGAATCTATCGAAGTCGCCGACTTACAGGCGCTGGGCTTGAACGCGCTGACGCGTAAAGGCGCCGAGCTGGAACTGGGCGCGACGCTGACGCTGCAAGCGCTGATGGAAAGCGAAGAATGTCCCGCCGCCTTAAAAACCGCCATTCGGCTGGAAGCGCCGCTCAACTTGCGAAACGCCGCCACCGTCGCCGGGGCGCTCGCCGCCGCCGACGGACGCTCCCCCTTTGCGACGGCGCTGCTGGCGCTGGACGCAAAAATCGTCTTCGCGGGCGAGGACTCGTCCGCGATGGGCGCAGGCGAATATTTGTTAACTCGCCCCGCGGGATTGATAACGGCGATAACTGTTCCGCTGAACGCAAAGTTCGCTTTTGAATACGTCTCCAAAACCCCGCTGGATAAGCCGCTGGTCTGCGCGGCTTTGACGCAATGGAAATCGGGACGGGCGCGGCTGGCGCTGGGCGGCTATGGCAAAAGCCCGCTGCTGGCGATGGACGGGACCGAAGCCGAAGGGTTGGAAGCCGCCGCGCGCAACGCCTATCATGAGGCGCAAGATGAATGGGCGAGCGCGGACTATCGCATGGACGTCGCCGCGACTCTCGCCCGCCGCTGCCTTGCCGCGGCGCAGGCTTAAAAGCAGCGAGGTTGTTTTCATGCGCCCCGATTGGGACACTTACTTTATGAAGATTGCCTTCGCGGTCTCGGAACGAAGCACCTGCGACCGCGCCTTTGTAGGATGCGTGTTGGTTTTGGATAAGCGCATTTTAACGACGGGCTTTAACGGCTCGCCCGCCGGACAGCCGCATTGCGACGAGGCGGGACATTTGATAGAAGACGGTCACTGCGTCCGCACGATTCACGCCGAGACCAACGCTATCATTCAGGCTGCGCTGCACGGCGTTTCCACCAAAGGCGCCACCTGTTACGTCACGCACCTGCCTTGTATTCATTGCACGAAGGCGCTGATCAACGCGGGGATTACCCGCATTGTGTACAGCGTGGCGTACCGCGCGAACGAAAACGCCGCGAATTTCTTAAAAGCGGCGAACATCGAAGTCGTTCAAAAGACTCTTCCCGCCGCGTCAGGCGAGCGGCCCCGTCCGCCGTCTATCCCCGGTTAAGAACGACCGCCCGTCGGTGAATGTTGCCGTCCCAAATTTCCTGCGGGTACACGATGCGATTCGTTCCCGGCAGGGTTTCCATCGCCATACCGGTATTCAGGTTAATGCCGCATTGCAGATAAGCGCGGTAAATTAACTGGCTGCAATAGAAAGCCTCATCCGTATCGGGATTGAGGAAGTTCAGGTTGTAGGGTTTGCCAATTTGAGCGAGCGCAAAGGCGGCGACGTCTTCGCGCAGTTGCGCTTCCAATTCGAGGCGGATTCCGCGCCCGGCGAGGGGATACGCCGCGCCGTAAAAAGTATCCACGTGCGAGCCGCGCAATTCGATGAGGTTTTCCGAATCCCAGACGTGATTGTGAATTTCAAACAGAATCACCCCGCGCGCGCCCGCCTCGATGCAACGTCCTTCGGGACCGAGGTACAGAATCGTGTGATCCACGTCGCCCGGCACGAGCCTGCCCACCAGCCGCCAAAATTCGCCCGGTAGAATATCGGGCTTGCCGTTCATCGTGCAAATCACGTCGCCGGTCTGGACGGTTAAGCCGTGAATTTCATAAGAGTAAATCATCGTTCGCTCCCGCGCAGCAAAGTTACGAAGCCTTGCGCGTTTAGATGTACGAAAAAGAGAAGCGCCCGTTGCGCCCGCGAATCACGCCAGAAACAAAGCCGCCACGCCGCAGGCGGCAAGCAGCGTTCCGACGACGGCTTGCCAGCCGATTTCTTCATGGAAGACGAAGCGCATAATGGGAAGCAGCATGACCGGCTGCAAAGCCGTGAGCGCGCTGGCGACTCCGACTTCCGCGCGCTGCACCGCCAAAAGCGAAGCCGTCACGCCCAGCACGGGACCAAGCATGGCGCCAAGCGCAATCATCCCCGTTTGGGAGATATGCTTTCGCGCCGAATCCAGCGTGGAGCGCGCCTCGCCCTGAAAGGCGGCGAAAATCCAGATGAACGCAGCGGCAGCCGCCATGCGAATTGCGCCGGCTTGAAAAGGGGGAAAGTCGCCCGCCATGCCCTGCCGGGAAAGAACCATCCCGCCCGCCTGCCCCAGCGCGGAAAGCAGCCCAAAGAGAACGCCGCGCCGGGCGTTTCTGCGCGGGACGTCCTGCGATTCCTTGTGCGAAGCGACCACCCAGCTCACGCCCGCCACCGTCAGCGCGACGCCGATAATTTGCAAGGGCGTCAGCGTCTCGCCAAAGACAGCCCAGGCGATAAACGCGCCAAAAATGGGAGCGAGGCTAAGCAACAAGCTGCCGAGCCGCGCGCCGATGCACACAAAAGCCTGAAACAAAAAGGCGTCGCCCAGCGCCAGGCCGACGACGCCGGAAGCGCCGAGCCACAGCCAGCGGGAAGAGCCCGCAGAAAAAGGCAAAGGCTCGCCGAACCAAAACCAGTTGAGCGCCAGCAAATAGAGCAGCGCGAAAATCAGGCGCAGGCGGTTCGCGTTTTGCGAGCCAATCGCCCGCCCGGCGTTGGTGTAAATGACGGCGGTAAAGGCAAAAAGAAAAGAAGCCGTCAGCCCGGCAAGTTCGCCAATCAGGTTCATACGAGTCCTTCCGCCGCTTCGGGTTTCATCTCCGCCCGCGCGGTCATCAAGACGGCGGTTAAAATCAGCGCGCCGCCCAGCAAAGCCGCCGCGCCGAGTCTTTCGTTAAAAATCCACGCCGCGAGCAGCGCCGCGACGATAGGCTCCAGGGTAGAAAGCATTGCCGCGTTCACCGCGCCGACCATGCCCAACCCCGCCAGAAAAGTTCCCACCGCGACGACGGTAGCGAAGATAATCATTCCGGCAATGGCGAGCCAGCCGACGGCGCTATGCGGAAACTGCGCGCCTTTGAAGAAGGTCAGCGCGCCATATACCGCCGCCGCCGAAGTGAAAATAATGGCGGAAGATTGCACCGCCGAGACGCGCTTCATCACCCCCGCGCCGACGACGATATAAACGGAATAAATCAGCGCGGCGGCGACGGCAAACAACGCCCCTATCAGCCGCCCGCCCCGCGGCTCGACCGTCAGCGCCGCCCCGACCAACGCCAGCGCCAGCGCGACCATTTTAGGCCGCGTCGGTTTTTCGCCAAGAAAGAGCATGGAAAGAACGGCGACAAACAGCGGGTAGAGATAGAGCAGCAGAGTCACCAAACCCGGCGAAGCGTAATTGACGGCGGTCAGGTAGGCGAAAGATTGCCCAACGTATCCCACCGCGCCCATGCCAATCAATTGAACGAGCGTTTTCCCGCGCGGCAATCCTTCGCGCCGCAGCAACAGCGCGCCCCACATGATCAGCGCGGAAACCCCGAAGCGGATGAACAAGGTGGTAAACAAATGCGCCCCGTCGTCCGAGGCGAGTTTTCCAAAAATGCCAAGCGTCCCAAACGAAGCGGCGGAAACGGCAATGAGCAGGGAGCCAACGATTTTTTTCATGCAGGCGATTATAGACGAAGCAACTGCCCGCAGGCGGCTGTTGTTTAGACGGGCTTGGGCAGGTAGCCCGGGTCTTCGCGTCGAAATTCGTAACGCTCCATGACGGCGGCGATGATTTGCCGCTGTTCGGGGGTCGTCTCAATAAACTCAAACCCGATGTTAAAAAATTCGGGGCTGATATCGGGCTTAACCCAGACGATGCGCGCGGGCAGCGTGAGTCGCCGAACCTGAACGCCGGGCAATTCGGGCAGCTCGACGGCAAGGGTCAATTCCATCCCTTCCTTTGCGGGCTTATCGCCGATTGCCATCAACCCTTGCAAGCTCAAATCTCCGAGATGACCGAACAAAGCCCCGCTATACAAATCGTAGACCGGGGTATAAGCGGTCAGGTTTTTTCGTTCTTGTTTTCGTCTTTCTTTCATCGTTCCTCCGCCGCAGCTTCAACCGCTGCCATCCACAGGCGTTCCGCAAGGTTTTCTTTGCGCGACCTTTCACGTTGAAGTATAAAATAAGCGCCGCCGCTGTTTCATTGTCGTTTTGTGGTAAAACTGCCGCATGAGATGGATTTACCTTTCCCCCCATTTGGACGACGCGGTTCTCTCGGCGGGCGGTTTGCTCTATCAGAAAGCGCGCGCCGGGATGGAAGTTGAAATTTGGACGCTCGTCAGCGGTTTTCCGCCGGACGAGGAGCTTTCGCCTTTCGCTCAGGCGATTCATTTTCAATGGGGAATCTCTTCTCCCGTTGAAGTCGTGCGCGCGCGCCGCGCCGAAGACGAGAAGGCGGCGAAAATTATCGGGGCGAAGACGCTGCATTTCGACTTTCTCGATTGCATCTATCGGCGCGGCAAAAACGGCGATTGGCTGTACGCGGGGATTTTCGTCCCGCCCCACGAGGAGGAAGCCGGGCTGCCCGCGCAAATGGCGGAGACGATTGCCGCGCAGTTGGCGCCCGACGACGTTTTGCTCTGCCAGCTGGGTATCGGCTCGCACGTGGATCATCTGCTCACGCGCCGCGCGGCGGAGCTGCTGCAACGCCCGCTGATTTACGTCGCCGATTTGCCGTATCTGTTCCGCGCGCCGGAAGAGCTCGCCCCGCAAGTCGCCGCCCTGCAAGAGACGCTGCGCCCGATTGATTCCCAAGCCCTGAAAGCCTGGCAAGACGGCGTCGCGCAATACGCTTCGCAGATCGGCAGCCTGTTTGAGGACGAAGCGGATATGCGCGCAAAAATCGCCCGTTACGCGGAAGAAAACAAAGGATTAAGAACATGGACTTCGCCGCCCTCCTGAAAGTCAAATTGCTTTATCTCGGTTATCGGGCGTACTGCTTTCTGCTCCGCCCCGTAGCGCTGGGCGTACGGACAATGATGATTCAAGACGGCAAGGTCTGGCTGGTGCGGCAAACGTATATGTCTGGCTGGTTTATGCCCGGCGGAGGGACGCAGCGCGGCGAGACGCTGGAACAGGCGGCGCGGCGCGAAGCCAGAGAAGAAACCGGCGCGGAACTGGGGGAACTGCGGCTGCTCGGCGCGTACACCAGCTTTGAAGGCTGGAAGACCGACCATAACGTCGTTTTCCTTTGCCGCGAATTTGAATTCAAAAGCAAGCCCGACGCGGAAATCGCCGAGCTGCGCGCTTTTGATTTGAACGACCTGCCCTCAGGCTTGGAGGCGGGTCACAGAAAAAGGTTGGAAGAATATCGGGTTGGGAAAGTCGTCCCCTTTGGGGAATGGTGAATCCGCCGTCGGAGATAAGCGCCGCGCCTGCATGGGAAGCGCGGCGAAAGCATCCCGCTCAAAAAGCGATCACGAAAAAGCCTCGCGGGGATTGGAAAACCGGCAGGCAAAATTGAAAGCTCGCGGCAAATTGCCAAACGCCTTCAAACGCCCGTCTTTTGGTACAATTGTCGTGAAATCTTTCACCGGAGAAACGCCTTGACGGAGACCCTCAAAATCGTAATACCGATGGCGGGCTGGGGGACCCGCATGCGTCCGCATACGTGGAGCAAACCCAAACCGCTGGTGAGCGTGGCGGGCAAGACTTCGTTAGAGCATCTGCTCGACATGTTCAAGAGCCTGCCCGACCCGCAAAACGCCGAATACGTCTTCATCGTGGGGCCTTATCTCGGCGAGTTGCAAATCCCCCCTTTCATCAAAGAACGTTATCCAAATCTCAAAGCGCATTTCGTCGTGCAGCATGAGATGAAAGGTCAATCGCACGCGCTGGCGCTCGCCCGCGAACATCTGCGGGGACCGATGATTGTCTGCTTTTCGGATACGCTGATGGAGACGGATTTCTCCTTCCTCGCCCGCGAAGAATCGGACGGGGTGGCGTGGGTCATGCCCGTCGAGGACCCGCGCCGCTTCGGGGTCGCCGAAGAAGGCAAGGATGGCTGGGTGACGCGCTTCATCGAAAAGCCGCAAAGCATGGAAAACAATCTCGTCGTCGTCGGCTGCTATTACTTCAAGAGCGCCGAGCGCTTGATGGCGGCGATTGACGAACAAGTGGCGCGCGGCGTTATGTTAAAGAACGAATATTTCTTGACCGACGCCGTCTCCATCATGATTCAACAAGGCGCGAAGATTCGCACAAACCGCATTTCCACCTGGCTGGATACGGGAACGATTGAAGCCACGCTGGAAACCAACCGCATCCTGCTCGAACGAATCCAGCCGCAAGTAGAAGAGCGTCCCGGCGTAAAAATCATCCCGCCCGTCGCCATTCACCCCAGCGCGGAAATTCGCAGCGCTACTATCGGTCCCCACGTTTCCATCGGCGCGAACTGCAAAATTCACGAGGCGGTCGTTTCCGATAGCGTCGTCGAGGAAGGGACGGAAATCGTCCGCGCGGCGGTAACGCGTTCGCTGATTGGCAGAAATTGTTACGTGGCGGGACAACCCAACCCGCAAGAAGCGTCGAGGCTGAATCTCGGCGATAACAGCAGCGTGATTCACCCATAGAAAGAGGAGACACATCCCATGCTTGAACGGACTCAGGTATCCAAAAGAAGGCTGGCGGAGCGCGTGGCGGGGTTAAAGCCGAGCGGAATTCGCAAATTTTTCGACATCGTGGCGACGATGAAGGACGTCATCTCGCTTGGCATCGGCGAGCCGGATTTCACCACCCCCAAACCGATTCTTGAAGCGGGCGTCCGCTCGCTGGAACGGGGCGAGACGCATTACACTTCCAATAACGGAAAAATCGAGCTGCGGCGGGGAATTGCGGAAAACCTTAAAAAACGCTACGGCGTGCAATACGACCCGGCGAGCGAAATCATCTCGACGGTGGGCGTTTCGGAAGCGCTGTACCTGACCTTCACCGCGCTGTTGGAACCCGGCGACGAGGTGATTATCCCCACCCCGTGCTTTGTGGCGTATCAGGCGGAAGTGATTCTGGCGGGCGGCGTTCCCATCGAGATTCCCGCGCGCATCGAAAACAACTTCACCGTAGACCCCGACGACGTCCGCAAGGCGCTCACCCCGCGCACCAAAGTCATCTTCATCGGCTATCCCTCCAACCCGACGGGCGCCGTCGCTCCGCGCGAAATTCTGCTGGAGCTCGGCAAGATTGCCGAAGAACACGACCTGATTGTCGTTTCGGACGAAATCTACGATCGGCTGACCTACAACTTCGAGCATGTGTGCTTCCCCTCTTTGAGCGAAGCGTTGCGCGACCGAACCATCCTGCTGGGCGGTTTTTCCAAAGCCTACGCGATGACCGGCTGGCGCATTGGCTACGCCTGCGGACCGAAAGACCTGATGCAAGGTCTGGCGCGCGTTCATCAATATACCATCATGTCCGCGCCGACCACCGCGCAAGACGCGGCGATTGAGGCGCTGAAAAACGGCGAGCCGCACGTGCAAGAGATGGTGGCGGAATACGACCGCCGCCGCAAGCTGCTGGTGAACGGGCTGAACCGTCTCGGCTTGACCACCTTCGAGCCGCGCGGCGCGTTTTACGCCTTCCCCAGCATTAAAACCAGCGGCATGGACGACGAGACCTTCGCCGAAACGCTGCTGAAAGAGGAAAAGGTGGCCGTCGTGCCGGGCAGCGCTTTCGGCGCGGGCGGCGAGGGCTTTGTGCGCGCATGCTACGCGACCGAATACAGCCAGATTGAGGAAGCGCTGCGCCGCATGGAACGCTTTATGTCGCGGCACGGATAGATTGAATTTTTCAACGCAAAAAAGCGCGCGGATTTTTCCACGCGCTTTTTTCTTCCAACAGGGTACCGAAGGCTGGCTTGGGCTCTTGAAGGCGCTCGCGCAAAGCCTTCGGGACGTTTCAAAAGATTTACGCCGAATTGAGGTTAAAGGACGCGCTCCTTTGCGATTAAGGCAAGGTATATTCCACAATCAACTGCGGCTTATTCGTTTCACCGCCGCTATCGAACTGGACGTAATCCGCTTTGCGGTTGTTGTTATCGTCGCGCTCAAAAGCGAGGCGGAATTGAGTGGCGCCTTTGAGGTTGAGATATGGGAAGTATAGCGGGTTGAGAGATAGCTCATACCAGCCGCCGCCCGCATCGCGGAGTTGAAGTTTGGAAGAGAGTCTCTCGCCCGGCGCGGAAAAATCCGCCGCCGCCAGCGCCAGCCCCGACCCAAAGTATCTCGTCTTCAAGTCGGCGATTAAATTGCCCAGCGCAGCGAAGGGGTCGGGCGAGGTGGAAGCCGCTTTGTAAACCCGCAGGGAAACTCTGGAAAGCCTCGCGTTATCGGGCAAGGGCGCCGTGTTGAAAGAAAGGATGGAGCGATATTGGCGGTTGCGCGCGTCGTCGCCCACCCGCAGCCTGCCTGCGGCGGCGGCGGTCCCGCCCAGCGCGCTAAACTCGCTCGTTTCCAAAATCCAGCCGTCTTGCGAGGCGACGGAGAAAAACGAGGCGGTCTGCAGCGGAGCGGTGGAGAAGGAGCTCCAGCCATAGTTGGCTTCGGTCACGCCGAAGTCGTTAATGGCGCGCGCCTGCCAGTAATAGGTTGTAGCGGGGGTCAGTCCCGACAAGTCAACGAAAGTCTTCAGCCCGTTGTTTTGCCACGCCGGGCAGCTGGGCGCGGTGTTGACGCAATACTCGTAGCGTTCCGTCGGAGTCGCGCCGGCGCTGGCGTTCCACGTCAGGGCGGGAGCGAAAATTTGATTCGTCGCGCCGTTGGAAGGTCCCGTCTTGTTGAAAGGCGCGGGCGGCTCGCCGGTGCGGAAGCTCCAAACCGCGCCGTTATCCGCCTCGGTGACGCCGTAAGTATTTCGCGCGCGAACCTGCCAGTAATAGGTCTTGCCCGTTTGCAGGCCGGCGAGCTGAACGCTGGTATTCGCCCCGGCGTCGGTCCGCCAATCGGCGCAGGGCAGCGCGTCCGTGTAGCAATATTCATACGATTCGGCAAGCGGGCTGACGCCCCAGATCAAAACGGGAGTGAGCGCCACGTTCCGCGAGTCGTTCGCCGGGGCGGATTTGCCAAAGGCGGCGGGTATGAGCGAAGAGGCGGTAAAGTTCTGGTTCGCCTGATTGGCGGAGAGGTTCACGTAACTGCGATTGGCGGGCTTGAAGGCGTAAGCGTACTTCGAGGGCGCGACTGTTCCGCTCCAACCCTTCGGCGCTTGCAGCGAATAAGAGCCGTTGGCGGCGGAAGTTACAGTCTTGGGCGTTTCGTCGGTGTAATTGAGAGTCGCTCCGCCGACGCCCACGTTGCCGGAAATAGTGTAAGTCACAAAATTGGCGTGGAAGTTGAGCGAACCGCCCGCCAGCGCGCCGGCTTCGCCCTCCGCGGGAATTTGCTTTTCCGATTCGGGCGCGAGGCTGATTCCCGAGTCGAGATTCGGGCGCGGAGAAATCGTCCCGTCGGGCAGGGCGGTTTGCCCCAGAGCGACATTGCTCGCGCCGTTATATTGCGCGACCTGCGCATAATAAGTCGTCCCGGCGTTGACGTCGAACTGAACGAAGGATTGCAGCCCGCCGCCGTAATCGTCGTTACAGGCGACGGGGGTCAAGCTCTCCGGCGCGCCCGACCAGACGGCGATATAGGTATCGTAAGAGCTGCCGAAAGTATCGAGCTTGAGCGTGGAGTTAAAAGAAGGCGTATAACGATACCAGACCGAAGCCAGACCCGGCGCCAGATTGCACGAAGGCGCGGCAGGGTCGGAGGGGAGTTGCGTGGCGCCGCGAACATCCACGTTATCAGCGTAAGGGAAGGGTAGCGTCTCGCGCGCGTTAGCAATATCGTCGTGCGCGGGCGGGGCGACGGGCGGCGCCTGATACGTCAACGCATAGGGACCCGCGACGTTGTCGGTTTCGTTATCCTCCTGCAGGTTGCAGCCGCTATCGGCGTAGGCGTAAATTTGCACGCCGCCAGCCGCGCGCGCATGGCTGGCAGGAATCTTAACCTGCCAGATGGAGGAAGAATTGCCCGCCAACCCGTTGGCTTGCGCTTTGTAATCGCCGGGGTCGTTGCAACCGCTCGGCGCACGGTTGAGGTAAATATCAATCCAGAACGAACGCGCCGCCGTCGAAGAAGCGTTGTTCACCTGCACGCCGACGTAAACGTTATCGTTCGTATAAGGAGAGAGCGGGTCGAAGCTGACGTTCGTCACGCTTAAAGCCACCGGCGGGCAGGGGTCGGTCGTTCCCTGCACAAAAGCGGCGCGCGCCGATTCGCCATAGCTATTGTAGGCGCTGACCTCGTAATAATTGAAATCGTTGCCGCAGGTTAAACCGCTTTCAGTGTAAGAGGTGATATTCGGTCCTACGGCGGCGTGATACCAGAAGCCCCAGCCGCCGACTGGGTGGTATCCCCAGCGGTAGATTTTGAAACCGCTCTCGTTGGTCGAGTTATCGTCCCAGGCGAGCGTGACGCTGCTAGTCGTCGTTCCGCTCACGCGCAGATTGGTCGGTTCCGGCGGGGCGCAGGGCGTCGCGTTAAGCGTCAGCGTGTATTCGGGGATGATATGGTCGGAGCCGTATTCGTCCACCCTGACGTAATAGACGCCGGGAGCCAAAGCCGTCGTTCCGCAAGCGCGATAGATGTAAGAATACCAGTTGCCCGCGCTGTAATTCTTATCGTCGTTGAAGGCGATTTGACTCAGCGCGCTATTATACAGCCACATGCGGGTATCGGAATTTGTGATGCCCGTCGTCTCCAGCGCGACCGAAGAAGCCTGCGTCAGTTCAAATTTAACCCAGTCCACGTCGCCGATGGGATTGACGCTGCGAAGCTGCGGGCTACCGGAAAAAATCGGCTTCGCCTGCGCGGAGGTATCGTCAATCTCGTAAGGGTCGGAGCCAGCCATCGTGGTGAACAACCAGCGCTTGTTTAGCCCGTTGGCGTAGGTGGAATCGCCGGCGGCGCTGACCGCGCGCACCTGCCAGTAGTAAGAAGTATTCGGCTGCAGCCCGCTAATCGTCATCGAAGTTTCATATGTGCCGCGCCAATCGCCGCAAGCGGTGGAGACGCTCCAACACACTTCGTAATGCGCCGCGCCCAGCGTGGATTCCCACGTCAGAGTCGGGTTGGTGGAAACGTTCGTGGAAAGATGGGCGGGGCTAATCTTGCTGAACGAAGCGGGCGGCAAAATCACCAGCAGCGTCGCCGGCGCGCTGAACGAACCGCCGGGCGAAGTTCCGTAAAACGTCAGGCGGTATTCGACGGCGTACTTGCCAAGCGCGCGCGCGTTTTGTTCCACGTCGTAAGGCAAATAAACCCACTCGCCGATAGCGGAAGTTTGGTAAGGCGAAATCGCCGCGGCGGGGTAGAAAGTTTGCGGGTCGCCCAACGCCACGCCGTCCTGCGTGTAAAAGCGCGCGACGTAAGAATCAATCGTCCCAGAACCGCCCGCCGTTTCGGTTAATTGATATTCGACGTACTCCATTTCCCCGGCGGTCATGCCGACGACGGCAGGGGACGAAACGGCGGAAATGGCCGCCAGATTGCGGGTGGAAAAGATCCAATAGGCGGAGGAACTGCCGTTGGCGTAAGTCGTTCCGGCGCCGTTCACGGCGCGCGCCTGCCAGTAATACGTCGCGCCGCCGTACAGCTCGTTGGTAAACGTTTTCGACGCGCTCGTTCCGTTGTCCGCCCAATCGCTCTCGCCGCAATCCGGCGAAGTTTTAACGCAGTATTCGTAATGCGCGGCGTTGGCGCTCGTCCCCCACGTCAGGGTTAATTGCGCGGATTGATTCGCGGCGCCGTTGGACGGGGAAGTTTTATTGAACGCGCTCGGCGGAGCGGGGACGGTCGTGAAGGTCCAGCTTGCGCCGGAAGCGCCGTTGGAATAAGTGATTAAGCCGCCCGCGCCAAGCGCGCGAACGTGCCAGGCGTACGTCGTATCCGAAAGCAAGCCCGTCAAAGATTTCGAGGTGGAGTCGCCGTTGGAAGTCCACACGCAAGTTTGCCCGCTTTTGTAATAACAATACTCGTAAGAGAGCGCGCCCGGGCTGGCTTCCCAGCTCAGGGTCGGGTTGGGCGAGATTCCTGTCGCGGCGTTAGCGGGCGAGAGTTTGTTAAACGCGCCCGGAGGCGGAGTCCCGTTTTTGACGTACACCACAAAGCCGGTCGCCGTCGCGGATTGAATCGTGACGGTGATTTTATTTGCCGCGTCGGTAAAAGTTTCCCCTACCGTCCACTGCGCCCCGGCGTCGCCCGTGTTGCCGTTGTTGTCGGGGTCAATCACTTGCGCTTCATTGGCGCGCGCCGGGTCCACTTCATGAATAATCGCCGCCTGCCCCGGCAGCTTGTAATCGTATCCCGTCTGACGACGAACCTCTACCGTATAAAAGCGGCTCGTGCCGTTAATGGGAATTTGTATCATTTTATAGTTGCCGGTTTGCGGCAGGGCAAGTTGTTCCAGCGTGAGGACGGCTTGCGTATTGTAGGCGACGGTGTATTTTCCCGCCCCAATCCAGCCGAGCGTATCTTTATGGTAAGAAATCGTATGCTGGGCAAGACAGCCGTAAGTCGAGTCGGTGGCGCGATTGCAGTTGGACCAGCTATCGCTCATCATGTCCCACTGATTATCGTAAGTCTGCCCGTATTTGCCGGAAGAATGCGGCAGCCCGAAGGCGTGACCCATCTCGTGGGCGATGACGGTAATATCTTCGTAGCCCCAGGGCGGCTCCCAGGTCATGGGCCAGGATTTGGTCACGCCGTCGAGAGTCATATACTGCGAGCCGCCCCAGGCGTAGTTATCCAGCTCGTAGTTGAACATCAGGTTAATGCCGTAAAAGTTGGCGAAATTGACGTAAGAGTTGGCGGCGGCGGTGCAATCGTTCGCCGCGCGGTCAAAATCGAGCTGGTTGTTGTAAACGTAATAACTGCGGTTCTGCGGCAAAACGTACCAGCCGACGGCGGCGCTGCCGTTCACGTCCGCAAGATTGTAAGAAGATTCCTTCCAATAGTGTCCCAAGCCCGGATACGAAGCCGAATACATATTGTAGAAATAAGATTGAGTTTTCGGCTCTTGCGAGTAATCTTTGAACTTGCACATGATGGTGATGAACGCCTTGCTGCCGGTCACCGCTTGCGCGCCCGCCTCGCCCTGCGCGGAAGCTTCGCCTTCGGGCGCGATGGCCTGAACCCGCAACACCGCTTCCCCGCTCAAAGCGGAAACGTCCGGGACGGCTTCCACCGTCACGCGCAAACCGTTCAAAGCGCGCGCGCCGCCCCAGGGCGCGGTTAAGGCTTCGTCTAATTCCAGGCGGGTCGTCGCGCCTGAGTCGTCGGTCAAGCGATAGACGGGCGGAGTAGATTGCCCGTCGCGCGAATCGCCCCAAACGACGGAGAACCATCCGCTGAGAGAGACGGTCTCCTGCCCCTGCGCGGAAACGGAGCGCAAACCCGCGGTCATGTAGCTCGTTATAAAAATAAAAGCGGAAAACCATTTGAAAAAATTTTTGCTCATTTTTGGCTCCTTTTTCAGCGAGGCGAAACTCGCGTTCAAATTTAGTTTAAGGCAAAACGCGGAAAAATCCAATACAAACGCGTGAATTTCGCCTGACACAACTGCAAGCCGAAATTACGTTACAATACGCCCGCATGAAAACAGAGAATTTTCGTTCCCGCATGTTGGAAATCGCCGCGCTGATTCTGCTGCTGGCGCTCGGCTTGGCGATTCGCCTCTACGACCTGACCGACCCGCCGTTGGATTTTCACTCCACGCGGCAGATGCTCTCGCTGCAAAAGGCGCGCGGGATGTATTACGAAACCCGCGCCGATCTTCCGCCCGAAACGCGCAAGTTCGCCGTTCAACAATGGAAGTTCGCCGCCTCAGTGGAGCCGGAATTTTTCGAGCGGATCGTCGCCTTTACCTACCGCTTCACCGGCGAGCAAATCTGGGTCGCGCGCGCCTACTCCTCGCTGTTCTGGACTCTCGCCGCCGTCTTCATTTACCTGCTGGCGCGCGAATGGAGCGCCGCGCCCGGCGCGCTGGGCGCAGCCGCCGTTCACCTCTTCCTGCCTTACGCGGTCTTCGCCAGCCGCGCCTTTCAGCCCGACCCGCTGATGGTCTCGCTCGTCGTCGTTTTCTGGCTGGCGGTCTTTCGCTGGGCGAAGAATCCAACGTCTTATGCATGGGCGGCGGCCGCGGGGCTATTCGGCGGCTTCGCCATTTACGTCAAACTCGTGGCGGCGTTCTTCGTCGTCGCCGGCGGATTAGGCGCGGTTTTGGGGCGCGAATCGCTTGGGCGGGCGCTGCGCCGCCCGCAGCTCTACCTGATGGCGGCGCTGGGAATTTTGCCCGGCGCAGCCTATGTCGCCTACGGGATTCACGCGGGCTATCTTGGTCAGCAATTCGGCGGAAGATTCATGCCCGCGCTCTTCCTCAGCCCGGCGTATTATCTCGGCTGGGCGGGGACGCTCAACCTCGCGGCGGGCGGCGCGGTTCTTTCCTTCGCCCTGCTGGGGTTGTTCTTCGCCCGCGAAAAAAGCGCCTTCCGTTTTTTGCTGGCGCTGTGGCTGGGCTATTTCGTCTTCGGGTTGTACTTTAACTATCACATTTCCACGCACGATTACTACAACCTGCCGCTGCTTCCGATTCTCGCGCTCTCGCTTTCGCCGCTGTGGAATCAGCTCGCCGAAGCGCTCCATCAAACCGGGCTGCGCGCGCGCTTCCTTCCCGTTTTGATTCTGGCGGGCGGGTTGTTCCTGCTGCTGTGGAATATTCGCGGCGAGCTAAAACGTTCCGACTTCCGCGCCGAGCCCGCCAAATGGCGGGAAATCAGCCGCGCCGTCGAACCCGAAGCGCGCCTGACCGGGCTGGTCCCCGATTACGGCATGAGGCTCGCCTACTGGGGCGGGCGCGCCATGACCGCATGGCCCCATTACGGCGATTTTTATTATCACGAAAATCGCGGCGCGCAATACGAATTTGAAGCGCTCTTCGCCGAACAAACCGCCAAGCGGGATTACTTCATCGTCGCCGATTTTGACGAACTGAACCGACAACCGCGCTTAAAAGAGCGCCTATATGCCCATTATCCCATCGCCGCTTCGGGCGAAGGATACGTCATTTTCGACCTGCGCCCTTAACTCGGAGATTCCATGACTTCGCTAAACAAAAACAAAATTCTACAAATTCTGCTCGCGCTCGGCGTCTTCCTCTTCCTGACGCTGACGCTGATTTACGCTTATCAAGGCTGGTTCACCCGCTACATGGCGGACGATTACTGCAACGCGGTGTTGTTCCGCAATCCCGTTCAGGGGCTGATAAACCGCTACCTTTCCGGCTTCGGCGGCAACCGCTATTCCAACATCTGGCTGGTCGGCGTTTCCGAATTTCTCGGCGGAATCAAAAGCGTCCCGTGGCTGCCCGCCGTTCACTTGCTGCTATGGGTCTTCGGTCTCGTTTGGGGGATGAGCGAGCTCAAAAAATCCTTGAAGCTCGAATGGAACTTCGCCGCGACGCCCTTCGCCGCGCTGACGATTCTGTTCTTCACGCTGATTCAAGCGCCCAACCTGTATCAAACCGTGTACTGGCGCTCTTCCATGACGACGCACTTCGCGCCGGTGGTTTACGGAACGCTGCTGACGGCTTACCTGCTGCGCGCGGCGAACCGCGCCCAAACGGAAGACCTCCCCGCCCGAACCTTCCTCGTCGGCTTCGTTTCCGCTTTCCTCGTCGGCGGGTTTTCCGAGCCGGCGGACGCGACTCAAATCACGCTGCTAACCCTCGCGCTGGCGGCGGTCTGGCTGTGGGGCAAGCCTCCCGCGCGCGGGCGGATTCTCAAACTGCTGGCGTGGACTCTCGGCGGCGCGCTGCTTTCGCTGCTGGTGATGACCGTCTCGCCCGCCAACTTCCGCCGTCTGGGCAACGACCCGCACAGCGTGACGCAAGTGCTGGGCGATTCAATCGTTTACGCTTACCTCTTCCTTTACAAGACTTTTACCGCGCTGCCGCTGCCGAGCCTGCTTTCCGTTCTCGTCCCCGCGCTGTTGACGGCGCTTTCCTTCGAGCGCGAATTGACGCCGCAAGAAAAACGCAAGGCGGGTTGGGTCGCGCTGGCGATTCTTCCGCTTGCCTATTTGCTGATTGTGGCGGGCTTTTCTCCTAGCGCGCTGGGGCAGGGCTATCCCGTTCCGCGTATGCAGTTCTACGCGCGGCTGATGACCGTCCTCGCGCTGACGACCGAAGGCGCGCTGCTGGGAATCTTCCTCGCCGGGCGAACGCGCAGCCGCGCTTTGCAATCGGGCATGTTGCTCCTCTTCTTCTTCGCCGCCGTCTTGTATCCCGCGCGCGCCGTCTTGCGGGAATACGGCAAGATTCCCGAATATCGGCTGCGCGCCGAAAAATGGGATAAACGCGACGCGCTGATTTACGAACTGAAAGCGCAAGACGAAACGCGGCTCACCGTTCCGCAATTCGACGGCGTGTACGGAACGAAGGAACTGGACACTTACGCCACGCATTGGGTGAACAAATGCGCGGCGCGTTATTACGGCGTGCAATCCATCCGCGCGATACCGATGGGAGACAAATAAGCCATGAACCGCCAGCCTATTCTGGTGACGGGCGCGCATCGCAGCGGAACGACGTGGGTCGGCAAGATGCTCGCCGCCAACCCGCAAACCGCCTACGTCAGCGAGCCGCTCAACGTATGGCGTCGGCGCGGCGTGTATGGCGCGGAAGTTTCGCGCTGGTATCAATACATCACGCCCGAAAACGAAGCGGCGTATCTTCCCGCGTTTTATGAAACGCTCGCCTTCAAATATCATCTTTTGGACGAGATAAAATCCATCCGCTCGCGCAAAGATTTTTTACGCATGGGGCGCGACTTTTTCACCTTCGCCCAGGGCAGGATAAGACGTCAGCGCCCGCTATTGAAAGACCCCTTCGCCGTTTTTTCCGCGCCGTGGTTCGCGCAGAGGTTGAACTGCCAGGTCGTCATCACGGTTCGCCACCCCGCCGCCTTTGCCAGCAGCCTCAAACGTCTGAACTGGCCCTTCGATTTTCAAGACCTGTTGAATCAACCCGCCTTGATGCGCGATTATCTGGAACAAGACCGCGCCGAGATGGAAGCCTGCCCGCCCGGCGACGTCGTCGCCCAAGCCGCCCTGCTCTGGCGGATGATTTACCGCGCGGTGGATTCGATGCGCGCGCAGCGCCCCGACTTCCGCATCGTCCGCCACGAAGATTTATCGCTCGACCCGCTCGGCGGATTCAAAGACCTGTACGATTGGCTGGAATTGCCCTTCACCCCGCAGGTCCGCGAGACCATTCTCAATTCGAGCAGCTCCGAAAACCCGACGGAACTTTCCACAAAAAAAGTCCACTCGGTGAAGCTCGATAGCCGCGCCAACATAGAAAACTGGAAGAAACGCCTGACGCCGGAAGAGATTGAAACAATCCGCAGCTTGACCGCAGGCGTCTCACAGATTTTCTACCCCGACTTCGCGCGGTGAGACCGCCCGCAGACAAAGGACGCCTATGCCCGCCCTCCCCCTCGTTTCCATCGTCACGCCCTCGTTCAATCAAGCGCCGTTTCTCGAAGAAACGCTGCTCTCCGTTTTGAATCAGGATTACCCGAACATCGAATACATCGTCGTGGACGGCGGCTCGACGGACGGCAGCGTGCAAATCATCCGAAAATATGAAGACCGGCTGGCGTGGTGGGTGAGCGAGAAGGACAAGGGACAGACCGACGCCATCAACAAAGGGTTTGCGCGCGCGCAAGGCGAGATTCTAGCGTGGCTGAATTCGGACGATACGTACAACCCCGGCGCAATCGCCTCCGCCGTGAACAGCCTAAACGAAAACCCCGAAGCCGCGCTGGCGTATAGCGATTGCAATTACATCAACGAACAAGGCGAAATCATCGGCAAGTTCCCCGCCGCGCAAACGGATTACAAACGGCTACAAAATGGTTACGCGCACATCCCTCAACAGACCATGTTCTTCCGCGCCCGATATTGGCGGCAAGTCGCCCCGCTCGACCCTTCGTTCTATTTCGCCATGGATTACGACCTGTGGGTGCGCGTCGCCAGACTTGCCCCGCTGAAATACATCGCCGGGCAAACGTGGGCGAATTTCAGAATCCACGCCGAGAGCAAAACCAACGTCAACGACATGCGCGGCTGGGACGAAATGCTGCGCGTCCATTACCGCGAAGGCGGGAGATTCTTCTCCCCCATTGTGGCAAAATATTATTTGAGAAAGATGATTGGTCCCCTGTGGAAATGGAGAGTGCGTCAGCCATAACGCGCGCCAATCTCCAATCACCAATCTCCAATTACCGCTCGCCAATCCCCCCATCATGAATTTTCTCTTCTTTTCTCCCACCCTCGAAGACCTCATCCGCTTGCTGAGAGCCTGGCGCTTTTGGGTTTTGAGCGCGGCGCTCGGCATAGCGCTAGGCGCGGCTGTTTATTTCATCGCCCCTCCGCCCTACCGCGCCAGAGCCGTCGTCAATGTGGATTTCAACCTTGAAGAAGCGCTGCCGACGGAAACCGACCGCCAGCATTTTTATTATCTTGAACGCGAATCGCGCAAGATGGTCGAGCTCGCCTATTCCGACGAAGTCGTCGAGGCGCTGTCTTCCCGCTTTTCGCTCTCGGTCGAGGAATTGCGCGCCGACGTCTTGAAACTCAGCCAACCCGCCGAAGCCGGCTGGAGTTTTTACGCCGAGGGACCGAACCCGCGCGCGGCGGAGCAAATCGCCTCCGCGTGGGCGAACGCCTTCGCCGAAAAAGTTCGCGCCGAAATCGCCGCCGGAAACATTAATCCCTTTGTGCGGCTGGAAGTCACGCAATCCAAAGGGCTGCCCAAAGAGCGCAGCGTCCCGCTGGGGGCTTATCTGCTCGCGGGTGCGCTGGCGTGCGCGACTCTGGCGGCGCTCGGCGTTTTGTTTATCAAGCCGCGATGAAAAATTTCGTCCTCAACCCCCGCTTCTATTGGGCGGCGGCGCTGCTCGCTCTGCCCGTCACCAGCTTCCGCTGGTTTCCCTTGCTCGGCGAGACCACCTACGTCCGCCCGCTGGCGCTCTACCCGCTGGCGATTCTAATTCCGCTGCTGCTGATGGAACATGGGCGCGGAAAAAAACTCGGCTTCTCCGCCGCCTTGATTCCGCTGGGCGCGTTTCTGCTCTTTGCGCTGACCGCGACCGCCTTCGGGTGGATTCTCAACCCGCCGCCCCTGCGCGGACAAGCTTACTTCGGGCGGGCGCTGCGCGCCCTGGCGACTCTCGCCGTCGGGCTGAGCTTCTTCCTCGCCGCGATGTGGATGAATAAAGACGAAGAAGACTTACGCTTCACCGCGCGCTGGATTCTGGCGGGCTTGTGTCTCGACCTCGCATGGAGCGCGCTACAAGCCGCCGCTTTTTACACGAGCCTGATTCCAAAAGTCACGGTGACGCATTGGCAGCTGGCGTTTTCCATGCGCGAGCTGACTCGCTCGAACCGCGTCTCCGGGCTGGCTTACGAGCCGGCGTGGCTGGCGGGACAATTTGCGACGCTCTTCTTCCCGTGGCTGTTCGCCGCCGTCTTAACGAATTATCGCGTTTCCAAATTCAAATGGCTGGAACCCGCGCTGCTGATTCTCTCGCTGCCAGTTTTGCTGGCGACGTATTCGCGCGGCGGGCTGCTGACTTCCGCCGCCGCAGCCGGGCTGACCTTTGCGCTCTTCGGGCGGGAGATTCTCTCCGCTGCGCGGGAATGGCTCGCCCGTCGCCGCTTCCGCGCGCCGCTGGGGGACGCGATTCTGCGCGCGGGCTTGATTCTGCTCGTCGTTGGAATCTTCGCCGGCGGGCTGGGCTTCCTTTCGCAAAAAGAATATTTCAGCCGCCTGTGGCAAATTGACGCGGAAAGTTTCAGCGAATATCTGGTGGATATTAAAGCCGGCGCGCGCGGCGCGTATAACGCCGCGGCGTTTGCCACTTTCGAGCAAAGCCCGCTCTTCGGAGTCGGTCTCGGCGGGAGCGGCTTTTACATCTACGCCAACCTGCCCGATTGGGCGCTGACCACCGTGCCGGAAATCGCCAAACAGCTCAGCCCCGAAAACCGCCTCTACCCCAACCCGAAGAATCTTTACGCCCGCCTGCTCGCCGAAACGGGCGTCGGCGGGTTTGTTTTGTTCGCCGCGTTTCAGCTATACGTCCTCGGCGAAACGCTCTCGCTGCTGCGGCGAAAAGAAAACTGGGCGCGCTACGCGGCAGCCGTCGGAATATTTGCGTGGTTTGCAATCGCGTTTTATAATTTTACGCAAGACTCACTGGCGACCCCAAATCTCTGGCTGGCGTTCGGCGCCGCTCTGGGGCTTTCCGCCACTTCGCCGCTTAAGGAAACTTCATGATTGTTCTTTCTGTAGGAATGCCCCGCGCGGGTTCCGGCTGGCATTACAACCTGATACACGATTTAATGAAAACGAAGGGCTGCGCCGACGCGCGCGAAATCCGCGAGCGTTACCGCCTGCAAAGCGTTTTGACCGAAGTGAACTGCAACATCGGGGCGCTGACTCCGCGCCGTTTGGGCATGGTTCTTGTTCCGGCGCTCGCGGGCAACACCTTCGTCATCAAAGCCCACGCGGGACCGAGCGCCGCCTCGCGGCTGCTTACCGCCGCCGGGATGTTGCGCGTCACCTACATCTACCGCGACCCGCGCGACGCGATGCTCTCCGCTTACGATTACGGGCAGCGCGCCCTCGCCAAAGGAAGACCCAACGCTTTTTCGCACCTGTCCGATTTTCAAAAAAGCCTCGACTTCATTCTGGAATACGCCCGCATTTGGGAAAAGTGGACGCGCGAGAAGAACGTCCTCATCGCTCGCTATGAAGACCTGCTGACCCGCTACGACGAAGAAAGCGCGCGGCTGACCGCTTACCTGAAACTGGACGCGAACCACCCCGAAGTGAAAGCCGTCGTCGAGCGTTACCGTCCCGGCGCCGCCGAAGGGCAGCAAGGCTTACATTTTTATAAAGGCAAAGTCGGGCGCTTCCGCGAGGCGTATAATCAAGAACAGCAAGAGATTCTTAAAGAAAAACTGGGCGGGTATTTGACCCGCATGGGGTACGAAATTTAACCCCTCGACCGACGCGACTCAAACGAAGGATGCGCGAACATGATGCAGAAGTTTGATTCTCCCTACATGGCGGATTGGATTGCCATTTCCCTGCGCTGGGTGACGCTGGTCGGCTTCACTCTCTCGCTCGGGCTGGGAGGCAAGCTGGCGCTGTTCTCCTCGCTGCCTTTGATTCTGCTCATCGCGTGGAATCTCACCATGTCCGCCATGGCGGGGATGAATATGCGCGTGACGTATCACCGCGTCGTCAGCCTGATTCTCGACCTGGCGCTGGTCGGCGGGTTTTATTTCGCGCAAGGCGGGCTGCAAGGTCCCGCATTTTGGGCGGGGCTGCTGCCCGTCCTGACCGGCGCGGTCTATTTTGAAATTTTGGGCGGGCTGATTTCCGCCGCGCTGTTTTCGGCTTTGATTCTACTCCTTGCATGGCAAACGGCGGGCGACTGGGCGGCGGCGGCGTTCGTTTCCGCCGGGCTGGCGGCGCTGGGCGTTTTGCTCGGCTTTCTGAGCCGCAGGATGATGAAAGGCAATCGGCGGCAAATGCAAACCGCCGTCGAGAAGAAGGTCGTCGCTCAAACGGCGACGCAGACGGATCGTATTCGCGCGATTTACGACCTGACGCAAGAGCTGACCTCCAGCCTCAGTTACGCCCACGTGCTCGAATCGGCTCTGAACGTCAGCGCCACGGCGATGAACCCCGACCTGGAACAGGCGCTGACCGACCCGCTAACGTGCGCGGTGTTGCTTTTCAAAGACGACACGCTGCAAGTCGGTTCGGCGCGGCGCTTCACCACCGCCGACCTGCGCGCCACCTTTCCCGCCGAAGAAGGCTTTTTGAAAAAAGCGATTGACGAGGGCGACCCGCTGGAAATGCGCGAGCCCGGCAAGGACCCGGAATTGGGGCGCGTGACCGCTTTTCAAAATTGCCAGAGCGGATATTGTTTTCCGCTGCGCAGCGGATTGAACGTTTACGGCGCGCTGGTCTTCGCCCACCCGCAAGCCGACTACTTCACCAAAGACCGCCGCGCCCTGCTGGATATTATCGGGCGGCAGTCGGTCATCGCCATTCAAAACGCGCGCCTGTATCAAGATTTGCTGGAAGAAAAAGAGCGCATTATGGAAGTGCAGGAAGAGGCGCGCAAGAAGCTCGCCCGCGACCTGCACGACGGACCCACGCAATCCGTCGCCGCTATCGCCATGCGGCTAAACATCATCAAGCGCATGGCCGCCAAAGACTTGAATGCGGCGATTGAGGAAATGACGCGGCTCGAAGAGCTGGCGCACCGCACGACCAAAGAAATCCGCCACATGCTGTTCACGCTGCGCCCGCTGGCTTTGGAAGCGCAAGGGTTAACTGCCGCGCTGCAATCTATGTCCGATAAAATGCGCGACACCTACGGACAAAACGTCGTAATTCAAATGGACGAGAACCTCGTCTCGCAGTTGGAGATGGGCAAACAGGGCGTCGTCTTCTACATCGTCGAAGAGGCGGTGACCAACGCCCGCAAACACGCGCAAGCCGAGACTATCGCCGTGCGCTTGCGGGAGATTGAAAAAGAAATCGCCCTGCTGGAAATCGCCGATAACGGAGTCGGCTTCGACGTTAAGGAGATGAACGAAGCCTACCTCAAACGGGCGAACAGCAGTTTGGGGATGGTGAACCTGCGCGAGCGCGCCGAGATGTTGGGCGGAATCCTGCAAATAGATTCGGCGCCGGGCAAGGGGACGAAGGTGCGGGTGTACTTCCCGTTGAGCGAAGAAGCCGCCGATCGAATGCGCAACGCGCGCAATAAGCAAAGCTAGGCAGGCGGCGCGGCGGCGAAACGATTTTCCCGTTGACGTCTTCGCCGCGCCCGCCATGACGCAAGGACGCCCCATGCCAATCGCCGCCGGTCTTTATTACTTTTTCCATCAGCCGCAAGACAAAGCGAAAAAACGCCCGCCGCTGATTTTGATTCACGGCGCGGGCGGGACTCATCTTTCCTGGACCCCGCAAATCCGACGCATGGAGCTCGGTCGGATTTACGCGCTCGACCTGCCCGGTCACGGTCAATCAGACGGGGTGGGCAGGCAATCCGTTGAAGAATACGCCGAAGACGTCGCCGCCTTTATGAAAGAATTAAAAATCGGCTCGGCGGTTCTCGCCGGCGTTTCCATGGGAAGCGCCATCGCCCTGGCGCTGGCGCTGAAATATCCGCGCAAGGTGAGAGGGCTGGCGCTGCTTGGCTCCGGGGCGCGGCTGCGCGTCGCCCCGCAAATTTTAGAAACGGCGGGCAACCCCAATACGTTTGAATCCGCCGTCGAACTGATAAACGCCAACTGTTTCAGCGAAAACGTCCCGCCTGCTTTGCTGGAACTTTCCAAAAAGCAGATGATGGAAATTCGCCCGCCCGTCTTGCTGGGAGATTTTCTCGCCTGCGACGCCTTCAACGCGATGGAAGACTTGCCGCGCGTGAAGCAGCCCGCGCTGATTCTCTGCGGCGCGGAGGATAAAATGACGCCGGTCAAGTATTCGCAATATCTGAAAGACAACCTTGCCAACGCGCGGATGCAGGTCATTGAAAACGCAGGACATCTGGCGATGGCGGAGCAGCCTGACGTTGTGGCTGAAGCGCTGAAAGCGTTCGTTGAATCGCTCCCGTCGAGGACCAGGAAGAAAAAAGAAACAGAAACGGCGCTAGAAGCGGCGGGGCGCGGGGGCGAAGCCGACGCCGACGAGCAAGACTCCAGAGGTTGGAAATGATAAAGAAGTCTTTGGGTCAGCGCAAGCAATGTGAATAGCAAATCATGGATTTACAGGCGGCGGCGCAGAATATCCACGGCTGAAAGAGTTAACGGAAACGACGAGCGGGATAGATTTTAGAAAACGCTTTGTTACAAACATCTGGCTGTGGCGCTGCGAGGCGGCCCAAAAAGCCGCCGAAGCAGTCCCCTGATGTGCGCGGAGATTGCTTCGCCGCGCTGCGGCTCGCAATGACGTCGGAAATGGGAATAAGGGTTAAATTCAGAAACACGCCGCAGCGTTGCGGAGATTTTTCCATAGGCTTCTCTGTGTTCTCCGCGTCTCGGCGGTTATCCCGAATTGAGGTTAATGTATCAAGGCGGCAGAGTAGTTGCAGGGGCGTCTATGCCGGGGGAGAGAGAGGAGGAACGCCAAATATTTTCTTCAAAATCGGAATCGCATTCAGCGCGGCTCTGGCGCGGTGGCTGAGGCGGTTTTTGGTTTCCATGTTCAATTCCGCCATCGTCTTGCCCAGTTCGGGAATGAGGAAAATCGGGTCGTAGCCGAAACCGTTGGTTCCGCGTTCTTCGGGAATAATTTCGCCGTAGCAATTCCCCTCCGCGAATTCGACTTTGCCGTCAAACGCAATGGCAATCGTCGCGTGAAAATGCGCCGTCCACGGGCGGGGCTTGCCTTGCAAATTTTCAATGAGATAAGCGCGGCGCTCGGCGTCGCCAACGCCGGGCTGGGGATGATACCTTGCGGAATGCAGCCCCGGCGCGCCGTTGAGCGCGTCCACTTCAAGGCCGGAATCGTCGGCGAGCGAGACGAGTCCGCCGGCTTGATAAAAAGCGAGCGCTTTCTTGCCCGCGTTTTCGGCGTAGGTCTCGCCGTCTTCTTCCACTTCGAGGTTCAGGTTCAAGTCGGACGGGGTGAGCAACTCCGCGCCCAAGTCTTTCAACAGGGCTTGCAATTCCTTCAGCTTGCCTTTGTTGTTGGTGGCGAATAATAATTTCTTCATGCGTCCTCTTGACGCCAGTTCGCAAGCGCCCACTCCGCATGTTCTTTAACGAGCGGCTCTTCGTCTTGCGTCGCTTTTTCTAAAATGGGAATATTCTTTTTATCGCCGCGATTTCGGACCGCGACGGCGAGATTGCGCAGCAGCCCGCGCCGCTTCGCTCGTTTAAGCGGACTCTCCTTGAAGCGCCGATTAAACTCGACAGGCACGAGAAGCAAATCACCCGAAGTCAACTCCGCGCCGCGCGGTTCGAGAGAAGGATCGCCGGGCGCGGCGAAACGATTCCACGGGCAAACCTGCTGGCAGACGTCGCAACCAAAAACCCAATCGCCCGTTTGCGGGCGCAGGTCAAGCGGAATCGCGCCCTTGTTTTCAATCGTCAAATAAGAAACGCAGCGCCGCGCGTCAATCGTTCGGTTGGGAAGGATGCACTGCGTCGGGCAGGCTTCGATACAGCGCGCGCAAGTCCCGCAATGGTCGGCGATGATTTGCCCGTCGGGTTCGAGCTCCAGCCCAAGCAAAATTTCCGCGAGAAAAAACGTCGAACCGTGTTTGGGATGAATCAGCATGGAGTTTTTGCCAATCCAGCCCAGCCCGGCGCGGGCGGCGAGGTCGCGCTCCAGAACGGGACCGGTATCGGCGTAGTAGCGGTTGGGAATCTTGCGCCCGACTTTCTCTTCAATAAATTCTACAATTTGCTTTAACTTCGGCGGAATGACCTCGTGGTAATCTTTGCCAAGCGCATAAGCGGCAATTTTGAATTCTGAATTCTGGTTTCTGAATTCTGAATTCTGGTTTCTGAATTCTGAATGATATGGCAGGGCAAGGATAAGGATGGACTTGCATTCCGGCAAAATCAGCTTCGGGTCGGCGCGCTTTTCGTTTTCAAGATAGCGCATGTCGGCGTGACGTCCGTCTTGAAGCCATGCGCGAAAAAGGTCGTAACGCGCCGGCGGTTCGGCGGAGGCGACGCCGCACAGAACAAACCCCAACTGGCGAGCTTTGGCTTGAACGGCTTGCTTTAATGCCAAAGGAGCGGGCGACTTCATATTTTTTATTTCTCGCTCCTGCCGCTATGTTTCACGGGATGGACAGGATAAGCAGGATGTTTTCGCTCCGCTTTCCGCGCGACTCATCCTAAAAATCCCGTCTATCTTGTCCGTTTTTTTTAGCCTGCGTCCAGATATTGAAAAAGCCATGTCCGCTTCGCTGCGCGTTATTGCACAATAATCACCAATAGCATGGTGTTTTCTTTGCTGCCAAAGGGAATGCCTTTGGGGTTGACCATCTTCCACGCGCTGACGTATCTGCCGATGGCAGTCGGCGCTTTGAAATTAACGGAGACGTCCACTTCCTGTCCGGGCGCGACGACAGAATTCAGCGGAACGGGCTGCCCGTTCATTTTTTCGCCGTGCGAATAAATCGGGAGGTAGCCGTCGCCCCAGGTGCAAATGCCGGTGTTGCGGATTTTCCACGTTTTGACGAATTCCTGTCCGGGGGTTACGACGGTCTCGTCAGGGATGGTCACGTCGGCGACGAAGGCGTAATCGTCGCATAGCTGCACAGGCGCGGCGGGCGTGCCAAGCGCAATCAAAGTCGGGTCGGTAGCGTAGGCGATGGTGGGCGTTTCGCTCGGCAGCGGCTGGGGCGTGGGCGTTTCGGTCGGCGGCTCCGGCGTGAACGTGGGCGTAAACGCCGCGGCGGTGAGCGTAAATTCCGCCACGACGGTGTAAGCCGCCGACGTGCGGACGGCAATAATATCAGGCGTGGGGACGACGGGCGTCGCCGGCGCGCAGGCGACGAGAATCAGCAAGAAGGAAAGAGCAAAAGCGACGCTTTTAAGTTTCATACATCCTCTTATTATTTGACCACCGTAAAAATGGTGCAAACCAACGGACCAAAGGGCGTTCCGCCGTCGTCTTGCAATTTCCAGCACCATTTATAGGTTCCCAGCGTTTTCGGAGCTCGCAGCTTTAAGACAAAGGATTGGTCCTGCCCGGGTTTCACAAACTCCTCCGCTTTTTTAAGCACAATTTTCGGCGGATTGGGCAACTCCTCCAAGCCGACGCTCCATTGGGTATTGACGACGAAAGCGTAGCCCTCGTCCCACGGGCAGGTTCCCATATTGCGAATGGTCCAGCCCTTCTGAAATTCCTCGCCGGGCTTCATTTGCGCGCCGTCGTAAGGGCGGGTTTCGCCGATGTATAAGCCGTCGTTGCAGCCGCTTTGCGTGGTGAGCGTGGCGGCTTGCTGCGGAATGGTGGGAACAGGGGAAGCGACCAGCGGGGTGAAGCCGGGCAACGGCGCGCCGGGCGTGGAAATTCCCCCGCTAATGACGGGAAAAGTGGGGTTGACGATGAAGGTCGGCGTTGGGAAGGTAGTCTGCGTGGGAATCGGCGTGGGCGGAATCGCCAGCGCGGTTTGCGTCGCGCGCGCGGCGGATTCGGTCAGCACGATGGCGAACGCCTGGGTCTCGACGGCGCCGGGGTCTATGGTGGGAACCGCCGCCGCCGCGCCCATGTTGCACGCGCTCAGCCAGAGCGCCCCCAGCGCAAAGAGAAAAATGAGCCATGCAGGCTTGCTAAATTTCATGTGAGTAGCCTCCAAGAATGACTGCCATGAATTTCTACCGCAGTTCGGAATTTTTTCGCAACCAATAAAGCGCAACTTTATTATAACGCAGCTACGGGGTGGGCGTTTCGGTGGGCGTTTCGGTGGGCGTTTCGGTGAACGTAGGCGTGAAAGTCGTCGTCGGCGTGTTGGTAAACGTGGGCGTGAAGGTCGCCGTGAACGTAGGCGGGACGGACGTGAAAGTCGGCGTGGGCGGGACGGGCGTGGAAGTCGGCGGCGGCGCGCCCTGCCGCTCAATGCGCGGATTCAGCCACAAACCGTAATCTTCGTTGTTCGCGCCGTTCGCGCTGACGAACAAAATGAACTTGACCTTTTTCCCCGCGAGCGCGCTCAAGTCCAGGTCAATCGGGTAAGACAAACCTTCGTAGGCTTCGTTCCACGTTCCCAACGTTTTGACTTGCCCGTTCAATTTGTAATCGAGGCGGAAAACGACGTTGCATTTCTTCGCGCCGAATTGACAGCTGACCGCCGCGCGGAAGCGGTCGCCGGACTGCACGGTAAAAGCGGGGAACTGTCCGCTGATGATTCCGTTGTTCTTATCCTGCGGAAAGACCAGCAAAGCGGGCGCGGTTTGCGTTTTGCCGTTTTCCAAAACGGGCGCGTCCAGCCGCAGGACAAAGCCTTTAGGAGAATCCATTTTACCGGGGCAGGGCAGCGCCGAATCTTTGTTTTGCCAATCGGCTTCGCAATATTTCGCGGCGAAGTCGTAAGCCGCGTAAGAGGGACCCGCGGTTTTGACGTTCACCCAGAAAGGCGTATCCGCCTGCCCGCCGATTCCAAACAGCACGCCGGAAGCGTTTCGCAGCTTCCAATAGCCGCGAAATTCGCCGTTCTTGTTCGGCGCGGTCAGCGAGATTTTCAGGTCAATCGTCTCGCCGGGGTTCACGTTGCCCGGCAGCGCGGAGACCAGCGGTCCGTTCATCAAGTCGCCGCCGGTAAAGACGAGCGCGTAGGAAGTCGTCCACGAACAGGAGCCGATATTGCGAACGCGCCAGACCTTAACGAAAGAGCCGCCGCGCGGAACGACGCTGCCGTCGGGATAGGTCACGTCGCTGACAAATTCCGCCGCGTCGCAGCGTGTTTGCGGGACGCCCGAAGTCAGCGTGAACATGGGCGTTTGAAAAACAGGAATGGGAGTGAACGTGGGCGGGAGAGTCTCCGGCGCAAGCGGAGTGAGGGACGGCTGCATCTCGCCGCCCGCTTGTTGAGTCAAAACGGAAGCGGTGTACAGCGCGTTGAGCGTGGCGAAGGCGTCGGGCGTTCCGATTCCGCCGCCGTTCGGGGCGTTGCACGCCAACTGCGCGAGGACGAGGGTCAGGACGCCAAGAAACAGTTTGAAATGGTTGCGACTCATGGGAATTCTCCTTAAACGCGGCTTGCGGCGGCGGGCTCTCCGCCGCCGCAAGCTGTTAACGTCCATGCGGAGGAAATGGTTCCCAAAAACGGGCTAGCTGCCGCAGGTCTTCACAAATTCCACGCCGGGCGGGTAGGGCGTGTAAATGTAATTTTCGCCGTCCGAAATTCCGATGTTGAGCATCATCCACTTGGGACCGGGGCTATCGGCGATGTAAAACTTCCAGCTGTGCGGGGGCAGCTCAATCGCGCCGGCTTCCGTCGCCTTGATAACGTCGGGATATTTCACGTTGTTGCCGTCGCTTTGCGACCAGTAGTATTTAAATTCCAGGGGTCCGTTAACGTAAACGGTGGCGTAAGCGTAATACCAGACGTTCGCCGGGCAGCCGTCCGCCGGTTCGCGCACCAGTTTATAAGTCACTTTGGTCACCGCGTATTGAGGCTTCGTGGCGGCGGAAACGACGATCTTGACGGTAATCGGCACGTTGCTATATTCGCCCACGCCGAAGTTAATCTTATCGGGAGTTTGCAGCGCCCATTTGGAGGTGAATTCGCCCTCTTTGAGCGGCGCGGTGAGGTGAATGGAAATCGGCACGACTCCGCCGGGCGGGACGCTTTGCGGCAGGTTGTAATAATACGCGCCGCCCATCATGTCGTCTCCGCCCCAATACACCAGCTTATAGTTCGTATCCCACGCGCAGGAGCTGGTATTTTTAATTTCCCACGTCTTGGTAAATTGCTCGCCGGGCTTGAAGATGGTTCCGTCCACGATGGTTTCGCTTACGAAGGCGGCTTTTCCGCAAGGGCTGGTATAAGGGTCGGACGCGGCGGAAGTGGGAAGGGCGGGCAGCCCGGTGGCGGTCGGCGAGAACATCGGCGGGGTCGGCGTATCGAGGGCGCTCGGCGGGAGAGGCGCGAGGGTTGGGGCTTGCTGCTCCGCGTTCTTCGCCGCGACCGTCTGCGCGACGGCGGTTTGAATGAAAGGGTCCTGCGTGGCGGGCGCGCCGCCGCAAGCGGAAAGCGCCAGCGCCGCGATAACGATAAGCAGGGATAGGACAAAATACGGTTTGTTTTTCATTTTCTTCCTTTTCTAATAGCGCAAAATATTATACTGTGAAACAAATCGCCGCAAGCGGCTTAAAAACGGCGCTGCAACTTTTAAGAAATTAACTTAAAAACATCTGCGTTTATCCGTGTTCATCTGCGGCAAAAAAAACGCCCGAAGAAAATCTCTCCGGGCGGCGGTCAGCGAGAAGTCAAGGTTTACGGCGCGGCGCAAGCGGGCATGACGGCGGAGCCAAAGTTCTGATGATTCGGGACGTCAATGTAAATGCCCATCCACTCATCCGGCGCGGGCGCCCAAACCGAGCCAAGCGCCCAATCCTGCGTGACCGATTGAGAGCCGGCTGCGGCGAAGGTCAGCGTGCCGCTGCCAGCGTTTGCCCCGTCGCTGCGCGTCCAGTGATATTCCACCGTTCCGGGACCATTCACCGTAATTTGCGCCGTAATGCGCGGGCAGTTCGTATAAGTGGCGTCGCTCCATGTCGTCACCACATAAGTCACGCTCGTCACCGCGAAAATGGGCGCGGCCGTTGTGTTGGTCGGCGTGGGAGTGGGGTTTTGCACCTTGACTTCAACGTAGAAGGAACGGTTCTGATAGCCGCTTACGATAGGCACCAACACCCCGCCGTTGGTGACGATGCGCCAATAACCGCGATACGTCCCCGGCGCCGAAGGCGCGGTGAGATTAACCGACAAATCCACTTCTTGATTTGGGTTCACCGCCGGAATCGCGGTGGTAGCGGGACCGCCCATCGAATCGCCGCTGTCGAACACCATCGAATAACCGTTCCACGCGCAAGAGCCGACGTTGCGAATGCGCCACTTCTTCGTGAACGTCTCGCCCGGCTTCATCAGCGTCCCGTCGGGGATGGTCACGTCGGTCACGAACTGCGCCACGTTGCAATTCGAGGTGGCGGTGGCGATAGGCGTGCTGGTGTAGATCGGCAATGGAATCGGCGTCAGCGTGGGCGGCAGCGGAGGTGGGGTAAAACTAGGAGTCGCCGGCGGCAAAATCGGCGTGGCGCTTAACATCGCTTCCACCGTTTGCGCCGCGGCGGTCATCGAAACGTTTTGACCGGCGTTCGCTCTGGGCATGTTGCAGGCGCTAAGAAATAGCATAAGGACGACGATAAAATTCAGCGAGCGTAGTTTCAGGTTCATGGTCTTCTCTCCTTCGAGAAAATATTGTACTCCGAAAAAAAGCCGCCTAGTCGGTCATTAACTTGACGTAAATCTCTTCCAGCGCCGATTCCTTCATCGAAAGGTCGAGCAGCGTCCACTTCCGCGCGGCGATGGTTTGCAGCATGGCGGCGATGGCTTCGGCTTCGGCGGCGCGGAAAACGTAAGCGCCGTTAACCGCTTCGTAATCCAATTTTTGCGGGGCTTGAAAGAACACCTGATATTCGCGCCTGCCTAGCTTCGCGCGAATGGCTTCCATTGTATCAAAGACCAGCAGCCTGCCGCTCTTAATGATTCCCACGCGGTCGCAAATCGACTCGACGTGAAAGAGGTTGTGCGCGCTCAGCAGCACGGTCTTGCCGGATTGCTTCAAAGTCTTCAGATAGTTGATGATGAAGAACGAAGTCAGCGGGTCCAGCCCGGAATTCGGCTCGTCGAGAATCAGCAAATCGGGGTCGTGCAGCAGCGCGCGGGCGATGGCGGTCTTGCGCTTCATCCCTTTGGAAAACTCGCCCGTCAGTTTGTTTTTATCCTTCAAGTCGAGCGAATCGAGCAGCTGGTCAATGCGTTTGAGCGCCTTGTCGCGCGGCATTCCATAAAGTTCGGAAAAGAACAGTAAATATTGCGGGGCGGTCATCGCCTCGTAGAGCGGGCTTTCTTCGGGCAAATAGCCGATGTGGCGCTTAATCTTCGTCCCCTCGCGCTTCACGTCGCGCCCCATGACGAGCGCCGTCCCCGCGGTCGGCTCAATCAGCCCGGCGATCATTTTCATCGTCGTGCTTTTGCCCGCGCCGTTGTGACCGATGAGTCCGACAATCTCGCCGGGTTCAATTCGCAAGTTAAGGTTTTCGACAACCGTAGTATCATTGTAACGTTTATAGACGTTTTTCAGTTCAATCATGAGTTTATTGTATCCCAAAAGCGGAGCTATGAATCAAATTCTGGTCATCGCCTGGCGCGAAATCTCGCGTCTCAAAAAAAGGTTTAGCGGCGGCGCAAGCCCGCTGGCGGTTCTTGCCTTGCTGGTCGTCGTCGGCGCGGCGGCGTATTTCCTGCGCGACATGGTCTCGCTGGGCAGCGGCTTATACCGCGTAGCGGTCTTTGGCGACGTTCCGCCCATCGTTGACTTGCGCTTCGCCGTGCGGCAGGTCGCTTCGCCCGAAGAGGGCGCGGCGCTGCTGGCGCAAAAAAAAGTAGACGTATTCGTCGAAGGCGCGCAGGTTCACGCCCGCGAAGACGATAAATCGCAATACGCGCTCAAATCGCTGCGCCAATATCTTGAAACGCAAGAAATCAAGCGCATCGGAGCTTCCTATGAAGCGGCGCGCGCCTTTCCCTTGCGGGTGGAGATTAACTACCTGCCGCTGCGCCCTCCCCCCGGTCAAAGCCCGCAAAAGGAAGTTCCCCCGGTGGACAAGCCCAAAGAGACGGTCATCCCGTCCATCACGCCGCCGCCCGCGCCTTTCGCGCAGGTGTTGGTCGCGCTGCTCTTCATCATGCCGATTACCTTCATCAGCATCTTCTTCACCAGCAGCTTCATGGACGAAAAGATTAACCGCCGTCTGAGCGTGCTGCTTTCCGCGCCGGTCACGCCCTTCCAAATCGTTTTCGGCAAAATGACGCCTTACGCCCTCTTCGCCCTGACGGGCGTGGCGCTGGTCGCCTTCTTCACCGGCGGTCGCATTGGGCTTTCGCTCGCCATTTTCGCGCCGACGGTTTTGTTCATCTTCGCCATCTATTTGATGGCGCCGCTGTTTTACCGCACGTTCAAAGACGTGACCTTTATCGCCATGTTCGTCACCACCGCCACCACCGCCTACCTCGTCTTCCCCGCCATGTTCGCCAACGCCAACGATGTTTCTTATATTTCGCCGCTGACGCTGGCGGTGAAGATGTATCGAAACGAACCTTTCGGCTGGCGCGAATATCTCTTTCCCTCCATTCCGATGGCGGGCGTGTTCGTCTTCGCCATGTTCGCGGCGACGCGCCTGCTGAACGAGGAATTTCTGATGGGCTACAAGCCCATGACGCAAAAGATAAAAGACGCCATTTACCTGATGATGGCGCGCAGCCATCCGTACCTCGCCGTGCCGCTGTGGAGTCTCATCGCTATTCCGGGGGTGTATATGTCGCAGGTGATCTTCATCGCCTTCGCTTCCAACCTGCCTTTGCGCTTTATCGTCGGGGCGGTGTTGGTCGCCTCCGCCTTGATGGAAGAAATCGTCAAATCGGTAGGGATCGTCGCCCTGTGGGAACATGGCGGCGTGAAGCACGCGCGCGACGTTTTCGGGCTGTCTTTTCTTTCGGGGCTGGGTTTCCTCGTCGGGGAAAAAGCTCTGGTCGCCGTTTCCATCAGTATGGTTTCGGAAGCGCGCGTCTCCGGGGCGATGTTTGGCGCGGGTTTGCTGCTGCTCATTCCGCTGGCGGCGCATTTTCTCTTCACCTCCGTCACGGTCTTCCTGCGCGTCCGCTGGAAGTTTCCCTACTGGCTGGCGCTGGCGATTTCCACCGCCGTTCACTTTGTTTACAATTATCTGATTCTCGTGAACGGAGGCTCAGGATGAACCCCATTGCGGCGGTCATTAAAAAGGAAATCGGCTCGGCGCTGCGCGACGGAACGATCATCATCGCCATCTTGATCCAACTGTTCATCGCTTCTTTTTCCTCCGCGCTGCTGTTGGGCATGCTCTCGCTCTACGACGCGGATACCATTCTTAAGTTTAGCGGCGGAGGAATCAAAATTGGAGTGGTCGCTCCGCCCGCGGATAAACTGGGAGAGATAATTAGCGCGCGCGGACTGAAAGTTTTCTATTACGATTCGCTTGCCGCCGCGCAAAACGCGCTATACCAAAAAAGGGAAGTGGTCGCCATCGCCATCGTCCCCGAAAACGCGGAAGACGGCGCGACCCAAATTCAGCTCTACCTGCCCGATTCGGAGGCGTTCAGCTCGTTGATTCGCATGGTCTTGCAAGAGCCGCTGAAAACGTATGAAAACGCCCTGCGGCGGAAAAGCGGAATCGAAGTGCGCTACGCCGACTTGCAAGGCAAATCCGCCACGTCGTTCGAGTTTATTTACTCCACGCTGATTCCGCTGCTGATGTTCTTCCCCGCTTTCGTGGCGGGCAGCATGACCGTCGACTCGATTTCCGAAGAAGTGGAAAACAACACCCTGGCGACTTTGCTTTCCGCGCCTTTGAGCGTGAACGCGATGATCGCCGCGAAGGTCGCCGCCTCGGTTTTGCTCGCTTTCGCGCAATGTCTGGCGTGGACTCTGCTGCTGCGCGCCAACGGGACCGAAGTTCAAAACCTGCCGCTGGTCTTGCTGCTGGCGCTGATTGTCGCCGCCCTGACAGCCAGCTTCGCGGCGTTGAGCGCGGTCTTTTTCAAAGACCGCGAGCGCTCGCAGTTCGTTTATTCGCTGGCGCTGCTCGCCGTGACCGCCGGCGGCGCGATTTTCAACCTCTCGCCCATTACGGTTGTTTCGCGGCTGGCGGTGGGCGACCCCTACACGGGCGCGCCGCAAGTCGCCGCTTTCGCCGGGCTGCTCGCGCTGCTATGGGCGGCGTTGGCGAAGGTTTCCCGCTATTTAACCGCCGCCTGAAAGGGAGGTTTAAGGATTCCGCCCGACGCGAAAGATATACGTCGTCGCGGAAGAATAGACCGGCGTAAACGCTTCGCTGCCGCGCAGGGAATCCAGCAGCGGGTTGCGCTCCATTTTGACCGAAAGCAAGACGTACTCGAAATCGTCCAGCGGTCCTGCCCGAATCTGGTCCAGGCAAACCGCGTCTCGCGTAAAACATTCGTGCGCCTCTTTCACGAAAGGGAAGACGCGGGTAAAGTTTCTTTCGCCGCCCAGCCATTCCGTTCCCTGAATGGTGGCGACGCTGCGCCGTTCCGCCAGCGCAGGAAACCACTCGGTCAGCGGGGAATAGACCGGATTGTCCACTTCATCTAAAACCAGAAAGCGGCTTTCGGGGCTGGTATGCAAAGCCGCCCATTCCAGCGCGGCGCGTTCTTCCGCTCCCAACACGCGGCGCGAAATCATATCAGACATTTGAAAGGCGTTATAAGAAAGGAACAGCGTTAAGAAGCCGAAGAACAAGCGCCCGCGATGATAGCGAACCGCCTCGCTCCACGCAATCGGCGGCGGGACGGCGGCGCTTAAGCGCGCGGCGATTCCATCCGCCAGCGCGTCCGCCGCGAGAATGGAAAAAGGCAGCAGCGAGGCGCCCGCTCCGCTGCGCGGCTCGACGAAGAAGCACAAAGCCACCCACGCGGGCAGAAAATATTTTTTTTGCGCAAGATGGATAAACAGCCCGGTCATGCCGAAGAGGGCAAAGACGGGGACGCGCTCGCTGGTAAATGAAAGCATGACCAGCATGGCGAACGCTTGCAAACGGGTGTAAGCGTTTTGCGCGGCGTAGAGGAACGCTTGCCAGCCGTGACGGTAAAACACGACTCCCCACCATGGGGCGGTCAGCGCCAGCGCGCCCGCCGCCAGCGCGAGCGAGAGCAAAAATCCGCGCCAATTCCTGCCGAAGAAATACCATAGCGCCAGCGCGGCGAGGACGGTTTCCAGCGTCCACGCGGGGTGACTAAGCGTCACGGCGGAAACGCTGAGCACGGCGGCGGCAAGCCAGCGGAGACTCTCCGTCCTATACATTTTCAGCATGGAAAGCGCCGCCAAAGAAAAGAAGAACGCGCCCGGCGCGCGCGTCAATCCGCCGCCGACGATGTTCCACCAATACGAGCCGGGAACGAGGGCGAAGAGAAAAACCGCCAGCGCGGCTTTGGCTTCGGAATCGCATAGTTCGCGGGCGAATAGATAAACGAGGGGAATGTTCAGCAGCGAGAAGGCGAAAGGCAGCCAGCGCAAAACTTCCAAAAGCGGAACGCCGGCGAAGGCGTGAAGCGCCGCGGCAAGGTAAAACCCCAAAGGCGGATAAGCGAAGGGAATAGCGGAGCGGTTATAGGAGGTAACTTCCGGCAGGGCGAAGTTCGCCGCCAGCAAGTCGCGCGCCATCGCGTAAAACATGCCCCCGTCCGCGAGCGGAAAGTCGGCGCGAAAAATGGGGAACAGCCTCATCGTCGCGCCAAGAGTCAGGGCGAGCGAAAGAAAAATCAGCGCAATTTGAACGTCGGCGGAAAAGTTCTTTTTCATCCGCCGCGATTATACCGCCTGACGGATGAAGGTTCCCTCCCGCAGCTCGCGCAGCGTTTGTTGAATCTCTTCCATTGTGTTCATCACAAAGGGTCCGTAAGGGACGACGGGTTCTTTGAAAGGCGCGCCCGTCATGAGGAGGAAGCGCGCGCCCGTTTCGGAATACGCCTGCACGCCGCCGCCGTCGTCGTGGAAGGCAATCATGCGGACGGATTCGAGATAGTCGTTGGAAAATTCCGCCGCGCCTTCAAACAGGTAGGCGAGAACGGTATGCCCTTGCGGGACGGGCAAAACAAAGCGCCCGCCGGCGAACAATTGCACGTCCATATACAGCGGGGAAGCCGCCACGTCGGTCACGGGACCTTGCGCGCCGTCCAACGTTCCGGCGAGAAGGCGAATCCGCGCCCCGCTTTTTTCGAGAGTTGGAATCTGCTCCGCCTTAATTTCCTGATAGCGCGGCGGACTCATTTTTAACGCGGCGGGCAAATTCACCCATAATTGAAAGCCGTAGACGTCGCCGCTTTCGCCGCGGCGCGGCATTTCCTCATGCAGGATTCCGCGCCCGCTGGTCATCCATTGGGCGTCGCCCGCGCCGATGATTCCCTGATTGCCCAGGCTGTCGCGATGCGCGACGAAGCCTTCCAGCATGTATGTCACGGTCTCCAGCCCGCGATGCGGATGCGTGGGAAAGCCGCGAATGGGACCTTGCAGCGGGTTGTTAAAAGCGAAATGGTCGAAGAGCAAGAAGGGGTCGTATTCGGCGCTGGGGCGCGGGGCGATGGAACGCCGCAACAACACGCCCGCGCCTTCCACGACAAATTGCGGTTCGATAACGTGAGAGACGCTTCTAAAATTTTCCATGCCGCTTGGATGAGGCATGAGGGGAGTTTATTACGCGCGCAATTTTTCCAGTATCTGCGGCAGGCTGCGCGAAAACGCCGCGTCCTCGCGGGAGACGTCGAGGCGGAGGACTTTTTCGGGGGGCAGAGTCGCCAGCCAGTCGCGGATGAACGCGTCGAGCAGCCGCGCGTCTTGCGCGGAGGCGATGTTAATCCTATCGCGGGCGGCGAGGCGGCGACGGATGGTTTCTTCATCCGCGTATAAATAGACGACAAAATCGGGCGGGGGCAAAGCCTGACGGGCGAAGAGATACAAGCGGCGGCAGAGTTCGTATTCCGCGGCGGAAAGATAGCCGCGCGCGTGAAACAAGCGCGTGAAACCGTGAAAGTCGAGGTCGAGTCCGCCGTCGGTTAAAACGGGACGCGGGTTCTGGCGCCATTCCCGTTCCTGCTCGGCGCGAAAGAGCAAATAATCGAGCTGGTTCGCCAGCGCGTAGCGGGAATCGTTTTTGAAGAGGAGTTGAAAGGGTCTTTCGGCGTGCTGTTCGGGGGCGAGGAGGAAATCTCCCCGCTGGCTTAAGAGACGGGCAAGCGTGGTCTTGCCCGCGCCGCTCGCGCCGACCAGACTCGCCAGCATGGCTACCGCCCGTATAAAACGACGCGGTTGCGTCCGGCTTGCTTGGCGGCGTACATCGCCTCGTCGGCGAGACGAATCAGGTCGTCCACCGTTTGAATGAGCTCGCGGTTTTCGGCAAGGTCGGCGACGCCTATGCTGACAGTGACGGAAATTTCCCCTCGCTGAGTCTGGATTCGCAGGGATTCGGTTTTGGCGCGAATGCGTTCGGCGAGGGGAAGCGCTTGCCGTCCCGTCGTCATCGGCAGAAAGACGACGAATTCTTCGCCGCCGTAGCGCCCCATGAAATCGGAAGCGCGCAGTTCGGAACGCGCCGCTTCCACCACGCTCTGCAGGGCGCGGTCGCCCGCCTCGTGTCCGAAGGTATCGTTCACTTTCTTGAAGAAATCAAGGTCGAGCATCATCGCCGCAAGCGGCAGATGATGGCGGCAGGCAAGGCTGAACTCTCTTTCCGCCAGATCGAACAAATAGCGGCGGTTGGGAACCCCCGTCAGCGAGTCGGTGTGCGCCAGAATTTTTTCGCGTTCCAGCGCCACTTGCAATTCGCGGTTGGCGGCTTGCAGCGCGTTTTGGGTCAGGCGGACTTCCTCTTCCGAGCGCTTGCGTTGAATCACGTCCCACGCCAGCTCGGTAATCTGCTGGATGATTTTGACGTCTTGATAATCGTACTCCGCGGGTTTGTTGCCGACTCCGACGACCGCGACGACGTGGTCGCCTTGAAAGACCGGCACGAGCGCGACGCGCTGCAACGGGGCGTGACCTTGCGGGACGCCCTTGCGATGGGGCAGGCTGGAGTAATCGTTGTAGATGAGCGGCTCGCGCCTGCGGATGCAATCCGCCCAAACGCCGGCTTCCTCCAACGAGTAATGTCTTTTTTCGGCGCCGGCGGAGCAGAAATTTTGCAGCGTATTGCTGGACCACATTTGCAAGGCGACGGCGTTTTTCTGGGAATCAAAAGAATGGAAAAAACCAATCTGGCTATCAGTCAGGGCTTCGGCTTCGTTCAGGGTGTATTGCAGCACTTCGTCGGCCGAATGCGTCTCGGCGAAACGGCTGAGGCGTAAGCGCGAGCGCAGCACGGATTCGGCTTGTTTGCGAGAGGTAACGTCGCGGTTGCTTTCGCGTCGTCCCATCCATTCGCCGTTGGAGCCGTAAACGGCGGTGCAGGTGTGATATATCCAGCGCGTGCGCCCGTCTTTAGCGATGATGCGGAAATCAAAAGCGACGTCCCTTTGCTTAAAGCGCCCGCTGGTCGCTTCAAAATGCTCCATCACTCCGACGCGGTCTTCGGGGTGAGTGATTTTGATGAGCAATTGCGGGTCGGCGATAAATTCTTCCGCCGTGTAACCGGTGATGCGCTCGCAAGAAGGGGAAACGTAGAGGTACGAGCCGTCGGGTCCGTGCCAGCATTCCCAATCGTAGGTGAAGTTCGCCACCAGACGGTACTTTTCCTCGCTTTTGCGCAGGGTTTCTTCCATCTGTTTGCGCTCGGTTATGTCTATTGTGTAGCCGGCGAGCACAGCCCGATCTTCCAGTCGTATGGGGAATTTGATCGTGGTGTAAACGCGTCCGTTTAGCGTCTCTTCCAATTGCAGGACTTCGCCTTTGGAAGCGACCTGCCAATCTTCGGCGGTGATTTTATCGGCGAACTCGGCGGGGAAGAGCTCGCGCATGGTCTTGTCAATCATTTGGGCGGAGGGGACGCCAATCATGTCTATGTAGTTGTCGCTGGCGAATAGCACGCGGCTTTCGGAAGGAGTCGCCGACTTGATGAAAGCATAAATAGGGGAGCGGGCGATAAAAGCGCTCAGCAAGTTTCGGCTCTCGCGCAGCGCGCGTTCGACGTTCTTTCTTTCGTTCACCATCGCGCTGATCAGCAACCCGGAAAAAAGCACCACGCTTAAGTAAATTTGCAGCGAAGGGAAGTTTTCCATCTGGGCTTCCAAAGGGAAGCTAAAAACGCCGAAGCCGCGCTGCGTATTCCACACGGCGACGGCGGAATAGGCGAAGAGGGAATCGAGCAAATCGCGCGTGTTGAAGCGGAACGCCGCCCAAATGAGCAGCGGAAAGAGCATGTAATTCCGCAGCAGCGGCTTTTCGGCTTGGGTGAAGACTCCAAATAAAGGCAGAGCGAAAGAAATTAAAATCAAGAAGAAAAGCGCAAGTTCCCACAGCCGCTTTTTGTCCGTCAGGACGTATTCTTTCAAAGACGCGCTATCCCACAGCGCGACGAGGGGCGCCATTATCAGCATCCCCAAGCCGTTCGCCATCCAGCGGACAATCCACGCGGCGACAAAGAGTTGCGGAGAAGCGAGCGCAAAAGCCGCCTGCAAAGCGGAAACGGAAGCGGCGGACAGCGCGACCGCCGCAAACAGCCCGATGACTTCCGCCGCACGCTGAAAGACAAAGGAAGGTCTGAAAAAGCGCGTCAGCATCCACGCGCAGAGCAGCGCTTCGAGCGCGTTGAAAAAGGAAAACCCTGCGCTTTCCCAAAGCGGAAGACCGAGCAGCCAATATCCCCCCGTTTGGGCGGCAAACATCGCCGCCAAAACTCGCCGCCAGAGCCGCCGTTCCACAATGAGCAGCGTCCCCAGCGCCACGCCGCTGGCGGGCCAAACCGTCAGCGCGCCTCTGGCTTCCGCCGCCAGCCTCATCCCAGCCCAGACCGTCAACCAATACCCCGCGCCCAGCAAAGCCAAGCCAGCCCAGTCGCGCAGCGGCTTTCGCATAAAGAAAACGCGGAGGAAGGAAGAGAGGCTGTGCGTCATTTTTCACAGATGCGTTTGTTTAATTATACAACGCGGCGTCGGTTTGCCCAAACCTGAAGCCCGCCTCGCCTCGTCAGGCGGCGATAAGTTCCGCAATGTGGTCAAGGATCTTTGGATTGCGGACTCCGCCATATAACAGGCGCGCGGCGGTTTCTTTGTCCAGCTTTTGCGGCGAGCCAAGTTCGTTGATGAGCATATGCAGCAGGCTGGCGTCGCATTTATCCAGCAGGTCGGCGGCGCTGCGGACTTCCGCCGAAAACTTCATCGGCTTATCCAACGTGCGCTCGCCGCTTTGGGAATCAAATTCAAAACAGAACGTGTAAAAGAGCTGGTAAGCGACGTTCAGCGCGCTTTGGACGTCCACCTTGGGGTCGTCTTCAAACAATTTGGCGAGCCGGTCTTTCAGTTGATTGAAGGTGATCGGCTGCAAGCTATTGTGGACGATTTCAAAAATTTTGAAAATGACCAGCGGGCGGTTAGGGTTTTCGGATACGCGGATCTTTTTCGCCGCCAGCAGATTGACGTATTGCTCGAACTTTCCTTCGGGCTTCAGCTTGCTCGATTGCCCGTTATTTTTCGACGCGGGCGGAGCGGACCTGGAAGCCGAAGCGGAAGAATCTTTCTTGAATTTATCAACGCCCTGCCATTTGTCGTAGAAGACGAATTTATCGCAAGCGTTCACCAGATAGTCGGCGGTGGTTTCGCTCAGCCCCATGCCAATCACCACCTTGCCCTGCGCGCGCAGGCGGTGAACCAGTTCCACAAAGTCGCCGTCGCCGGAAACCAGCAACACATGAGAAAAGGAGCTCTGCTGCGAGTAAAGCAATTCAAGCGCGTCTATCACAATGCGGATGTCGGCGGCGTTCTTGCCGCGTTTGCTGCTGACGTGAACCAGCTCCACCCCCAGATTCAACAATCCCCGCTGGCGTTCTCTCACTTCGCCCCAATCGGCGTAAGCGCGGCGCACAACCACCCGCCCGATTTGCGCGGCGTATTGAAAGACCCGCTGCCAATCCACTTCGATATTTTTGCCAAAAACGTCTTCTACGCTGATTTCTATGTTGTCGTAGTCAATGAAGACCGCTACTTGATTCTCCTGTCCCATTCAAGCTCCCAAAAAATTATTTCACCGTCAAAGACACGCAAAAATAAGTATAGCATAAGCGCCCTATTCTGTGGCAAAATAAGGACATGCCGCCGCTCGCCGTCCTCAGCCAATCTTCCCTGCAAGATTACGCCGACTGCCCGCGCCGCTTTGAGCTGCGTTACTTGCAGCGGCTGGAATATCCCGCCATCGAAGCCGAACCGGCGCTGGAAAACGAAAAACGCCAGCAGGAAGGCGAGTTTTTCCACCGTCTCGCGCAGCAATTCTTTCTTGGCGTGCCGCCAGAGCGCATCGCCAAATTGGCGAATAGCGAAGCGGCGTTGCGCTGGTGGCAAAATTTCATTAACGATAAAAGCCTGCCGCGTTTGCAAGGCGAAGCGAACCTGCTGGCGGAGGCGACTCTCTCCGCCCCGCTGGGAGCGTTCCGCCTGCTGGCGAAATACGATTTAATCGCCATCCAGCCCGGCAAAGCGATCATCTACGATTGGAAGACGTACCGCAAGCGCCCGAAAGATTTTTCGATGCAAACGCGCTGGCAGACGCGGGTCTATCGCGCTTTGCTGGCGCGGGCGAAAAACATCCCGCCGGAAGAGATTGTGATGACGTATTGGTACGCGGATTTTCCCGCCGAGCCGGCGCGCTTCTCTTATTCGGCGGCGCAATACAAACAGGATTGGGACGCGCTGGAGCGAATTGCGGCGGAGATTCAAAACGCGCGCGATTTTCCCCCCACCGAAGAAACCGCGCGCTGCGCCTACTGTCCGTATCGCTCCTACTGCGGAAGGGGAATCGGCGCGGGCGATTCCGCCGACGCGGAAATCGCGCTGGAAGCCGAAGGATTCTTTGAAATGTCTTTCGAGCAAATTGGGGAAATTGAGTTTTAAGAGCCGACGTTTAAAAAACCGTCCCAAAGGTTTTGGAAGCGCTTTTGGGACGGTTTGCGTCATGTTGCAAGGCGCGCGCTAGCGCCAGGCGAGCGCGCCCGCCTTGCGATAGTTGGCGGCGAGTAATTCCAAATCAAGCAAGTTGATGACGCCGTCGTTGTTCAAGTCGGCTGCTGCGGGGGCGGGAGCGTTGTAATTCATGCCAATCGTCATCGCGTCGAATTGGTCAATCACGTTGTTGCCGTCAATATCCCCGACGGGCAGCGCAACGGACGGCATGGCGCTGGAAACGCCGCCGCTGATGACAGCCGTCCCCTGCGCGCTGAGGTGGCTTTGCGCGCTGGCGGTAACGACGGTGTAGCTCCCCGCCGGAAGAGAGACGCTGAACGCGCCGTTGGCGTCGGCGAAGACTTCCGCCGCGAGGCTGTTTTGCTCGTCGTACAGGCGCACCGTCACCGGCTTGCTGGCGAACACAATTCCGCTCAAAACGCCGATCTGCGGGACGGCGGGGCGAACTTCTATCGTCACGGGAGCGTCGGCGATGGGAAGCAGCGCGCCGCCGCCATCCGAAACGCGCGCGGAGCATTGCAGCCCGGATTGCCCGACCTGCAAGCCTCTGGCATTAAAAGTAAAGACCAGCCCGTCGGAAAGCGCGCGCCTGCCCAAACTGCCCGCAATGGCGAAGATAAATTGCCCGCCCTGCTGCGGAGCGTTCAAGACGGAAACCGCGTCCGCGCCAAAGAGGCCAGCCTCCGCCGCTGCGTTGATTTCCAAAATTGCGGGGTCATACAGGCAAGCGAACTCCGCGCTGGATAAGCCGCCGGGCGGGAGGTTGTTCAAGTAAACGCCGATTGTCGTCTGGTCGTTGAGCGTGATGGACGTTTGCGCGGGGACGATGGAAACATACATCCCAGAAAGAGGCGTGGGAGTCGGGAGAGGAGTCCCGGTCGGCGTTGCAAAGGTCGGGAGAGGAGTCCCGGTCGGCGTTGCAAAGGTCGGGAGAGGAGTCCCGCTCGGCGTTGCAAAGGTCGGGAGAGGAGTCCCGCTCGGCGTTGCAAAGGTCGCGATGGGAGTATCCATCGGCGGGGTAGCGGAAGGCGAAACGGGCGTGGAAGTTGGGGCGGGCGTGGCGGTCGCGTTCCCGCCGTAGCCCATTTCGTTTAGCAGCGGCTGATACGTTCCAAGCGTTTGCCCGTTTTTGGAAAACGTGGTGACGTTGGTTCTGGAATCGTAATTGATTTGCCAGCCCGCAAGAGTCGCGCCCAGCATGTTGGGGCGCAAGACGAAATGCAAATGGGGGCCGGGCCAGCGATTGCCGACGCAGATTTGCCCGTTAGCGTTGTCGTCAATAATCGCCAGGCGCTGATTGCGCTCCACTCGCGCGCCTTTGATCACCTGAATATTGCCGAGATGATAGTATTCCGTCGTCCAGCCGTTGTCGTGGTCTATTTTGACGTGACAGTACGAAGTCTCCACCACTCTGCCCGGAGCGGCGGCGACCACCCAGGCGTTGGAGGTATCCTCGCCAATTCTCATGCCGACGTGGGGCGCAAAATCCACCGCGCCGCCCTGATTGACGTTATGCGGGCTGGACCTTTCGCGCAGCGTTCCGTTATCGAATCCGCTCATGGCAATCCACGCTTCGCCAAGCGTCCACGGCAGTTGAAAGAAATCCGCCGGGGGGAGGGCAAGCGCCCGCGCCGGGCGCGGCAGCATGGCGAGCAAAAGCGCCGCCGCAAGAAAGGCTTGCGAAAAGGCGTTGGGTTTCATGTCATGGCTTTCGTAGTAAATTGACGGCGACCAGCACGCCAATCACGCCCGCCAGCAGCGAGAAGAGGATAATCAGCCACGAGGGGAACTGACGTTCGGAAGACGTTTCGTTAAAGGAGAGCGGAGTTCCGCCCGCCACGGGGGAAGGCAATTGCGAAACGCCCTTTTCGGCGCTGATTTTTACGGGGATGTTTCTCTCGCCCAAAGTCACGCCGCCCAGCGGAGAGGCGAAGCCCGCTTCGTTGCGAATTGCCAGCGCGGCGCTTTCGAGAGTGATCACGGAATCGCATTGCGCGAGAGCCTCAAACCGCGCTTCGGAAAGGATTCCGCTGGCGGATTGCGGCGCGCCGCTGGCGAAGGTGGCGTCGAGCAAGCCGGGCGTTTGCGGCAGCGGCAGTCCGTTCATGCCGGGCAGCGGGCTGACGACGCTGACGGGCTTCAGGCATGCCGGATCGTAGCGGATTTGAAAAGTCAGCCCTTGCACGGGGGTCCCTGAAATGGCGTTCACCGTCACCACAACGGTTTCGCCAGTTTTGAAAGAAGTGACAGGAGCCGCCAGCCAGATGGTATCGCCGGCTTGCGCGCCGACCGCCGAGAAAGCGGTTAACGCAAAAACAAAGGAGAGGATAATTGCAAACGTTTTTTTCATTGGGGCCTCCATGTTTGAGAGGTCAGGGGCGCGGCGTTCGTCAACGTTCGCCCGCCCCTGCGTAACGGAAAAGCCGCTTATTCCCAAGAAACGGGAGCGGTCATGCGATAATTGGCGGCGAGCGCTTCCAGGTCGAGGACGTTCACCACACCGTCGCTATTCAAATCCGCCTCCGCGGGGACGGAGAGGTTGTAGTTCATTCCAATCGTCATTGCGTCGAAGGGGTCCACGTCGCCGTCGCCGTCAATATCGCCGGCGCGCAGGCTGATTTCCGGCATGGAAATTTCTCCGCCGGGCGCGACCGTAGTCGAAGGGCGCTCAGCCGTCAAAAAGCCTTGCGCAAAGGCGGCGAGCCGATAGGTCCCGGCGGACAGAGTCAGGCTGAATTCGCCGTTGGCGTTGGAGTCGGCGCAAGTTTCCGCGTTCGCCGAATCATAGGCGCAGACCACCGCCGGTTTGGAAGCGTGAACCACGCCGAAGACGCGCCCTTCCCGTTCAGAGACGCTCAAAGCCGAGCCGGCGGGAGCGAGCGCGGTCAGCGCGTTATTGCCTTGCGAAACGCGCACCTGACAGACAATGGGCGCGCTGCCGGCTTGCAGCGCCGTGACGTTGAAAGAAAAGACCTCGCCGTCGGCAGTCGCTTTTCTGCCGTTGCTGCCGGCGATGGCGAAGATGAAGTCTCCGTTGGCGGGACCGTTCATCGCCGTGACCGCGTCCGCGCCGAAAAGGCCGCTCTCCGCAAAGCCGCTCACCTCGACCAAAGCCGCGTCGTAAGAGCAGGCAAATTCCGCGCTGGTCAATCCGCCTGCGGGGAGATTCCGCAGCCCGACGCCGACCCGCGCCGTTTCGCCCACCACCACGCTGGCGGGCGAGACGGTCACAATGGCGACCGACTCGCCGACAGATTCGGCTGGGCGCAGGGTGAAGGTGTAGCTGCCGCTGCCGGATTGCGGCTGGATGAGAATGGAGTAATCGCCAGCCGGCAAAGTCGCGCTGACGACGCCCACCGAAGCGGTCCCGCTGCCGCTTAATCCGCCGCCGGAAAGGGAGAGCAGGGGAACCAAATCTCCTGAGGTGACCGCGGCGCTGACCACAACGCTGGTCGTCTCGGACAGGCTAAAATTCCACTGCTCGTAGCGCGCGGCGCTGACCGAGCCGGAATAAGAGGCGTTCCAAATGGTCATGTTGTAAGGAACAACCGCCGCCGCAGGCGCGGCTTGCGCTGCCCCGCTTGCGCCTAATGCGGCGAATAACAGGGCAAGCAGCGTGAAGACTTGAAACAGGGTTTTGAAATTCATTATGGCTTTCTCCTTGATTGAAGCGAAGAATCGGAAACGGTCTGGGTTGCAGTCGGTCTGGCTGCCGCCTGCCGAAGAGGATGAGAGCGCCAAAGCGTTTTCCCGTCCACGAACAAGCGCCGTCACGTTTGCATTATAGAAAGTTCGCCGCTGCGTTACGTTGCAGCACAATTATCAAGAAGTTGCAATATGGTTGCGAAAAGAAAAGTGAAGGTTGGCAATTCCCCGCTGATTTAGACGACTGACCGCCGACTATCAGACTACCAGACTATTTCCCCGCATATTCATTCAACAAATCTTGTATCAAACTCGCTTCAATGACCGGCTCGCCTTTGGAGTTGTAATCGCCGTAGAGCAGCGAAAGCGAAGGCTGCGCGTCATAACCCATCACGACGACGACAAAAGGCGTGTTTTGATAATAAAAAATCCCCGCGTCGGTATTGATGGAGCCGAGAATAAAATGCGCGTGACCGTTCTTGCTCATGGCGAGCGCGCCCATCTTACGGGCGAGGTTTTTCAGCCCGCCCCGTCCCGGTCCTTCCTCGTCCACCGCCAGCAGATTGAGCGCGGCGGCGCGGACGCGCGCGTCTTCCATTCGATACAATGCTTGATAAAAGCGAAACAGGTCGCGCGGAGTCCACACGCTGATCCCCGTCGCGGCGGAGCAATTCAAGCGCGCGGTTTGAGTCGCGCACTGGTCTTCAAATCCGGCGGTGGGCATTTGCGCCTCATAGGCGTTGCCCTTCGCGTCTTTCTCAATGACGGAATCCCACTTGAAGAGACCTCGCTGCGGCTCGTTTTCGGCGTATGTAATTCCGGCGAAGTCGTTGAACCACGCATTAAACTGACTGATGGGATTCGCCTTGTAACAGGCGTAAGGCGAAGAAACGCGCGCGGATTCTTCGACGGGCTGGCATTGGTCGTAGACAAATTGCAGAATCTCCCCCGCGGCGCGGTTGGCGCTGCGCGCCGTCATGGCGTAGGCGCTGTTGAGAATGAAATAACGTTTATCCAGCGCTTCCGCCTGTCCGCCCGCGTTGATAAAGCGCCGCTCGTTAAAGAAAGCGTCGGCGTTCTGCCACAGCCGCGGGTCCTCAAAGAAAGGCGCAATCGCCGCGCGATACTCCGCGCTGGAATAATACGCAATTCCGCGCGCGGCTTGCGGGTCGGAAAAATACGCTTCCCATTCGGGGCTGGTCGGGTCCCAATATTTTTTGCATTGCGTCAAAAAATAAACCAGCAGCGGCGCTTTGAACGCGGAAGCGAATTGAAAAGGGACGTCGGCGTTCACGGAGAGCAGCTCGCGCTCGCGGCTCAGGTCGTAAACATATATTCCCAAATCGTCTTCGGTTTTATCGGGCAGGCAGCTTTGCTCCGAAAGCGGCAGCTTCGCCAGCAGGCTGCGGTTGTATTCCACAGAAAGCGGAACGAGGGTCGGCGAAGGGGCGGGGCTCGCCGTCGGCGAAGAAGGCACGGGGCTGGGAGTGAAAGTCGGCGCGGGAATCGCCGTCCCGGTCGCCGTCGGCGCGGGGGGCGGCGCGGCAGGTTTTGCTCCGCAAGCAGCCAGCGCCAGCGCGCAGAGCATCGCAAAGAAAAGCGCTTTTTTCATATCTACACCGGCAGCGAATATCCGCCGTCTATCACAATCGTCTGCCCGACAATCATCTCGGCGGCGGAAGAGCAAAGGAAGGCGACCAATCCCGCCACGTCTCGCGGGCTGACCAGCCGCTTGGCGGGCGAGCGCTCGATGAATGTTTGCAGGATGTTTTCTTTTCCGCCCATCGAAGCGAAATGCCGCAAGGCTTCGGTGTCGGCTACGCCGGGCGAGACGGCGTTAACGTTGATGTTTTTGGCAATCAACTCCACGCCCAGATAGCGCGTTAAGGATTCCAGGGCGGCTTTGCTGGCGCCGACGACGGCGTAATCAGGCAGAGCGCGCGTCGCGCCCAGGCTGGAAACGCTGACAATCTTCCCGCCGCCGCGCTTCTCCATCAGCGGGACGGCTCGCTGCGCGGCGAAGAGCAGGGCGCGGGCGTTGATGTTCATCGTCCAATCCCAGCCTTTGGGCTTCTGTTCCATCGCGGGCTTGTTGTACCCCGAAGCGGCGTTGTGGATAAAAATATCCAGCCCGCCAAATTCGCGCTCGATCTCGTCGAACAGGCGGTTGAGTTCGTCCAGTTCGCCGACGTTGGCTTTCACCAGCAGCGCGCGCCGCCCCAGTTTTTCAATCGCCGCGCGGGTTTCTTCGGCGGGGGCGCGATTGCGAAAGAAATTGACGACCACGTCCGCGCCCAGTTCGGCGAAATGCAGCGCGATTCCGCGCCCAATGCCGCGCCCCGAACCGGTGACCAGCGCGATTTTGTTTTCAAAAGGAAGGGTGGACATAAGCTCAATCGAAATGTAAATTTAAATCGGAACAATCGAAACGGTTGCCGCAATTCGGGCAGGCGACTTTGCAATTCCGCTCGGTCATCTCGCCGCCGCAGCGGTCGCAAATCCAGGTTCGCTTTTGCTCCCAAACCACAGGCGGAAAGAGCGCCGCGTCAAATTCGCGGATGCGCTCCGCGCCCAACGTTTGCAAGACGCGCGCCACATGCGCCGCGTCTCCGCGCAGCTTCTTCACCTGAACGCCGCAATATTCGGCGGGGAGATTCGCCAGCCGTTTCGCGCCGCGCTCATACACTTTCAGCGCGCCCGCGTAGTTCCCGCGCGTAATGTGCAGAAAGAAGACCGCGATTTGCAAAACGCCGCGGTACAGCTCGCGCAGTTCGCTCCGTTCTTCGCGCCACGCGGTTTCAAGCTCCTCGTGCGCCTCGAAGAATTTTCTCTCGTTGAAAAGTTTCAGCCCCGCGACGGCGGCGGGATGTAAGGTTTGCAGCGTTTTCATTCGCGGCGGAAGTATATCACGCGGAGCGGGATGGTAGAATCTCTCTCCGTGGCCGCCTTTGGGCTTTATTTGAGCGTGACGCTCGGCGCGGCTTCGCTGGCATGGGGATTTTACGCGGCGGGCTGGGCTTCCCTTTCCGCGTGGATTCTCGCCGGCGGGGCGTTGTGGCTGCTTGCCGCGCGGGAAAATCAGGACGGCGTTTCTTCCGTCGGGCTGTTACTTTCCGTATTAGCGGCGGTCTTCGGGTTGTTCCTTAAACTTCATCCCGGCTGGATGTTCGCGGGCGGGCTTTTTGCGCTCTTCGCCTGGGATTTGGAAAACTTCCGCGCAAGCGGGCGGCTGGCTGCCAAAGACGAAGAGTTCCGCCGAAACGAGCGGCTTCACCTGCGGCGCGTAACGCTGCTGCTGATTTTGGGCTTGACGCTGGCTTCTTGCGCCATGCTCCTGACGCGCGCGGAGTTCACGCTGGCATGGGGCGCGCTGCTCGTCTTGGCGTTTTTTTTATGGGCGGGGCTGACGCGAGGGTAAATCAGCCGCCAGCGGAAAGGCACGCTTCAATCACCCGCGCCAGTTCCTTCAGGCTGACAGGCTTGCTGAGATAATCGCTCATGCCGGCAGCCAGGCAGCGCTCGCGGTCGCCGGGCATGGCAAGCGCGGTGAGCGCAATAACGGGCGTATTTTTCAGCGCTTCCATCTGGCGCAGGCGGCGGAAGGTTTCAAACCCGTCCATGCCGGGCATTTGAATATCAAGCAAAATCAAGTCGGGCGTTTCTTTTTCCGCCTGAGCGAGGGCTTCCAACCCGCTGCGGGCGACCGATAAGCGGAATCCGCGCGCGATCAGAAAATCGCTCAAGAGCAAGGCGACCGACTCGGCGTCATCCGCCAGCAAGATACGGCGCGCGCGCCCCTCCATGGGAGGCGATAAGGGCGAAGCAGGCGGCTCTTGTGGCGCGCGTCGCGTTTCCGCACGAGAAGGGTCCCAGGGCAGCGTGATGATAAAGCGACTGCCCTGTCCGGGCTGGCTCTCCACGCTGACATTGCCGCCGTGCAACCGCGCCATGCGCAACGTCAGCGCCAGCCCCAAGCCCGTGCCGGAAGAAGAGCGCGCCAACCCCGAATCGAGCTGCATAAAAGGCTGAAAGAGGCGCGGCAGGTCGCTTTCCGCAATGCCAATTCCCGTATCCCAAACGATAAATTGCGCCTGAAAGTTTTCTGGCAGGGCGCGCGTTTGCAGCCCGGCCTTTCCGCCTTCGGGCGTAAACTTCACCGCGTTGGAAAGCAGGTTCGTCAGCATTTGCAAGAGACGACGCGAATCGCCGCGCGCCAATTGGAAGCGCTCATCCAGCTCCACAGAGAGCGCAATGTTCTTCTTCAACGCCGCCTGCCGAACCATCCGCAACGCCGATTCCGCCAGTTGCGCGACAGGCGTATCCGTCATATCCAGCGTCATGCGCCCCGCTTCGATTTTTGAGAGGTCGAGAATATCGTTGATGAGCGAAAGCAGGTGCGCGCCGCTTTCGTAAACGACGGAGACGTATTTGCGCTGTTTTTCGTTGAGCTCGCCCGCCGTGCCTGCCAGCAAGCTTTCCGACATGCCCAGCACGGCATTAAGCGGCGTGCGCAGCTCGTGACTCATGTTGGCGAGGAACTCGTCCTTCATTCGCAGCGCGCGTTTCATTTCCAAATTGGCTCGGAGCATGGCTTCTTCCGCTTCGCGAAGCTTGGTGACGTCCACCGCCACGCCCACCACGCGAACCGGCTCTTGCGCTTCGTTCCGCAAGACAATAGAATGGCTGGAAACGTAGCGCGTCGCGCCGTCGGACAAGACAACGCGATATTCGTCTGGGAGCGCGCGGGCGTTTTCCAGCGCCTCCTGCATTTTTTTACGCACGAGTTCGGAGTCTTGCGGGTGAACAAACTGCAAATAGACTTCCTCGGTCATGCGGGGATGCGTTTGCGGGGTGACGGCGTGAATCTGGTACATGCGCTCGTTCCAATAAATTTCCCCGCTGGCAAGGTCGTATTCCCACACGCCAATTTCGCCTGCGCGCAGCGCCAATTCCAGGCGCTGGCGGGCGGCTTCAATTTCGGCAGTGCGCTCGCGCACGCGGGCTTCCAATTCTTCCGCGTAGCGGGCAAGGGCTTCTTCCGCTTGTTTGCGTTCGGTGACGTCTTCCACAGAGGCGAGGAAACGCCGCGCCGAGCCGTCGGGGTTGCGCTGACAGGCGACATACAACGAGACGTACACCGCCTTGCCGTCTTTGCGGAGTAAGCGCTTTTCCAAATGGTATCCGTCGCGCTTGCCCGACAGCGTTTCTTCAAACAGCGTCAGGTCCTCCGCCAGGTCTTCGGGAGGGGTTAAATCCGTCCAGGTCAATTGCAGCAGTTCTTCGCGCGAATAGCCCAGCATCTGGCACAGGCGGTCGTTGACTTCCAGCCATTGCTTTTGAGGCGAGACGACGCACATGCCCACCGAGCCAAAGTTGAAATAGCTCTTGAAAGTCTCCTCGCTCTCGCGTAACGCCTGCGTCATGCGGCGTTTTTCCGCCGCCCGTTGCAACGCCAGCAACAGCTGCTCCATATCGGCGGGCTTTTCAAAATAGCCGAAAGCGTTCTTTTGAACGGCTTCGATGGCCGATTCGCGCGTGGCATGGCCGGTGAGCAAAATGCACTCAGTTTCGGGCGAGCGTCGCTTAACGGCGGAGAGAAGTTCCAGTCCGGAAAAATCGCCCAGCCGCAGGTCAATCAGCGCGACGTCGAAATCGGTTTTCTCCAGCAGCGCCAGCGCCGCTTCGCCGCTTTGCGCCATCACGGGAGCAAACCCCTTGCGCGCAAGAATGGCGGCGGTGATTTTCAACATGTCGGGGTCGTCGTCCGCAATCAAAACGCAGGGGGCGTCGTTCATTCTCCCTCCTCTCCCTGGCTGCCTGCGCGAAAAGCCGGCAGCCAGAGTTCAAAAACGCTGCCTTTTCCGAGCTCGCTGCGAACTTCAATTCTGCCGTTGTTGGCTTCCATCAATTTTTTGCTTACTGCCAACCCCAGCCCCACTCCTTTGGGCTTGGTGGTGAAGAGCGGCTCGAACAGGCGCTCCAGCGCTTCAGGCGCAATGCCCACGCCGGTATCTTCCACGCTGACGCAGATCATATCGCCTTCGGCGCGGGCGGAAATCCGCAGTTGATTTTCTTTGGCGGGGTCAGGCATGGCTTGACAGGCGTTGAGCAGCAAATTTCCCAGCGCCTGCGTCACATGCTGCGGGTCTGCGTAAGCGCGCGGCAAGTCCGCCGGCAGGTCAAGAACGAGCCGCACATGCGGCGAAGGGGGGAAGCGCTCCAGCGTTTGCTGTATCAGCGGCGGGAGGGGGAAAGGCGCGCGCTCCGCCACGTGCGCGCGGGTGAAGTTAAGCAGGTCTGAAACAATTTTTTCGGCGGCGGCGACTTGCTTTTCAATCAGGTCGAGGTACTCCGCAATTTTCGGCTCTTGATTCGGCAAAGCCATCCTTAAGAAAAATACCGCGTTTGAGATGACTCCCAAGGGGTTGCGCAGCTCGTGACCCACGCCGCCCGCCATTTGCCCCAGCGCCACGAGCCTTTCCTGCCGCGCCAGCTTTTCCCGCGCGCGCAGCAGCTCGCGCGTGCGTTCTTCCACCAAATTTTCCAGGTTCTCGTTCAGGCGTTTAATTTGCTCTTCGGCGCGTTTACGCTCGGTAATATCCAGGATGACGGCGAAAAACGCCGGGTGAAATTCGTAATCCGAAAGTTGCAAAGAAACCTCCACCGGGTAAAACGTTCCATTTTTGCGGCGGTGAACCGCTTCAAACAAAATCTGGCGGTCTTGCCCGCTGCGCAGTCTTTCGAGCCAGGAGCGAAACGTTTCCGGCGGAATTTCGGGCTTTAAGTCGAGCGGGGTCATCTGCTCCAGTTCCGCCATTTCATAGCCAATATTCTGCAAAGCGCTGCGGTTAGCTTGCAAAAATTTCAGCGTGCGCGCGTCGAAGATGTAAATTTCGTTCGCGGCTTCCTCAAAAATGCGGCTGAAGCGCGTAAGATTCTCTTCCGTTTGCCTGTGTTCGGTCATATCGCGGGCGATTCCCTGCACGTATTTTTTTCCGCCAATATCGAGCGGCGAGCCGATAATCAAAGCCGGAAAGGTCGAGCCATCCTTGCGCTGCAACGTGACTTCGCGCTGACCCGGCTGGCGCAGCCGCGCCACCTGCGGAAATAGCTTCAAGGAGACGTGTTTGGGCAGCAAGTCGGCCACGCGCATAGTGAGCAGCTCCGCTTCGGTATATCCGGTCATCTGGCAAAAGGCTGGGTTGACCATCACATAGCGTCCGTCGGCGTCGGCGATGGTGACGCCGTCTTTGCTCTGTTCGACAACCGCGCGATATTTGGTCTGGCTTTCTAGCAGGGCTTCTTCCGCCTGTTTACGCGCCGTGGCTTCGGCGAAGGAAACCAGCACGCTGGCAAGCGTTCGCTCGCAGCCCGGCTGAACGGCGAGCAGCAAATAATAGACGCGGCGCTCGCCGCGCGAATTCCAGAGGGGAATTTCGGCTTTAAATTGAAGCGCGCCTTCAGCCAGCGCCGCCAGCTCTTCGGCGAAGACCCGCCACGATTCTTCGCGGAATTGGCGAGCAAAGCCCGCTTGCGCTTCTTCCCGGTTTTTCGCGTCCGCCATCTCAAGTCCAGCCTGGTTCACGTCCACAATCTTCACCGCCTCCGCCAGGCTGCGCAGTTCTTCGGGATGTTCGCGCCAGTAAGCCCGAAAGTCGTTCACGCCCGCGCGGCGCAATGCGTCCAGGCGGGTTTTGACTTGCGAAAAATCCTCCTCCCAAATGGGGATGGATCCGTATTCAAACAGGTTTTGAAAGCGGCGGCGGCTTTCTTGTAGTTCGCGTTCCAACTTCATGCGCTGGTCGCGCTTTTGCAGGGTCAGCCCTAGCAAGACGACTCCAAGCGGGTAAATGAGCATAACCGGCGCAAAGATTGTCTTGAGCACGTCAAAGGCGATTGGGCGCGGCAGGAGAATGGTCCAACAAAGCATGACCAGGTGAACCGCCAGACCAAATAAGTATAATTCAAACCAGTTTGGGGCGCGCTTGCGGCGAGCAAGAAACGCCCGCCACGCCAGCCCTAAAGCGGCGGAAGAGAAAATCACCGCTACGCCCATATAAACCCCGCCGCCGCCCTGATAGATTCGCAGCGCGGCGGTCATCAGCGCGGCAATCAGTGTTGGCAGCGCCCCAAAAAACAAAGCGACGACGCTGATTAGAATCGAGCGGACGTCGAAAAACACCCCTTCAACAAGAGTCCAGGGGGTGAGCATGACCATCACGCCAATCAAGCCGGTTAAGAAGCCGGTCAACGCTTCCGTCCACCGCGAGCGGGGAGATTTTTCCAGCGGGAGGTTTTCGTATAAAACGACCAACGCCAGCAGCAACGCGGTATTGATTCCCAGCCCCAGTAAAATGTCGCCTATCATCGCTTCCTCTCTAAGAGAGCGTTTTATAAATCGAGATTTACCGCAGATAAACGCGGATGAACGCTGATTCTGATAAAAAACGCGGTGAATTTAC
>DAOUBR010000053.1:0-46866 GCA_034432535.1 Anaerolineales bacterium | reverse complement strand
TAGAATTTTGAGTATGAAGAACTATCAACGTTTGACGAGCGTATTTTTATTGTTTTCTTTCTCCGCGCTTTGGGCGGCGGGATGTCAGCCCGCGCCGGCGGCGCAGGCGCAGCAGCCCAACGTCGCGCTGACCGCCGCGTTTGAGACCGCCTTCGCGCAGCTCAGCCAGCCCACGCAGACTCCCGTCCCCACGCAGACCCCGCTTCCCACCCCGACCGTGCCGCGCACTCCCCCGGCGCTTCCGCCCGCGTTCCAAACCAACCTGCTCAAGCCCGAAGACTTCCCGCGCGCTTATGTCGCGGATACCTGCCAGTATCTGCAAAACAAGTGGAACTCGAACAACGCCGCGCCCGGCACGACGGTTATGCCCATCATGTTTCACGCGGTGGATCAGGACGCGACCGCTTCGCAATATTTGAAAATCTCCGCGCAGGATTTGAAAAAGTTGATGAACGACCTGCACGACATGGGCTTTGAGGCGATTGACGCGCAGCAAATGGCGGACTTTCTCTACAACAACGCGAAGATTCCGCCGCTTTCCGTGATGATTATAATTGACGACCGCGCGCACGCCGAGAAATACAACAAGCACTTTCGACCTTATTACGAAAAATGGGGCTGGAAGGTGATTAACGCTTACATCGGGCTGGACGAGCGCCCCGACTTGTGGGCGGAAAACGCCGCGCTCGCCGCCGAAGGCTGGGTGGATTATCAGGCGCACGGCTATATTCACAACATCCCCATCACCGACGATTCGAGCGACGACTTCATTCGCCAGGAGATGGCAGGCGCAATCGCTTCCTTCCAGAAATATTTCAACAAAACTCCCATCGCTTATATCTGGCCCGGCGGCGGATTTTCAAAACGGGCGGCGGAAATCGGCGTGGAACTGGGATACAAAATCGGCTTCACCGTGAACGCGCGCGGACCCGTGATGTATAACTGGGTGCCGCAAGCCGATTCTTACAACGCCTCGAACCCTTACGCCATTCCTGAAACCCCGGCCGGCAACCCGCTGATGACCCTGCCGCGCTACACCGATATTACCGCGCGCGCGCAACTTGACACGGCGCGAACCATCGCGCAGCAAGCGCGCGCCTACGCCGAGCAAAACAAGGCGACCGAGCTGGAATATTACGACGTCGTTTGCGCGCCGACTTACGGGCCCATTCCGTAGAGAGAAAGGCTTTTCTAAAAAGAGTCATGATACGCCGTCAAATCGTTTGGGGCGGTCTTTTGTTGCGCGCCGCGAACCTGTTAATTATTGGGACGCTGATTGTCGCCTGCGCCTCGTCGTTAAACTCAACCCCCGAAGCGGCGGCGCCCGCCTCGTCGCAGGAATCACCCGCCGCGGCGGCTTCGCAGCCCGCCCCGCCGCTCATCTTTCAAACCGAGCTGTTGAATCCGCTCGATAAGCCGCGAACTTACATCCCCGAAACTTGCAAATATTTGCGCGCGCGCTGGAATCCCTACTACGCCGAACCCGGCACGGTGGTCATCGTTATCATGATGCGCCGCGTCACCGGCGTGAAACCCGATAACCTGCTGGACGTGGATAACAACCAGCTGCGCCAGCTGATGAGCCAGCTCAAAGCGCAGGGGTTTGAAGCGATCACCGCGCAGCAGTTTTTATATTTCATGGAGCGCAACGTCAAGATTCCGCCGCGTTCCGCGCTGATTATCCGCGACGGCAATTACGGCGCGCGCGATTTTGAAGAGAACCTCGGCGTATATTGGCGCGAGTGGAAGTGGCCCGTCGTGAACGCCTGGGTCAGCGCAAAAGACGCGCCCGAAGAATTGTGGAAGGAAAACGCCGCGCTCGAACAATCGGGCTTTGTGGATCATCAAGCCGGCGGCGTTCAATCGGACGCGCGGCTGGCTGACGAAACTTCCAAAGTGGTGATGGCCCGCGAGCTGCAAGGCTCGCTGGAAGGTTTCGCCGCGCGCTTCGGAAAATCGCCCATCGCCTTCGTCTGGCCCAATGGAATCTTCGGAGAACGCCCGGCGCGCATTGCCCGCGTGTTAGATTATCAGCTCGGCTTTACTATGAACGCGCGCGGACCCGTGATGTTTAACTGGGTCCCGCTCGCCAGCGAATTCGACCCGGCGCGCCCAACTTATCTCCCCGAAGCGGCGATTGGCGACCCGTTGATGACCCTTCCGCGTTTCTCCCCCGCCGAGGCGCTCGCCGCGTTGGATAGCGTCCGCATGATTGGCAGGCAGGCGCATGACTTCGCCGCGCAAAACCGCGAGGCGGAGCTGGAATATTACCGCCTGATGTGCGAAGCCGAATACGGGAAAATTCCCGAATTGCAAAAATAATCTTTGGAGGTCTTCCCATGTCCGATTGTCTCTTTTGCAAAATCATCGCAGGCGAAATTCCGAGCGCGAAAGTGTACGAAGACGAGCAAGTCTTCGCCTTCCGCGACATTGCGCCCGTGGCGCCCACGCATGTTTTAATCGTCCCCAAGAAGCACGTCGCTTCGGTGAACGAGCTGAGCGCGGAAGACGAGCAAATCGTCGGGCGGTTGTTTCTGGCGGCGAAGCAAATTGCCGCGCAGGAAGGTATCTCCCAAAGCGGCTATCGTTTAGCGGCGAACACCAACGCCGACGCCGGGCAAGCGGTCTTTCATCTGCATTTGCATTTGCTGGGAGGCAAACGCATGGGGAGCATGGTTTAGCCATGCCGCGCCGCGAAATTTACCTGCTTTCGCCGCGCGAGCTCAGCCCGGAGACCATCGCCGTCGCTTTTGCGAAAACGTCGCGCTCGCCCGAATCCTTCCGCGAAATTGCCGCCGAGTTGAGCGAAGAACAATCCGCGCAGTTCCATGAAAAATGGGTGGTCGGTTACGGTCACGCTTCCGTGGCGGAGCACGCCGTGCTGCACATCGCCTTTGAAAACGTTTCGCGCGTCGCCGTCGAAACCATTGAAAGCGCCCGCCTCGCTTCATACACCGAAAAATCCACCCGCTATCAAAAATGGGGCGCGGACGATTTCACCGTCCCGCCCGAACTGGAATCTCATCCCCTGCGCGGCGAGTTCGTTCAAACCGCGCGCGCGCTGTTCTCCGCTTACGGCGATTCGCTTGAACCTGTTAAGAATCTCGCCGCGCGAAAATTCCCCCGCCGCGAAAACGAATCCGCCGAGGCGTATGACCGCCGCGTCCGCTCGCAATACGTTGATTCTTGCCGCTTTCTGCTGCCCGCCGCTTCCAACGCTAATTTGGGCATGACCGCCAACGCGCGCGTGATTGAAATGATGATTCGTAAAATGCTCTCGCACTCTCTGGAAGAAACGCGCCAAATTGGAGAAACGGTCAAGCGGGTCGCGCAAGCCGAAACGCCCACGCTGGTCAAATACGCCGAAGCCAGCGAGTACGCGCTGGAAACGAGCCGCGACCTGACGGCGCGGAGCGCGCAATTTGCGCCGAACGTCCCGCCGTCAGCCGCGACGCTGATTGATTTCGACCCGCGCGGGGAAGAAAAGATTCTGGCGGCGGCGCTCTACCGCTTTGGCGAAGCCGCTTACGCCGAAGCGTTGACGCGCGTTCAATCCTTAAGTCAAAGCGAAAAGGAGACGCTCGCCGCCGCTCTGCTGGGCAGGCTCGGCAAATACGACGTCCCCTTGCGCGAGCTGGAATATTCGACCTATACTTTCGACCTGGCGATGGATCAGGGCGCCTACGCCGAGTTTAAGCGCCACCGCATGATGACTCAAACCCCGCAGCGGCTGACGGCGCGGCTGGGCTACGCCGTCCCCAGGTTGATTGTCGAAGCGGGCTTCGAGGGACGTTACCGCGCCGCTATGGAAACCGCGGCGCAAACGTACGAGAAAATGTACGCCTTTCATCCCGACGTCGCGCAATACGTCGTCCCAAACGGATTCAACCGCCGCGTATTAGCGCAATTCAATCTGCGCGAAGCGTTCGCGTTTTGCCGCCTGCGTTCCGCCGCCAACGCGCATTTTTCCATCCGTCGCGTCGCGCAGCAAATCTACCGCGAAATTGCGCGAATTCATCCGCTGCTGGCGAAGTATTTGCGCCTGCCGGAAGAATCGCCCCAAAGCGTGGAGCAAAATTACTTCGCGCAGGTTTAAATACGCGAGTTCGGAATAAGGGCATGGCTTTCTCAAAGTCCGGTTTCAGGCTAGAAAACAAACAAGATGGACAGGATTTTTAAGATGAGCCGCGCGGAAAGCGGAGCGAAAACATCCTGCTTATCCTGTTTATCCTGTTAAACAACGCGGCGCGAGCGATCATGAGAAAACTATGGGAACAAGGGTTAAATTCAGAAATACGCCGCAGAGTTCGCGGGGATTTTTCCATAGGCTTCTCTGTGTTCTCCGCGTCTCGGCGGTTATCCCGAATTGAGGTTTAAATCAAAAACTCCGAAGCGTTCGCGGCTTCGGAGTTTTTTTGCGGGGCTATGCGTCTTCCGCGCGCCGCTTGACTTCAAAAATCTCGTCAATTTTCGCCATGATTTCCGACGTCAGTTTATCCACGAACTCCGCCGCTTTCATGTTCTCACGCACCTGTTCCACGCGGCTCGCGCCGGTGATGACCGTGCTGACGAAGGGATTCTTCAAGCACCACGCCAGCGCCAGCTGCGACATGGAGCAGCCGACTTCTTTCGCCACCGGAACCAGCGCCGCCACTTTGGCGAGCTTCTTTTGGTCGGTCAGATGACCTTTCAGCCAATCGTAGCCCGGCAACGCGCCGCGGCTATCTTTGGGGACGCCGTTGTTATACTTGCCCGAAAGCAGCCCCGAAGCCAGCGGACTCCAGGTTGTCGTGCCGTAACCGTATTCCTTGTAGAAGCGGACGTAATCGCCTTCCAGCCGACCGCGCTCGAACATATTGTATTGCGGCTGCTCGACGACGGGCTTGTGCAGGTGATGGCGCTCGGCGATTTGAATCGCCTCGACGATTTCGGAAGCCGCCCATTCCGAAGTTCCCCAATACAGCGCCTTGCCCCATTCGATGATGTTGTGCATCGCCCAGACGGTTTCTTCAATGGGGGTATTCGGGTCGGGGCGGTGACAGTAAATCAAGTCCACATAGTCCAGCTGAAAGCGTTGCAGCGAGCCGTTAATGCCTTCAATCAGCCGTTTGCGATTGAGCGTGTTGCGTTCGTTCACGCCGTCGCGCAAGCCCCAAAAGAACTTGGTTGAGACGAGATAGCTGCCGCGCCGCCACCCCAGTTTCTTTAACGCGGCGCCCATCACTTCTTCCGATTTGCCGCTGGCGTACACTTCGGCGTTGTCGAAGAAGTTCACGCCCGCGTCGTAAGCCGCCGCCATCATCTCCACGGCGGAATCTACTCCCGCCTGATTGTGAAAGGTCACCCACGAGCCGAAAGACAGCTCGCTGACTTGAAGTCCGGTTTTGCCAAGACGACGATATTTCATAGCGCATCTCCTTTGTCTATTTGAAAAAATGCTTTCCGCGAGGAGTGATTATAATCGTCTTATGCGAAACGCATGGTTCATTTTACCGTTGCTTTTGGCGAGCTGCGCGCCGCAAGAAGCTCCCGTTGAGAGCGCGCTTAAGCCGTATCAGACCGCCGCGCCGAGTCCCACGTCCGCGCCGAACGTGGTTGCGATTCTTGAAACGCCCCAGCCCACTTCCACGCCCTTCGTTTACACGATTCAAGCGGGCGATACGTTCAGTGGGCTGGCGGAACGCTTTCGCGTTTCGCAGGACGAATTGCAGGCGGCGAATCCTGGCGTTTCACCCCATAGCCTGCCCATCGGCGGAACGCTGCTCATCCCCGACCCGGCGGCGCTCGCCGCCGCCGCGCAAACGCCCACGCCGGAGCCGCTTCCTATTGCGCAGCTGCTTTGCCATTCCTCCGCCGACGGCTTATGGTGTTTCGCTTTAATTCAAAATGCCGCGTCCCGACCGCTGGAAGCCGTTTCGGCGCAAATCAGCCTGCTGGATGAAAACGGGAACGAAGCGGCGAGTCAAACCGCCTTCGCGCCGTTGAACCAAATTCCGCCCGGCGCGGCGCTGCCGCTTTACGCCTTCTTTCCGAACATGCCCGCCAGATTTAAGCCGCAGGCGCGATTGTTGAGCGCGATTCAAACCGAATCAAACGACCCGCGCCGCTTTCCCATAACGTTGAGCGGAGTCTCTTCCCAAATCGCTTGGGACGGGCGAACGGCGAAGGTCGGCGGGCGGGCGCTGCCGCCGCCCGAAGCGCAAGCCGCAACCCAAATTCGGATTGCGGCTGTGGCGTACGATCAAGACGGGCGCGTGACGGGGCTGAAAATTTGGGAGGGCAGCCCGCCCCAATTTTCGTTTATCGTCGCCAGCCTATCCGCGCCCATCGAGCGGCTGGAATTTTTCGCCGAAGCGCGCCCTTAATTCAAGCGGCGCTACTTCCCTTCGAGCCACATATACCTTTCAATCGGCACGTCAATCGGCGTGAAGACGTAGCCCTTGACGTAAGGCTGAACCAGCTCATAAGAAAGCGAGTGCGCGGTGAAGATGACCGGCGCGTCGTCCACAATCATCTGCTCGGCTTGTTGATAGAGCGCAATGCGCCTTTGAACGTCCTGTTCGACGCGCGCCTCTTCCAAAAGTTGATCCAGCGCGGGGTTGGAATACTTGCCGTGATTCTGGCTGGAACCGGTGTGGAACAACACGTCGGCGAAATTTTCCGGGTCGGGGTAATCGGCGCACCACCCGCTGCTGATAATCTGCCCGTGATTGCCGGAGTAAATCTGGTCGTAGTAATAGTTATACTCGATGTTCTCGATGTTGATTTTCACGCCGAGATTTTCCTCCCACATATTGACCGCCGCCGCCACTGAGGGGCTGACGTAGCTGCCGATTCCGGCGTTGGTGTAAACGATGGGGGGCAGGTTTTCCGCTCCGCCGTATTTGGATTGCGCCAGCAGCGCGCGCGCCTGCGCCGGGTCGTATGGGATGGCTTTCAAGTCGTAATTGAAGCCGGGCAAGCCGGGCGGGTAGAGTCCCTTGGCGGGCAGCGCCTGTCCGCGCAGCGCGACGTCAATGTAACGCTGGCGGTCGTACGCCATCGTAAACGCTTTGCGGACGTTCAAGTCGTCGAAGGGCGGCTGCGAAACGTCGAAGGCGATGTAACTGGTGCAAAGATCCACGCCGGAGGTGAGAAGCCGGTGCAGCGGTTCGGCGGGGTCGAGGACGCGGTCCACGTTGTAGAGCGAAACGCCCGTCACGTCCACTTCGCCCGTCTCGAACATGCGCTCGCTATCGCCCGCGTATAGACGGACGACGACGTAAGGGATGGAAGGCGCGCCAAGATAAAAATCGGGGTTGGCTTCATAAACGATTAATTCGTTATGCCGCCATTGCGTCAGACGGTAGGGTCCCGTTCCGTTGGGACGATAGACCCAATCCGCGCCGCTTTCGACGTTTTCCTTATCCACCACAAAAGCGGTGGCGTACGTTAACTTCAACAAGAAGTAGGGCTTGGGCGCGTCAATGGTTACTTGCAGCGTGCGCTCGTCCAGCGCCTTTAAGCCGCTGATGCGTTGCGCCTGCCCGCTGTTCATCTCCTTCACGCCGACAATATCGCCCAGATAGGTGAGGACGGTATCCGAGCCGGTTTCGGGGCGCGCGGCGCGCTCCCACGAATAAATAACGTCTTGCGCGGTCACCGCCCGCTCGTTGTGAAACTTGGCGTTGGGGCGCAGGTGAAAGGTGTACGTCATGCCGTCCGCGCTGACTTCCCAACTTTCGGCGAGTTCGGGGACGAGGTTTAAGCGCGGGTCGAAGGAGACCAGCCCGCTGAAAACTTTTTTGTCGCCCGCGGTGTAGGTGGTGGCGGGGTCGTACATGCGCGGGTTGGTGGATTCGCCGCCGCTATACACCAGCGCTTGATTCAGCGGGATTCCAATTTGCAGCGCGGCGGAAACGGAACTGCCGAGCAGCGTGGCAAGCAAAGTCAAAACTAAAATCGAAATCGCTTTACGCATGGCCGCCTCCTTTATTTTTAGCGTTTCCTTTGCGGAGAATGAATCCCAGCGCGAAGATTCCGAGAACCAGCAAAATGAATCCGCAGACGCAGACCATAGCGACGGTGAGGAAGATGAAGTTTGAATCGGACCACGGGCTGGACGGCGCGCCGCCCGTCTCGTTTTGCGAGCCGTCGAAAGAGGAAGTAGGGACGGCGTAGGGCGTGGGCGTCGCCGCTAGCGAGCCGCCCGTGACGGGAACGTAAGTGGGGACGAAGGTGGGGGTGGGCTGCGCCGTCGGCTGGGCGGAGACGGAACGCGGGGCGGCTTTCACCGCCGCCCGCCAGGCGTCTTCCAGCCCGTCGGTATCGAACCCGTAAATTTCCCGCAGCGCGTCGTCAATCGGTTTCGCGTCGCGCAGCGCCGTCAGCAGCTCGGTCATCTTTTGCCGCCCGTAGGACTCAATTAAAAACTTCACCACGCTTTGAGACTGGCTGTAAGAAAGATTGGCTTTGTCCGAGAGTTCGGAGAACGCTCCGTTCAGCGAGCGCAGCGAAATCAGCGCGTCGCTTTGAATCGCGCGGTCTAATTGCGCTTGCGAGGGGGCGTCCAGCTCGCCTTCGGCGTACATCGCCAGCCCTTCGTTTAACCAGGTGGGAACGACGCCGATGCACGAGAAGGTGAAGCGCCCGATGAGGATGTGCGTCAGCTCGTGGACGATGGTTTTCTTATTCCATTCCATATCGGCGGAGGAAACGCCCATGATAAAAATGTTGTGTTCGGAAAACGCCATGCCGCCCGTCCACGAAGGCTCGTAGAGAATCGCGTCTTGCATTTCGGCGTAGCTCGGGTAAATGTAAATGTGAACGGTTTCCGTCGGCTTTAACCCCGCTTGCTCTTCGTTGCGGCGCAGACCTTCCAGCCCAGCGGCGAGCATGGTCTTGGCAAAATCCTGATTTTTGCCGTACCAGTGGACGCTTAACATGCCTTCGGATGCGGTTTGCCAGTTGTGAACCGAATCCAGCCAGATGGCGGTTTGCTCTTCGCTGACGTATTCCGCGCCGCTTGCGTCACCGTAGCGCCAGCGCCACCAGAGCTGCGCGCCCGGCGGCAGCGAACCGCTCTGGCGCATATCCCAGGTCCAGGAGACTTGCGTCCGCTTGCCCGGCGTAAATTGCGGATACGCTTTGGCGATGACGCTACCGCAGGTGATTTGCCGGTCTCCGTATTCCAGCGTGACGGACGTAATCTCCGCCGCGGCGCTTAACTCGGCGGAAAAAGTCGCCGTGTTGGGGAAATCCAGCGTGACTTGATTATTGCCGACTTCGGCGAGCGGCAGGGCAAACGCGCTTGCTTGCGGCAGCGCGAGCGCCATGATTAGCAGCGCGAACAATCCAAATGGAATTTTTTTCATGGATTCCTTTCTTTTTTAACGCGACCGTTTCTGCCTTCTTTATCAATTTTGAAGAGTATATCAAAAATTCTCGTCGTTAAATGAATAACGACGAGACGCGCCCGCCGTTATTCATGGAGGAGGAGAAGAAAGAAAGTGGAACCTGAAACTTTTAACTTGAAGTTTGAGCGACCCACGCCAGCGATTTGCCCAGCAGCGTCAACGGACTGACCAGCGGGGAAAGGCGTTCGTCCACGCCCGCGCGGTAATATTTCGCCATGTCGTCTTTTGACGCGCTTGGCGCAAGCAGCAACAGGGCTTTGCGCGTCAGCGGGCGGAGCTGCCGGCAGAGTTCCAGCCGTTGCGCTTTGGTCAGGTCGAGGTCGAGAATCGTCAGTTCAGGCAGCAGCAGCCGCGCGGCTTGCAGCGCGTGGCGCGGAGTCTGTTCGTGAATCAAGCAAAACCCTTGTTGCGAAAAGGCAAACTGCCATGCGGCGGCGATACGCTCGTTTTGCGAAATCGCCAGCGCCACCGGCTTTTCGCAGGGCGGAAATTCCGTCTTCCGTGCAATCATGCGCGTCTCCATGCGTTTGGGGTGAGATAATTTCACGCCGTTCAGGCTCAAAAACATAGTCGCGCGGCGCGGGCAAAACGGGTTGACCGACTCGCCGCTTGACTAAAAAACGTTCCGCTTGCCCTGTTGATCTTGTTAAACTATAGGGCGCGGCTTTCTTATCTAAAATTAAGGTTTCCAAAATCCTTGACTCAAATTGGAGTCGCGTGATAAACTCGCGTCGCTTACAAAAGCACATCTTTACGAAAGGAGCGCACGCCCAATGGTACTCAGCAAGTTCTATGTCATCCCTGAATCTTCCAGCAAGGCTGGTTTCGATTCATGTCGTGCGCCCGTTAAGCGTTAGGCTTTGAGTTAAGTCCCTGACGGCTGCGGAGCGCCACGCGCAAACCCGCAGCCGTTTTTTGTTGCCTATTCTATTAAGCGGCGATGGGTTTGCCCCCATCGTCGCTTTTTATTTTGGAGAACATCATCATGTTGGCTATACAGACGCAATTATTCGAAGCGCAGGATGTCCGTTTCGGTCCCATTGACCACGAAGCGCATCCCGAAATCGAATCCAGATGGACGCACGACGCCGAATTCATGCGCCTGATGGAGTTGAAACCCATCCGCCCGCTTTCGCCCGCCTCGGTCAAGAAGCAGTACGAAGACCTCGAAAAACAAATGGAAGAGGATAAGAACCTGTACTATTTCACCATCCGCGCGCGCGAAGATGACCGCCTCATCGGCAAAGCCATGGTCGAGTGGATTGATTGGGCAAACGGCAACGGCTACATCCGCCTCGGCGTCGGCGCGGAATCAGACCGCCGCAAGGGCTATGGCTCTCAGGCGTTGAGCATGTTGCTGCGTTATTCGTTCGGTGAACTGAACCTCTACCGCGTCACCGCGGTACTCCCCGCCTACAACGAAGGCGCGATTCGCCTCCTCCACAAGTTTGGTTTTATGGAAGAGATTCGCAGGCGTAAAGCCATGCACCGTGACGGCGAATTTTGGGACGTCCTCTCGTTCGGTTTATTGAACAGCGAGTGGAAAGAACAGCAAATCAATCTCGGATGAGGGTAATGCGATGAAAGACGTCTATCGCGGAGCCCTCGTCCGCCTATCGAGCCCGTCCGCCGACGAGCTGGCGAAAGCCTTCGCGCGGTGGGAGCGGAACGCCGAGATTCACCGCCTTGCGGATACAGGCCCAGCCCAATTGTGGTCTGAGAAAAAACTCAAGGAATTTTTCGAAAAGCGGGAGAAGGATACGCGCGCGTATCGCTTCTCCCTCCGTACCCTCGCCGACGATACATTAATTGGCGTCATCGGGCTTGTTCCCAATGACGCTTGTGAAGACGCCTGGCTGTATATCGCCATTTACGAAGAGGAATACCTCGGCAAAGGCTACGGCACAGACGGCATGAAACTCATCATACAGTACGGCTTCATGGAGCTGGGATTGCGGCGCATCTCACTCGGCTTGAATAGCTACAACGAACGCGCATTGCGGACTTATCAAAAAGTTGGTTTTCAACTGGAGGGCAGAGTCCGCCAGGATGTAGTCAAAGACGGCAAGCGTTATGACGGCTTATTTATGGGCATTTTGCGCGATGAATGGGAGACGCGATGAAAGACGTCCTCAAAGGCAATCTCGTCAGACTCTCCGCCTTCGACCCGCAAGAAATGGCGCGAGCCTACGCCGAATGGAATCGCGATTCCGAATTCCGCCGCCTGCTGGATACTTCCGCGCAGCTGTATTCCGCCAAAGCCTCCGAAGATTTCTTCCAGAAAATTCTGGAAGGAGACGCGGCGAAGAACCATTTCTTTTCAATCCGCGCGCTGGAAGATAATCGCCTGCTGGGCGATATTACGTTGGAAATCGTCCACGATTGGATGGGACGTAACGCCTTCGTGGGAATCGGAATCGGCCGCCGCGAAGACTGGGGCAAAGGTTACGGCACGGATGCAATGAAAATCCTGCTGCGCTTTGCCTTTACCGAAGTCAACTTAAACCGCGTGACGCTCAACGTCTTCGAATACAACCCGCGCGCGATTCGCTCCTACGAAAAAGCAGGCTTCAAGCGCGAAGGAATCATGCGCGGCGCATTGCTCAAAGACGGCAAACGCTGGGACATGGTTTATATGGGAATCCTGCGCCAAGAGTGGCAGGAGCAAAACGAAACTTGACGGAAGCGAAACAGCCGTCGGGATTGCGAGAAAAAATATGAACGCTCAACTGATTTCAAACGAAACCATCCTCGACCCTTCGTTGACGTTACGCCATGCCCGCTGGGAAGACCTCGATGCTGTTGCCAAACTCATTTACGATGTCTGTGAAGCCGACGGCGATGTAACCGTTGCCACCAGCCCCGCCGACCTTAAAAACTGGTGGGAGACCAAAGGCTTTGATATTTCAAAAGACGCCTTTGTCGTCGAAACAATGGGCGGTCAAGTTGTCGGCTATGAAGAATTGGTGGATGAAAAAGAACATGCCGATTTGCAAGCGGATGGGTATGTGCACCCGCAATTCAAGGGACGCGGCGTCGGCACGGCTTTAGTCCGCGCGGCAGAGACTCGCGCGCGCGAACACCTCGCGCAGGCAAAACCAGATTTGCGAGTCTTTATCCGCGTTAACACCGACGTCAAAGATGATGTGGGTAAAGCCATGTTCGTCAACGAAGGTTACTCTGTTATCCGCTATTACTGGCGCATGGAAATCAAACTGACCGAAGCCCCGCCGCCCGCCGTCTTTCCGCCCGAAGTGGAACTGCGCCCATTTATGCCCGAAGAACACGCCCGCGCCGTTTGGGAGGCGGATAACGAAGCCTTCCGCGACCATTGGGGCAGCCATGATGTTGACTTCGACCACTGGCGGCACAAAAAATTCGGCAGGGAAGGATTCGACCCGTCTTTGTGGATGATTGCCTGGGACGGAGACCAAATTGCGGGGTTCTCGCAAAACCGATTTCGTTCCGGCGTCGGATGGATTGGCACGCTGGGAGTCCGCCGCGCGTGGAGAAAACGCGGATTGGGACTCGCGCTGCTGAATCATTCGTTTGGAGAATTCTACAGACGCGGAGTTAAAACCATCGGGCTGGGCGTGGACGCCTCCAACCCGACAGGCGCGACGCGGCTCTATCAACGGGCTGGCATGTTCGTCGCCAGTGAATTTGTCACATATGAAAAAGAGCTGCGCGCTGGAAGAAATTTGGATGAATGAACTGATGGACTCCGCAAGTCCCACTTGCGGAAAGTTGGAATCTACGCCTCCAGAAGTAAAACTTCTGGACTCCGAAACATAGAGGAACTGTGAACGCAACATTAGAACAAACCAAAATCGAACTGCCGCAGGGCTTCACCGTGCGCGGCGCGGATATGAACGATGTTGAAATCGCGTTTGAATTATTTAATATCTGGTCGCAAGCGGTCATTGGCGAGAACGACCTGAATGATGTGAACGTCTTGCGCGAAGATTGGAAAACGCCCAAGTTCAACCCTGCTACGGATATTCGGCTGGTCTTCGCGCCGGATGGCAAACTGGTCGGTTATATGGAAGTGTGGACGATTTCCCAACCGCCCGTTCACCCGAACCTTTGGGGGCGCGTGCATCCCGATTACGGCGGATTGGGAATCGGCTCGTATTTGCTGCGTTGGGCGGAGGAACGCGCCTATCAGGCTTTGGAACGCCTGCCTGAGGATTTAAGATTCTCGCTGAAAATCGGCGCCCCGCGTCCTGCCGCAGAATCCAAAAAGTTTTTTGAAGAGAACGGCTACGTTTACATCCGCAGCTTTTACGATATGTTGATTGAAATGGATTCTCCCCCGCCCGCGCCGGAATGGTCGGAGGGAATCTCGCTCCGCTCCGGCACGTTGGCTGACGCGGAAGCGATTTACCGCGCGTTCAACGAAAGCTTCCGCGACCATTACGGTCACGTGGAAGAACCTTTCGAGGAAGCTTTTCCGCGCTTCAAGCATTTTCTCGAAGGCGATGATATGGACCCGTCCATTTGGTTTTTGGCGATGGACGGAGACGAAATCGCGGGCTTGAGCCTGTGCCGCCCGGAATCCTATCATCATCAAGATTCGGGATATGTCAACCTGCTCGGCGTGCGGCGACCGTGGCGCAAACGCGGACTCGGACTCGCGCTGCTGCGTCACAGCTTCGGCGAGTTTTATCGGCGCGGCAAACGCAAGGTCATGCTCGGCGTGGACGCTTCCAGCCTGACTGGCGCCCTGCGTCTTTACGAAAAGGCGGGCATGAGAGTCCACATGGCGTTTGACCAATATGAAAAAGTCATCCGCGACGGGCGCGAACTCGCCACCCAAAGGGCGGAGGGGTAAGCCCGAAACGCGGCGGCGCAATGCGGTTTTCTCCAAGGATGGATGGGATGTTCGGAAACATCCTATCCATCCTGATCATGCGCGGAGTTTTTCTCCGCTCAAAATCAAAGTAAAATACTGCCCTATGGAAATAACCGAACGTCAGCGCCGATGGCGGCTGCAAAACGCGCTTACCCCGCAAAAACTTGAACTCGCCCGCTTGATTCTCGAAGAGATTCGCGCCGGGCGAGACGTGATGGAATCCTTGCGCGACCATCCCCTGCCGGGCGGCGGATATTTGCCCAAAGCCGCGCTGGTCGCCGCTTATCGTCAAATGACCGAAAGCGAAGCCATCCCGCCCGATACCGTCCTGCTGGAACGAATCCGCATGAAGCCCATGCGCACCCTCTCCGGCGTGACGACGGTGACGGTTCTGACCAAGCCTTACCCCTGCCCCGGCAAGTGCGTCTTCTGCCCGACCGACGCGCGCATGCCCAAGAGCTATCTGCCCGACGAACCCGGCGCGATGCGCGGGCTGGAACATCAATTCGACCCTTACGAGCAAGTCGCCGCGCGCGTTCAGGCGTTGAGCAATTTGGGTCACCCGACGGATAAAATCGAGTTGCTCATTCTCGGCGGAACGTGGTCCGCTTATCGGCGCGATTATGAGGAATGGTTCGTCCAACGCTGCTTCGACGCGATGAACGCCCCCGCCCTCAGCGCGAGCTTGCAAGAAAGCCACGCGCTAAACGAAACCGCCCTGCGCCGCAACGTGGGGCTGGTGATTGAAACCCGTCCCGACGAAATCACGCCCGACGAAATTCGATGGCTGCGCCGCCTCGGCGTGACGAAAGTGCAAATGGGCGCGCAAAGCTTCGACGATCGCATTTTGGAACTCAACAAGCGCGGGCATGACGTGGAAGCCACCCGCCGCGCGGCGGCTTTGCTGCGCGCCGCCGGATTTAAAATTGTGCTTCACTGGATGCCGAATCTTTTAGGCGCGACTCTTGAATCCGACCGCGAAGATTTCGCCCGCATGTGGCGAGACTTCTGCCCCGACGAAATTAAAATCTACCCCAATCAGCTGCTCGCCAACGCGGAACTTTATGAATACTGGCTGCGCGGCGAATTTCATCCCTACGCGACGGAGGAGCTCGTGCAGCTCATCGCCGACCTCAAGCCGACCATCCCGCGTTACTGCCGCGTCAATCGCGTCATCCGCGACATCCCCGGCAATAACGTGGTGGAAGGAAACCGCCGCACCAGCCTGCGGCTGGACGTTCACAACGAGATGAAGCGGCGCGGGACTCGCTGCCAGTGTATCCGCTGCCGCGAGGTCAAAGGCGCGCCTGTGCGCCCTTCCGAATTGCGGCTGGACGACCTGACCTATTCCGCCGGCAAAGCGGAGGAACATTTCCTCTCCTTCGTCGCGCCCGAAGACAGGCTCGCCGGTTTTCTGCGTCTTTCGCTGCCGCAAAGCGATTCTCCGCAAACGGGCATAGCGGAATTGGAAGGCGCCGCGCTCATCCGCGAAGTGCATGTGTACGGGCAATCGCTCGCCTTCGGCGAGGATAAAAGCGGCGCGGCGCAGCATGCGGGTCTCGGCACGCGCTTGCTGCAAGAAGCGGAACGAATCGCCAAAGCGCGCGGCTTTCGCAAGCTCGCCGTCATCGCCGCCGTCGGAACGCGCCCCTACTATCTGGAACGCGGATTCGAGCGCGGAGAATATTACCTGATAAAGAACGTCGCATGACCAACGAAAATTTCAAATTCGGTTTTATCGCCGTCGTCGGACGCCCCAACGTCGGCAAGTCCACGCTGATTAACGCGCTGCTGAATCAAAAAATCGCGGCGGTCTCGCCGCGCCCGCAGACCACGCGCCGCAGACAGCTAGGAATCCTCACGCTGGAAAACGCGCAAATGATTTTTGTGGACGCCCCGGGAATCCACAAGCCCAAGAACAAGTTGGGCGAGTTTCTTAACGAAGAAGCGGAAGAAGCGCTGCAAGGGGTGGACGCGATTCTTTGGATGGTAGATTCTTCCGCCGCCCCGACGGAAGACGACGCCCGCGTTGCGTCTTTGCTGGCTGAACCGGCGCGGAAGATTCCGACGTTTCTTTTGCTCAACAAGTCGGACCTGCTCTCCCCCGAAGCGGAGCCGCTCCGCGCGCAGGAATTTTCCGCCTTGCTGCCGACGGAACGCATCATGAAGGTCTCCGCCGCCAATCGGCGTGGGCTGGGCGAGTTAATAGAACGGCTGATTGAAACCCTGCCCGTCCGCCCGCCCGAATATCCCGAAGAGCAAATTACCGACTTATACGAGCGCGAAATCGCCGCCGACTTAATCCGCGAGGCGTGTTTGCTGCAGCTGCGCGACGAAGTGCCGCACAGCGTCGCGGTGAAGGTGGAAGAATTCAAAGAGCGCGAAAACGGCGCGGCTTACGTCGCCGCCACGCTGTTCGTGGAAAAAGAATCGCACAAGGGAATTGTGATTGGCGCGGGCGGAAAAACCCTCAAATCCATCGGCTCCGCCGCGCGCAAGGAAATTGAAGAGATGAGCGGGCGCAAGGTCTTTTTGGAATTGCGCGTCAAGGTCTCGAAGAATTGGCGCGACAATCAGGCGATGTTGAGCCAGCTGGGGTATATCAAACGAAAGTAAAACGTTCCGCCGCTTTCAAAACTCTGGCGCTGTGCGTTAAGCGGCTTTGAGCGGTTTGAATCCTTCGCCTAAGGCTTCGTGCGCGATTCCGATGACCATGAAGGCTTCGGGGTCAATTTCGTGAACGAGGTCTTTCAGCGTCGTCACCTCCGCGCGCGAGACGACGCAATACAACACGGGGCGATATTCTCCGGTATAGGCGCCGGTCGCGTTCAGCATCGTCGCCCCGCGCTGCAAATCTTTCAAAATACGGGCGGAGATTTCGCTCGCTTTGTTGGTGACAATCATCGCGGTTCGCGCCGTCGCTCCGCCTTCCAGCACGGTTTCGGAAACCAGCCCGCTGACGTACAACGTGATGAGCGCGTACAGCGCTTCCTTCCAGCCGAAGACGAAACCGGCGGCGAGAATCACGCCCGTATCCACCATCAGGTAACTTTGAGTCATCGAAACTCCGCGCCAGCGATTCAAAATGCGGGCGAGAATATCCGAGCCGCCGCTGGTGCCGCGCGCGCGATAGACCAACCCGTAGCCCACGCCGCTGACAATCGCCCCGTAGAGCGAGTAGAGGAACAAATCGTCGCCGAGGTCGGCGATGAGAATTTCGGCGTAATGGTTGAACAGCGGAACTTTGAGGAGCAAATCAGCCAGCGCGGAGTAAGCGATAATCGCCCATGCGGTGCGAAGGGCGAACGCGCGTCCGCCGAGGTGGCGCCACCCCAAAACGAACAGCGGCACATTGCCGACGAACACCATCATGCCAATCGGCAGCTGCGGAAAATTGTAGTTGATTAGCTGCGCGATTCCGCTCACGCCGCCGGAAGCGAGGTTGGCGGGGACGAAGAACAGGCGCAGCGAAACGGCTTGAATCAGGCTGGCGACGGTAATTAAAAGAAAATCGCGGATTTCGGGGAGACTTCGTTTCATGGGGCGCATTGTACTTCGTTTTCACGAAAATATTTTGCGCGCGGGGAAACGTATCGCCGCCTGAATAGCGTCTCGATTTTTGCGTAAAAGCGGCGCGAACGTACGCAACGTTCGGCGTACTGCCGCCGCCCGGCGTAACACTCGCGCGCCTGAAAACTCAAACTCGCCTTGCCCGCGACAGGCGCGGCGTTCAGTTGAATGCCTCTCGGAAACGCGGCGGGCTTATAATCTCGCGCGAAATCTCAAAACCGGATAGGAAAATTCCATGACTTTCGTGAAAATCGTTCTGCTCGTTTTTGTCTTGTTGGAAACGATGAACATACTGGCGCTGTATTTCGCGCCCGATTCTAAATACGCCAACGCGGTCGGCGTTTTTACCGCGTGGGAAAAATCCAAACAATACCCGGAAATTCACGACTTGATTAAATACCTCGTATATTGGGTGGCGGGAGCGAAGCTCATTTTTATCCTGCTGTTGGCGACAATCATCATCACCGCGGACGCCGAGACGCAGCGGATGAGCCTGCTCGCCGTGCTGCTTGCGACTTTATCCTTTTACTGGCGCTTATTTCCGCTCATCAGGAAAATGGACGCCAACGGGCAGATTGAGCCGAAGAATTATTCCGTCGTTTTAGGGGCGATGATTTTTGCGTTTATCGCCTTCTTCGCGCTGGCGGTCATGGTATAGCGCGAAGCGCAAAATCGGCGGAGGGGGACGGCGCGTCGGCTGAATCGCGCCGTTCGAAGCCAATCGCCGCCCGCCTTTGGTACAATCCTGCTTATGAAAAAACAACTGACCAATTGGAAATTCTGGCTAGGCGTTCTCGTCAGCGTCCTTTTCTTGTGGCTGGCGCTGCGCGGGCTGCGCCTGGGCGACTTTTGGGAGACGGTCAAGCGGGCGAACTATTTTTGGCTGATTCCCGGCGTGCTGGTGTATTTCGTCGGCGTGTGGGCGCGGGCGTGGCGCTGGCATTACCTTCTCAAACCGATCAAAGAGATACCGACGAAGACCATGTTCCCGGTTACGGCCATCGGCTACATGGGCAATAACATCTATCCTGCGCGGGCGGGAGAAGTTTTGCGCGCCGTCATCCTCAAGCGCAGGGAGGGCGTTTCGGTTTCCGCTTCGCTGGCGACCATCGTCGTCGAGCGTATCTTCGACGGCGTGGTGATGCTGGCGTTCGTCTTCGTCAATCTGCCCGAACTGGCGAAGCTGACGGGCGAATCGGGCTTTGTGGGCAACATTCAACAGGTCGCGCTTTACGGCACGGGAGTTTTTCTCGGCGCGTTATTGGCTTTTTTGCTGGCGGCGATGTTCCCCCAAACTTCGCTGCGGTTGACGGAATGGTTCATCGCCCGCTTTGTTCCCTCCGCCTTGCGCGAAAAGGTCGGCGGCGTGGCGCATAAATTTTTGGAAGGTCTCGCCTCGCTGCGTTCGCCCCTGAACGTCTTGATGGTTTTCTTCACTTCGGTCGTCATCTGGCTGTTGGAGACGGGCAAATACTGGTTTGTGATGCACGCTTTCGATTTTGAGGTCTCCTTCTTCGCGCTGATGCTGATGAACGGCATTGTCAATCTCGCCACCACGATACCTTCCGCGCCGGGCTACATCGGCACGTTTGACGCGCCGGGGATCGCGGTCCTTTCCGCTTATGGGGTCCCGCAGGCGACGGCGGCGGGATACACCCTGACGCTGCACGTCGCTTTGTGGCTGCCCGTCACTTTGCTGGGCGCGTATTACATGGCGCGCGAGGGAATCCGTTGGAGCGACTCGCTGCGCGCCGAAGCCGGCTAACGCGCGTTACGGCGATCGTTTCTTAACGGAATAGACGGAATAAACGGAACGTCTTTACCCCGCTTTCCACGCGGCTATTCTGAAAATCCCGCCCATCCTTTTCTTTTTGTGCTTTTCCGAATTATTCCGACAATCCAGATATGGGCGTCCGTACCGCGACACATCGTCCCCGAACGGGGATTCATGTCGCTCCCCATATCTGGGGGCGTTTGCGTCAAAGGCGAGAACCCCTTCGAGAGGCTCACCTGTGCCTGCGGCGCTGGCGCAGGCAGGGCAAGAATCTCGCGCTACGCCTTTTGTCCTGATTCTGATAAAGCCGTCACATTCCCCGATACGGGCTATTGGCGACGGGGGGGCTTCGGTTATACTTGAAATTGGAGGCGCGCTATGAATCCTTCTGCCAGAAAATGGCGCGTGCTGATTGCCGACGACGTTCAGGAGACCCGCCGCAATACGCGCTTGATGCTTTCCAACTTCGAGGATTTTGAAGTGGTTGCCATCGCGTCTAACGGGCGGCAGGCGGTGGAAATGGCGCGGGAATCGCGCCCCGACGTCCTCTTGCTCGACGTCAACATGCCGGAGATGGACGGTTTGACCGCGCTCAGCAAAATTTCCCAAATGTTCCCCGATATGGCTTGCGTCTTCATCTCCGCCGAAAACGACCCGATTACGCTCAACGCGGCGGAAACGCTGGGGGCGCTGGCTTATTTGACCAAGCCGTTTCTCATGGAGGATTTGGAGAACGCCCTGAAACACGTCACGCGAAAATTGCAGGAAGCGCGCGCGAAGAATCCGCGCCCGGATTTCGCGGCGCTGGAAAAAACGGCGGAAGAATTCGCCAAAGCCCGTCGAACCGACGACGCGGCGCTGAAAATCTTCGAGACGCTGGCAAGCGACCCGCAATGCAAACCGCGCTGGCTGAAGACGCTGGCGCTGATGTACGCTATCCGTCAGGAGTGGGGTAAACTTAAAGCCCTTGCGGCAAGGTTGGAACGCGAGGACAAAAAATAAAAATTTTCGGAGCATGAATGAACATCGCAATCATCGGAGCGGGGTTCGGCGGCATGGCTGCCGCTTATGATTTAAGGAAAGCGGGCCACGCCGTGACGGTCTTTGAGGCGGCGCCCTTTCCCGGCGGGCTCGCCAGCGGCTTTAAAGAGCCGCATTGGAAATGGTCGGTGGAGAAGTTTTATCATCACTGGTTTCAAAGCGATTCGGAAATGCTGGGGCTGATCCGCGAGCTGGGTTGGGAAAATCAGGTTCTCTTCCCGCGCCCGTTCACGGTGATGTTCTATCGCGGCAAGTGGTATCCTTTCGATTCGATTCTCAAAGCGCTGCTCTTTCCCGGCTTGGGGTTCGGAATCAACAAGCTCCGTTTTGGGCTGGTAGGGCTGTATTTGCGGCTGACCAAAAACTGGCGCGCGCTGGAAAAATTCACCGCCGAAGAGTGGATGCTCAAATATGCCGGCAGGCAAGTCTACGAGCAAATGTGGAAGCCGCTGCTGGTGGGCAAGTTCGGCCCCTATTATCGAGACGTGAACATGGCGTGGTTTTGGGCGCGGATGCACGCGCGCACCACGCGGCTGGGCGCCTTTGAGGGCGGCTTTCAACGTTTCGCCGATATGTTCGCCGAGCGCCTCGCCGCGATGGGCGTAGCGTTCCGCTTTGGAGCGAACGTTCAGACCGTTTGCAAAAGCGCCGCGGGCTTGCAGGTGGACGATGAAACGTTCGATAAAGTTCTGGTCACGCTTTCTCCCGGCGCGCTGGCGAAACTTTGTCCCGATTTGCCGGAAGAGTATCTGAAAGGGCTTCTGCGACTGAAATCTATGGGCGCGGTGGTGATGACCCTCTCGCTGAAGCGTCAACTTTCCACAGAGGGCTATTACTGGTTCAATGTGCCGAAGGAGGAGGGCTATCCCTTCCTCGCGCTGGTGGAACACACCAATTACCTTTCGGCGGAAAATTTCGGCGGCGACCATATCGTCTACGCGGGCGATTACCTTGAGCTCGGTCACGAATACTTCTCGATGAGCGAAGAAGAACTGCTGGAACGTTTTATCCCCGCCTTTCAGAAATTCAACCCGGATTTCAAGCGCGAATGGATCAATAAAGTTTGGGTGCATAAAACCGCCTACGCCCAACCGGTCCCGCTGGTGAATCACTCGAAGAACATTCCGCCCATTCAGACTCCTATTGAGGGGCTGTATTTCGCTTCGATGAGTCAGGTGTACCCGTGGGATAGAGGCACCAACTTCGCGGTGGAGATTGGCCGCCGCGCGGCGCGGATGATGAAGTAGCGCGTGTGGGCAAAAGCCATGAACCCCGCTTTCGTCAGACCCCGCTACGATTTCGGCGGCTTCGCTGGAATTCCCAACCGAATTAAACAGGCGTTCGCCTCTCAACAATACGACGCCGTCGTCGCGTTCCTCGTGGACGCTTTCGGCTGGCGCTTTTTCGAGCGCTTTCAGGACGCGCCGTTTCTTCAACGCATGGCAAAGCGCGGCAAAATCGAGAAGCTGACCTCGCAATTCCCATCCACCACCGCCGCGCACGTCACCGCCTTTCACACGGGGCTGCCCGTCGGCGAGAGCGGCTTGTATGAATGGTATTACTATGAGCCGCGCGTGGACGCCGTCGTCGCCCCGCTGTTGTTTTCCTACGCGGGGACGAAAGAACGCGACACGCTCGATAAGAAAAAGGTCAAGCCGGAGAGCCTGTATCCCAAAAGCGTTCTCTACCCCGAATTGACGCGAATGGGCGTGGATTCGTATTGCTTCGGGCTGCGCGAATACACCCCTTCCACATACGGCAAAATAGCGATGAAGGGCGCGGAGTTTCGCGGGTTTAAGACTCTCTCCGAAGCGTTGGTCAATATGGAGGCGCTGCTGGAAGAGCGCAAGAAGCCAGCTTACCTCAATCTGTATTTCGACAAGATAGATTCCCTCGCGCACGAATACGGACCTGAAGCGCCGCAGACCGAAGCGGAAATTGAAACCTTCCTGCTGACGATGGAATACTACTTTGAGCGGATTTTCCAGCGCGGAAAGAACGTTCTCTTTTTGATGACCGCCGACCACGGCGTGAGCGAAGTTTCGCCGCAGCGAACGGTTTACCTCAACCTTGACCGTGATTTCAAAGGCTTTGAACGCTTTCTCAAGAAGAATCGTAAGGGCGATTGGCTCGTCCCTGCCGGCTCGGCGCGCGATATGTTCCTCTACCTCAAGGACGACCTGCTCGACGAGGCGAGGGAATTCCTCGCCAAAAGGTTGCAAGGTCGGGCGGACGTCGTCAAGACGGAGGCGCTGATTGAGCAAGGCTATTTTGGGCAAAGAATCTCAAAACGCTTCCGCGAGCGCGTGGGTAATTTGGTCGTTTTGCCGTATCGTTACGAAGCGGTCTGGTGGTATGAAAAAGGCAAATACGAGCAGAAATATTTCGGACATCACGGCGGCTTGACCCCGCAGGAGATGGAAATTCCGCTGTATTCCTATGAGATTTTTTAAGTCAGTCATGGTTTCTTCTTTATCGCGTTTGTAAAGCGAAATAAAAGGGCGAGGAAACGACTTTCCCGTCCGCCCAAACATTAACCAGATTCAAACCTCGCGCCCTCCGCCTCATGCTATAATCCCTCCCCTGAAAGGGATTGTATGCTCAAAAACTTTGTCAAACTCTTTAGCGGCGACCCGACCAAAAAGACGACGGAAAGATTCTCCGACGTCGTCGCGCGGGTGAACGCCCTTGAACCCGAATTTGAAAAACTCTCCGACGAGGCGCTGCGCGCGAAGACCGAAGAATTCAAAGCGCGGATTCAAACCGCCGTTCACGGCTTCGAAGACGAAAAGGAACTTCAGCGCGCCGAACAGCAGGCGCTGGATGAAATTCTGCCCGAAGCCTTCGCCGCCGTCCGCGAAGCTTCCAAACGGACGATTGGCTTGCGGCACTACGACGTGCAGCTCATCGGCGGCGCGGTGTTGCACGGCGGGGCGATTGCCGAAATGAAAACCGGCGAAGGCAAAACCCTCGTGGCGACTCTTCCCGTTTATCTCAACGCGCTGACCGGGCGCGGCGTGCACCTCGTCACCGTGAACGATTATCTCGCGCGGCGCGACGCTCGCTGGATGGCGCCTATTTATCACGCGCTGGGCTTAAGCGTCGGCGTGCTGCAAATGGCGGCGGCGACCGAAAACGGCAAAAAAGCCTTCCTGGTGGATTTCACCCGCGAATCGCCCCACGAAGACCAACACAACCTGCGGCTGGTCGAACGCGCCGAAGCCTATCGCGCCGACGTCACCTACGGCACCAATTCCGAATTCGGCTTCGACTATCTGCGCGACAACATGGCGTACCGCCTGAGCGATAGAGTCCAGCGCGGGCATTATTACGCCATCGTGGACGAAGTGGACAATGTGCTGATTGACGAAGCCCGCACCCCGCTGATTATCTCCGGCCCCGCTTCGGGCGACCTGGAAGAATACAAAGTCATGGCGCAGGTCGTCAAGCAGCTCAAACCCGAAGACGTGGATATTGACGAAAAGAACCGCAGCGTGAACATCACCGAAACGGGGATGAGCCGCGTCGAAGCGCTGCTCGGCGTTCAACTGCTCGACCCCGACCGCCCCGAAGACCTCAACCCCGAACAGGCGCGGCTGATGGGCTACCTGCAGCAGGCGCTCCGCGCGCAATTCCTGTTCCATCGCAACAAGGATTACCTCGTGCAAGGCGGCAAGGTGATTATCGTGGACGAATTCACCGGGCGGCTCATGCCCGGCAGACGCTGGAGCGACGGCTTGCATCAGGCGGTGGAAGCGAAGGAAGGCGTGAAGGTCGAGCCGGAAAACGTCACCTACGCCACCATCACCCTGCAAAACTACTTCCGCATGTATCAAAAGCTGGCGGGCATGACCGGCACCGCCCTCACTGAAGCGGAGGAATTTAACAAGATTTACAAAATCGAAGTCATGCCCGTCCCGACCAACCTGGAATATCAATCGCTGCGGGCGGACGCGACTCTCGAAGAGCGCAAAGACAAGGACGAAGAGGGCTACTCGTATTCCTACTACGTCGCCAAAGACGGCAGCGGAAAAATTTTTTACAAAAGAAAAGATTACCCCGACGTGATTTATCGCACGGCGGAAGCGAAACTGCGCGCCATCGTCGCCGAAATTATCCGCTATCACGCGCTGGGCCGCCCGCTGCTGGTCGGCACGACCTCCGTCGAATCTTCCGACAGGCTGTCGGGCCGCCTCAAAGCCGAACCCGTGCGAAGGCTGATGCAAGTCTTGCTTGTCCGCAACGCTTACCTGAACGCGAAAAACCTCGAAGAAGACGGGCGGCTGATTCCCGAACTCGCGCCGTTTAACGAGCCGCTGGAAAAAATCACTCCCGACGCGCTGCGAAAATTCATCATGCCGCACGGGCTGACGAGCATTAACCCCGAAGAGCCGAACAACCTCCAAACGCTGTTGACTCTGCTCAAACTGCCCGATTCGGCGGCGGAGCGTTTGAAAGCAATCGCCCAGGGCGGAGTTCCGCATCAGGTCTTAAACGCGCGCAAACACACCGAAGAATCGCAAATCATCGCCGGCGCGGGCGCGTTTGGCGCGGTCACCATCGCCACCAACATGGCGGGGCGCGGCGTGGATATCAAACTCGGCGGCGAACTCGCCGAAGAGGTCGTCGCGGCGGTCAATCGCGTTTTGGGCAAGGCAGGCTACAAAGACCCGTTTGACATGACTCTGGAAGAGCGCCGCCAAGCCTTGCTCAAAGTGGAAACTTCCGATTACGGCATTTACGAAGCGGAAGTCAAACTCTTCCTCAAATATTTCGAGGACATGGAGCGCGTCAAGCAACTGGGCGGCTTGCACGTCATCGGCTCGGAGCGGCACGAAGCGCGACGCATTGACAACCAGTTGCGCGGACGCGCCGCCCGCCAGGGAGACCCCGGCTCCTCGCGCTTTTACCTCTCGCTGCAAGACGACCTGATGCGCATGTTCGGCGGCGACCAGGTGAACAACCTGATGCAGCGCCTCAACGTGGACGATTCGCTCCCGTTGGAAGTGCGCCTCGTCAGCAGCATTATCGAAGGCTCGCAAACCCGCGTCGAAGGCGCGAACTTTGACGTCCGCAAACACTTGTTGGAATACGACGACGTCCTCAACAAACAGCGCCAGCAAATTTACGCCCAGCGCGACAAAATCTTCGTCAAAGAGGATTTAAGCGAAGACGTCGCCGAAATGCTGGAAGCCGAAGTCGCCAAGCGCGTGCAACTCAGCGTCAAAGACGAAGAAGGCTTCTGGCGTTTCATTGCCTGGCTCGACCAGGCGCAGCCGCCCTTGGAAGGGCTGCAGGGGCTCTTCCCCTCTTACGGCTTCAAACTGATTTTGGAAGAAATGCAGGGCGAAGACCTCAAAAGCGCGACGTTGAGCGTCGCCTCCCGCGCCGTCGAAGCCGAAGCGGCGCACGCCGAACGCGCGATTGAAACGCTGATTGAAAAAACGGGCGAAGCGCTCGAAGCGCAATTGACGGAACGCGAAGACGCGCTGGACGCCTACTTCCAAACCTTGCGCGACCTGGATGAGCAGCCCCGCCTGCAAAAGATTCTGGAAGAAATCAACGCGCTGACTCGTTTGCAAATCAAGCCCAATAACGAGCTGCTCCGCGCGCTCAGCGAAAACCCCGAAGAAGCGAAAGATGATATTCAAGAAATCGTCGCGCGGCAAATCACGGCGATTTACGCGGCGCGCCTGATTGGGGCGATTGCCAATCGCATCGGCGAACCGCCTTCGCTGCCCAGCCCGCTGCCCGCCGAATGGGACGAGCTGGAAGGCGTTGTGCGCGCCGCCGCCCGCGAGGGGCTTGCCCGCAAGAAAGAACGCCTCGCCAGCCAGATTGCCCGCGACCTTGAAGCCCTGCTGCAACGCGATTCCGTTTCCGACGATTCAGATAAACTGCGCCTGCTGCTCAACCTGACTCAGGGAGTCCGCGCCGGCTTCGACCCGCGCACGCACAAGCAAGTCAAACAGGTTTATACGCGCTTCTCTTACGTCTTCTTCGCCGCGCAATTGCTCGAAGGCAGAGAAGCGGACGAGATAAAAGAAGACGTGATGAATCATCTCGACCGGGCGGAAGACGAGCTGCGCGCCGCGCTGGGGCAGGTGGAATACGAGCGCCTGAGCATGAACGCTTCGCGGCTGGCGGATTTCGGCGAAGCGGCGCGCGTTCTCTTCGGCGAAGAAAAACTCAACGAGCCGCCTGCCAGCCTGAGCGAAGAGCATCGGCGGAAATTAATCGACGCCATCGGCTGGTACGTTTTGAACGAAGGACGCCGTCAATTACTGCTGGGCGCGTTTTCTGAACTGTGGGTCGAATACCTCACCAAAGTCGAAGCGCTGCGCGTTTCCATCGGCCTGGAGGCTTACGCTCAACGCGACCCGCTGGTACAATATAAGGCGCAGGCTTCCGAGATGTTCCAGCAATTGCTGGAAGACGTGCGCGAATCGGTCATCGGGCGCGCCTTTGCCGCCCGCCCGCGCCGAATCGTCGTCGCCCCGGCGGAAAGCTCCGTTGAAAGCGAAGCCGCCGCGCCTCAGCCCGCGCAGGCCTCCGCCGGCAGCGGCGGCGGAAAGAAAAAACGAAGGCGGCATTAGTCCTTTTGTCTCATCAGCGTTTTTTCCCGCCGCGCGTAGAATTTTAGTCTAGCCAATTTTGAGGCGTTTTGTTCCGCAGCGACACCACCCCGTTTAACCAGTTCGCCGCCCTTCCAAAAGTCGAGTTGCATCGCCATTTGGAAGGCTCTTTGCGTTTGACCACCATGCTCGATGTGGCGCGCCAGCACGGGGTGACTGTGCCAGCCAGCATGTTCAACCTGAGCGGTCTGGTGCAGGTGCAGGACAAAGACCCGCAAACGTTCACCAACTTTTTGGAAAAATTTAAGACGCTGCGGCTGTTTTATAAATCGCCGGACGTGATTCACCGCGTCACGCAGGAAGCCGTCGAAGACGCCGCCAAGGACAACATCCGCTACATGGAATTGCGCTTTACGCCCGTCGCTCTCAGCCGCGCCGAAGGCTTCCCTCTGCACGACGTGATGGACTGGGTGATTAGCAGCGCGAAAGAAGCCGCGCGCGAGTTTAAAGTCAAAGTCGGGCTGATTGTCTCGGTCAATCGGCACGAAAGCCCCGAACTGGCGGAACAGGTGGCTTGGCTGGCGGCGGACCACATTAAGGACGGCGTGTGCGGCATGGATTTGGCGGGCAACGAGGCGGAATTTCCCGCCGCCCCGTTTTACGATTTTTTTAAGGAAGCCCGGCAGGCAGGCTTGCATGTGACCATCCACGCGGGCGAATGGGGACCCGCGCAAAACGTCCGCGAGGCGATTGAAAAGCTCGGCGCGGAGCGCGTCGGTCACGGCGTGCGCGTCGTCGAAGACGAATCCATCGTCGCGCTGGCGAAAGAACGCAACACGACTTTTGAAGTGTGCGTCACCAGCAACGTGCAATCCGGCGTGGTGAAGACGCTGGCGGAACATCCCCTGCCGCGCATGGCGCAAGCCGGCATAAACTTCACCATTAACACCGACGACCCCAGCGTCTCGCGCATCACCCTCTCACGCGAACATCAGCTGGCTCATCAGGAGTTGGGCTTGTCCATCTCCGCGCTGAAAGAGAGCGTCTTGCGCGCCGCTCAAGCCGCCTTTTTACCGGAGGACGAGAAAAAACGCTTGTTCGATTCGCTCAAACAGGAATTAAATTTGTAAGCCCGTTCCGTAAAAAATTCCCTTGTTCATTCCACCACAGTACATAAGGATATCAAAGGCGCTCCTTTGTGTTCTTCGCTTGTGGCGTGAGCGCGCCGCCGAGCGCGGCGCAACATCTCATACCAAAAGGAGTATCCGATGAAAGATTTTTTTAATGCCCGCGGCGAATTGCAAGTCGGCGAAAAGAAGTACGTCTTCTATCGCCTGGACGCGCTGGAAAAGGCGGGCTTGACCCGTCTCGCCAAACTGCCCTATTCGATTCGCGTCATGCTCGAAGCCGCGCTGCGGCAATGCAACGACCGCGAAATCACCCAAGACGACGTGAAGAACATCGCCGCGTGGAAGCCGCAAGGCGCCCGCCCCGGCATTCCTTTTCTGCCTGCTCGCGTGGTGATGCAGGACTTCACGGGCGTGCCAGCCGTCGTGGACCTCGCCGCCATGCGCGCCGCCGTCGCCCGACTGGGCGGCGACCCGAAGAAAATTAACCCGCTCGTTCCGGTGGATTTGGTCATTGACCATTCCGTTCAAATTGATTTCTTCGCCGCGCCGGACGCGCTTAACCGCAACGCGGAAATGGAATTTCAGCGCAACCGCGAGCGCTATGAGTTCCTCAAATGGGGGCAAAAAGCGTTCAGCAATTTCCGCGTCGTGCCGCCCATGACCGGCATTGTGCATCAGGTCAATCTGGAACATCTCGCCCGCGTGGTGATGACCAAAGAGACTGCGGAAGGCTTGCTCGCCTTCCCCGATACCCTCGTCGGCACCGATTCGCATACCACCATGATTAACGGTCTCGGCGTGGTCGGCTGGGGCGTGGGCGGAATCGAAGCCGAAGCCGTGATGCTCGGTCAACCGATGGATATGCTGCTGCCCGACGTGATTGGTTTCAAACTCTACGGCAAACTTAAAGAAGGCGTGACCGCCACCGACCTTGTCCTCACCGTGACGCAAATGCTCCGCAAGAAGGGCGTGGTGGATAAATTCGTCGAGTTCTACGGCGAAGGGCTGAACAATATGTCGCTGACCGACCGCGCGACGATTGCCAATATGGCGCCCGAATACGGCGCGACGATGGGCTACTTCCCCGTGGATGAAGAGACGCTGCGCTATCTGCGCCTGACGGGCCGCTCCGAAGAGCAGGTGGCGCTGGTGGAAGCCTACGCGCGCGCGCAGGGACTCTTCCGCGAAGCGCACAGCCCCGACCCCGAATTTACCGACGTCCTCGAACTGGACCTCGCTTCGGTCGAGCCTTCCCTCGCGGGACCGAAACGCCCGCAAGATAGAGTGGCGCTGGCGGCGATGAAAGAGACCTTCCGTAAGGCGCTGACCGCTCCCGTGAAAGAGCGCGGATACGAGCTTTCGGGCGAAGCCTTAAACCGCGAAGCGACGTTCGGCGCGAACGGCGGTTCAATGCCGATGAAGCACGGCGCGGTGGTCATCGCGGCGATTACTTCCTGCACGAACACTTCCAACCCTTCGGTGTTGATTGCGGCGGGCTTGGTCGCAAAGAAAGCCGTCGAGAAGGGCTTGCAGGTCAAGCCGTACGTCAAAACTTCGCTCGCGCCCGGCTCGACGGTCGTTACGGAGTATCTCAAACAGGCGGGGCTGCTGGAGCCGCTTTCCGCGCTTGGGTTTAACGTCGTCGCTTACGGCTGCACCACCTGCATCGGCAATTCGGGCCCGCTGCCGGCGGAAGTCGCCAAAGCCGTCACAGGCGCCGATTTGGTCGCCGCGGCGGTCATTTCCGGCAACCGCAACTTTGAAGGGCGCGTGCATCCGCTGGTGAAGGCGAACTTCCTTGCCTCGCCGCCGCTCGTCGTGGCTTATGCGCTGGCTGGCACGGTGGACATTGATTTGAACAACGAGCCGCTCGGCGTGGGCGCGGACGGCGAACCTGTCTTCTTGAAGGACGTTTGGCCCACGCAGAAGGAAATTAGCGATCTCATCGCCGCGCATGTGAAGCAAGAGATGTTCAAGGAGAAATACGCCGACGTGTTCTCCGGCTCGGAGATGTGGAAAGAAATCGAAGTGAAGGAAGGCGATTTGTTCGAGTGGAGCGAAGACTCGACGTACATTCATCACCCGCCGTTCTTCCAATCGGTCACGCTGGACGTGCCGCGTATTCAGCCGATTCGGAACGCGCGCGTACTGGGCTTGTTCGGCGATTCCATCACCACCGACCACATCTCGCCGGCGGGCAACATCGCCGCCGATTCGCCGGCGGGGAAGTTCCTGCAAGAGCGCGGCGTTCAGCCGAAGGATTTCAACTCTTACGGTTCGCGGCGCGGCAACGATTTGGTGATGGCGCGCGGCACGTTCGCCAACATCCGCTTGAAGAATTTGCTCGTCGCCCCGAAGGAAGGCAATTGGACGCAGTTCTTTGCGGACGACGGTCAATCGTCCGCCGCAAATGGTCAGGTTATGCCTATCTTCGACGCGGCGATGAAATATCAGGAAGCGGGGATTCCGACCATTGTGCTGGCGGGCAAGGAATACGGCACGGGCTCTAGCCGCGACTGGGCGGCGAAGGGTCCCATGCTGCAAGGCGTGAAGGCGGTCATCGCCGAGTCGTTCGAGCGCATTCACCGTTCCAATCTGGTCGGCATGGGAATTTTGCCGCTGCGTTTCCAAAACGGGCAGAACGCCGAAACGCTTGGCTTGGACGGCAGCGAGACGTTTGACATTGAGGGCTTAGATGATGACGTCCAGCCGCAAAGCGAAGCGACCGTGAAGGCGAAAAAGACCGATGGCAAGGTCGTCGAGTTTAAGGCGACGGCGCTGCTCAATACCGAAGTGGAAGTGAATTATTACCGCAACGGAGGAATACTCCATACGGTGTTGAGAAACCTGGTCAAGTAGTTGTAAATGGAGCGAGCCTCCGAGCCGCGCGGCTCGGAGGCTCGTTTTGCAAGAAGGCTGGCTCATAGCGGATTTTACGCCCCGCTCAACGCTGTGAGCGCCTCAACAACCTCGCAGGTCTGCGCCCATTTGCGATGAGCGCGGCGTCGCGTTTAAAGATAAGTTTGCGGCTGGTTTTTAAGTTTTAGGGAAACCGTTTTTCGCCTTCCTGATGTATGATTAGCGTAAGGAGGCGCAGCCATGAAAAAAATCGGAATCCTCACCGGCGGCGGGGACGCGCCCGGATTGAACGCCGTCATTCGCGCGGCGGTCAAAACCGCTATTAACGTTTATCAATGCGAAGTCGTGGGGGTTAAGAACGGCTTTGACGGTTTTCTACAAGAGGGCGGCGTCGTCCCCTTGGGCAGAAACGAAGTGCGCGGAATCCTGCCGCGCGGCGGCACCATTCTCGGAACGGCGAATCGCGGCAACCCTTTCGCCCGCAAAATTATCCGCGACGGGCGTGAAGTCGTCATAGACGTTTCGGATGAAATTCTCGCCGCCGTTCAAAAAATGGAACTCGACGCGCTGCTGGTGTTGGGCGGCGACGGGACCCTGCGCATCGCGCACGAGCTGGCGCTACGCGGCGCGCGCTGCATCGGCGTCCCCAAAACAATTGACAACGACGTCGGCGGCACGGAAATCACCTTCGGTTACGACACCGCGCTCAACATCGCCACCGAAGCCATTGACCGCCTGCATACCACCGCCGAATCGCATCACCGCGTGATGGTGGTGGAATTGATGGGGCGCGACGCGGGCTTCATCGCCTTGCAAGCCGGGGTCTCCGGCGGGGCGGACGTCATTCTCATCCCCGAAATTCCCTTCAAGTTTGAACATATCATCAAGCGCATTCGTCAGCGGGCGGAACGCGGCAGCCTGTTCAGCGTCATCGCCGTTTCCGAAGGCGCCAAGCCTCAGGGCGGCGAGCAGGTCTTTTCCCGCAAAGGCGACGAGGTGTACGTCCCGCGTTTGGGCGGAATCGGTCAGACGGTGGCGGAATACGCCGAATCGCAGGGCTTTGAATCGCGCGTCACCGTGCTGGGACATTTACAGCGCGGCGGCACGCCCACTTCCTTTGACCGCTGGCTCGCCACGCGCTACGGCTCCGCCGCGGTGCGTCTTGCCGCGCGCGGCGGGTTTGACCGCATGGTGGCGCTATGGAACGGCGAAATTACCGACGTCGCGCTGGAAGAGGCGCTCGCCGTTCCCAAGCGAGTGCGGCTCGATAGCGACGCGGTCCTTACCGCGCGCAGCATCGGAATCTCTTTCGGAGACGAGTAAACGCTTCAAGGATGGAGTATGCTGAAAAGAAACTGGTTTATTGCGCTGGTTTTGTTCGCCATGGCGGCGCTTGTTTACCTGCCGCTGGCGCATAAAATCGGCTATCAATACGACGATTGGTATTTAATGTTCGACGCGCACGCCGGAGGCGCGAAAATCTTCCATGAAGTCTATCGCATAGACCGCCCGTTGCGCGGCTACCTGATGGAAGCGGCGTTCTCCGCTTTTGGATTGAAGCCCTACCCTTACCATCTCAGCGCGTATTTCTTTCGCGTTCTCAGCGCGCTGGGCTTGTTCTGGCTGTTGGAACAACTGTGGGAAAAGAACCGCGTCAATCACTTCTTTGCGTCCGTTTTGTTTTTACTCTACCCCGGCTTTCTTTCGCAGGTCAATCCCATTGACTATCAGTCGCAAATCTTCAGCCTTGCTTGCGGCATGTTCTCCGTCGCGCTCACGGTGAAAGCGCTTCGCGCGGAAACCGGAGCCGCGCGCTGGGGATCCGCTTCCCTTTCGATTCTGCTCGGCTGGGTTTATCTCGGTCTGGTGGAATACTTTATCGGCTTCGAGGCGCTGCGCCTTGCGGCGGTTCTGGTTTTGGCTTGGCGCGCGCGCCAAAAAACGATTCTTGCGCGAGCCGTCTCCGCGTTGAGAGCCTTTTTGCCTTTTACGTTAAGCGCGGGCGGATTCCTCGTCTGGCGGCTGTTTTTCTTTGAATCAGCCCGCAAAGCCACCGACGTGGGATTGCAAGTTTCCGCGCTCTTCCGTTCCCCGCTGACCGCGTTGTGGCAGTTGAATTATTTGATTCAAGACGCGCTCAACGTCGCCCTCGTGGCGTGGATTTATCCGTTGTACGTCATCGCCTTCCCGCTGCGGCTGCGCGAAGCGCTATTCGCGTTTTGCGTCGCTTTGCTGGCGGGGGCGACCATCGCTCTCGCTTTGAGCAAATTGCGGCGTGAAGAACCGTTCAGCGAAGCCCCTGACGGCGAGGTTTACTTTGTCGCCTTTACGGCGATCATCGCCGGACTGCTGCCCGTCGTCATGGTCAATCGCCATATCGTCTTTCCCGATTATTCGCGCTACGCGCTGGCTTCTTCCGTCGGGACGGGGATACTCTTCGCTGCGCTGAGCGATAAATTTTCCAGCCGTGCGCTGCGCGCGTGGGCGGCTGCCCTGCTGGTGGGAATCGCGGCGGCGACTCATTACGCCAACGCCGTCAAAGCCGTCGTCGAGACGGAAGCCACGCGCAACTTTTGGCGGCAGGTCGCCTGGCGCGCGCCCCACATCCAGCCGGGAACGACGCTCTTCGTCTCTTATCCCAACGCCGTGTTAAGCGAAGATTACTTTGTATGGGGTCCCGCCAATTTTATTTATTATCCCGAAAAGCAGGCGCAAATCCCGGTTGAAATTAAACTCCCCGCGCAAATTTTAACGGAAGGCGTGCTGATGCAAATTCTCACTGATACGGGCGTGGAAGAACCGACTGGACGCGGCAATTATATGACGCGCGATATGGGAAACATTTTGCTCATCGTTCAATCTCAGCCGGACGGCTGCGCGCGATTCATCAACGGGCAAGCGGTTGAGCTCTCCCCAGCCGATCACCCCCGCCTGTTTTTGGTCGCGCCCCATTCCCGCCTGGAGAACGTCATCGTAGAAGGCGAATTCAAGACCCTGCCCGTCGAAGTCTTCGGCGAAGACCCCGGGCCCAATTGGTGCTATTACTACGAACAAGCCGACCTTGCTCGTCAGCGCGGCGAGTGGGAAAAAATTCCAAAATTGCTGGATAAGGCTTTGCAAGCCGGTTACTATCCCGAAGACCCGTTGGAATGGACGCCTTTCCTGCAAGCCGCCGCGAAACTCGGCGACATGGAGAAAATCCGCAGCCTCTCGCGGTTAGTTTCCGTTGATAAATTCTTGCGCATGCAAGCCTGCGAGCTGACGACCGACTTCATCCGCCGCGAAACGGTGAGCGCGGAAGCCGCCGCTTTGTTAAAACAGAGCTTGTGTAAGTCCGAATAAAAAAGCGCGGAGGAAGACCTCCGCGCTTTTCCATGTTGCGGCTTTGTCCATTCGCCTAAATCATAAACTTCCCGTCTTTATACAGCAGCTCGCCGTCCACGAGAATTTCGGAATCTTTGCGCATGTCGCAAATCATATCCCAGTGAATGGCGGAATGATTCTTCGAGCCGGTTTCGGGATAGCCCGCGCCCAACGCCATGTGGAACGAGCCGCCGATTTTCTCGTCGAAGAGAATCTGCCCGGTGAATTTGTTAATGTCGAAGTTCGTGCCGATGGCGAACTCGCCCAGATAGCGCGCGCCGGGGTCTGATTCCAGCATTTTTAGCAGATAGTCTTCGTTCTTCTCCGCCGTCGCTCGCGTCACGCGCCCGTTGCTGAAAGTCAGCTCCGCGCCTTCGACGGCGACGCTACCGTAAATGGCGGGATAGGTGAACTTCACCCAGCCGTTGACCGAATCCTCGACGGGACCGGTGTAAATTTCCCCGTCGGGCATGTTATGCGTTCCGCAAGAATTCAGGAAGACGCGCCCGCGCACCGAGAGGGTCAAATCCACATTCGGTCCGCGCAGCACGACTTGATTTTTGTTCTTCATAAAATCCACCGCTTTTTGCTGTTCAGTTTGCACCTGTTTCCAAAAGGCGATGGGGTCGTCCTCGTTTGCGTGCATCGCGCCGAAGACGAAATCTTCGTATTCCGTCAGGCTCATGCCGGCTTCCTGGGCGTACGCTTCGGTGGGGTAGAGGGTGGTCACCCATTTGAAGACGCCTTCCGCCCCGCGCCGCATTTGCGCGGCGGTGATCACGCCGGCGGCTTTGCCGCGTCGCTGCGCGCGGGCGGCGTCCATATTGGTCTGCGAGCGCGTGTTTGTGGCGGAGTGAACGCGGATGCGCGATTCAAACGTTTCGTAAGCCATCTGGTGCAGCGGCGGGACGAAATCCAGCTGCGCGTCGCCGCCTTTCATCGTCAGCAAGTCTTCGTGCCCGGGGAAGAACATATCGGGCAGCTGCAACAGGGGGACGGGGTTTCCGCCGGCTTCCAGGATTTTCAAATATAATTCGCGCGCCAACGGCTCGGCGGCGGTGGTGGCTTCAATTAAAACGCGGTCGCCGGGCTGCACGCGCGCCGAATGCCTGACCAGCGTTTCCGCGAATTTTACGACTCGGGGGTCTGCCATGAAATAATCTCCATGCCGCCTGCTTTATAATTCAGTCGGCGGCGTTGCGTGAAATGTTGCAAACGTCCTTATTATATCACGCCGCTTTGCGCGTATAAAAACGGAGATTCGCCATGAGCAAACGTTCCCTTCTCTTTCCCTTGTTCTTATTTTTTTCGCTGGCGTGCGGAGCGCTCCCCGCGTCCGCCCCAACCCCGACTTCGCAGCCTGATTCTTCTCCCAAGCCGAAGCCGACTCCTTCCGCTTCGCCGACGGCGGAACCGCTTTCGCCCGTTTGCCGTCCCTCCGCCGAGCCGACGGCGGAAGATATTGACCGCGCGCTGACGTTTACAGGAAGCGTCTTTTCTTCCTCTGAGTGGAAGCGCTCCTATACCGTGATGGAAAGCCGCGTGGCTGTTTCGTGGATGAGCGAAAACGCATTGGCGTATCTCGAAGCGTTGATTTTTCCCTGCGGATACGAAGACGCGAACCTCGACGCTTATTACAGCCCCGAAAACTGGGCGATTATTTTCTCCGATTACGATAGCTATCAACCCGCCGAAACCTGCCGCTCCGATTCCGGGCTGCGGTTACATCAATTTTCCGCGCAAAATTCAAACGTCGAGTATGAAATTCGCTATTGGGCGCAAAACGACTCCGACGAGCGAGTCCTCTCGCTGATGTTAACGTTTCCCGTTGAAGAACGCGCGCAGCTCGAAGAATACGCCGCGCGCTTGTTCCCCAATCTCCCTCGCTGTCCTTAAAGGAATCCATTCAATGACCTCCCGTTACGATATTTTGTTTCAACCGATTCAAATTGGTCCCGTCGTCGCGCCCAACCGTTTTTATCAGGTTCCGCATTGCAACGGCTTCGGCTGGCGAATGCCGCAAAGTCTGGCTGCCATGCGCGGCATGAAGGCGGAAGGCGGCTGGGGCGTGGTCTGCACCGAAGAGACCGAGATTCACTACACTGGCGACCTCTCGCCGTACATCGAGGGGCGCATTTGGAGCGACGAAGACTTGCCTGCGCTGGAACTCATGACCGCGGCGGTTCACGAACACGGCGCGCTGGCGGGAATTGAACTGACCTATAACGGACACGACGCCTCCAACCTGTATTCGCGCGCCGCTCCGCTGGATTTGCGTTCGCGCGGGCTGATGGGCGGCAGCGGCTTCGAGCCGGGACAAAGCCGCGCCGCCTCAAAAGAAGATTTCAAAGCGCTGCGCCGCTGGCATCGCAACGCGGCGCTTCGCGCCAAGAGGGCTGGCTTCGATATTATTTATTGCTACGCCGGACACAACCTGACCCTCGCCTTTCACTTGCTTTCCAAAGACAACGATCGCGCCGACGAATACGGCGGCTCGCTGACCAATCGCGTCCGCTTCTTCCGCGAGCTCATCGAAGATACTAAAGAAGCCGTCGGCGATACTTGCGCCGTCGCCGTCCGCTTCGCGGTGGATCAATTGCTCGGCGCGGATGGAATGCGGCACGACGGCGAAGCCCGCGAAATTGTCTCCATGCTGGCGGAACTGCCCGACCTGTGGGACGTGAACATCGCCAACTGGGCGAACGATTCCGTCACCTCGCGCTTCGGCAAGGAAGGTCATCAGGAAAAATATATCGCCTTCGTCAAAAGCCTGACGACCAAACCCGTCGTCGGCGTGGGGCGCTACACTTCGCCCGACGCGATGGCCTCCGCCATCGAGCGCGGAATTATGGATATGATTGGCGCGGCGCGCCCTTCCATCGCCGACCCGTTTTTGCCGAACAAAATCAAAGAGGGGCGTTTGGAAGACATTCGAGAATGCATCGGCTGTAACATTTGCGTCACGGGCGATACGCGCCTCGTCCCCATTCGTTGCACGCAAAATCCGACGATGGGCGAAGAATGGCGGCGCGGCTGGCATTCCGAACTCATTGCGCCGAAAAAATCGGAGGATGAGATTCTCGTCGTGGGCGCGGGACCCGCGGGATTAGAGGCGGCGCGCGCGCTCGGTCAACGGGGCTATCGCGTCATCCTCGTCGAAGCGAATCGCCGGGCGGGCGGAAGGCTGCTGCGCGAAGCGGCGCTGCCGGGCTTGGCGGAATGGCGGCGCGTCGTTGATTGGCGGCTGGCTCAAATTGAAAAGCTCAAAAACGTTTTCTTCTATCCTTCCAGCCCGGTGACCGCGCAGGACGTTTTGGAAGCAGGCGCGCCGCATGTGATTCTCGCCACCGGCGCGACATGGCGGCGGGACGGCGTGGGACGCCATCTTTCGCGCCCGCTGCCGGGAGAGACTTTCGTTTTCACGCCCGACGATTTTCCTGAAACTGGCGAGCTGCCCGCGCGCTTGAAGCAAGCGCAAGCCGACGGGATTAAAAAAATCGCCGTGTACGACGACGACCATTACTACATGGGCGGCGTTCTGGCGGAACTGCTCGCCGAGCGCGGCTTTGAGGTCTCGCTGGTTACCCCGGCGCCGACGATTTCCGCATGGACGGAATACACGCTGGAACGCGACCGCGTTTACAAGCGGCTGCTTTCGCTTAACGTGAAGTCGCTGCCTTTCCATACGTTTGCCGCGCTCGCCCCCGATTCGATAATGATTTCGCACGTCCTGACGGGGGAGAAGGCGGCGCTGCCGTGTCAGGCTGCGGTTTTGGTCACAGACCGCCTGCCGAACGATTCGCTTTACCGCGAATTGCAGCCCGCTTTGGCGGAAGGCAAACTCAAATCGCTGCGGGTCATCGGCGACGCCGAAGCGCCGAACATCATCGCTCAGGCGGTGTTTAGCGGACATTTGGCGGCGCGCGAGTTCGACGAGCAAATCAATCCCGACGAAACGCCTTTTAAGGTGGAAAGAGTCGGAACGAGCCGCGTTTGACGCAAATTCATCTGGCGCTTTGCCGCAATCATTTGGAAAAGCGCTAGAAAGGCGGCGCGCTTAACCCGATTTCAGGAGAAGTCTTTTGAAACGTCCCGAAGGCGGCAGGGTCGCATCCAGCCTTCGGGACGAACTGACTTTCCTTAAAAATTTACTCGCTTGAGCGAGAGAAAGACCTTCGCCACGCGCGGGTCGAAGTGCGTCCCTGCCAGCTCTTGAATCTGGCGGCGCACTTCGGCGGGGGCGATTCCTTTGCGGTAAGGGCGGTCTGACGTCAGCGCGTCCCACACGTCTGCGACGGCGAAGATGCGCGCGGCGAGCGGAATCCGTTCTCCTTTCAACCCGCGCGGGTAGCCGCTCCCGTCCCATTTTTCGTGATGACAGTAGGGAATATCAATCGCGGGGTGCAAAAACTTGATGGGGCTGAGCATTTCGTAAGCGTATTGGGGATGCTTTTGCATGATGAGCCGCTCTTCGGGCGAAAGCGGACCGGGCTTGAGCAAAATGCCGTCGGGAATCGCCATTTTGCCAATATCGTGCAGCAGCGCGCCGCGCGTAATGTGCATGAGCTCTTCGCCTTCAATTCCCATTGCCTTGGCGAGCTTTTGCGTCAGCGCCGTCACCCGCAGCGTGTGGCCCTCGGTCTCTTTGTCGCGCATGTCTATCGCGCGCACCCAGCCTTCCAGCGTCGCCTGATAGGCGAAATCTAACTCGGCTTTGCTCTCTTGCAGCGCCTCAAACAATTGCGCGTTGTGCAGCGCCACGGCGGCTTGATTGGCGAAGGCGCGAATCAAATCCAGCTCTTCCGCCCCAAAGAGACCTTTGTGGACGCGGTTATCCACGTAGATAACGCCAATCAATTCTTCCTTGATTTTCAACGGCGCGCACAAAATGGAAAGCAGGCGAAACGCGGCGACGCTTTTTTGATTCACAAAGCGCGGGTCGTCCTGCGCGTTGGTCGTCACCACCGCCTCTCCGCTTTCGGCGACTTGCCGCGCAATGCTGCGGCTGGCGGAAAAAGGTTCGTCTTTCAGGCTGTCGCGCTCCATGCCGCGCGCCACGCGGATTTGCAATTCGCCGTTTGGCTCTTTCAACATCAAAAAGCCGCGTTCCGCCCCGACCAGCGCAATCAGCGAATCCATCACCTCTTCGAGGACGCGGCGCGTTTCGAGCGAGGAATTAATCGTCCCGCCGATTTCCATCAGCGCGCCCACCTGCCGTTGATAGTCGGCGAGGTAGCCCGAAATATCCGCTTTGACTTCGGCGAGCGCGTTAGACACGGCGCTTAAATCGCGCAGCAACAGGTTGGTTTTTCCCCTGTTGGATTGCGCCAAATGCTTGACGATGCGCGCCAGAGTCGCTTCCATCTCCCCCAATTGCTTTTGGATGGCTTGCGCGTCTTTGGCTTTTTTCATGGAGTTTGCGTTTTATGATGAAAGCGAGTCGCCGCGCGGTTACGACTCAAATTGCAGCAGCGCCAGCGTATCTTCCAGCGCGGCTTGGAAAATTTCGTTCATGATTTCTTCGCTCGCTTCGTAAGGCCCCCCGAAGGAGCCGTCGCCGTAGGTCTGGCGCGCGGTTTTGGAATCCATGATGGCGCTGGGAACGCGCGGGGGCAGTTTCGGCTCGGCGGGCAGCTCGCCGACTTTTGTGAAGGAGAAAGCTTCCAGCCAGTTGGCGTGCGCCGGTTTCAGGTTGTGACGGATGGCGACGGCTTCCACCGAATGCGAGAGCCACCATTCGTACCAGTTCAGCCGCAGCCCCGGCAGGTCGTTAATCACGTCGTTCAGGTGAGCGCGGACGGGCGCGTTGCCGCCGTGACCGTTAAGAATCAAAACGCGGCGGAAGCCTTGATGATGCGCCGAACGGAGAATATCTTCCGCCGCGGCGTTCAGCGTTGAGACGCGCAGCGTGAGCGTGCCGGGATAATCGCGGAAGTAAGGCGAAACGCCAAAGTTCAACGGCGGGGCGACCAGCGTATTCGTCTGTCGCGCGGCTGCGTTCGCCAGCGCCAGCGGAATCTTAATATCGGTCAACAAACTCAAATAGCCGTGCTGTTCGCACGCGCCCAGAACCAAAATTAACCGGTCGTCGTTTTGCAAATAGCGTTCCACGTCCATCCAGCTCAAATCTTCAAGGCGCATAGGGTCTCCTTGCGCGGCGGGCGGTTTGCTTCGCCTTGGCGCGGGCAAAATCATACCATACCCCGCGTTTCTTTTTTGATTGCGGCGCGCGGGCGAGGATATGCTAAAATAGGCGCAGTGGAGCTGCCTATGTCTGAAATGGTTGAAGTCACAATTGATAGTATTCGCGTGCATTTGATGGCGCCGCAGCGCGTCATTGTCTTGAAGCAGACCAACGCGGAGCGCTTTCTGACTATTTGGGTGGGACCCTACGAAGCGGAAGCCATCACCATCGCGCTGCAAGAGGTGGAGGTGGCGCGCCCGATGACGCACGACCTGATGAAAAATATTTTTCAGGCGTTTGGCGCGCGCGTCGTCCGCGTGGAAATCGTCAGCCTGCGCGAAGATATTTTCTACGGGAACATCGTCGTCGAGGCGGGCGGGCGCGAAATGCACATTGATTCCCGTCCTTCGGACGCGATTGCCCTCGCCGTGCGCGCCCATGTGCCGATTCTGGTTCACCGTTCGGTGATGGACGAAGCGGGCGTCGTCCCCGACGTCGAAGCGCCCGCCGCTCCCCCGGCGCGCCGCGAATCTTCCGCCTCCGACGAAGGCAGCGACCGTCTCTCCGTTTTTAAGGACTTCCTCGACAAACTCGATTTCGACGACCCCGATAAAGATAAAGACAAACCGGCGTAACCTTTCGGCTTTCGATAAACGGAGATGAACGGAGCGCTTCCGCCTCCGTTTGTCTCTTTTTGTCTTTGAGATTCTTCTCCGATGACCGAACACTTCCCTCCCGACGACCCTCCTTTCGGCGACGAGCTTCCCGCCCCCGCCAGTTCCGCTTCCGCCGTCCCGCATAGCCGCGAAGCCGAAGAAGCGGTGATTGGGGCGGTTTTGATTAACCCCGAAGCGTATTACGACGTCGCCCAATTTTTGAAGGCGGAAGATTTTTACATCCACCGCAATCAATGGATTTGGGAGGCGTTTACCCGCCTGCACGAGCAGCGCTCCCCGGTGGACTTGCTGACCGTTTCGGAAGAGCTCGACCGCATGGGACAGCTGGAAGAACTGGGCGGACCCGCTTATTTAACTTCGCTCGTCAATCAAGCGCCTTCCTCGCTCAACGCCGAATCTTACGGGCGGATTGTGGAGGCGCATTCCGTCCGCCGCAAGATGATTGCCGCGGCGAATAAAATCGCTTCGGTAGCGTATAACGAATCCGTTTCGGTGGATGAGGTGATGAGCGAGGCGGAGAAGGCGGTCTTTAACGTGAGCGAGCGTCGCCTGACTCACGACCTGAAGCCGATTTCCAAGGTCCTGAGCGAATATTACGACCGCATAGACGAGCTCGCCAAACGCCCGGAGGATATTCACGGCGTGCCGACGGGCTTCATTGACCTCGATAAAATGCTCGGCGGTTTGCAGCCTTCCGATTTCTTGATTGTCGCGGGCCGCCCCGGGCAAGGGAAAACCGGCTTGCTGCTTTCCATCGCCAAAAACGCCGGCTTGACTCATAAGAAGCGCGTCGCCATCTTTTCGCTGGAAATGTCCAACGAGCAGGTGGTTCAGCGCCTTATCGCTCAGGAGACGGGCATTGATTCGCACCGTTTACGCAACGGCAAATTGCAGGACAACGAGTGGGCGCTGTTCACGCACGCCATCGAAGTCTTTTCCGACACGCGCATCTTCCTCGACGACACGCCCGGAGTCACCCCGCTGCAATTGCGAACCAAATGCCGCCGTTTGCACATGGAACACGGCATTGATTTGGTGATTGTGGATTATTTGCAGCTGATGGGCGGAGACAGCCGCACCGACAACCGCGTGCAGGAAGTCTCGCACATTTCCCGCAGTTTGAAAGTTCTCGCCCGCGAGCTCAACGTCCCCGTGCTGGCGGCTGCGCAGCTTTCCCGCGCTGTCGAACAGCGCACCGATAAACGCCCCGTCCTTTCGGATTTGAGAGAATCGGGATCGCTCGAACAGGACGCCGACGTGGTGATGTTCATTTACCGCCCCGACCAATACGAAAAGGATACCGATAAGCAAAACGTCGCCGAGATTATCGTCGCCAAACATCGCAACGGACCCGTCGGCAGCGTCGAGCTCATTTTCCGCGGCGCTCTCACCCGCTTCGATAACGCCGCCGCGAAAACTTTCAACCCCAACCAGTGACCTTTCCTCCGCCATGCTTTCTTTCTCCGGTTTTACTTCTAAAGAAACGTTCGCGCAAATTCCCGATTCGCTGCTGGAACTCATGCGCGAAATGGACGACCTCGCCGAATTGAAGACGACGCTCTTCGCCGTCTGGCGAATTGAGCGCATCGAAGGCAACTTCCGCGCGCTGTGCCGCACGGATTTCACGCCCGAATCGTTAGGCTTGTCTGCGGAGGAGATTCAACGCGGGTTGGAGAAAGCCGTCGCCCGCGGGACTCTGCTCGCCGCGTCTCGCGAATCCGATACGTTTTATTTTCTCAATTCCCCGCGCGGACGTCTCGCCGCCGAAGCCTTCGCCAAAGGGCAATGGCGCGAGGTGGGAAAAATCTTCGCCCCGCCGCGCTCCAATCTTTTTAAGTTATACGAGGAAAACGTCGGCGCGCTTACCCCGCTGATGGCGGATATGCTGCGCGAAGCCGAAAAAGAATATCCGGCGGGCTGGTTTCAAGAAGCTTTTGAAATCGCCGCCAGCCGCAACGTCCGCAATTGGCGCTATGTGGAAGCCATTCTGAAACGCTGGAAAGAGAAGGGCAAAGATGAAAGAATCAATCAGCAAGACCTTGAAAAAAGCGCAAAGCGCTATTTCGAAGGCGAGTTCTCCGAATTTATCAACCGCGATTGAGCCGTCCGTTCAGCCGTTGGGCGACCCGAACTGTCCGCATTGCGGCGGCGCGGGCTACATTCGCTGGGACGTGCCGCTCGGACACGAAAAATTCGGCAAGCTGGAATCTTGCGTCTGCCGCGCCAAAGACGTGGCGGCAGCCGCGCGCGCGCGGCTTTTTGCGCTGAGCAACCTGGATCGGCTCAGCCATCTTACCTTTGAAAACTTTCAGACCGCCGGCAACGAAAAAGCGAAATTCATCACCGCGCCGGAACGCGAAAGCCTGCGTCAGGCGTTTGAGATTTGTTCCGCTTTCGCCGAGAACCCGCAGGGCTGGCTGCTGCTGGAAGGCGGCTACGGCTGCGGCAAGACTCACCTCGCGGCGGCGATTGCTAATCAGGCGGTGAATCGCGGCGTCCCTACGCTGTTCATCACCGTGCCGGATTTGCTCGATTCGCTGCGTTTCGCTTTCGACGACCCCGAAACGACCTTCGAGCGCCGCTTTGAAGAAGTGCGCGGCGCGGCGCTGTTAGTGTTGGACGATTTCGGCACGCAGAGCGCCACCCAATGGGCGCAGGAAAAACTGTTTCAGATTATCAATTACCGCTACATCAACAAGCTGCCGACGGCGGTCACCACCAATTTAATGCTCGACGAGATTGAGCCGCGCATCCGCTCGCGTTTGCAGGATGAAAGTTTTGTGCGCCACGTTAAAATCAGCGCACCCGACTACCGCCGCCCCGAAGAAACCAGCAACCCCGGAATCTCCATGCTCGCCTTGCCGGAAATAAAGAACATGACGTTCCAGTCCTTCCACACCCGCGAAGACGAAATAGGGCGGGAGGAAGTTACCACCGTCACCAAAGAAAAGACCGATAAATTCGGCGTGAAGGTGAAAGAGAAGGAAATTGCGCGGGTGAAGGTGAGCAAGGAAGACGTGAAGACGCTGCACGACGCTTTCGCCGCGTCGGCGCGCTTCGCGGAAGAGCCGCGCGGCTGGCTGGTTCTGCTGGGCGATTCGTTCAGCGGCAAGACGCACCTCGCCGCCGCCATCGGCAATTATCGCATCGCGCTGGGCGGACAGGCGCTGCTGGTGGAAGTTTCCGCGCTGCTCGACTATTTGCGCCAGACCTTCCGCCCCGGCTCGGAGGTTTCCTTTGACCGCCGCTTTAATGAGATTCGCTCCACCCCGCTGTTGATTCTGGACGACTTAAAAGAAAGCGGCGCCAGCTCTATCTGGGCGGAGGATAAGCTGTATAGCGTCTTAAATTATCGTTACAACGCGCATTTGCCCACCGTTCTTACTTCCGCCATGTGCGCCGAAGATTTCGCCAAAAGCTATCCCAGCCTGTGGAACAAGCTGCTCGACCCCGCCATGTGTGAAATTCGCGCGATTACCATGCCGCCTTATCGCAGAACCAAAGCGAGGGCGAAGAAAAAGTAAGCGAATTGCTCTGCTGCCATCATCAAGATCAGCCTGCTTTCCGAAGCCATTGCGAGCCGCAGCAGGCGGCGAAGCGCTCTCCGCGCGCATCAGGGGGACTGCTTCGGCGGCTTTTTTGGCCGCCTCGCAGAGACACAGCCAAGCGTTTGCAACAAAGCGTAAGCGAATTAAAAAGATCTCCGCGCCGGGAGGTCTTTTTTTCGCTCAATGGCTTCAAATTGAGTCCCCGTTTTACAGTCGCAGCGCCGTTCGCGCTCGGTTATTTTTGCGCCGCTTCTGCGATAGCTTTCTTTTCGTAAAAAACAATGCCTGCGCGCTGAATGTGATCTATCAGGTCGGGGTCTTTGAGGTCGTGAAATATAGATAAATCAATTGTGTAAGGCGGCAACAGGTCGTCAATTTCGGTTGAAATTTGGTAAAGGAGGTCGAGCGTCAAGTCTTTGCCATGCAGGGTCAGGTCAATATCCGAGCCGTTTTTATAATTGCCTTTGGCGCGCGAGCCGTAAATCACCGCCTGCTCGATTTGCGGATATTTTGCAAACACCCCGCAGATTTTTTGAATGGTTGCTTCCTTCAAACCAAAACGCGGAGTCATGTTTCCTCCTCTTTTTTCAACTTCTCCATGCGGGCGTAAAAGGTTTTGAACTCGGCAAAATAAATTTCAATCACATCTGAAACCACTTTTGCCGCAATGGTTTCATCGTATGTATGGCTGGTCTGGTCGCGGCTTTCGATCATTTTCATCCACTCGTCGCCGTTTTCGATTAATTCCGCTTTGAAGGCTGCGCGTGTCGCGTCGCGCGAACCGTATAAGCCTTTCACCCCGCGAGATTCCAGAAAATCCTTCAATGTATTCCATGCCAGTTCGTGCGTATATTCGAATGCCTGCGCCAATCCCTGCTCCTCAAGTTTTGAGAGATTGCGCCGCGCGGCTAATTCAACCGCCTCTTTTAATTGGGCAAAGGCTTTGGAAAAATTATTAAAGCGTTGAATTCAGCGAACATCTTTTTCGGCCATTGTGTCTCCAATTGTCTGGAGTTCTGCTGCGCTGAAATTATACCGCCCAGTTCGTTTGTTCGTGAAAAATTCGTGGATGGTTTGGTAAATGACCCCATGCCCGCCGCCATTGACCGCCGCAGGCTCCGTCATCCTCTGCCAAGTCAAAGCGGACAATCCCATCGTCCGTGACCTCTACCGCCAGTTGAGCCAAAATCCGTTTCCATCCGTTCATCCGCTATGAAGTCCGTTGACAACAAACTCCGCGTCTTCCTCTGCCATGCCAAAGAGGACAAACCCACCGTGCGCGACCTCTACTGCCAGTTGACCGCCGCCCTGCAAGGGGGTGATAAAGGCTGGCTGGACGTTTGGCTGGATGAGATGAATCTCCTCCCAGGTCAAGAGTGGAACATTGAAATTGAGAAAGCCGTCGAGCAAGCGGACGTGGTGATTGTGTGCCTCTCGACCAAATCAGTGGACAAAGCGGGCTACGTCCAAGAGGAACTGCGCTTTGTCCTCAACATTGCGGATGAAAAACCCGAAGGGACGATTTTTGTTGTTCCCCTGCGGTTGGATGATTGCCAAGCGCCAAGACGAATCCGCGCATGGCAATATGTGGATTACTTCCCGAAGAGCAATCAAGCATGGGCATACCAGCGTTTGATTGAAAGTCTGAAATTGCGGGCGAGAAAAATTGGCATTACGATTGAAGATGAAAAATTAAAGGCTGAGCAAGAACAAAAAGCAAAAGAAGAAAGGGAACGCATTGCTTTACAGAAAGCCGAAGCAGAGAGAATTGCAAAACAAAAAGCCGAAGAACGAAAAAAGACTTTAAGAGAGCGTTTTATAAATCGAGATTTACCGCAGATAAACGCGGATGAACGCTGATTCTGATAAAAAACGCGGTGAATTTACCTATAAAT
>DAOUBR010000052.1:0-34808 GCA_034432535.1 Anaerolineales bacterium | reverse complement strand
TTTATAGGTAAATTCACCGCGTTTTTTATCAGAATCAGCGTTCATCCGCGTTTATCTGCGGTAAATCTCGATTTATAAAACGCTCTCTTAGCGCGCTTAAGATGAAACAGCCGTCCCGAAGGACGGCTGTTTTTTTAAGACCGATTCCCCTTGCGCCGTTATGGCAGCGGGCAAACTTTGGTCTGACTAATGACGCCAGCCGCGGCGAAATCGGCTGCGCCGTTTCCGCTGGAAAGGAAGCCCAGGAGCTTAATGACGGCGGCGTTCAAGTTGTAGCCGCTGCCTTCATTGCCCTGGAATTTTCCGCAGGTGAGCGTCAGCGTGCCTGCGGCGTTGACGTATAAGCCGTCGCTCATGGGCGCGCCGGGGTTGTAATTGGAGCCGGCGTTAATCCGCGCGAGGTTCGCCCCGCCGCTGGAATTAACGCTCAAGCCAATGCCCGTATTGAAGTAGAAGTTGTTTATGCCGTTTACCGTGACGGTCTTCACTTCGCCCACGCCTGCCAGCGCGGAGTTATCCAGATACGCGCCGTACCCGCCGTTGCTGGTCGCGGCAATGTTGCTCGCCGTAATGTTGCCGTCGTTGGTCACCCATAAGCCCGATGCGCTTGTGTTGCCGTGGAAGAAGTTGTTGCCCGTCAGCGTAACGTTGGCGGAAACGCTTGGCGAGACGTTGTTAGACGCGTTGACATACGCTCCATATAGAGCGTTATTGTTGGCGGTCAGGTTTGCCATCGTCACATTGCCGTTGCTTTGAGCGAACAGCCCGGAGACCCCGTTGCTTTCGAACACGCCGTAGCCGGCGACGATAATAGGTTGAACGTAAAGATTGTATTGATTGTTAAGGAGGACTCCGGTTGAGCCGTTATTTCTAGCGACGACGTTGTAAACGGTGATAGCGCCGTAGGAGTAAGCCAGCAGCCCGCCTGCGTTGAAGTTGCCGACGAAAGAGTTTATGCCCGTCAGCGTAATCGGTTTGGGAGAGGCGCCTCCTGTATTGTCCAGATACGCGCCATAGGCGAAGGCGGGGTTGCCGTTGGCGCTGGCGGTCACGTTGCTAAGCGCTATGCCGCCGTAGCTATAAACCGTCAGCCCGTTGAACGCGTTGCGCATGAACTGGTTGACTCCGGCGAGGGTCACGCCTGGCATGGCGGCGGCGTCGTTCTGAATGTACATGCCGTAGCCGTTGACGGAAGAATTCGCCGTTACGTTGGTCGCGCTGACCGCGCCATAGGAATTGATGAGGATATTCGTCTGATTATTGGAATCGACGCGGGCAAAGTTCTTCAGCGTCACGCCGCCCGCTGCGTTGGAGTATCGGTTGTTCAGATACGCGCCGTAGCCGGTGTTGGAGAACTGCGAGGTTAAGTTGCTTACGGTAATGGCGCCGCGCGAAGTGACGTACAGATTGTTGCTTGAGTTAGAGACGAACGTATTCTCGCCGTTGAGCGTCACTGCCGCCGGCGCCGGCGCAGAACAAGCCCCGCCCATATTGTCGCAGTTGTTAATATACGCGCCAATCCCAAAATTCAAGCGCGAGACAATCCCATTCGTCGTCACCGCGCCATAAGAGTTGATAGTCAATCCGTCCGCGCCGTTATTGGTGAGCAGGGTTTGCCCCAGCAAAACCACAGGCGCTTTGAAGGGGGCGGAGTTGTCAATCCAAATCCCGCTGCCGTTGACGTTATCTCGAGCGGTCGCGTTGCTCAGGCTCACCGCGCCCGAAGCGGAAACGCTCAAGCCGTTAAAATTGTTGCCCGCGAACAGATTGCTGCCCGTAATAGTCACCGGTATCGCCAGCGCGGCGTTGTAAGCGTAAATCTCCACGCCGCTTTGGAAGCCCGTGCCGTTGCTTTGCGCGTCCAGATTGCTCAGCGCCACATAGCCTTTGATGGGATTGTCAATTTGCAGCCCTTCGCGGTTATTGCCATAGAAAGCGGCGTAGCCGGTTTGTTTTACGCCGCTCTCCGAATAAACGTACATGCCCGCGCAATAATAGGATGAGAGGTCGTAAGCGTTGTCGCAGGCATTAAAGTTCGCAGTGATGTTAGAACCGACGAACAAGCCTTTCGTGTAAACAAATAGCCCAACGCTGCTGTTGTTTTTAAAGACGTTGCTGCCGCTTACTGTAATCGGTTTGGGCGTCGTCGCGCCGTAGTTGTGCAAGAACACGCCCTTGCCGTATGCGTCGTAGGTGTAATATTCGTCTCCGCTGGCGGGGATGCTATCCGGGTCCACTTGCGTTGAAGCGGGGCGCGAAGCGTTGGTTCCGTTGTTCATGGCGTTCAGATTACTGGCGGCAATGGCGCCGCCCGACCACACGCGCAACCCATCGTACCCATTGCTGAGGAACGTATTCACGCCTTTCAAGGTCACGCCTGCGCCCGCCGTTCCTATTAATGAGCAGACGCCGCTTACAAAATTAAAAACGCAGTTATCCACATAGACGCCGTTTTGCTGGTTCCCCACGGCGGTGATATTGCTCAGCGTCACCGCGCCGCGCGAGTAGACAATCAACCCGTTTCCGCCGTTGCTGTTAAAGGTATTGCCGCCGTTCAAAGTTACCGTTTTGGGAGTGGCGGAGGCGGTGTTGTCAATCCATGCTCCGCTTACCGTATTCGAGCTGGCGTCCACGTCCTTCAGCGTAATTACGCCCTTTGTCGTGACGTTTAACCCATATGCAAAAGCGCCCGAATTGCCGCTAAACGAGCTGTTCGTCACCGTCACGTTGCCCGTTCCGGCGTCATTGTCCAAATTCGCTCCGCCAAAACTGGAGGTGTTGCCCGTTACGTCGGTGTTATTGATGGTGATGTTGCCTGTCGTCCCAACGTCAAGCGCATACCCCATGCCGCCTGCGCCAGTAATGAGCAGGTTGTTGATGGTAATGGGCGCGTTCCAGTTCAAAATGGCAAACGGCACGTTGAATTCCGAAGGGTCGGCGGAGTTTAAAGTCGTCCCCGTTCCGCTCCAGCCGCCGTTGATGGTCAGCGCGTAATTGCTCATGGCGGTCAAGACGCCCCCGTCCAACGTAAAGTTGGTGGCAAGCGGGTCGTCCACGCTGCTATCGTAGCCGGCCGCAATCCAAATTACCCCCGCTTTGGCGGGACCCGTTGCGCCGTACATGCCGGTCAGGTTGGTCAGCATGGTAGCGAAACTGGATGTGACTGCCGTGCAGCCAGCCCCGCCGGGCGCCACGCCTGCGGGACACCACATCGGGTCGTTGTTGGCAATTACTTCCGCCGCTTCCTGGCTGGCAAGCGGCAAAACCTCGCCCGCTTCATTGACGACAATAACGGGAGTTGGAGAATCTTCCGCCGCTGGCGGAGCGGATTCTTCCACGACGGGCGGAGCGGCTTCCTGCTCCCCGTTTGAATCAACGGGCGGGGCGCTTTGCTCCGCTGGGGGGGGCGTTTCTTCCCCGCCGCCAGAATCAACGGGCGGGGCTGGCTCCTCCGTCCCGGGCGGGGGAGTTCCATCGTCGGCGTAGGCGGGCATGGCGGCAAACGCGCTAAAGAGCAACGCCGCCAGCAAAGCCGCCGCGAACATTGAATAGCGATAACGACTCATTTTGGCTCTCCTTGTTTTTTTTTGCGCCGCTTCCTTATTTATTAACCTCGCGCTAAAACGGCGCAGAAACAATCGCAACAGGAGCGCCCCGCAAGAGGTAAAAAAATAAAGCCGGCGTTTGAAGACGTCAACTTTATTCTACTAAATTTTATAAATATTATCTTGTTTACTTAAGTACTATCTTGCCTCTTTGGCGGCAAGCGCAGCGCGTCCAGGCAGATGCTTTTGCAGGTTATCCCTTGCTCAATGTGACGAAGACCATCGGCTTGCGCCTGGTTTGCTGATGCAAATAACTCTTCACCATCGCAATCAGGTCTTTTTCGCTTTCCATGCCGCCATGGTGGACGGCTTCTATCACCCGCTTGCGGACTTCGGGCAGCAGCCTTTCCGCTTCTTCTGCGGTGACGAATCCGCGCGTGATGATTTCCGGGTCGTGCAGCAACTTGCCGGTTTTTGCGTTCAGGCTCACGTCAATCAGCAGAATGCCGTTGCGCGCCAGCTGGCTGCGTTCCTTCATAATGTCGTAGTCAATATCGCCGATGGATTCCCCGTCCACAAAGATATAGCCGCCGGGAATGCGCTCGCCCAAATGCGCCCTGCCGCCCGCCAGCTCCACCACCTGCCCGTTTTCCACTACGATAACGTTCTCTTCGTTCATGCCGAGCTCTTTGGCAAGCTCGCCGTGCCGTTTTAGCTGCCGCAGCTCGCCGTGAATCGGCATGAAGTATTTGGGGCGCACGAGGGTAATCAGCAATTTTTGTTCTTCTTGCGCCGCGTGACCTGAAACGTGAACCGGCGCGATTCCATCGTGAATCACCGTCGCGCCGCGCCGCAGCAAGCGGTTGATGGTCTTGCTGATGGTCTCCTCGTTTCCAGGAATGGGATGCGAGGAAAGCACGACCGTATCGTTCGGCTTCAAATCAAACTGGCGGTTGGTCCCCGCTGAAAGCCGCCCGACGATGGAAGAAGGCTCGCCCTGCGAGCCGGTGCACATGATGGCCACTTTATGGTCTTGCATTCGCAGCGCTTGTTCCAGCGGGACGATCACCTCGTCGGGGATTTGCAAATAGCCCAACTTGCGGGCAATCTTCACGTTATCCACCATGCTCGGACCGGCGAGCGTCATCTTGCGCCCGCTCTTAACCGCCGCGTCCGCCACCTGCTGCACGCGCGAAATCAGCGAAGCGAACGTGGCGACAATCACCCGCCCTTTCGCTTCCGCGAAGACTTTATCAAAAGCGGGACCAATCACCCGCTCGGAGGGAGTCCAACCCGGACGTTCCGCGTTGGTTGAATCGGAAAGCAGCAAATCCACGCCGCGCGTAGCGAATTCCGCCAGCTTGGCGAAATCCGTCGTCCAACCGTCCACCGGCGTATGGTCGAATTTGAAATCGCTCATGTGAACGACCAGCCCGGCGGGGGTGGTGATTCCCAAGCCCACCGCGTCGGGGATGGAGTGGCTGATGTGGAAGTATTCCACCTTGAAGGACCCAATTTGCGAAAAGCCGCCCGCTTCGATGGTTTGAAACTGCGCTTTGATGTGCGAAGCGTTGCGCAGCAACTTGGCTTCAATCAGTCCGCGCGTCAGCGGGGTGGCGTAAATCGGGACGTTGATTTGCTCGATGAAATGCTGCACCGCGCCGATGTGGTCTTCGTGCCCGTGCGTGATGATGAGCGCGCGCACGTTTTGCGCTTTCTTGATTAAATACTCAAAGTCGGGGATGATGTAATCCACCCCCAGCATGTCGTTCAGCGGGAACATGATGCCCGCATCCACCACGACGACGTCCGAGCCGTACTCGTACGCCATCATGTTCTTTCCCACTTCGCCCAAGCCCCCCAGCGGGATGATTCTTAATTTTTGCTTTTTACTCATTCTTTTTATTCGCCTCTTCGGTGAAGATTTTTATTAAAAAAAACCGCATGCGCGGAATCAGTTTAAAGAAACGCCCTTCGCCGGCTTGCGCGCGAAGGGCTGAAATCTTGCTCTTAAACGCGCCGCAAAACGCGCGGCCGCTGCAATCCACAATCTGGATATAGTATAGCAGGGCGGGGGAGATTTGTCAAAGCGGGCGCGCCGCAACCTTAAAGAATCAAATCGGCGGATATTTTAAGATAACTGAAACGAAACTGCGCCTTGCCTCTCGGCGGCAAGTTGTGCTAAAATGCCGCACGCTTGAGCCAGATATACGGGGATGCAGCGCTGTAACGCCCATATCTGGCTACAACATTTGTTCTAATTTTAGAAAGGCTTTTTGATGCGTTGCCCCTACTGTAAGCACCACGATTCTAAGGTGCTGGATACCTCTCACGATAGCAGCGGCGGTATTCGCCGCCGGCGCGAATGCCTGAAGTGCCGCCAGCGCTTCAGCAGCTACGAGCGCCCGATTCTCGCCACGCCGCTGCTCGTCAAGCAGGACGGCACGCGCGAAGAATTTGACCGCGAAAAGCTCGCGCGCGGGATTCGTATCTCCTGCGCCAAGCGTCCCGTCTCCGCCGCCGATATCGAGCGCATGATTGGGCAGGTCGAATCGAAATTGCAAAAAATGGGCAAAGCGGAAGTCTCCTCCCGCGTGGTGGGCGATTTGGTGATGGAGACGCTTAAAGAAGTGGATCAGGTGGCGTACATTCGCTACGCCATCGTTTACCTTGGCTTGCACGACCTTCAATCCATCCGCGGCGAGATAGACCGCCTGCTGGAAGACTGATTCGGAAAAAGGAGACGCGGCTGCGCCTTAGGGCGGCGGAGCGTCTCTTTTTGCATTTCAACGTCGTTTTTTTAGAGGAGAATTTCTTATGGCTGCCAGACTCGAAGAACAAAAAATGAAATACGGCTTGTTGCCGACCTTGCCCATGCCGGAAGGATTGCCCAAAGCGCGGCTGACCGAAAACGCGCGACAGGTTCTCTTGCGACGTTATGTCCGCCGCGGCGACGACGGCAAACCCGTTGAAACCGCCGAAGAGATGTTCTGGCGCGTGGCGTATCATGTGGCGAAAGTCGAAGCCCAATGGGGCGGGGACGTGGAACGGCGCGCCGTTGAGTATTACCATCTTCTGAGCTCTAAAAAGTTTTTCCCCAATTCTCCCACCTTCACGGGAGCCGGCACGCCGCTGGGGCAGCTGGCGGCTTGTTTCGTGCTTCCGATAGCCGACGATATGGGACGCGATAGCGCGGGCATCTTCCAGACCCTGCGCGACGCGGCGCTGATTCAACAAACCGGCGGCGGAAACGGATTCTCTTTTTCGCGCCTGCGCCCCAAAGGCGCTTTCGTCAACACGTCTTCCGGTCAGGCGACCGGTCCCGTCGGCTTTTTGCGCGTTTACGACCACGCCTTCGGCGAGATTGCTCAGGGCGGCACCCGCCGCGGCGCCAATATGGGCGTGCTGCGCGTGGATCATCCCGACATTGAGGAATTCGTCTCTTGCAAGACGAACGAAAACGCCATCACCAACTTTAATATCTCCGTCGGAATCACCGACGATTTCATGCGCGCGGTGAAAAACGACGAGGAGTGGGAACTGCGCTTCCCCGATTTGCAAGACTCGAAGGAACACGGTTTCAGCGGAACATTGGAGCAGGCGAAAGAAAAGGGAATCAAAATCAAGACTTATAAAAAGATTCGCGCGCGCGACCTGTTCGATAAAATCGTCAAGCAGGCGCGCCACAACGGCGAGCCGGGCGTGCTGTTTTTGGACGCGGCGAATCGCAGCAATCCCGTCCCGCATTTGTATCCGCTCGAAGCCACCAACCCGTGCGGCGAGCAGTGGCTGGGACCATACGAAAACTGCTGTCTCGGCTCCGTGAATTTGAACGAACACTGCGGACCCGACCACAGCGTGGATTGGGAAACGCTGCGCCGCAGCGTGGTTTCCGCCACGCGCTTCCTCGACGACGTGGTGGAGGCGAACGCCTACGTTCCCGCCGTCCCGCAATTGAAGGAAGCCGCGCATCGCGCCCGCCGCATTGGGCTGGGCATTATGGGGCTGGCGGATTTGATGTATCACGTCGGCGTGCGCTACGGTTCGCAAGAAGGGCAGGAGTTCGGCGCGCAGGTGATGGAGTTCGTTCGCTATCACGCCATGAAGACCAGCGTTGAGCTCGCTCAGGAGCGCGGACCTTTCCCCGCCATCGAAGGCTCCATTTACGACATGGATGATTTGAAATGGAGCCCGCCGCAGCCCCTCGCTCCCTATCAGCGCGATTGGGGCAGACCCGCCGTGCATTGGAACGAGGTAGTGGAAGGCATTAAGAAGCACGGCATTCGCAACGCCGCGCAGACCACCGTCGCCCCGACGGGGACGATAGCCACCGTCGCCGGCTGCGAAGGCTACGGCTGCGAGCCGGTCTTTGCGCTGGCTTACATCCGCCATGTGAACGACAATGGCAAAGACCTGCAATTGACCTACGCCAGCCCGCGCTTTGAAGAAGCGCTGAAAGCGCTCGGCTTGAACGAAGAAAAGCGCCGCCAAATGGTCGAGCAGGTCATGAGTCAAGGCACTTGCCGCCATATCGTCGAACTGCCGCAGTATGTGCGCGATACCTTCGTCGTCTCGTCCGACGTGACCGCCGAAGAGCATGTTTTGACGCAGGCGGCGCTGCAAGCCTTTGTGGATAATTCTATTTCCAAAACCGTGAATTTCCCCGAAGGCGCGACCGAGAAAGACGTCGCCACCGCGTATATGCTGGCGTGGGAACTCGGCTGCAAGGGCATCACCGTGTACGTCACCGGCTCGCGTGAGAAAGTGGTGTTGGAAACCAAAGCCACCGCCGAGAAGAAATCCGCGCCTGCCGCGCCCGCCGCTCCCATGATTTGGCACGGAGCGAAAAAGCCGCGCCCCAAAGCGCTGACCGGCAAGACCTACAACATCGAGACGCCGGTGGGCAAAGCCTTCATCACCATTAACGAAAACGGCGGCGAGCAGCCCTTCGAGGCGTTCATCAATACCGCCAAAGCCGGCTCCGAGACGGCGGCGGTTTCCGAAGCCATCGGGCGGCTGATTTCTTACATCCTGCGCATGGCTTCGCCGATTGCCCCGCTGGACCGCATGAGGGAAGTGGTGGTGCAGCTCATTGGCATCGGCGGCGGACGCTCGCTGGGATTCGGCGCCAACCGCGTGCGCTCTCTGCCCGACGGCATCGGTCAGATATTGGATTTGTACCTGCGCGAGAAGGACGGAACGGAACTGGAAGTGAAAACCGAAGGCAACGGTCATGCCCCCGCCGCGGCGGAATCGCAAGCCGAAGCGCGCGCGCAGCGCCCGATGAAAATCGGCGACCTTTGCCCCGAATGCGGCGAGGCGGCGGTGGTGAACGAGGAAGGCTGCCGCAAGTGTTACGCCTGCGGTTTTAGCGAGTGTTAACCGGCTTGTCTTTTTCGGTCAAATTGACCACTATCGCGCCGCTCGCTTTGACGAGGTTTTCGGGCGTAATCATAATTTCTTCGCCCCATTGCCCCGCGCCCGTGCCGAGAATCGGCTCGTTCATCAGGCTGGCTTCCAGGAAAGAGCGAAACCCTTCCGGCTGCCAGCCGAAGGCGGGGATGGAGCCGATGACGTAGCCCGTCGTCTCTTTGACGACTTCGGGCGCGGCCATTTGAATATTGCGCGAGCCGATGGCTTTCTTCAAGTTCGCCGAAATCGCGTTCTGGTCTCCGCCTAACATGACCAGCACGCGCTCGCCGGTATCCGCTTGAAAAATGAGAGTCTTCACGGCTTGACGTTCGGGAAAGCCGAGGGCGCGGGCGACGTTTGCCGCGCCCTTTTCCGTCGTCGGCGGGAAGGAGCGCGCTTCGTAAGGGATGTTGCGCGATTCAAGGTAAAGGTGAGCGGGAAGTTTCATAAAGAGAAAAATTATGCGTTGGAAGATTCGCCGCGCGAGGCGAGGTAAATCCCCGCGAGGATGAGCAAACCGCCGAGGATGACCGCCGGCGCGGGCGTTTCTTTGAGAATGAAAAAAGCCAGAATCGCCGAGCCAATGGGTTCGCCCAACGTGGCGACGGCGACCAGCGCGGCGGGCAGATATTTTAGCGCCCAATTATACGTCGAGTGTCCCACGAGCTGCGGCACGGCGGCGAGCAGGAAAATCCAGCCGTAGGCGGAAGGCGCGTGACCGACAAAGGGCGCGCCCGCCAGCAGCGCCAGAACGATGAGCGTCAGCGCCGCCATGCTATAGACCAGAAAGATGTAAGGCACAAGCTCCATGCCGCCGCGCAATTTCCGCCCGATGATGAGATAGCCCGTCACCGCCCAGGCGCCCGCCAGCGCGAGGAAGTTGCCCCACATGGCGCGCCCTTGCATGGCGCTTGCCAGGTCGGGGCAGCTCAGCCCGTTGAGAGTCAGCGCGCAGGCGTCCGAAAGCCCAATGAGAGTCCCGCCCAGCAGGGCGAGTCCCAGCCCGATGAGCGCCGTCCGCGCCAGCCGTTCATTCAACAAAACGGGGGAGAGCAGCGCCACCCACAGCGGTCCCGTGCTGACGAAGACCACCGAGCTAGCGACGGTGGTGTATTCGAGCGAGCTAATCCAGACGGCGAAGTGCGCCGCTAAAAACAAGCCGGAGACGATTCCCAGCCCAATTTCGCGCCGCGAAAGATTTTGCAAAACGGCGCGATGTTTGGTCAGCGCGACGGGCGCCAGCAGCAGCGCGGCGAAGGTCAGCCGCAGGGCGGCGATGGTCAGCGAGGGAACGGCTGCGCTTTGCGCGAAGCGGATGAAAATGCTGGCGGTGGAAACCGCTAGAATGGCGATGGTAATGGCGAAAGGGAGCCATGCGCGCGCGCGGGCTTCGATCATAGGAGCTTCCTTTTATTAGATATTTATATAAATTTTACCTAAAATATTGCATTTTTTCGAGTTTCCAATTAGAATGCAAATTATACGCTACAAAAAAAGATAATAAGGAGAGACCCATGGCTTTTGAACTTCCCAAACTCGCTTACGCTTACGACGCGCTCGAACCCTACATTGACGCGCGCACGATGGAAATTCACCACACCAAGCATCATCAGGCTTATATTACCAATTTGAACGGAGCGGTGGAAAAGGCCCCCGAACTGGCGGGCAAATCGCTGGTCGAGCTGCTGAGCGACTTGAACGCGATTCCCGAATCGGTTCGCATGGTCGTTCGCAATCACGGCGGCGGGACGTATAACCACAATCTGTTTTGGGAGATTATGGGACCCAAAGCGGGCGGCGCGCCGAAGGGCGAGTTCGCCAAAGCGATTGACGCCGCCTTTACTTCTTTCGACAACTTCAAAGCCGAGTTTGAAAAAGCGGCGATGGGACGCTTTGGCTCCGGCTGGGCTTGGCTGGTGAAAAAAGGCAGCGGGCTGGCTGTGGTCTCCACCGCCAATCAGGATTCGCCGCTTTCCGAAGGCATGACCCCCATTTTCGGCATTGACGTTTGGGAACACGCTTATTACCTCAACTACCAAAACCGCCGCGCCGATTACGTTTCGGCTTTCTGGAACGTGGTCAACTGGGACGCGGTGGCTGAGAAATTCGCCGCCAAATAAAGCCTTCCTGATTTCGCCCCTTGCAAGCCGCCCCAAAAAGGCGGCTTTTTTTTTTTGGTTACTTTTGTAATTCCCAAAGATGATAGATTCCCTTGCCATGCGGGTAAACAAAGTTATAATTGCTCCTGTTTGATTCCATTTCATCTCTAAAAAAGGAGCGTATCCCATGACTCACGTTATTACCAGCCTGTGCATTCGAGACCGCGGTTGCATGGAAGTTTGCCCGGTGGAATGCATCGTCCCTGGGCAACCCGTCAATGAATATCCCCTGATGTACATTGACCCCGATACTTGTATTGATTGCGGCGCCTGCGTGCCGGAATGCCCGTATGCGGCCATCTTCCCCGAAGATGAAGTTCCCTCCGCTTACACCGCCAAGGGCGGCGAATACATCAATCAGGTCGGTCTTACCGGTCACTATGAAGGCACGAATCATCACGGCAAGACGGTTGTGTTAGATACCGTCAAGCAGCTGGCTGCCGGCGAAGTGGTGGACTTCACCCCCGATATTGCCGCGAACGCCAACTTCTTCAAGTCCGGTCCCGGATACAGCGCCAAAGACCAGGATCAGGGCGTGTAACGTTTCGCTCATTGAAAAAGGTCGGGCGCTTGCCTGACCTTTTTTTGATTCTCGCAGGTGGTAAAATAAATTTGTTATTTCGCGTCGCGCAAGGCGGGCGCGCCGCCTGAAATTTAATGTCGGAGAGAGAGCGGATGAGTAAATTTTTGGAGAAACTTGAAAAGGGGACTTTGCTGTTAGACGGAGCGATGGGCACCATGCTGCATGCGCGCGGCATGAGCTTTGAAAAGTGCTTCGACGAACTGAATTTAAGCGCGCCCGCGGCAGTGGCGGAGATTCACCGCGCTTACATTGAAGCCGGCGCGGACCTGATTATCACCAACACGTTTAGCGCCAACCGCTATAAGCTGGAAAAATTCGGGCTGCAAAACGAAGTCGCCCGCATTAATCAGGCTGGCGTGGATCTGGCGCGGCGCGTGGTCGCCGCTTCCTTCAAAGACGTCTTGATTGCCGGCGACGTCGGTCCCTTGGGCGTGCGAATCGCCCCCTATGGCAGAGTCAAACTGGAAGAAGCCCGCGCCGCGTTTGCGGAGCAAATCCGCGCTTTGGCTCAAGCCGGGGCGGACCTCATCGTCGTCGAGACCATCAGCGACTTGTACGAAATCCGCGAGGCGATTGCGGCGGCGAAGGAAACTTGCAGCCTGCCCGTCGTCGCTTCCGTCACGTTCACGCGCGACGATAGAACCATGTTGGGCGACGACGCGACTCAAGCCGCGAAGAAAATTTTTGAAGCCGGCGCGGACCTTATCGGCGTGAATTGTTCCGGCGGACCTTCCCAACTGCTGCGCCTTTTGAAGCAAATGCGCGCCGCCGTTCCGCAGGGCAAATTTTGGGTTAAGCCAAACGCGGGCTGGCCCGAACAGGTCGGCGGGCGAATCATGTATCCCGCCGACGCGGATTACTTCGGCGATTACGCCGTCGCCTTCCGCGACGCGGGCGCGAGCGCCGTCGGCGGCTGCTGCGGCACCACCCCGCAGCACATTGCCGCCATGAGAAAGGCGCTGGAAAACGCGCCGCTGCAAATTCCGCCAGTTTCCGTCGCGGCGGAAGTTGCCTCCCCTGCGGAAGCGCCCGAAGAGGAGCCGCCGACTCAACTGGCGCAAAAGCTCGCCGCCGGCAAGTTCGTCATCTGCGTCGAGATGGACCCGCCGCGCGGACTCTCGACTCACAAATTGCTGGCGGGCGCTTCTCTGCTGCACGACGCCGGCGCGGATGTGATTAACGTGGCCGATTCTCCGATGGCGCGTATGCGCATGTCCGCCTGGGCGGTATGCGATTTAGTGCAAAGAAAGGTCGGCGTGGAAACCACGCTCCACTTCCCGACGCGCGGGCGCAACCTGCTGCGCGTGCAGGGCGACTTGCTCGCTTCGCACGCCATCGGCTTGCGCAACATCTTCGTCGTCATGGGCGACCCGACTTCCATCGGCGATTATCCCGAAGCCACCGACAATTACGACCTTGTGCCTTCCGGTTTGATTAAACTCATCAAGCAAGGGTTTAATGCGGGCGTGGATCATTCCGGGACGAGCATCGGTCAGCCGACGAATTTCTTCGTCGGCGCGGCGTTGAACCTCTGCCCGCAGGACGTGGAGACCGAAATCAAAAACCTGCATCGCAAGGTCAAAGCCGGCGCGGACTTCTTCCTCACGCAGCCGATTTACCGCCCCGAAGACGGCCCCAAACTGCTGGAAGCCTACGCGGCGAAATACGGCGAATTGAAGCAGCCCGTTCTGGCGGGAATCCTGCCGCTGGTCAGCGCCAGACATGCGCGCTTTTTGCATCACGAAGTGCCGGGCGTCTTCATCCCTGACGAGGCGTTGCGGCGCATGGAGCAAGCGGGCGAAGACGGCGCGAAAGCCGGCGTGGAACTGACGCTGGAACTGGCGGAAAAAATCAAAGAATGGGCGCGCGGGCTGTACATCATGCCGCAGTTCCATCGTTACGATATGGTCGCGGAGATTATCGAGGCGGCGAAAGAAACCGCCTCAACCGGTAGGTGAATATGTTATTGACGATAGACGTCGGCAACACCAATTTGACGCTCGGCTTGTATGAGAAAGGGCGGCTGGGCGCGCATTGGCGGCTCGCCACCGACCACAGCCGCATGCCCGACGAATACGGCTTGCAGCTGTTGGGCTTGCTGCAAAACGCAGGCAAGTCGCCGCGCGAGCTCGAAGGAATCGCGTTGGCTTCGGTCGTCCCGCCGCTGACCGGGCGCGTGATTCAAGCCTGCCGCGAATATCTCAAACGCGAACCTTTAACGGTGGAGGCGGGAGTCAAGACCGGAATTAAAATCCACTACGAAGACCCTAAAGCCGTCGGCGCCGACCGCGTGTGCGACGCGGCGGCGGTGATGAAACTTTACGGAGGTCCCGCCTGCGTGGTGGATTTCGGCACGGCGACCACGTTTAACGCAGTAACGAAAGACGGCGAATATTTGGGCGGCGCGATTACGGCGGGAATCGGTCTCGCGGCGGAGGCGCTATACACCCGCGCCGCGAAACTCCCGCGCATTGATTTGCAAATCCCGCCTTCGGTCATCGGGCGCAACACCGTTCACGCTATGCAATCCGGCTTGCTATTCGGTTACGTCAGCATGGTGGAAGGCATGGTAGCGCGCTTCAAAGCCGAGCTGGGCGCGGAAATGAAGGTCGTCGCCACCGGCGGCATGGCGGAGATTATCGCCCATGAGACCAAAGCGATTGACGTAATTGCCCCGTGGCTCACGCTGGAAGGGCTGCGAATCATCTGGGAGTTGAATCAAAAATAACATGGACAAAAAATGGATTTGGGTCGCAAGCGCGCTTTTCGTGACGGCGTGCTTTGCCGCCGCCCCGCCTGCTTTATCCGTTCCGCCCAACTTTCCCGCTTCGCTTCCGACGGTCGAAACTGCTTCGCCGACCCTTGTCCCTCCTTCGCCTCAGCCGCTTTCCATCTCCACGCCGCAGCCTTCTCCCACCGTCTCGCCGACTCCCACGCTGAGCAAGGTCTATCAGGGGCCCGAAGCGGTCGTCGTTCCCATTCTGTTATATCATCACGTCGCGCCGCCGAAAGACAACAGCAAATATTACGCCGCGCCGGAAAATTTTGAAAGGCAAATGCGCCTTTTGCGGCGTTGGGGATACGAAACGATTTCGCTCGAACTGCTGGTGAAAGCCATCAAAGAGGGCGCGGAGCTGCCCGCCCGACCCGTGATTATCACCTTTGACGACGGGCAAATCAGCGTTTATACGACGGCGTTTCCCATCATGCAGCGTTACGGCTTTACCGGCGTCGCGTATATCGTCGGCTCGTATTTAGACGCGGAAACTTTTATGACGTCGGAACAGGTGAAGGAATTGGCGGCGGCCGGCTGGGAGATTGGCAGCCACAGCATGAAGCACAAGGACTTGACGCATCTCAAGCCCGACGAGCAAAAATACGAGGTTCAATATTCGCGCGCGCTGCTGGAAGAGAAATTGGGCGTGCCGGTGAAAACTTTCGCTTACCCCTTCGGCAACCCGACCGATTACGCCTTCACTTACGTTCACAACGCCGGGTATACTTCGGCGGTAGGCGTGGGGTATTCTTATCATCAGGGAATCTGGAATATTTACCTTTTGCAGCGCCGCGACATTTTAGGAAGCTACGATTTGGAGAAGTTCGCTTCTTTTCTCCCCTGGCAGGGCGACCCGCAAGCTTTCATCGCGCCGACGGCGACGCTCGCCCCGCCGAATCGGTGAGCGTCGCGCGTCAGCCGAGCTGGCTCGTTTAGCCGAACTTTTTCAGCAAATATTTCATTACGGGCTTGTCAATCCATTGCGCTTGAGGGTCGGCGCGCTCCTCGAAGTTTTCGCTGCCGATGAAGGCGTTAAACGCTTCGACGAAAGAGGTCTTCTTTTTGAGGAAGCCGGCGCGGGTTAAAATAGCGGTCATTTGTTCCAGCGCTTTGCCTTTCAGCGCCAGCCTTTCGCTTTCGGGGCTTTCGCCAAAATACAGCTCGTGCAGTTCAAGCAGCTCGCCCAGCCGTTTCACCGGGTCTTCGTGGTCGTCCACGCGGTAATCAATCCAGCGGTCTACAAAGCCGCCATAGCCGCCTTTGGGCTTGACGACGTAAATCGCGGCGGATTGCCTTCCGCGTCGGTCTCCGCCTGCGCGGTCTCCGGCGAGCAGCGCCGCGTGCAGCCGCGCGGGAAGGCTGCCTTTTGCGGCGAGGAATTTTTTCTCTATGGCGGCGACGACCTTCGCCCCGGCGAGGATGTTGCCCTGAATGGCGTAACCCTTGCCCGTCAAGCCGCCCGCCCAGGGGAAGCAGCCCTTACCGGTGTAGGTAGCCGCCCTGCCTTGCGCGTCCACCAAACCGACCTGACGCAGCTCGCGCTCGGGGTCGTCCATTAACAATTTGGCGAGCGTTTCCGCGGCGGAGAGCCCCTGCGCCATCAGCGCCAGCCCGCGCGGACCAAAAGAGGTATTGGCGAAGGATTGGGTCGCTACCGCTCCCGCGCCTGCCTGCGCCCAAGGGACGACCGCGCCGACAGCGGGAAATTTTGAAGCGACGGCGACGCCCCACGCTGCTTCTTTTTTATCGTATGCGACGATTGAGAATGTCATGTTTTTTTGACGGTGGATAGTGGACGGCGGACCGCAGAACTATCCCTTCTGCGGGGTTTCAATCACCTGGTCAATCAAGCCGTATTCCACCGCTTGCTGCGCTTCCAGATAAAAGTCGCGGTCGGCGTCGCGCTCAATATCTTCCAATGGCTTGCCGGTATGTTTGGAGAGGACGCCGTTTAGCAGCGATTTCAGGCGTAAAATCTGCCGCGCTTGAATTTCAATATCCGTCGCCTGACCCTGCGCGCCGCCCAGCGGTTGGTGCATGTGAATGGTGGCGTGCGGCAGCGCGTAACGCCGTCCCTTCGTGCCGGCGGTCAGCAGCACGGTGCCGAAAGAGGCGGTCACGCCGACGGCGACGGTGCTGATGGGGTTGGAGATGATTTGCATGGTGTCGTAAATCGCCAGACCGGCGTAAATTTGCCCGCCGGGCGAGTTAATGTACATGCGGATTTCCTTTTCCGGGTCTTCGTGATTGAGGAAGAGCAGCTGCGCCACAATCACGTTCGCCACCTGGTCGTCAATCGGCGTGCCGAGAAAGATGATTCTTTCTTTCAACAGCAGCGAGTAAATATCGTAAGCGCGTTCGCCGCGCCCCGTGTTTTCAACGACCATCGGAATAACGTTTTGAATATTCGGTATCATCTTGTCTCCTTTTTGTCGGGCAATGCTACCCAATCCGCGTTGGATTTTTATTAGAGTTTGATAGACGTTTTCAAACAAATTACGCATCGCGCTCCGGGAGCTGGCTCGCAATGCGTAACTCGTAACTCGTAACCTGTAACTCGTAACCCGTATCTCGCAAACTTCCTACGCTTCGGGCTGTTCCTCCGCGCCGCTTTCTGTTTCCGGCTTCGGCTCGGCGGGAGCTTCTTTCTCGGCGGCTTTTTCTTCCGGCGGCTGATATTCGCCCATGGCGATGGATTTCAGCGTTTCCAGCGCTTTGCGGGTCATCACGCGGCCGGCGGCTTCCATTGCCAGCGCCTGCCCGAAACGTTCCTGACCCTTCTTGCCGCCGGGGATTTTAGCGGGGTCGAAGCCCTGCATGATCAGCCCGTCCACCGCCGCGCCGTATTCGGCTTGCAGCGATTCGTTGTCCACTTGCAGCTTTTCGCGGCGGACGACGGCGTCAATAATCAGGCTGCGTTCCAGGCGCTTCTTGGCGACGGGCTTGACTTCATTTTCAATGAACTCTTCGCGGGTGGTGTTCCGCATTTTCAGGTAAGTGTCCAGCTCCATGCCTTGCTGGGCGAGCCGCTGGGCAAGGTCTTGCAGCACGTGTTCGCTTTCGTGCTCCAACTCGTGAGCGTGATACTTAATGGTCGCGCTTTCTTTGATTTTTTCAATTAAGTCCACAAAATACTTATCGTCGTAAGCGTCGCGCGAGCGCCGTTCCACGTCTTGCTGGACGGCTTTCTTCAGGTCTTCGACGGTCTCGCCCGCGCCGGTTTTCTTCGCCAGTTCGTCGTCGAGGTCGGGCAGGATAACGCCGCGCACGATTTTGACCGTCGCGGTGATTTCTACGGTCTTGCCGCGCAGTTCTTCCAAATCCCAATCTTCGGGGAAGGTGTGTTGAATGGTCTTGCTTTCGCCGGCTTTCAAGCCGACCAGCTCGCGGGCGAAGCCGTTATAGGGCCATTCCGCGCCACGGTCTTCCTTGCGGATGAACGCCGCGAAACCGGTGCGATTAAGTTCCGGCGTTTCGGATTTAACGTCCAGCAGCAGGAAATCGCCAAAGTCCGCCGGGCGGTCCACGTTTTCGGTGGTGGAATACATCTGGCGCAATTCTTCCAGCGCGGCTTCCACGTCGCTTTCGCCGGGGGCGACCCATTCGTAAGGCAGGCGGATGGCGTGATAATCGCTCAAATCCACTTCGGGGGCGAGCGGCACGCGGAAGGTCAATTTGAACGGGGAGACGCCGTCCACCGATTCAAGCGTTCCGGGCGCGCCGGGTTCCACCTGCGCCTCTTCCAAAATCTTGCCGTATTCCGCGTCAATGAACATATCAATCGCCTGTTCGCTGATGGCGCCTTCGCCGAAGGCGCGCGCGACGATATCGTAGGGCGCTTTACCGGGGCGGAAGCCGGGAATCTTGTTGCGCGCAGAAAGCTTGCTTGCCGCGCGGCGCTTGTAATCGTCCGTCGTTTTCTGGTCGAGCTCGACGATTAATTTGACGGAATGGTCGTCCTGATACTGCTTTTCGATGTTCAATGTTTCCTCCAACTCCGAGAGATTGGGCGCAATCGGAGTTTCTTAAAAAATTAAATCGGTGGGGACGATGGGAATCGAACCCATACGCCTTGCGGCACATGATCCTAAGTCATGCCTGTCTGCCAATTCCAGCACGTCCCCGCGCCGTAGGGCGGGCGAATTATACCGCAAAGACGCCGCTTTGTTTAACAGAGATATACAGGATAAACGCGACGTCTTAGAGAGCGTTTTGAAATTCATGTTCTAACCACAGATGAACGTAGATAAATTGGGCGTAAAGGTAATTTCATCGCGTTTTCCGTCAGAATCAGCGTTCATCTGCGGTAAATCCCGATTTATAAAACACATTACCTGAAATAATCGTCCCGAAAGTTCATTTGAGTAAATCAAAAAGCAATACTAGCCTTTGGAACATTTTTTCGTGATTACGGATAAAGTCTACTCTCTTACGGGCTTCGTTCTGCATAGCTTGTCCATCCTATTCGCTTGCAAACCCGAAGCCAGACTTTGAGAAAGCCATGCGGGTTTTTATATGATCTCGCCGTTATAGCGATTCATCGCTTTGTCCAGCCCTTCGGTCGCAAAGATCAAAACCGCGTCGGCGGCGCGCTCCAAAATTTCCGAAAGCGCCTTTTGTTCTGCGGCGGAAAATTCCTGCAATACGTAATCCTTTGGCTCCATCCTGCCGGGCGGACGTCCAATTCCCAGCCGCAGGCGCGGAAACTCCTTGACGCCCAAGCTTTGGATGACCGATTCCACCCCGCGCTGTCCGCCTGCGCCGCCGCCCGGGCGCAGGCGCAGAGTCCCATAAGGCAGGTCGAGATCGTCGTGAGCCACGAGCAGCGCTTCCAGCGGGAGTCGGTAAAAACGCAACAAGCCTTGAACCGCCTGCCCCGAAAGGTTCATGTAGGTTTGCGGTTTGGCGAGAATCAGTTTACGCTCTTGATAAATCGCGTCGGTGACAATCGCCTTCGATTGCAGCCTGAGCTTTTGCGCGTTCAGCCGCACGGCGAGTCGGTCCACGACCATGAAGCCGAAGTTGTGACGGGAGCCTTGATATTCGCGCCCCGGATTTCCGAGACCGACGATGAGAAAGGTATCAAGCGGCATGGTTCAATCTTTGCGCGAACGGAGGATGAGCGAAAGCAGCAGGATGACGACGACGGCAGCCAGCCCGCCCTGCGCGAAGCGGAGGAGAATGGAGACGGGCGCGAGCGCCGCCGGGTTGGGGGGCAGGGGAGTCGGCGTGGGAAAGATCGGGGTCGGCGTGGGCGGCTGCTGCGCAGGCGGGGGCGCGGTTTCGGCGGGCGCAGGCGGCTCTTCCGTTGGCGCGGGCGTTTCCGTAGGCGGAATCTCGTCGTTCCGAACTTTCAAATCCGGGACGACGACGTCGCGCTGCGTGCCGTCTAAAAAGAACAACCGCAGCCGCAAAATATAATCGCCGTCGGCAATCAGCGTCGTATCCCACAGGGCGAGATTTTGGTCGGCGGGGGGCTGCGAAAACTCCTGGATGGGGAAGAAGGTTTCGGGGGCGGAAGCGTAAGCGAAGGAAAGTTCGGCGGAGGCGAAGGCTTCCGCGCCCAAATCGCCGACGATTTGAATCTTTCCGCGCAAGACCTCGCCCGCTTTGGGCGAAGAAACCGCGGGTGCGCCGGTTTGAGCGAAGAAGAGCAGCGCAAAGACAAGCAGCGAGCGCATCGTCATAAAGCGCGTCAGCCGTTGCGGACTTTCTTCCAATAGCGCATCATGCCGTCGGCGCTCATGCCGAGCGGATTCGCCAGCGTATAAGCTTCGATTTCTTCCGCGCTCAGGCGGGCGCCGCGAATCTGCGCGTCCATCAAGGCTTCAAATTCCGCGCGCAGCGTTTCTATATTCGGCTCGCGCTTCATCATCGTTTCCAGCCACGCTTCCATTTCGTCCAGAATTTTTAGCAGTTCCGCCAAATGCCATTCCGCGTCGTCGTAGATTCCAAAATGGGTGGGGACGATGTATTTGAATTTCAGCGCTTGCAGGCGTTGGACGGTTTTCCGCCATTTTTCAAAATGCAGTTCGGGCGGGGGCATGGGCGCGCGCATGTAGGGGTAGCCGGGAATCCGCACGCCGCCGACGTCGCCGGTGAAGCACAGGTCGTCCAGCAGATAGCAGCAGTGATGTTCGGCGTGACCGGGCGTGTGCAGCGCGGCAATTTTCGCGCCGCCGAGCTCAATTTCTTCTTCGTCGTTCACCACATGCAGGCGGCTTTCTTCCACAGGCAGAAACTCGCCCCAGAGCGAGTCCATCTCGTCGCCGTAGATGCGCGTGGCGCTGGCGATGAGTTTTTCCGGGTTGAGCATGTGCGGCGCGCCCAGCGGATGGACGTACACTTCCGCGCCCTGCCGCGAAAGCCAGCCGGCGGCGCCCGCGTGATCCAGGTGGATGTGCGTCAGCAAGACGTGGGTGACCTCGCGCGGAGATAAACCGTGACGGGCGAGTTCCTTTTCCAATGCCGGCAGAGTCGAGCCGGGACCGGTTTCCACAAGGGCGACTGCGTCGCCTGCGCGAATTAGATAGCAGCCGATGGCGCGCTCGCGCCCGCGAAAATGTAAGTCCAGCGTATAAACGTTGTTTTTCATGCGCGATTCCCTTCGTGTAAAAAGTAAATCGGATTTTAACGGTGAATCAAATCTTCCAGTGGGCGGCGCGTGGTTTTGCGCGGCGCTCTGCCCGCGTAGCCGATGGGCAAAATCGCCTCTGGAACTTGCCCTGCCGGCAGGTTCAAAATCTGCGCGACTTCTTCGTCTTGATACGCGCCGACCCAGACGGAGGAGAGTCCCAGCGCGGTCGCCGCGAGCATAGCGAATGTGCAGGCGATGGTCGCGTCTTGCGGCGCGTAGAGAAGTCTGCCGCGCTCGCCGTAGCGGTCTCTGTTACGCGCGGGATTGGCGCAAAACGCCAGCACGACCGGCGCTTGCCCGACGAAAGCCTGGCCCCAGCAGGCTTTTTGCAGCGCCATTTTGCGTTCCTTGTCTTCCACGACGTACACTTCGTAAGCCTGACGGTTTCCGGCGGAAGGCGCGCGGTTGATGGTTTGAAAAATCTGTTGCAACTTTTCTTCCTCTATTGGCTGAGGCGAAAAAACACGCATGGAACTGCGCTGGCGTACGACTTTAAAAAAATCCATGAAGGAGCCTCCGTTTGCTTGCGCTTCGCTCAAGGTTGGAAGAACGCGCTGGATATTTCTGAAAGCGCTTCGGTTAAATGATCGCCGTAGCGGATGATTTGAAAAGGGACGCGCCGCGCGCGCAGCTGTTCGCCGATTTTTTCCGCGCCGCGCAGCCCGCCGAAGGATTCCGAATCGAGCAGAATGACGACGGGGCGCATATACCGCCGCTGCAAATCGTCCACCGCGAGCAAGACCTCCGGGCGAACGCTGGGCGTGATGAGAACGGCGGTTGAGCCTTGCGGCAGCTGCGAAGCCTGCGCCGCCGTTAAAGCCGCCAGCGAGAGCTGACCTTGCGCTTCCAAAAAGGCGAGCGTCTCAAGGATTTTGCCTTCCTGTCTTTCGCCGCGGTCCGCCGCGTGGACGATGAAATTTTGCCCCACGCTCACAAAGCCGACCGCCCGCCGCTGCGCGATGAGGTAATGCGTGAGAGACGCGGCGACGCTGACGCCGTATTCCAACGTGGAGGGCGGCAGTTGAAACTTGGGACGCTTGCCGAAGAGCATGGCGTCTATGGCGACCGGCTCGACGGCGACTTTTTTTCCAAAATGCGCTTCCGCCTGCAAATCCAGATACAACCACACTTCGGCTTGCGGGTCTTGCTCAAATTCTTTCACCATCAACTTGCCGCGTTTGGCGCTGGATTTCCAGTGAATGCGTTTCAGCGCGTCGCCGTGAACGTATTCGCGGACCCCGGCGGCGTGCGGCGTGACGTCCGCCGATTTTTTGCGGATGACCTGCCCGCCCGGCAGCAGCCCCGGCGGAAAGACGAACGAGCGGATTTCAAAGAGCATGGGCAGCGCCACCAGCGTTTGACGGGCGGGAAATTCCACGCTGGCGCGAAACAAGCCGAAAGGGTCGCCGACGGTCAGCCGCGTGGGACCGAGGACGAAAGCGCCGCGCTGCGTCAGCCAGGCGCGGGCGATGTAGGCGCGCTTCTGTTTGCTCAGCGCCATCGTCAGAATGCGCGAACCGGCGGCGTTGGGCAGGTTGGTCTTGTCGGCGACTTCCACCCAAGGGGCGAACACGCGGCTATTGTTCACGATTTCAAAATGCTCGTCGAACACGTCGCCGACGTTGGCGCGCTGCGCGCGCGCGTTGCGATGAAGCCGCAAGCCGCTGACGACCCAGCGCGTCCAAACCCAGCCGATGACGCCGAGCAGGACGCTCAGGTAAATCAGCCGCGCGTAAATCGCCGAACCGGTGAGCGCCGTTCCCCCCGCGCCGATGAGCAGCAAAGCCAGCAGGAGAATTTGTCCCGCGTTCATTGCTTTGACGCGGCGGAAAAATCTCCGCCCGGGACGGGAACCGCTTGCGTGATTTCGCCAACGATGCGTTCCTGGCTCAGATTGTTGAGTCGCGCCGCCGGGCTGACGATGAGGCGATGGGCGAGGACCGCTTCCGCCAGCGCTTGCGCGTCGTCGGGCAGGACGTAGTCGCGTCCGCGCAGGGCGGCGCGCGCCTGACTTGCGCGGGCAAGCGCCAGACTGCCGCGCGGGCTTGCGCCCAGATAGACGTCCGCGCTTTGGCGCGTGCGCGCGACTAACTGCACAATATATTGCCTTAAAGCCGGGGCAATATACACCCGCTTGACCGCTTCCGCCGCCTGCAAGACTTCTTCCGCCGAGACGACCGGTTGCAGATCCTCTAACGGATGCCGAATCCGTTGTTCGTCCAGCACCCGCGCTTCGTCGGACATGGAGGGATAGCCCAGCCGCAAACGCAAAAGAAAACGGTCGAGCTGCGCTTCCGGCAGGGGGAAGGTCCCTTCGTATTCGATGGGGTTTTGCGTGGCAAGCGTCATGAAGGGCTGGGGCAGGATGTGCGTCTCGCCGTCCACCGTGACCTGCCGCTCTTCCATCGCTTCCAGCAGGGCGGCTTGCGTCTTGGGCGTGGCGCGGTTAATTTCATCCGCCAGAATGATTTGCCCAAAAATGGGACCAGGACGAAACTCGAAGGCGTTCTTCTGCTGATTGTAAATGGAAACGCCGGTCACGTCGCTGGGGAGCATATCCGGCGTGAATTGGATGCGGTTGAACGAGCAGCCCACCGAGCGCGCCAGACTGCGCGCGAGCATGGTCTTGCCCACGCCCGGCACGTCTTCAATTAAAACGTGACCCTGACACAGCAGGGCAATGACGGTCAATTCTATCGCTTGCCGTTTGCCGACGATGACCTTTTCAAGGTTATTCGCCACTTTTTCGCCGAATGCTTGCAATTCAGTCATAAAGGAACGTCCTTGTGTAAAATTTAGCCATTGCGAAAGGCGAAGCGGCGTTGCGTGTTTCGCGCCCGCAGTGACGCGGCGGATTTTATCACGCCCTTTTGCGAATCGTGTATAATTCCTTATAACGCCTCAGTAGCTCAATGGATAGAGCGCCTGTCTTCGGAACAGTAGGTTGCGGGTTCGAATCCTGCCTGAGGCGCAGTTTTTTGGGGGAATCAAAAACGCGGAGGCGCGCTCCGCGTTTTTGATTCAGGCGGGGGCGTTACTTCTTCTTTTCCATTTTCGCCCACTCGTCTTTCAAATTCACCGTCAAATTGAAAATCGGCTTGTCGGGCTGCGACTCCCAATCCACGCAGAAGTAGCCCAGCCGTTCAAATTGAAAGCGTTCGCCCGATTTCGCTTCCGCCAGCGCAGGCTCGACGTAGCCCTGCAAGATTTCAAGCGAGTTCGGGTTCAGGCAGGCGAGGAAGCCCTCTTCGCCTTCTTCGGGGTTGGGTTTGTTGAACAGGCGGTCGTACATGCGGACTTCGACGGGCTTGGCGTGCTTCGCCGAAACCCAATGAATCGTCGCCTTCACCTTGCGTCCGTCGGGCGCGTCGCCGCCTTTGGTCGCCGGGTCATAAGTCGCGTGGACTTCGACGATTTCGCCCGCTTCGTTCTTGACGACGTGCGTGCATTTAACGAAGTAGGCGTAACGCAAGCGCGCTTCGTTGCCCGGATACAGGCGGAAGTATTTGGGCGGCGGAGTCTCGCGGAAGTCGTCTTGTTCGATGTAAAGAACTTTTGAGAAGGGAACTTTGCGTTTGCCGGCGGAGGGGTTTTCGGGGTTGTTCACCGCGTCCATTTCTTCCACGAGGTCGTCGGGATAGTTGTCAATCACCAGTTTCAAGGGGCGCAAGACCGCCATGCGGCGCAGGGCGCGCTTGTTCAGGTCGTCGCGGACGCATTCTTCCAGCAGGGCGACGTCGGTGACGCTGTAATTCTTCGCCACGCCCACGCGGCGGATGAAATCCAGAATCGCTTCGGGGGTGTATCCGCGGCGGCGCATGGCGCGCAGGGTCGGCATGCGCGGGTCGTCCCAGCCGCTGACTTTTTTCTCTTCCACCAGGCGGCGGAGTTTGCGCTTGCTCATCACCGTGTAATTCATGTTCAGGCGCGCGAACTCAATCTGGCGCGGCTTGAAGACTCCCAACTGCTCTAAAAACCATTCGTACAGCGGGCGGTGATTTTCGTATTCCAGCGAGCAAAGCGAATGGGTGATTCCTTCCATCGAATCGTTCTGCCCGTGCGACCAATCGTACATCGGGTAGATTTTCCACTTGTCGCCCGTGCGGTGATGCGGCGGCTCGTGGATGATGCGGTACATCACCGGGTCGCGCATGTTGATGTTGGGGTGCGCCATGTCAATCTTGGCGCGCAGGACGCGCGAGCCGTCGGGGAATTCGCCGTTCTTCATGCGTTCCAGCAGGTCGAGGTTTTCTTCCACGCTGCGCTCGCGGTAGGGGGAATTGACTCCCGGCTCGGTCAACGTGCCGCGATTGGCGCTCACCTCTTCGGGCGATTGGTCGTCCACGTAGGCGAGTCCTTTCTTCACCAGTTGCACCGCCCACTCGTAGAGCAAGTCGAAGTAGTCGGAGGCGTAAGTCTCTTTGACCCATTCGATTCCCAGCCAGCGCGCGTCTTCCTTGATGGCTTCGACGAACTCGGTTTCTTCTTTGGCGGGGTTGGTGTCGTCGAAGCGCAGATAGAGCTCGCCGTTGTTTTCTTTGGCGACGAGGTAGTCAATCATAAAGGCTTTGACGTGTCCGATGTGCAAATAGCCGTTCGGTTCGGGCGGCAGCCGCGTGCGGACGTAGCTGAAGCGCCCCGTTCTTAAATCGTCCGCCACAGCCTCGCGGATGAAGTCGGTGGGTGTGTTTTTTGTCTCTTCAATCATGGGTTCGCCTTGTCGTTCAGGTTTGCGTTCTGATAATTATACACGCGCGGCGCGAATTTTTAAGAGAACGACGTCAGCCGCTCAGCCAATATGCCGCCCAGCGCTTGCCTTGCGTCTTGCAGGGCTTTGGCGCGCCACGCTTCCTCTTTGGGGAAGAATAATTCTTCGTATTCGGCGCGAATTTCCGCTTCCGCTTGCGGGTCGGTCGCGCCGTAATGCCGTAGCTGATTTTCCAGAATCGTGATTCGCAAACTCCGCAGCAGGGCGGGGAACGAATCGCCGAAGGCGCCAAACTCGAACCCGCTGGCGAAGACGCGCTTGCCTGGAAACTCCGCGTCGCGTAGGCGGTAAACGAAATCGCCCATATCGCCGTTGATGGCGTAAAACTCGTCGGCGTTGATTTTTTGGACGCGCGGGTAATTGAACTTGCGCGTTGCTTCGGCGGAGGAGATTTCTTCCAACGGGGAAAGCAGCATGGTCATCTGGTAACGGGGTCCGTAGCCAGTGTGCATATCCATTTGAACGAACGAGTCGTATTCGCTTAACGCCCGGCGATAAAGGCTGGTTATCGCCCGGGTTTCTTCTTGCGCTGCCCTGCCGCCGAAGTAGAGTCCTTGCTCGTGACGGCGCTGTCCTAGCAGCGCGGCGGTTTGAATGCGCGTCGCGCCGAATTGCAGAATGGCTTTCGCCGCGCCAAGCAGGAAGGCGGCTTTGCCTTTTTTCACTCCGCCCGCCGCTTTTTGCGGGGCGAGAAAATCGCGCAGCAAATCGTAATCGGGGTTGACCGTCGGGTCGTAGGTTTCGCCGTAAACGAAGTTGCGGTTCAAATCCACGTGATTGGGATTGACGCGCAGCTTGTGTTTCATGCCATAGGGGTTGATGGCGTGAACGAGCAGCAAGCCCGTGTTTTCAGGGTTTAAACGCGGGGCGAATTCTTCCATGAAGAGTTTGAGAATCGCTGCGCCGACGTAGCCTTCAATCCCGTGTTCGGCGGTGGAGACGACGACGACGAGCTCTTTCTTGCGCGGATGCGCCCACAACCAATCTATGCTTAAATTCGGGTCGCGCGTCAGCGGGCGCGCTTCGAGGCGCGAATCCGCCCAGCGCGGGCGAATCCGCTCCGCGTCACGCAGGAAGCGCGCGCGCGATTCTTCATAAGAGGCGGGGAAGTAAGTTTCCATCCAAGTCGTATGTCCAAAGTTGTGCAAATTCGTACCGCGAGATTAATCTTGCGCCACTTTCTAAAAAGGTCCGTAATGCAGCGCCACCGCAATTCCTAAAAACGCGGCGGTGACCAGAAACACCCACAGCCACAGCGCCGCCGTCCAGCGCAGCCATTTGGGGTAGCTGACGACGGTTAGCCCGAGACAAATCAGCAGCACGGGGTTGGTGGGGTAGGCGAGGTTGGAGAATCCGTCGCCGAAAATGTACGCCAGCACGGCGGTCTGGCGCGTGACGCCGATTAAATCCGCCAGCGGCATGACGATGGGAATCATCAGGAAGGCTTTTGCCGAGCCGGAGGCGATGAAGAATTCGATGGCCAGCGCCAGCAGGTAAATGACCAGCGCGGCGGGGAAAGCGCCGAGATTCTGAAAGGGCGAGGCGGCGTAATGCAAGATTGTGTCCGTCACGCCGCCGCTGTCTATGATGTAACGAATGCTCGCCGCCATCAGAATCAGCGGCACGGAAGGCGCCAGCCCGCTCAGCCCTTCGACCAGGCCTTGCCAGACGGTCTTTGCGCCCGTTCCGGAGAGGAAGCCCGCGCCCAGCCCGCCGATGAGAAACAAGATTCCGACAATCGGCAGCGCGTAATCTCCGACGGCGGGGATGAAAGGTCCCGCCAGCATGACGGCGAAGATGAAGAGCAGAAAGACGCCGAAGAAGGCAATCGCGCGATTCTGACGCGGGTCAATTTCGGTCAGCGGCGCGTCTTGCGTTTGTTTGTATTTTTCGCGCTCGGCGTAATCTTCGCCATAGACCAGCGATTGAGTCGGGTCTTTGTCAATTTTGCGGGCGTAGCGGACGATGAACGAGGTAAAGACGAAATAGACGACGAGGAAGATGATCAGGCGCAGCCACGCGCCTGAAAATAAGGGCAGCCCCGCCAGCTGCTGCGCCACGCCCAGCGTGTAGGGGTTGGAGATGGCGGCGGAAAAGCCCATGTTGGTCGCCAGAATGGACATGCCCAAGCCGACCAGCGCGTCCCAGCCGAGCGTGTAGGAGAGCGCAATCATCACCGGCACAAGCAGCACGACTTCTTCAAAAGCGCCGAGCGTGGCGCCGAGGAACATGAAGGCGAAGCAGACCAGATACAGCAGCAGATACTTGCGCGCGCGGAAGCGTTTGACGATGTTGCCAATGAAGGCGCGAATCGTCCCGGTTTTATCCAGCACGGCGAACGCGCCGCCTGCGAAAAACAGCACGACGATGATGACGACGACGGTCAAGCCGCTTTCGCTGCCCAGAACTTCAATTGGGGCGAGAAACCAGCGCCAGACGGGGTAATGCGGCTTGGGGACGAATTCAAACGAGTCGGGGACGACCGTTTCGCGCCCTTCCGCTTCCGCGCGGGTATATTGCCCGGCGGGCATAACCAGCGTGAGAATTCCGGCGATCATCATCAACGCAAACAGAATCGCGACAGATTGAATGAACGCCCGCTTGCCAATTTGCGCGCCCGCTTTTTGTTCCATAGGCGTTGCCTCCGTTCGTTTTTGGCGCTTTTACTTGCGCGGGTAAATGATTTTAAAGACGTTTTGCATTTCGTCTTTAAGTTTTTCAAACTGTTCTTTCAGCGCGTCGAGCGTTTCGGCGGGGAGCTGGGCGAGGTTGCCGCCGCTGAGTTTGAGCAGCCGCAAGTATTCGCGCTGCACGTTGCGCATCATGCGGCGCGAAGCGGCGACCTGCCGTTGCAATTGCGCCTGCTCGGCGCGGGTGAACTGCCCGAATTGATAATCGAAAATTGGCTTGTCAATTTCGCCGCGAAAGATGCGATATAGCTCCACCGAAAGATATTTGCTGACCAGATTGAGCCGCCCTTCTTTTTCCAGCCGTCGCACGCTAACCTGCACTTTGGCGCGGTTCAACACCCGCAGCGGGCGGAGCTGGCTGGCGCGTTTCACCAAGTCGTGGTCTTCCGCCATTTTCAGGTTTTCGTTGAATCCGCCCACGCGCTGAAACAATCGCCGCGAGATAATGATGCAGAAGCCCGGCGCATGCGGGTCGGTAAATTGAAAGATGCGCACCGCCAGGTTGGAAAAGTCGTGCAGCAGCTCGTCCACTTTGCGATGCGAAATCGGCTCGAATTCGCAGGTGGCGAGGTCTAAAAAGCGCTCTTCCAATTCCTCGTGAACGCTTTTTAAAAAATCTTCCTGCAGGCGAACGTCGGCGTCCAGGAAGACGAGAAAAGCGCCGCTCGCCGCCCGCGCGCCGTTATTGCGCCCGACGGCGGGCATGCCGCCTTGCACCACCCGCGCTCCGCCCTGCCGCGCTACTTCTCGCGTGGAGTCTTGCGAACCGGCGTCCGCCACAATTACTTCGAAATCGCGGAAGGTTTGTCGCCGCAGGTCGTCCAGCAAATAAGGCAGCAAGACCTCTTCGTTTAACGTCGGGATAATCACGCTGAATTCCATGTAAGAATTATACCTGCTTTATAATTGAGCGACTCAATCTCATTTCCGACGGAGACTCCGCTTATGAAAGAGCAAAGAACAAATTTTCCCGCCGCATATTTTGACCGAGACGCCGTTTTGCGCCTTGCGCGTTTCGCCGACGTCTTCGGCTGGGCGGCGCTGGCGTATTACGTTTATCAAGCCGCCGTTTCCATTCTGGTCTTCTTCTTGCAGCTCTCGCGCGGGTTGCTGCCGCCCGCCGGCTTAACCGATTACGCTCAGCAATTCAGCTGGATGCTGCAACCCGTCGTTTCGGGCGCGCTTTATTTCGTCGGCTTCAAAGCCATCGGTCAATTTTTGTTGATCATGATGGACGTGGAAGACAACCTGCGCCGCGCCGCGCGAAACAAATCCTGATATGAAGCTTTCTTTCCGCGCCGTCTTTCTTTTCGCGTGCCTCGCCTTGACTTCGGGCTTGAGTCGCCCTGTCCTGGTTTTTGCCCAGCCCCGCGCTTTTCAATCCGCCCCCGAAGCGCTCGCGCTGATTGAAAAGGCGAATCAACTGCGGACGGCGAAAAACCTCCCGCCGTATCAAATCAACGAAATCTTGATGCGCGTCGCGCAATCTCACGCCGAGCATATCGCGCAGACCGGCTTCCTCAGCCGTTACGAGCGCGGCCTCGCTCCCTATCAACGCGCGCTGGAAGCGGGCTATCCCGTCGCCGGAAACCTCTCGCAGGGCGGCTTATACGCCGAGAACTTACATTCAGGTCTCAACGCTTCCGCCGACGACGCGATTGAAAAATGGAGCGGCGATTCGCAATACTTCCGCGCGCTCTACTCCGAAGACTTCGAAGACGTCGGCGCGGGAGTCGCTTCCGCCGGCGGCGTGACCTACTTTGTGCTGGACGCCGGCGCCGCGCTGGACGACCCCGCTTTTTGGCGCACGCCTACCCCCACTTCCGACGGCTTGGTCGTCGCCAGCACGCCCCTGGAAGACGGCAAGATTTATCACATTGTGCAGGCGCAGGAATATTTATGGAACATTGCGCTGGCGTACAACGTGACGGTGGAAGAAATCAAGAAACTCAACCGCCTGTCCGACGATAACGTGTACGAAGGGCAAAAGTTGCTGATATATCAACCTCCGCCGGGTCCCACGCTTTCTCCCACGCCCGGAATTACGCCCACCGCCACGTTTGGAGTTCCCACCTCCACCGCCACGCAGCCCGCGACTCCGACTCCGACTTTCACGTTTACGCCTGCGCCGCCGCCTCCCGTTCCAGTCCCTGCGCTGCCGGGCGCTGAAAAAACCGTCGGCGCCATTGTTTTAATTTCCATGTTCGCCGCCGCATTGGGCGCATGGCTGGGACGCAAAAAATAAAACAACGCCGCAGAACCTGATATTCTGCGGCGTTTTGATTTTGCCTCTGCTCTGTCGCAAGGAGGTTATGCGAGCGAAGCGCCTGCGCCCGAGCAACGCGTGGGGAAGTAATCCGCATGCCTGCCAGGAGACTGCTTCGCCGGCTTTCAGCCTCCTCGCAGCGACACGGCGCAATGTTTACGATAAAGCGTTTTGCCTCTTTTTACGCCGTTTCCAAATATCGCTTAATTTCGTAATCGGTCACAACCAGACGAAACTCTTCCCACTCTTCCCACTTGGCGCGCAAATACGCCTCGCAGATGGTCTTGCCCAGGGCGGCTTGCAAGACTTCGCTTTTTTCCAATTCTGTCAGCGCTTCGGCGAGCGAGCGGGGCAGTTCGTCAATTCCCATCTTTTTTCTTTCCTCGCGGCTCAACTCATATAAATTGACGTTATTCAGCGCTTTCGGCGGAGTCATTTGTTTATCAATGCCGTCGAGCGCCGCAGCAAGCATGGCGGTGAAAGCAAGGTAGGGATTGGAAGATGGGTCGGGGAAGCGCAGCTCCGCCCTCATGGATTTATCGCGTCCTGGCGTATAGCGCGGAATGCGAATCAGCGCTGAGCGGTTGCTGTCCGCCCAGCCAATATACACGGGCGCTTCATACCCCGGCGCCAGCCGCTTGTAGGAATTCACAGTGGGAGAGACCACGCTCGCCAGCGCGCGCGCGTGGCGAATTTGACCGGCGATGAAAGCGTAGGCGGTTTTTGATAGTTTGAATTCACCTTGCGCGTCGAAGAACAGGTTGTTGCCCTGTTTGTCGAAGAGCGATTGATGGCAGTGCATCCCCGAACCGTTCACTCCGAAGATGGGTTTGGGCATGAATGAAGCCGTCAGCCCGTGCTGGGCGGCAATCGCTTTAACGGTATATTTCAGCGTCAGCACGTTGTCGGCGGCGCGCAGCGCATTGGCGTAACGGAAGTCAATTTCATGCTGGCCGATCGCCACCTCATGATGCCCCACTTCCACTTCAATGCCCATGCTCATCAGGGCTTCCATCAGTTCGGCGCGCACGCGCACGGCTTCGTCGTCGGCGCTGAAATCGAAGTAGCCGCCCACGTCGTGCGGGACGGGATGCACGCTCCCGCCGTTGCCTTCCTTGAAGAGGAAGAACTCTGGCTCGGGACCAATGTTATAGGTCCAGCCGCGCTCGCGCTCCAGTTTTTCCAGCGTTCGTTTTAACAGCCCGCGCGGGTCGCCTGCAAAGGGCTTGCCTTCGGGCGTGTAAATATCGCAGAAGATTCTCGCGCGGCGGCGATCGTCAGGCGACCACGGCAGCACGGCGTAGCTATCCACGTCAAGCATCAGGCGCATATCGCTTTCTTGAATGCGGGCGAAGCCTTCCACCGAGGAGCCGTCGAACCACACGCCGTCTTCCACCGCGCCTTCAATGTTGCGCAGCGGCATATCCACGCTTTTCACTGCGCCGACCATGTCGGTAAATTGCAGCGAAATAAATTTAATGCGGTCTTCCTTAATCCTTTTGAGCAAATCTTTTGCGTCCATTGCGTTTTCTCCTTTTTTTGAAAAATGACGAATGATGAAAAACGATTGAACACGGCTTTCTGCTAGATGGCTTCGCTCACCTCCTTTAATTTCTTTTCGCGGCTGCTGTTGACGAACGCCACTGATCCGATAATTATCGCCGCCGCCAGCCACACGCGCGCTTGTAACGCTTCGCCGCCCAGCGCGTAGCCTAGAAACACCGCCACAATCGGGTTGACGTAGGCGTACGTCGCCACCAGCGAAATGGGCGCGTTTTGCAGCAGCCAGACGTAGGAGCCAAAACCGATAATCGAACCGACGGTGATGAGGTAACCCAAACCATAAAGCGAGCGCGCCGAAACGTCTATCGGATTCCAGCCGCTCCATTCGCCCGCGAGCAGAGAAATGAGGAACAGCCCCAGACTGCCCGCCAACATTTCCGCGCCGGTCGCCATCAGCGAAGACTTGGGTAAATCGGCGGTTTTGCTGTAAATGGAGCCTGTCGCCCAGAAGAGGCACGCGAAAAGCAGCGCGGCAATTCCCAACGGGTTGAGCCTTTCGCCGCTCGCGGAGAGCTCCGCTGGACCGACGAGGATGAATATTCCCGCCAGCCCAATTAGCAGCCCGACAATCGCCTGCCCGTTGGGTTTGATTCCGTTTGGGCGCAGCGCTTCGCCGATCACGAGAAACATCGGTACGCTGGCAATCATCAACGCGGCGACGCCGGAGGGAATGGTTTGCTCCGCCCAAGCCACCAGTCCGTTTCCGCCGAGCAGCAACAGCAGCCCGACGATGGCGGCGTCGCGCCACTGGCGGCGCGTGGGCGCTTCATGCCCGGCGGCGCGCTGCCATGCGACGAGAATCAATCCCGAAGCGAGAAAGCGCAGCCCCGCGTGCAAAAAGGGCGGGATCGTCTCAATGGCGAATTTGATTCCCAAATAGGTCGAACCCCATACGAGGTACAAAGCGATTAAAGCAATCCAAATTTTTAATTTCATGTTTTCCTTATTTGCGCGGCGTCATTTCGCCGGGCGCAGGGCGTAAAATTCGCGCGCCAGCATGGCTTTCTTTCTCGCCGAGCCGTAACGATATTTGCCGAACTCGCCCGTCTTGCGAATTACCCGATGACAGGGGATGAGATATGCAATCGGGTTTTTGCCTACCGCGGCGCCGACGGCGCGCAACGCGGCGGGGCTGCCAATTTGCGCGGCGAGACGCTCGTAGGTGATCGTCTCGCCGAAGGGGACGCTCAACAGCGCCTCCCAAACTTTGAGTTGGAAGTTCGTCCCGCGCAGGTGCAGCGCGAGCGGTTGAATTTGCCCGCGCGGAGCGAAGCCCAGCCCGAAGATTTGTTTCGCCAGGGCGGCGGTCGCCCGCCCGTCTTCCATGATTCGCGCCGCGCTCCATTCCGCCGCCAGCGCGTCCAGCGCTTCGCTTTCGCTTCTTTGAATGAAGCTCAAATGGCAGATTCCGCGTTGCGTAATTGCCAGCAGACACTTGCCGAAAGGCGAGGGGTGAATCCCATAGCGGATTTCCACGCCCGCGCCGCGCGCTTTATATTCGCCCGGCGTCGCCGCTTCCGTTACGACGAACAGATCGTGCAGCCTGCCCAGGCTGGATAAGCCGACCTGATGCGTCACTTCCAGCAGGTTTTCCGAACGGTCGAGCAGTTTTTTCGCGCGCTCTTTCGTCAGGAATTGCAGGAAGCGCTTGGGGCTGATTCCCGCCCACTGGGTGAAGACGCGCTGCAAGCGGGATTCGCTCAGCCCGACGGCGGCGGCGATTTCTTCCAGCTCCGGCTGGTCTTGGGCGCGCGCTTCGATGAATTGAATGGCGCGCTCGACAATTTGGTAATGTTCCAAAAGCGTTTCGTTTCTTTCCATGTCAATCTCCTTAAATTTGCGGCGGAGATTGTAGCGTCAGCCGCCTTATCGGGGCGACCCGTTTCTTGCCGAATTGCGCGCCGCCTGATTAAAAGCAAACAGATATGCGCGGGCATATCTGTTTAATACAGCCGTATTAAAAGCAAAAGCCCTTCCGCAAAACGCGCAAGATTCAACTTCGCGGTCACTGCGCTCGCTCTGTCCCGCTCATCGCTGAACGGTTTTCGGCGCGGCGCTTGCTTGGGAAGGGAGAAGGAAGTTAATGACGTAACTTCAGAGGCGTCCGCTGAACTATTCCGATTTTTTCCGGCGCGCTGTGATTCGCGCGGATTAGCATCCCGCTCGCGCGGGAGAACCTCTGCCTCGTAATCTTGCTTCGAGGGAGAAGCAAGACCCAGCCGCTATTTCTCCTGTTCAATTGTTCGTCCCTAAACTCAGTATTCTACGCGCGCCCGTTGTCTTTGTCAAGAAAAGATAGCCTCTCGATCATGGCTTTTTCAAAGTCCGGTTTCAGGTTAGAAAACAAACAGGATGGACAGGATTTTTAGGAGGAGCCGCGCAGAAAACAGGGGGAAGACGTCCTGTTGA
>DAOUBR010000051.1:0-11142 GCA_034432535.1 Anaerolineales bacterium | reverse complement strand
TCCTAAAAATCCTGTCCATCCTGTTTGTTTTCTAACCTGAAACCGGACTTTGAGAAAGCCATGACGGCGCGCGCCTGTTCTTTTTTTTTGTCTTGTTGTAAAATAAACGTGGTCGCGTTCCACGCTTAATAAAAGGAGGCAAAATGGCAGACCAACCGCAAGGATGCGCGCGAGTCACCGGCAGCGTTGCAGGAGAAAAGCCGGCGGAGCAAGCGCCATCGAATCCCATTGAAAAAAAGGAGATGACCATGACTGCGAAAGTTGGGCAAAAAGCCCCCGATTTCACCGCGCCCGCCTATTACAAGGGCGGCTTTACTACCGTCAAACTTTCCGATTTCGCCGGCAAGTGGGTTTTGCTTTGTTTTTACCCTGGAGACTTCACCTTCGTCTGAGCGACTGAAGTGTCGGCGGTCGCCGCGCAATATAGTAAGTTGCAGGAATTGGGGGTGGAAGTCATCTCTGTCAGCGTAGATAGTCACTTTGTCCACAAGATGTGGAACGACCATGAATTGACGAAGATGGTGGAGGGCGGCGTTCCCTTTCACATGGCTGCGGACCAGGCGGGGAACGTCGGGCGCGCTTATGGCGTTTGGGACGAGAATCAGGGCATTGAGCTGCGCGGGCGTTTCATCATTGACCCCGACGGCGTGATTCAGGCGATGGAAGTTTTGACTCCGCCCGTCGGGCGCAAGTTTGCCGAGACGGTGCGCCAGATTCAAGCCTTCCAGCATGTTCGCGCCAGCAAGGGAACGGAAGCCACCCCCGCCGGTTGGGAGCCGGGTAAACTCACCCTCAAACCCGGTCCCGCGCTGGTGGGCAAGGTTTGGGAAGTGTGGAAGCCCGATATGGAGTAACCCTCCAATAGTCGAATAAAAACCCGTCTCCGCAGAGCGTTTGCGGGGGCGGGCTTTTTTTATGAGGGCGCGGCGATATACCGTTTGCCGCGCGCTTTTAGCAGATTGCAATCCGCTTCCAGCCCGCAGGTCGCGCAGATTTTATCGTCAGGACCTATTTCCAGCGCTTTGCCTTTTTGAACCAGAAAGTCAAGCATGGGTTTCACCGCCGAAGGCTGCGCGTTGAGCGCGCGGCTGAGCTCGGCGAGACTCATGCCGCTTTTGCTTTCCGTCAGCAGCGCGAGCAGCCGATGAAGCATTATCCCAGCCCTAGCAGCAGCCCGCCTTGATAGACGAGGAAAGCCGCAATCCACGCGACGACGGTTTGATAGACCGCCGAAGTGAGCGCCCACGAAACGCCGAACTCCTGCTTGATGGCTCCCAGCGTCGCCACGCAGGGGACGTAGAGCAGCGTAAAGACCAGCAGGGAAGCGGCGCTCAAAGGCGCGTAATGCTCGCGCAGGGCGAGGCTGAGGGCGGTGTCTTCGTTTTGCGTTTCGGCGTCGGTTAGATTCACGCCGGGCAGCAGGCTTAACAAAATTCTGCCGGAGCCAGCCGCCGCTTTTATGAATCCTTTTCCCGCGTCTCTCCATTCTTCGGTCAGGTTGACGGACGGGGCGGGCTGTTGCTCGCCGCCGAGATAAATCTGGCTCAGCGTGCTGACGACGATTTCCTTCGCCATGAAACCGGTGAGCAGCGCGCCGCCCGTTTCCCAATTTCCGTAGCCGAGCGGCGCGAAGAACGGAGCGATTGCCCCGCTGAATTTGCCGAAGTAGGAATTGCGCTGGTCGCTGACGCCCCAGGGCAAATTGAGCAGCAGCCACATCACGACGGAAGCGCCGAAGATGACCGTTCCTGCTTTGCGGACGAATTCGCGCGTGTTTTCCCAAGTGTGAATCATCAGGCTTTTCCACGCGGGCGCGCGGTAGGGGGGAAGTTCCAGCACGAAGGTGGAAGAAATGTCGGGTTTGAGGATGGTGCGCGTGAAGACCGCGCCCGCCAGCATGGCGACTAAAATCCCCAGCGCGTACATCGTCCAGATGACCGTTCCCGCGCGCGCGCCAAAGAACGCCAGCCCGAAGACGACGTATACGGGCAGCCGCGCCGAGCAGGACATCAACGGCACGAGCAGCGCGGTGAGGATTCTATCGCGGCGGCTGGCGATGGTGCGCGTGGCGTACACCGCCGGCACGGCGCAGCCAAACCCCAAAATCATAGGGATAAACGATTTGCCATGCAAGCCGACGACGCGCATGAATTTATCCATCACGAAAGCGGCGCGGGACATGTAGCCCGAATCTTCGAGCAGGGCGAGAAAGAAGTATAAGATGAGCAAGCCCGGCACAAAAACCAGCACGCCGCCCACGCCGGCGACAATGCCGTCAATCAGCAGAGAGCGCAGCCATTCGGGCGCGCGCGCCCACGCGAGAAGCAGGTTGAAACTATGCGCGATGGGTCCGTTGATGAGCGCGTCGGTCCAATCTAAAAACGGGGACGAGACGTCGATGACGAGGCGAAACATGACGTACATCATCAAGAAGAAAATAGGCAAGCCCAGCCATTTGTGCGCGACAATATCGTCAATGCGGTCGGTGAGGGTGACGCGCTCCATTTGCGGACGGCGCAGCGCTTGGCGGGTTACGCCGTTGACGAATCCGTAGCGGCGGTCGGCGGCGAGCAAGTCCACGTCGTCGCCCAGCATGGTCTTGAGACGTTCCGCGCCTTCTCGCGCGCGGGCGATGATTTTTTCGCCCTGCGGCATGGCTTCAACGCGGGGGAGAATCTCCGCGTCTGATTCCAATAATTTGACGGCGAGCCAGCGGCGCGGATAGATTCCCGCGTCGAACTTTAATTCGTCGAAGGCGGAGAGCAGTTTTGTAATTTCGCGTTCCATCTTGCCGCCGTAATCGAGACGAAAGGCGGGCGCGTTTTTGTTTTGCGCCGCTTGAACCGCGGCGGCAATCAATTCGGCGACGCCCTTGCCTTTGTTGGCGGTCGTGAAAACCACCGGAATTCCCCCCAGCTGCTCCGAGATCTTGGCGCTTTTGATTTCCGCGCCTTCTTTTTGCAAATCGTCCGCCATGTTCAGCGCCAGCGTCGTTGGAACTTCCAGCTCCAACAGTTGCGCGGTGAGGTAGAGATTGCGTTCCAGATTGGTCGCGTCCGCTACGTTAATCACCGCGTCGGGGCGCTGCTCAATGATGAAATCGCGGGCGATGATTTCTTCGGGCGAATAGGCGGTCAGGCTGTAGGTTCCCGGCAAATCCACAATTTTGATTTTGAGGCGCTTAAATTCGATTTCACCTTCTTTCTTTTCGACGGTTTTTCCGGGCCAGTTGCCCGTGTGCTGACGCAAACCCGTCAGGACGTTGAAGATGGTGGTCTTGCCTGCGTTGGGATTGCCTGCCAGCGCGATGGTCAGGTCAGTCATTTTCAATTCCGTGCGGGGCGACTTCGATTTGCGCGGCTTCTTCCTTCCGCAGCGCGAGGTGATAGCCTTTGATGAAATATTCCACCGGGTCGCCGAGCGGAGCGTGGCGCTCGATGACAATCATTTCGCCTTTGACGACGCCCATTTCGATAAAGCGGCGGCGCAGCGCGCCCGTGCCGTTAATGCGGGCGATAGTCGCCTTTTGACCGGGTTTCAAAAGATGAAGCGGAGTGGTGTTTTGGGACATTGAATTTCCTCTTGGTTATTTTCGTTTGACAATTACAAAATCGGCGGGCTGCAAGCCCAGCGCCACTTCTTTGCCTTCCACGCGCAGCAGCAGCGGACCTTGAAAGGGAGAGACTTCCAGCACGTCGAGCTTGCGTGCGGGCAAGAGATTACGCTCTTGCAAATATTTCAGCATGTCCGTCGCGGTGGCGTTGACGGCGAGAATGAGAGCCGAGTCTCCCGCCTGAAGGCTGCTCAAGGGGACGCCGTTCAGCGGGACGAAGCTGCCTTTCGCGTCGGGGATGGGGTTGCCGCGCGGGCAGACGCGCGGGTCGCCGAGGAAGTTCGCCAGCGCTTCGGTCACTTCGGGCGCGGTGGCGTGTTCCAGGTCGCAAGCCAGCTCGTAAATTTTCGCCCATTCAATTTTCAAATGGTCGTGCAGAAAGACTTCCCACAGCCGCTGGCGACGCGTTACGTCGCAGGCGACTTCGCGCCCTTTTTGGGTCAGCGCCACGCCTTTGTAGGGCGTGTGTTTCGCCAAGCCGAGCTCTGCCAGCTTGTGAATCATCTCGCTGGCAGAAACGGGGGAGACCCCCAACCGTTCCGCAAGGCGGGCGGCGGAGGCTGGCTCGTATTCGCTCATTTCCAGCATGGCTTTCAGGTACATTTCGGCGCTGCGACTCAAGCGCGAGGCGTTCATAAGGTTTTCCTTTGAAAAATGTTAAGGTCAGCCTTATTATCGCGGGCAAAGGCGTTTTTGGCAAGGACAAAAGTCACGCCTGGCGAAGGAAAAACGGCGGGCGGATTTGCGCTATAATGCGGACGCGTCAGAAAGACTTTTTGCAAAACCGACCGCCTTCGCTGGCGGTTTTTTTGACAATCTTAAGTGTACAGGAGCGCAATTTCCATGTGCGGCATTTTCGGATATGTAACCGACAAGGAGACCGAACTCGGTCCTATTTTGATTGAAGCGGCGCGGCGGCTGACCTATCGCGGCTATGATTCCGTCGGCGCGGCGACACTCGACGGGGGAAAGATTGACCTGCGAAAGGACGTCGGCAAGGTGGATGAAGTTGCCGCGAAGCATCGCTTTGCGGAAATGCGCGGAACGCGCGGAATTACCCAATTGCGTTGGGCGACCTTCGGCGCGCCTTCGCAAATTAACGCGCAGCCGCATTTCGATTCGGACGGCGATATGGTCGGCGCGCACAATGGCAACGTGGTGAACAACGTCGAACTGCGCGAGCAGTTCATCGCCGAGGGGATGACCGTCCGCTCGCAAAACGACGGCGAGACCTGCGTTCACGCAGTGGAGCGATACATCAATCGCGGATATGAGTTCATTGACGCGATTCGGCTCGCCTACGGCGATTTGCAGGGCGATTACGCCTTTGTCATCGGGCGCGCGAACGACGATAAGTTGTACGCCTTCAAAAAAGGTTCGGGCATGATGGTGGGAATCGGCGAGGGCTTCACTTGCGTTTCTTCCGACCTGCCTTCGATTTTGCCGCTGACGCGCACAGTGATTCGCCCGCAAGACGGCGAGATTGTGACGCTGTGGGCGGATAGGGCGGAGGTGCGTTCCGTCAAGGACGGGCGCGTGATTGACCGCAAAGCCGAGACCGTCACCGAGACGATGGACGCGGTGCAAAAGGGCGGGCATCCGCATTTTATGTTGAAGGAAATCAACGAGCAGCCGCAAGTCGCGCGCGAGCTGCTGCATCTTTTAGAAGCCAGCCCCGAAACGGAGACTCTGCTGGAACGGATGAGAAAAGCGCGGCATTTATATTTCATCGCTTGCGGCACGAGCTACCACGCGGCGATGGTCGGCTCGGTCTATTTCGCGCGGCTGGCGGGCAGACCTGCCGTTCCTGTGTTGGCGCCGCAGTTCGCCGCGCAGTTCGCCCCCGCCGTCGGGCATGAAGACGTCGGGCTGTTCGTCAGCCAATCGGGCGAGACGAAAGACGTCTTGAACGCGCTGGAAACCGCCGAAAAGCGCGGCATGGCTTGTTACGGACTCGCCAACGTGATTGGCTCGACCCTGACGAAAGCGACTGCGCTTTGCCTGCCGCTGTGCTGCGGGTATGAAATCAGCGTGCCGGCGACCAAGACGTTCACCAATCAGGTGATTACGTTTTTGTACCTCGCTTATCGTCTGGCGGGGCGGGATACGAAAGAATTGGAACGCATTCCCGACTTGATGGCGGAGACGATTGAACGGGTGGGCGCGGACGCGAAGCGCGTCGCCGAAGAAATTAACTCGTGGAACGATATGTACTGCCTGGGCTACGGCGCGACCTACCCGATTGCGCTCGAAGGCGCGTTGAAGTTGAAGGAAATCACTTACGCTCATTGCGAGGGGATGCTTTCCACCGAGTTTAAGCACGGACCCCTTTCGGCGGTGAGCGAGGGTTTCCCGATTCTCTTCGCGGCGGGACCGGGCGACGAGCCGCTCATCATCAGCGGCTTGAACGAAGTTAAAGTGCGCGGGGCGAAAACGATTGTCGTCGCCGAAGACGACCCGCGCCTGCGCGCCAACGCCGACGAGGTGATCGCCCTGCCCAAATCGGACGAGAACGTCGCTCCGCTGCTGGCGGTCCTTCCGCTGCAATTGCTCGCTTATCACATGTCCGTCATGCGCGGCTTCGACCCCGATTTCCCGCGCAACCTTTCCAAGACGTTGACGGTAGATTGACTCGCGGCGTAAACTCTTGTATGCGCGGCGAAAGTATTGTATAGTATGGGCAGGTCGCGTATATTTCACCTATCAAAAGCGAGGACATGATGACTGCGAAGAAGGTTTTTCAAGCGACGATGACCGTCTTGCTGCTCTTTGCGACGTTCGCCCTTCCGGGCAAAGCCGCGGCGGGAGGTTCTTGCGCCAGCTATATCACCGTTCAATGGGGCGATACCCTCAACAGCATCGCGGCGGCTTGCGGCACAACCCCGGAAGCGATTCAAGCGGCGAACCCCGGTTTGGGATGGTGGTTGTACGCCGGGCAGGTCTTATATATTCCCGGCGGCGCCAGCGCGCCCGGAGTCTCTTACGGCGGGACGTATGTGGTGCAATGGGGCGATACGCTGGGCGATATTGCGACGCGATACGGCGTCGCCCTTAGCGACTTGCTCGCCGCCAACCCGCAAATTTGGAATATCAATTTGATTTATCCCGGTCAGACGGTGAATATCCCCGTCTCCGCGCCGATTTCCTACCCGACCACGCCGGGCTATCAGTCCCCGAACTTATACGGCAAGCTGACCATCTCTTACGGATACGGCATGAACGTGCGCACTGGCCCCGGAAAACAATACCCTGTCATCGAATCCGTGTATGTCTCCGCAGTCAAAGATTCCGTCTGGCAATACCGCAAAGGCTCCGCCACGATCGACTCGATGGGGTATGTGTGGGTGGAAGTCAAATTGCACCCGTGGGCGCCGTACAGCGCCGGCTGGATTTTGGCGCGCGACACGCTCGGCAAATATTACACCGAGCCGAACATTGACCCGTAATTTTTGGAAACGAAAAAAAAAGAAGAGGCGTCGTCCGCCTCTTCTTTTTTTTATTTTGAGGGGAAATCTTTAAGCGCGTTCCACCTGCGCGCCCGCCATCCATAAGCCGAGCTCTTCGCGCGTGGTCTTTTTCGCGTCCACAATCGCCACAATCTGTCCGCGATACATGACCGCGATGCGGTCTGAAAGCGCCATAATTTCATCCAGCTCGGCGGAGATGAGCAGCACGGCGACGCCGCGGTCGCGCATTTTGACGATTTCAGCATGAATGTACTCAATCGAGCCGACGTCCAGCCCGCGCGTGGGTTGATTGGCGATGACCAGTTTCACGCCGGGGCGGCTGAGCTCGCGGGCGACGATGACTTTTTGCTGGTTGCCGCCGGAGAGTTTGCCCGCGTGAACGAAAGCCGAAGGCGTGCGCACGTCGAAGGCTTGAATCAGCCGCCGCGCGTTTTCGTCCAGCGCTTTGGGCTGCATCACGCCGTTTTTGCTGAAAGGCGGATAGTAATAATCGCACAACGCCAGGTTATCGGCGATGGAATATTGCAACACCAAGCCGTGACGCTGGCGGTCTTCGGGGATGTGCGCCAGACCCGCCTGCATAATTTCGCGCGGTTCCGCGCCGGTCAATTCCTTTCCGGCGATAAAGACCCGCCCGCCGGTAGGGTGGCGCAAACCGGTCAGCGCTTCGGAAAGCTCGGTCTGCCCGTTGCCCTGCACGCCGGCGATTCCCAACACCTCTCCGCCGCGCACGGTAAAAGAAACCCCGTGAACCGTTTCCAGCCTGCGGCTATCGCTCGCGGTCAAGTTTTCCACTTTTAAGATTTCTTCTCCCGCCTCGTGGTCTTTTTTGTCCACCGTCAAAATAACTTTTCTACCCACCATCATGTTGGCGAGGTCGGCTTCGTTGGTTGCGGAAGGCAGCACGGTGTCCACCACATGCCCGCCGCGCATGACCGTGATGCGGTCTGAGACGGCTAACACTTCTTTGAGTTTGTGGGTGATGAAGATGATGGAAACGCCGCGCGCGGTTAAATCGCGCATGATGCGGAAGAGCTCTTCCGCCTCTTGCGGAGTCAGCACCGCCGTCGGCTCATCGAGGATGACGATTTCGGCGTTGCGGTAGAGCGTCTTGACGATTTCCACGCGCTGTTGAATCCCGACGGGCAGCGAGCCGACCAGCGCGTTGGGGTCCACGTCCAGCCCGTATTGCGCGGAAATTCCACGGATGCGCGCGGAGACGAAGTCATGGTCGAGCGCGCCGTTTTTGACCGTCTCGTCGCCGAGCATGACGTTTTCCGCCACGTCAAAAACGGGGATGAGCATGAAGTGTTGATGCACCATGCCGATACCGGCGGCGATGGCGTCTTTGGGCGAATGGACGACCGTGCGCTTGCCGTTGACGAAGATTTCGCCTTTGTCGGGCTTGTGCAAGCCGTAGATGAGGTTCATCAGCGTGCTTTTGCCCGCGCCGTTTTCGCCGAGCAGGGCGTGAATTTCGCCTTTATACAAATCGAAATGCACGTTATCGCAAGCCAGCACGCCCGGAAATTGTTTGGTGATTTCCTTGACTTCGAGGACGAGTTGTTTGTCCGTCATGGCGGCTCTCCTATTTCTCGTAAGGCTGACCGTCGGCGGCGGGCGGCATGGTCTTGCCGATAATGCCCGTCAGAATCAGCATGGTGAGGATGTAAGGCGTTAGCCCGACAACGTAGGACTGCTGCAAGAACGCCCATTGCGGGGGGATGGCGTCGCGGAACAATTGCAGGTTAATTTGCAGCGCCTGAGAAGAGCCGAAAACCAGCGCCGCCGCCCAAGCCCCAATGGGAGTCCAGTTACCGAAAATCATCGCGGCGAGGGAGATAAAACCGCGTCCGTTGGTCATCAGCGGCTCGAAGGAGGGAATCGATTCAAGGGTGAAGTACGCGCCCGCCAGTCCCGCCAGCGCACCGCCAATCAGCACGTTGAGGTAGCGCATCCGCTCGACGTTAATGCCGACGGTATCCGCCGCTTTGGGGTGTTCGCCGACGGCGCGGGTGCGCAATCCCCAGCGGGTGCGGAAGAGGATGTAATTCGCCGCAAAGACGGCAAGGATAGCCGCCCACGCGATGGGTTTCTGGTCGAATACGCGGTTAATGGCGTTGATGTTTTCGAGGCAGATTTTTCCGCCGCCGCAGACGGGGGAGAGGATTTCGGAAATGGGCAGGTGAATGGCGGAAAGCACGCCGGGCGAGCTCGGCGCCGTGCCGCCGAACAGGCTGGTCTTGCCGAAGAACAATTGACGGTTGAGGAAGCCGGTGACGCCGACCGCCAGAATGTTGATGACCGTGCCGCCGATAATCTGGTCCACTTTGAAAGTGACGGAAAGCCACGCTAACAGCAATCCCATCAGCGTTCCGCTCAACACGGCGACGATAACTCCCGCCAGCAGGCAGGCGCTCAACCCCCAGCCGTAAACGTTGGAAAGGTACATGGCGGTAAACCAGCCGAAGAAGGCGGCCGTTAGCATCATGCCTTCAATGCCGATGTTCACCACGCCGGAGCGTTCGCAAAAGACGCCCGCCAGCGCGCCGAGCGTCAGCGGGGTGGCGACGGAAATGGTGGTCGCCAACATGCTGGTAATAATCAACAGCGGGCGCTGTTGCGACTGTCCCACCGCCACCACCGCGCCGAAGAGGACGACGATAATCAGGGCGATAAAGCCAAAGCGTTTCCAGTCCATAAGAATCTCCTAGCCGCCCCATCCGCGCGTGAGCGTGACGCGCTCGCCTTTGGACTTAATGCGATACAGATAGCGCACAATTGCGTCCGCCGCGACGAAGAGCAGAATTAAGGCTTGAATGACGGAAATTAAATCCACGGGGAGTTGGGTCATAAATTGCATGCGCGTCGCGCCGTTGCGCATGGCGGCGAACAGAAAGGAAGCCAGCGCCACGCCCAACGGGTGAGACTTGCCCAGCAGGGCGATGGCGATGGCGTCGTACCCGTAGCCGGAGGAAAAGCCCAGTTCGTGGCGATAGTTCAGCCCGGTCACTTCAATTGCGCCCGCCAGCCCCGCCAAAATTCCGGAAAAAGCCATGGTAATGATGGTGACGCGCTTGACGTTGACGCCCGCATATTTCGCCGCGTCGGGGTTTAAGCCCACCGTGCGAATCTCGAAGCCGAGCGTGGTCTTGTTCAGCAGCCACCACACCAGAAACGCCATGAGCAGCGCGAACGGAAAGCCCCAGTGAACGCGCAGCCCCTCGAAGATGGGGGAGATGCGCGCGCTTTCGGCAATCAGCGGCGTGCGCGCAATCACGTTGAGCGGGCTTTTGTCTTTCATCGGCCCGTTCAATAAAAACGAGGTCATGTTGAGGGCGATGTAGTTCATCATGATGGTGTTGATGACTTCATGCCCGCCTGTGTACGCTTTCAGCGCGCCGACGATTCCCGCCCAAATGCCGCCCGCCAGCGCGCCCAGCGCAATGGTGAGGGGGAGGTGAATCCACATCGGGAGGTCGTACCCCAACCAGCCGGGCAGCGCGTACCCGATTAAAGAAGCGACAACGGCGCCGAGGGCGAGTTGTCCCTCCGCGCCGATGTTAAACAACCCGCCGCGAAACGCCAGCGCAACGGCAAGCCCCGCAAAAATGTAGGGCGTCGCCCAAATTGCCGTTTCGCTGAGCGCTTTATACGAACCTTTTTCCCAATCTTTTGCCGTGCCAAACGCCCCTTCCAGTAAGCCTTTGTAAGCCACAAATGGGTCGCTGCCCACCATTTTGATAATAATCCCGCCGATGATGACGGAGGTTAAGATCGCCAAAAAAGGCACCAAAACGGTATCCAGCGCCGATTGCAAAAACTGTTTTGCCGATGAACTTTTCTGTTCTTCCGGTTGCATGGTCGCTCCAGTCCAGATTTTGATGCTCTGATTATATCAAAGAAGACGCGGCTTTAATAAAAAAACGCCCCAAAGGCGAAAACCCTTGGGGCGAAGAGAGAGTCAATCCTTACGGCTTGACGGGCGGAACGTTGGTCTTGATGCTGCCGTCGAGCAAGCCCTTGGCGATTTCTTCCATCTTGGCTTTCACTTCGGCGGGG
>DAOUBR010000050.1:0-1553 GCA_034432535.1 Anaerolineales bacterium | reverse complement strand
AAAAAAGGCTTGCGCATCATCGCCGTTCCCAAGACGATTGACAACGACCTCGATAAGACGGACGTGACCTTCGGCTTTGATACGGCGGTGGCGTTTGCGACGGAAGCGCTGGATCGGCTGCATTCGACGGCGGCTTCGCACGGGCGCGTGCTGGTGGTGGAAGTGATGGGACGCTACGCGGGCTGGATCGCCCTGAACGCGGGAGTCTCCGGCTCGGCGGACGTGATTCTCATCCCTGAAATTCCTTACGATATTAAAAAGGTGGTCGCCAAGATTCAAGAAAGAGAAGCGAGCGGCGCGCATTTTACGCTGGTGATGGTCGCCGAAGGGGCGAAGCCGATTGACGGAAGTTATTCGGTGATTGAACGTCAGGCGGGCAGGCAGGAACGGCTGGGCGGCGCGGGCGAAAAGGTGGCGCGCGCGATTGAAGAATTGACGGACAAGGAAGCGCGGCTGGTGGTGCTGGGTCACCTGCTGCGCGGCGGCACGCCCACCGCGTACGACCGCCTGATTGCGCTGCGGCTGGGGGCGGCCGCCATTCGCGCTTTGGAGGACGGGCAATCGGGCGTGATGGTGGCGCTCGACCCGCCGCACGTCAAATACGTCCCCATCGAAGAAGCCATCGGCAAGATGAAGTTCGTCCCGCTGGATTGCGATACGATTGCCACCGCCCGCGATTTGGGCATTGTGTTTGGGGATTGAGCGCGGCGCGAACAAAACGGGGCTGCCCGGCATTCGGGCAGCCCCGTTATCGTTTTACGGCAGATGCACGGCGGCGTAAATTTGCGCCGCTTTTACGCAACAACCGAGACGCTATCAGATAAACGCGGATAGGCGCGGCAAGCGGACTTCGCTTCGTCTATCCGCGTTCGTTCGCGGCGCATTTAAGCGATTTTTCTCGCTTCCATGTAAAAGCGCTTTTCCTTCGCTTCGCCCATCGAGAAGGTTTTGCGCGGCAGCGCGCCGTCCAGAATGACCGTGCGGAAGAGCTCGGATTTGCTCATGCCCGCGAGGTAAAAGCCCGCGGCGCCGGGCTGAAGCGCGAGCCTTTCGACTACGTCCGCGCCGTGAACGTAATCTATTTTCTCCGCGCCGCCCTCCTTCATGAACGCGTCGAGGAAGGCTTGCAAAGTCCCCACCGCGAGGTTGGAAGCGGGGTTGGAAATTTCAATCACGCCGAAGCGCTTGCCGCCGCCGACCAGACCGACGGCTTGTTTGCCGCCCGCCGCGGCATTCACCCGCTTGATCATCTCTTCCGCGCCGGAAACTTCGGCGAAGGAGAAATTCGCGCCGAAGGCTTTTTGCATTTCGGCGAGCAGGTCTTTTTTCAAGTTGAACAACACGCGGTGAATCGGCTCAAACTCCAAGCCTTCGTCGTGGACGTTTTCAATCTCCACCAGCGCGTAACGCGAGGGGTGATTCATGCCGACTCTGGCTTTGTTCTTTTCCCAAATGGCTTTGGCGGTGGCGAGGGAATGATTGCCGTCGCCCATCGCAAAGAGCAGGACGGGCGCGTCTTTGCCCACGCCGTATTTGGCGGCGAAGGCGGCGGG
>DAOUBR010000049.1:0-40242 GCA_034432535.1 Anaerolineales bacterium | reverse complement strand
TTCTGATAAAAAACGCGGTGAATTTACCTATAAATCCAATTTATCTGTGTTCATCTGTGGTTAGAACATGAATTTCAAAACACTCTCTTAGGAGAAGGCGCGGCTCGCGCTTCGTTTCGTTAAGTCAATTAAAACGAAGCGGCGGCGTCGGCTTGTGTATAATCTAAATCCGAGAAGGAGAGATTCCCCATGCCATATTCGTTGTTGAAGTTTTTATCTTTTTGCTTTTGCGTCATCCTGCTTGCGGCTTGCGGGGGAGAAGCGGCTCCGACTTCAGGCGGCGAAGCGCCCCAGCCAGCCGCGCCCAGCTCGACCTTTACGCTCGCGCCGACTTCCCCTGTCGAGCCGCCCGCCACGCCGACCCCCGTTCCCCCGACGGCGACTCCCGCGCCGACTCTGGTTTATGAGGGCGAGCCTTCCGTCGGCTCTTACGTCATCGGCGCGGACGGCATGAAAACGCTGTTCGTTCCGGCGGGCGAATTTATCATGGGCGCGAGCGCCAACAGGCTGCTGGAAGTCTGCCAGCGTTTCCGTTCCGATTGCCGCCGCGATTGGTTTTTGAACGTCGAACCGGAGCGCAAGGTTTCGCTCGACGCTTTTTGGATTGACGAGACCGAAGTCACGAATAAAATGTACAAAGCCTGCATGGACGCGGGAAAGTGCGCGCCGCCTTTTCAAGTCAATTCGTCCCGCCGCGAATCTTACTTTGATTCCGTAAGGTATGAGAGCTATCCCGTCATCTATGTTTCATGGGTTCAAGCGCAGGCGTATTGCGAGTTTGTCGGACGGCGGCTGCCTACCGAAGCGGAGTGGGAAAAAGCCGCGCGTGGGACGGACGGACGGCTTTTCCCCTGGGGCGGCAACCTGCCTACCACCAAATACGCCAATTTCGGCTTGCGGGCGGGCGATACCTCTCCCGTTAAACAGTATTCCGCCGGAAAGAGCCCCTACGGCGCTTTTGATATGCTCGGCAACGCTTGGGAATGGACGGCGGATTGGTACGAAGAAAATTATTATAAAACCGCGCCTGCGCTTAACCCAACGGGACCGCAAACGGGAACTTTGAAGGTCTTGCGCGGCGGTTCGTGGGTTTCCAACGATTTCGATATGTTCGTCACTGAGCGCTATGGCAATTTCCCCAACACGACGAACAACATCATCGGCTTTCGCTGCGCCCGTTCAAGGTGAAACGGCGCGAATCTGAAAGGAAATATGACTCGTTTATTGAATCGCAGAGACTTGTTGAAACTTGGCGGCGCGGCGCTGCTTGGGTTGGCGGCTGCGCCTTTCCTTCCCTTGGGGCGCGAAGACCAGGAAGACGATTTCGATTCGCCTTTGCTCTGGCACGGCAGCCGCTCGCGCAAAACCATCGCCTTTACTTACGACGATTGCAACTCGCTGGAAAAACTGTTGAAGATTGAATCCGCGCTGGACGAGTTCCCCGATTTTAAAGTTACCTTTTTCCCCGTCGGCTTGAAGATTCCCGATTTGGAAGGCAAAGACAAAGGAATCTGGAAGCGGCTGACCGGCAAGGGACATGAAATTGGCTACCATAGTTATCGGCACGTCAATCTCGGCGTGATGTCTTACAAGGGAGCGCTGGAAGATTTCGACCTGTTTCAAGCCGCGCTGAACGAGGCGCTGGGAACGGAGTATCCCATCCGCTTTGTTCGTCCGCCTTATGATATTGTCAGCCCCACGCTGGATTACCTGTGCCGCGAGCGGGGGCTGGTCGCCGCTTTGTTTTCCATCGGCGGGGGCGGTCCTCCCGATATTGTCTTCCGCGCCGTTCAAAAAGCCAAAGGCGGCGATATTGTGCAAATGCACGCGCGGAACGAAGATTACGAATCCACGCGGCTCGCTTTGCCGTGGTTGAAAGAGAACGGCTGGCAGGGGGCGACCATGAGCCGCCTGTACGAAGAGTATTTGCGCGAACAGGTGAACCCCGACGGCTGCGAAGTGGACGCGGGCGCTTTTTCCTTAGCGCGAACTTGCGTGGAGTGAAACGCAACCCCAAAAAGGAGACTCATGACGGTCACATTAATTTTGCGCGATAAAAAATACGAAGTGAAGCCCGGCATGGCGTTGGCGGACGCGCTGAAAAAATGCAACATCCTGCCGGAATCGGTCATCGCCACCCGCGACGGCGAGATGCTCACCGACGACGAAATTCTCCGCCCTGGCGACGTGGTCAAACTGGTGGCGGTGATTTCGGGCGGAAGCCGTTAACGGGCGGTCTTATGCGGTGTAAAAAATGCGGCGGCAAAGCCGCCATTAACATGCGCCAGCACAAACTCGCTTTGTGCAAAGAACACTTTATGGAGTGGATTCCCGAACAGACCGAGCGCTTCATCAAAAAATACAAGATGTTCACGCGCGAGGAGAAAATCCTCGTGGCGGTTTCCGGCGGCAAAGATTCGCTTTCCCTGTGGGACGTCCTCGCGCGGCTGGGCTATCGCGCCGACGGGCTATACCTGGCGCTGGGCATTGACGAGGGAATTCGCTATTCGAGCGAATCGCAGCGCCTGAGCCAGAAGTTCGCCGACGAGCGCGGCTTGACGCTGCACGTCGTGGACGTTCAAAAAGAATACGGCAAGACCGTTCCCGAACTTTCCGTCATCAGCGCGCGCGGACATGGGAAGCCTTGCGCGGTATGCGGACTCGCCAAACGGCACGAAATGAACCGCATCGCTCGCGATTTGGGCTACGACGCGCTCGCCACCGGACACAACCTCGACGACGAGGCGGCGGTCTTGTTCGGCAACGCGCTGCACTGGCAGAGCGAATACATCTTGCGGCAGGGTCCCGTCTTGCCCGCTTCGCAAGACGGTCTGGCGCGCAAGGTCAAGCCGCTCTTTCGCTTTTACGAGCGCGAAATGACCGCGTACGCGCTCTTGCGCGGCATTGAATATATCTACGAGGAATGTCCTTTTGCGGAAGGCTCGCAGTCTATTTTTTATAAAGAAACATTGAATCAACTAGAAAACGCGCGCCCCGGCGCGAAACTGACCTTTTATTTGAGCTTTTTGGAAGCGAAAGAAAGAGGAGATTTATTCATCCCCCAGACGCCCGCCGCCCAAAACTTGCGCCCGTGTTCCGTCTGCGGTCAGCCCACTTCCGCGCCGGACGTGTGTTCGTTTTGCCGCATGATGGAAAAAGCGCGCGCGGCGTGAAGCTTATCGCAGCAGAGTCGCCGCCAGCCCCAACAGCGCCAGCCCGACGGCGATATAGCCGACGGTTTGTTCTTGATGAAAATTGGACAGAGAGGCGGGGTTCATCAGATTGGGGCGCAGCGCGTCGGTCCGATCTGGCGCGTTTTGACGCCCTAGCAGGGCTTCGCGCAATTCGATGACGTTGCGCGGGCGGCTTTCGGGATGCAGCGCCATCGCCCATAGCGTCGCTTTTTCCACGCGCGGGCTAATGTTTGGGTTGATTTTGCTCGGCGGAATCAGCGCGGCGGGGTCAAGGAAACGCTTGCGCGCTTCCGCCGGCGGCTCGTTGGTCAGCAAGTGATAGAGCGTCGCGCCGAGCGAGAAAATATCCGCGCGCGGGTCGGTGTGCGAATCATCTCCGCCGTATTGCTCCAAGGGCGTGTAAAGCGCCGTTCCCTGCCCTTGAATGACCGTGATGGTCACTTCGTCCGGCGCCATGATTTTTACCAGTCCAAAATCCACCAGCTTGATTAACCCGCTGGGCGTAATTTTCAGGTTGCTGGGTTTGACGTCGCGGTGAATAATGGGCGGCTCTTGATGGTGAAGATAATCCAGCGCGTCTATAATTTGCCGCGCCCAGCGAACGACCTCGTATTCCGGCAGGAACTCTTTTTTGCGGCGGGCTTCCAACATACGCTCGCGCAGGTCCACGCCGGGGACGTAATCCATCACCAGATAATCGCGCTTTCCCAGCGAGAAATAATCGGATACTTTGGGCAGATTGGGATGGTCGAGGCGCGCGAGAACGGAGGCTTCGCGAAAAAATTGTTCGCGCGCCTGTTCCAGCACGCGCTCGGGGAGGGATTGATTATGCTCGACTTCTTTAAGCGCGCATAATCTTCCTTGCAGGCGCGTGTCTTCCGCAAGGTAAATGCTGCCTGTCCCGCCCTGTCCGATTAATTCGCGGATGCGGTAACGGTTGCGCAGCGTCTCCCCTTGTTTCAAGGGAAGGGGCAAGGGTTCTCCTTATCAATTGTTTTTTGTTGCGCTTCAAGCCGCAAAACTTTGCGCGTCCCCGCGGGCGATGATTTCGGCGTGTGCCGCCCGTATATCAGGAACATAAAAAACGAGCGCAAATTTTGCTTTTCTGCTATATTATAAACGGCTTTTGCCAAAAAGCCCGAAAAAATTATTTTGAGGCAATTATTATGAGTCATGAAGAAGAATTCCCAATTCTGGCGGCGCAGGAAGGTCCCCTCAAAGGACAGCGTTGGCTCGTCAATCGGACGCTGATGATTGGGCGCGACCCGAGCTGCGATATTAACGTGTCGGATCGGCAGGTCTCGCGTTTTCACGCGCGGGTGACTCCCGCCGCCGAAGGCGTGACTCTGGAAGATTTGGGCAGCAAAAACGGCACGAATCACAACGGCGCGGAATTGACCTCCCCCGTCCTGTTGCAAGACGGCGACGTTTTCGGAGTCGCCTTCGCCCAGCAATTTTTGTTCACCACGTCCGACGCCACCGTGCCGTTGAGCGGTCCCGGCTTGCGCGCGGGGCGTTTGTTGATGGACCAAAAATCGCGGCAGGTGTGGGTCAATCAACAACAGCTCGCGCCGCCGCTTTCGGCGCAGCAATTCAAACTGCTTTGGAAGCTCTACGAGAATCAAGGGCAGGTGGTCAGCCGCGCCGAGTTGGTCTCCGCCGTGTGGGGCGAGAAGCAAGTCGCCGGCGTTTCGGATCAGGCGTTGGACGCGCTGATTCGCCGTTTGCGCGATAGAATCGCCGCCCTCGACCCCGCTCATCAATACATAGATACCGTGCGTGGACACGGCGTGCGGCTGGATAACCCGCCCTCAGGAGAAGCGTAAGTGGAAGCGCTGAAACTGCTCGCCGTTTTCGCCCATCCAGACGACGAATCCATGGGCATGGGCGGAACGCTGGCGAAGTACGCCGCCGAGGGAGTGGAAACGCACCTCGTCTGCGCGACGCGCGGGGAGCGCGGCTGGTTTGGCGACCCCGGAGCCCACCCCGGTTTCGACGTCCTCGCCGCGACGCGCGAACGGGAATTAAGAAACGCGCTGAACGAGCTCGGCGTCAGGAGCGTCCGCTTTTTGGATTATGTGGACGGCGAGCTCGACCGGACCGACCCCGCCGAAGCAATTGGCAAGATTGTCGCGCGCGTCCGCGAAATTAAACCGCAGCTCGTCGTCACCTTTCCGCCCGATGGAAATTACGGACACCCCGACCATATCGCCGTCAGCCAATTTACCTGCGCGGCGCTGGTCTGCGCGGCGGATTCTTCTTACGCGGCGGAAGGCGGCTTGCCCCCGCATCGCGTCTCGAAGCTGTATTACATGGCGGACGGCGAGAACTTTATCAACCTGATTGCGCCTTTCATGGGCGAGATGATCTTCACGGTGGACGACCAGACGCGCGGCGAAGTCGCATGGAAGGAGTGGATGATTACCACGCGAATTGAAATGGCGGAGCATTGCCGCGTCGCGTGGCGGGCGATTCAATGCCATCAAAGCCAGCTGGTCACGCTGGGCGCGCTGGCGAATTTGCCTGAAGAATCGGCGGCCGCCGTCCTTGCCATGCAGGGAACGTTCTATCGCGCTTATAGCATGGTGAACGGCGGCAGAAAGATTGAAACCGATTTGTTCGAGGGGTTGCGCTAAAAAACAGACTGCCCAAACGGGAAGTCTGTTTTGCGAAACGCGGCGCGCCTTTAGGGGAATCTTTTACCCCGTCAGGTTTTTTTTCATCACGTATTTCAGCGCGATTTTATAAATTTCGCCGAGCTTCGCGCTTATGGCTTGCGCTTCGGGGTTGCCTTGCTGCGCGTCCATTTGCGCCGCCAGCCCGCTCAGCGCCTCAATGAACTGGTCGTTGACCATCGCGTCGTTTTCCGCCAACGCTCTTTCAACGGAAGCGGCGTCCGGCGCTTGCAACAACTGTTCAATGAAGGCGACTTCCGGCGGCGCGGCGCTCGCTTCTTGCAAGACCAGAATGATTTTTTGCAGCTTGCCCATGCGGGCGTAATCGTTGGCCTGCGAAGCCTGCTGCATCATTTGAGAGACGACGTCCACCGCGTCTTGCGTGAAGTTTTCCAAATTTTCGCGGGCGGCTTTTTCCACGTCTTCTTCTTTCAACAGCGCTTCGATAAATTCCTTCGCTTGATTGAAGCGCGCCTCCAAGTGTTTGTCCATTTCCGCCGTGAAGCCCAGCAGCCGCTCGCGGATTTTTTCAAGGCGCGTCTTTTCTTCGCCTTCCGCTTTGTCAATGCGCTCGCTCAACATTTGGAAGAACTGATAATCCATGCCGTTGCGCGCCATCGAAACGTAAGCGCGCAGGCGGCTCTCGTTGGGAGCGGCGAGCGCCAGGTCGAGCAGCTTTTCGCGCGTCAGCGCGGACCCGGCTTCTTGCAGGGCTTTGGCGGCGGCTTCCGTTTCCGCCATCGCCTCCTTCAGGTTGCGCCCGAACTCGGTCTCCTCCAGGAGCTGCCGTTGAATTTCCACCAGCCCCCGCGCGATGGATTCCTGCCCGCTTTGCATCGCGCCCTGCGCAATGCGGCTGAACAGAGCGAAGAACTGCTCGTCCATTATTTTTTCGTTCTGCTTGATGAGCTCGGAACGGACGCTGGGGGTTGTGGTTTGCAGCAGCAACTCGATGATTTTGACGCGCTCTTGCTGCTGTTTGAGCGTTTCCGGCGAGACGCCGTCTTTTTCCAAAATCGTTTCGACCATCGATTCGTAGGTCAGGTTGGCGCGCGGGCTGAGCAAATAGGCTTTGCGCTTTTCCGGCGGCAGGCGATCCATCACCTGTTTCAGCAGGGGACCAATTAACTTTTCCTGCTCGTTCACCGACGTCGCCAGCTCCGGCGGGAAGTAGGTGAGCAGCAATTCTTTTTCGTTATCGTGATAGACGATGGGAGTCGCCAGCCGCCCCTCGTAGCCGCACAACGGACAGCGGACGTGGTTCGCCTGTCCGCTCAGCAGACGCTGCTTGGCGGAAGGGTCTTGGGTGACGTCGAACAGCTGCTCGACGTTCGCGGTAATCGGCTGCCGACAGCGGGGACATGAAATTTGAGTTTGAGGCATGAAAATCTTCCGATAGTTTGGATTTCAGGGGTTATCCAACCAGCTCCGCCAGTTGGTCAATGTAATTTTCCATGACGGCGAAGGTCTCTTCGACGGGCTGCGGCGTGGTCAAGTCCACTCCCGCGCGTTTGAGGACGTTGAGCGGATAATCGGACGAGCCGGCTTTGAGGAAGCCGAGATAATCTTCCACCGCGTTTGGTTCGCCGCGCAGAATGCGCCCGGAGAGCGCGTGCGCGCCCGAAATGCCCGTGCCGTATTGGTAAACGTAGTAATCCGAAAACAGGTGGCTGAAGGTGGACCACACCATGCCGACGCGCGGGCGATCCACTTTCACTTTGGGGCCAAAGCCTTCGCTGAATAAATCCGCCATCAGGTCAATCATCGAGTCGGCCGAGAGCGCTTCTCCGCGCTCGACGCGCTGATGAGTTCCCAGCTCGAACTGCGCCAGCGTGGGCATTTGGAAGAAGTAGCGGAAGAAGTTTCCGCTGATGGCTTCTTCAATCAGCGCGATTTTGAAGTTGCGGTCTTTGACGGTTTTTAGCAAATGTCCGCGCATCATCGCCTGATGAAAGTTCGAGGCGACTTCCGCCACGAAGAGCGAATACTCCGCGTAAGCGAAGGGTTGATTTTTCCAGGTGAGGTAAGAGTGCATGGAATGACCGAGCTCGTGCGCCAGCGTGCTCATGCTGCCCACTTCGCCGGTGAAGCTCATCATAATGAACGGGTACGTTCCTGGCGCGCCCCACGAGAACGCTCCGTTGGCTTTGCCCTTGTTCGGGTAAACGTCCACCCAGCGGTCTTTCAGGCAGCCCTGACGGATGGTCGCCACGTAGTCTTTTCCCATCGGGGCGAGGCTTTCGCAAATGTAGTCTACCGCCTGCTCATAGGTCAGCCTGACCTTTTTGGGGGTGATTGGCGCCCACATGTCGTAATAGGTTAGCTCTTTGAGCTTCAAGGCTTTGCGGCGCAGCTCGAAGTAACGCCGCCAGGTCGGCAGGCGTTTTTTGAACGTTTCAATCAGGCTGTGAAAGACTTCGACGGGGATGTTGTTTTCAAACAGCGCGGCGGAAAGCGTGTCCTTGTGCCGGCGCGCGCGGCTGTAGAACACGTTGGCTTTGATGGAGGCGGTCAGGTTGGCGGCGAGCGTGTTCTTAAATTCGAAGTGCTTGTCCATGTAGCTCTCGAAGGCGGTCTGACGAACTTTGCGGTCGGGATGCTCCATCAGCGCGGTGTGAATATTGCCCTGCGTGACTTCAATCTTTTTGCCTTTGCTGTCCGTCGCCGGGGCGAACTTGAAATCCGCGCCGGTCAACACGCCGCTGCTGTTGCTGGGTCCGCTGAGCGGGTCGCTCGCCATGCCGAGAATTTCTTCCACCTCCGCCGAACGAACGTGCGCTTGTTTGCGGAAGAGGTTGTCAAAATTATGCCGCTGCACGGCGAGGCCGGGGTCCGCGCTCATCCACGCTTCGAGCTTCTCTTTGCCGATTTGCAGCAACTCAGGGTTGATGAAAGAAACCGCCGCAGCGACTTGCCCGAACATGCCTTGCGCTTTGCCGAACATCGCGGCGGCTTTCTGGTCGGTCGTGTCCACGTTGAACGAAAAGCCCGCGTAGACAAAAACGCGCATGACGCGCTTCATCAACTTTTCCACCGCGTCCAGCGCGGCTGCGAGCGTTTCGGGGCTTTCGCCCAGTTTCCCTTCGTACTTCTTAATCTTCGGCGCCTCCGCGAGGATGGATTTTACTTCTTCTTCCCATGCCTTTTGGTTTTTGAAAACGCTTTCCGCGTTCCAGGTGTACTTCTTTTCGATCTTACTGCGAGGGGGGATGGCGGCGACCATTGCGATTCCTTTTTTGTGAGAGAAAATGATGGCTATTGTACCATTGCGCGAATAAAAATGGTTTATGATCGCGCTTGGTCGCCCTGAGCCGAAAGGTCTCTCCGCCGACATGCGAGACTCTTTAGCCGCAAAAGACGCTGCCTCAGAGCGACATGCAGCAAACAGGCGACTATCTATTTTTGAGGCATGCCTTCGGCGCGTGAAACGTCAGGGTATAATAAAAAAAACGAACGCAAAGGACGATTCTTCGCTATGATAACTTCCGCAACCGCCGAAACGAAACCCAACTTTGGGCGCGTCGCCGCCGCGTACGGCGTGCATCTTTTCACCGCTACGGGCGCGGTTTGGGGCTTCCTGAGCCTGCTCGCCGTCTTTGAACGCGACTGGAAGGCGATGATTCTTTGGATGCTCGCCGCGCTATTCGTGGACGGTTTCGACGGGATGCTTGCCCGCTGGGTGGACGTGAAAACCTACGCCAAAAACATTGACGGCGCGCTGCTCGATAACATCATAGACTACTTCAATTACGTCGTCGTCCCTGCCCTCTTCCTGATTCAATCGGACGTCTTGCCCGAAAACCTTCGCCTGGTCGGCGCTTGCTCTATCCTGCTCACGTCCGCCTACCAGTTCACGCAGACCGACGCCAAAACCGACGACCATTACTTCAAAGGTTTCCCTTCGTATTGGAACGTGATGGCGTTATACATGCTGCTGATGGAACTGCCGCAGTGGGTGAACTTCGGCTTTTTGACGCTGTTTAACATCCTCGTCTTTGTGCCGATTAAATACATTTACCCCAGCCGCACGACGTATTTGCGAACATTGACCCTCGCGCTGACGTACCTGTACGCCGCCGTCGGCATTTGGGGGCTGGGCATGTATCTTTTCGCCGAAATGCCGCGCTGGGTGATTTGGGCTTCCTTCGTGTACGTCGCTTACTATTTCGGGCTGAGCCTGCTCCCCAAAAAACAAAGCGCCTCATGAAGATTGAAATCGCCCTCCGCGCCGACGAGGAATTGCGCGAAGCCTTTCAAAGGCTGGTCCCGCAACTGACCTCCAACAACCCGCCGCCTTCGCGCGAATACCTCGCCGAGCTGGTGAACGACCCCGCCTCCACGCTGCTGCTGGCGCGCGGCGAAGGAGGCGAAATTCTCGGCTCGCTCACCCTCGCGGTTTATCGCGTCCCGACCGGCGTCCGCGCCGTCATTGAAGACGTGATTGTGGATTCCGTCGCGCGCGGCATGGGAATTGGCGAAGCGCTGACCCGCCGGGCAATTGAACTTGCCAGAGAAAAAGGCGCGGGCAACATTTCCTTAACGTCCAACCCGGCGCGCGAAGCGGCGAATCGACTCTACCTTCGAGTCGGGTTCAAAAAACGCGAAACCAACGCTTATCAAATGAAATTGTAAAAATAAAACGGGCGAGCCTTTTTCAAGCTCGCCCGTTTTGTTCGCTTGCGGCTACGGCTTGCCGCCGCCCTTGCCGTTATTGCCCTTGCCGTTATTGCTTTTGTCGTCCTTCCCCGAAGGATTATCCAAACTGCTGCGCCCCGATTTAATCGCGCCGACGCTGCTGCCTTTTTTGAGCGATTTCACCACGTCGCCCCAGTTGCGCGGGGTTGAGCCGTCCGCCAGCGTGATTCCGCTGTAATCACCGCTTCTCTTCGCTTCCAGCAGCGCCGCAAAGGCGGAACTATCGCCGCCGACCTGATAAGTCAGCCACAGCGCCTGAGCGATCACTCCAAAGCCGACGCCTTCGGCGTGATAATCCATGATGAGGTTGTAATCCACGCCGAGCGCGTCGCCAAAGAAATCGCCTAGCGCCGAGCCGACGGGATGCTGCGGCTCTTCTTGCGGTTCGGGCAGGACGCTTGCCGGGTCAATCGTCACGCTGCCGCCGATTGCCGCGTCCTTCACGGCGACCGCTCCGCTGGCGGAATCCACATTGACCAGACCGAGCGAGACCGCCGTTTCCACGCTGAGGCGCGCGCTTGCGGTTTGCGTCGCGCCTGCGGCGTCGGCGTATTCGTAAGTCACAACGACCGCCGTCGTCCCGCTGGAATCAATTTCAACCGTAACGCTTTTCACCGTCCCCGTGATGGGGGAGCTCGTTTGCGCGAAGGCGCGTCCCGCTTGCGCGGCGAGCAGCGCAAGAACCGCTAAAAACGTGAAAATGAATTTCTTCATATTTTTCTCCTTTTTGTCCTGCCGCCATTGTATAACGGGCAAAAAAAAACGCCGTGAAGGGAATCTTTGAATTGACTTAACAATTTTGCAAGATTTGGTTAGGACTTTAGCGTTAGACCGCAGTTCGGGGTAACTGCATTCCGAAGGCTGGATGCGACTCCTGAGCCCGCTCGCGCAAAGCCTTCAGGGCGGTTCGAAAGAGAAGGGGATGTTTCCGCCGCGCTACTCGACTGGCTTGAGGTATTTTGGGGGGGCGCTTAAGTCCGCATACGCGCCGCGATAGCGTTCCGGCAGCAGCTTTGCCACCTCGCGCATCATTTCGTCCACAATTTGCTGCCGCATTTCAGCGGTGACCTTTTCCCCGCCGGTCTCTATACGGAACATGGGTCCCACGCGGACGTGAAATTCGGGGCGGGCTTTTTTTAGGTAATCTTCGCCGCCCCAATGCGCCGCCGGCAGAATGGGCGCGCCGGAATGCAGCGCCAGCAGCGCCGCGCCGGGTAGCGCCCGCCGCAGCACGCCGTCGTAGTTACGCGTGCCTTCGGGAGCCAGCCCAAAAAGGTAGCCTTGTTCCAGCGCCCGCAGCGCCTTCTTCAGGGCGGTCATATCCGCTTCGCCGCGGTGAATGGGAATCACGCCCCAATTGTTGAACAGCCAGCGCAAAAACCAGTTGTTCCACACTTCCGCCTTCGCCCACGCGGTGATGAGGCGAGGGTAAGCGTAAGCGAAAAACACCGGCACTTCAATTCGCCCGGTGTGATTGACCACCGCAATTAGCGGACCTTTCTTGGGGAGTTTCTTTTGAAAATCAGGCATATCCAGCTTGCACGCCAGCGGCAGGTAAATCCGCAGCAGCAACACGGTCAGCCAGGTGACGATTTTTTTCATCATAGACAGATGATCTCCAACGCGCGCGGGCAAATTTCAACTTCCAGACGTTTGCCTTGCAGGCAGATGAATTCGCCGTCGGCGTGCGCGGGGAAGGGGACGTCGAGCGATTCGACCGTCGCTTTGCGCGCGCGTCGCATTTGAATTTCGGGCTGCGTCGCCTGCGTTCCTTTCAAGAAGTGAGGAATCAACTGCAAGATGCGCCATTTCGTCCCCGTCGCGGCGATGCATAAATCGAATAAGCCGTCGTCCGGTCTGGAGTCGGGCGTCATCTTAAACCCGCCTCCCATGCGTTTGCCGTTCATAATCGAAACCATCAGCGAAACTTGCTCAATTACTTCGCGTTCGTCCAGCGTGATTCTGGCGCGCGGCGGGTTATAGTAAAGAAAGACCGTCTTTATCACGCCAATTAAATATGCGATGATTCCGCGCGTCCAACGGATTTTGATGGCTTCGTCGCCGACCGCCGCGTCGAAGCCGATTCCGATTCCGTTGCCGAAATATCTGCCTTCGGGAAAATCGCCGCCTTTGACGAAGCCCAAATCAATCCGTCGGCGTTTGTTCGCCGCCAGCATAGGAACGCCCTCGCGCCAATCCGTCGCCATGCCCACGCCGCCCGCGAAGTCGTTGCCCGTGCCGATGGAAATGACGGAGAACGCGGTGGTATCGAAGCCATCCTTGCGCGCCCGCATGATTCCGTTAATGGCTTCGTTTACCGTGCCGTCGCCGCTGGCGCACACGACCGCGTCGTACCTTTCCCGCGCCGCCTGTTCCGCCAGATCCGCCGCATGCCAGATTCGCTCGCTTCGAACCAGTTTGTATTCGAGCTTGTGCGCCTGCATTTGCGCTTCGATGGTTGGGATGGATTTTTCTCCCAGTCCGCGCCCGGAAATGGGGTTGACGATGATAAAATACCTCATTGACCTTCCTCTTTTGAAAGTGAAATGGCGTGAGTTTATCACAACTCAAGGCTTGAATTTTTGGTAATCTTCGGGCGTATCTATATCTTGCAGGACGCTCGGCGAGTTTACCGGGACGTAGCGAATCGCGGATGAATGCGCGCGGAAGAAATCGCGCATGGAGGCGCGCCCGGCGGGCATGGCGAGAATTTCCTCCCAGTGCGCCCGCGCAATCAGCCACGGATGCCCGCGCCGATTCTCGTAACTGGGAACGACGATTCCCGCTCCGCTTGCTTTCCACGCCGCGACGATTCGACGCGCGGTTTCTGCTTCGATTTGAGGCTGGTCGCCGAGGGCGATCAAAGCCGCCTCGTCGTTCAGCGCCCGCAGCCCGATTTGAATCGATTCGAGCATTTCGCCCGGACGCGGATTTTCAACCGTTTTGACCTTGCAGGCGGCGGCGATTTTTTCCGTCTCTTCGCGCGCCCCGCCGACGACTACCAAAATCTCGTCCAGCCCGGCGCTTTGCAGCGTTTGAACGACTTTGCCCAGCACGGTGACGTTCCCCCACGGCAGCGCCATTTTGGGTCTGCCCATGCGCTTCGATTGACCTGCGGCGAGAACGACGGCTGAAATCATATCTTACCTCTCGCGTTTCAATCTTTCGTAATCTTCGGGCGAATCCACGTCGAACAGCAGGCTTTCATTCAACCACGGCAGATACTCCACGCGGCGTTTGCCGAAGATGGCGCGTCCGCCCGCATCGCCTTGCAGGGCGAGCAAATCGGGGAAGGTGGAACGGTCGAACAGGACCGGGTTGGCGCGCTTTTCTTCCATGACGAGCGGCGCAAGAATTTCAGGCAGGCTGCGCCCGTGCGCTTCCTTCAGCGCGCGAACGACCTCCGTCGGGAGGTGCGGCTGGTCCGCCAGCAAAAAGACCGCCGACCCGACGCTCGAAAAGCGCGGATTTTGCATGAGAGTCCGCAAGCCCTTTTTGATGGAGGCGCTTTGCCCCTGACGGTAATCGGGGTTGAACGCAATTTGAACCGGCAGCCCCGCCAGCGCAGATTCGACCTGCGCCGCTTCGTCTCCCGTCACCGCTATCACCGGGTCCAGCCCGCCGTGCAGCGCCGTTTCCGCCACGTGTCGCGCGAAAGGCTTGCCTTTCCATTCCAGCGTTTGCTTGCTTTTGCCGAAACGTTTGCTTTCGCCCGCCGCGAGGATGATTCCCGCGCAGCGCTCGACGGTATGCAGACGTTTGCCGCGCAGCGAACCGACCAGCGCCGCGTCGAAGGTTTCGAGCAGCGCGCGCGCCATTTCCCCGCCGATGGATTCCAATTCGGGCGAATCGGCTTGATTGAGCAGGACGACGCGCCGCGCGCCTTCGGGGATGTTCTTTAACCCGCCCTGCGGATGCGATAAAGCGCGCACGAGCGCTTCAGGCGTGATGGTTTCTCCCATGCTCAGTCCGCTCACCCGCGAGAAAAGTTCCGCGCGGTGAACATACTCGCCGTTCAGCGGTTTGCCCAGCGCGCTCAATCCGGCGACCACCGTCACGCTTTCTGCAAAATTGGGAATGGGCGGCTCGTGTTCGGCGGGCGCTTTGACGGGCTTCTGGCGCGAGCCGTCCGCCTCGATGAGCAGCGCGATATTTTCGTTTTTGGATTTTTCGCGCAGCCAATCCAACACCTTGGGGCTGATGGGTTTGGCGCGGTCATTTTCAAATTCGTCCGTAACTAAAATGACGCCCTGCGCTGGCATTTCCCCCGTTTGTTCCATGTCTTTTGCGACGAGGTGATGATCCGCCGCCGAAATTTGCCACGCGCCCAAATGCGTGGTGGCGGTCGCAATGACCGTAGGCGAGAGCTCTCGCGCCAATTGAAACAGCGCGGTGGTCTTGCCGCCGGCGCCGACGAAAGCGATTCGCGGCGCGGGCGTGTCAATTCGGAGCGCGCGGGCAAGAGACATGCGCCGAAAGTATAGCATATTCTGGTTTTGCGCGCGGCGTGGTAATATTGGCGCGCTGTCCGTCATCTGAAAAATGCCGAGAAAGGATTAAAATCATGGAAAGGAAAAGCGTCGTCCTCGCTCTAGTGGACGTCAGCGGTTACACTCATTTTGTCCGCGCGCACAAGACCAGCGCCATTCATGCGGAAGAAATCATCTTTGATCTGCTGGAAGCCGTGATTAACCGCGCCGAATATCCGCTGACTTTAAATAAACTGGAAGGCGACGCGGTGTTTTTATACGCCGCCGCGCCGTAAGAAGAATTGACGGCTGTCGCCCGCGACGCGGCGAAGCAGGCGTTGACTTTCTTTGAGGCTTTTCGCGCTCGTTCGCAGGCTTTGGCGGAGGAGCGCGCCGAATGCGGCTGCGAAGCTTGTATGCGTGTGCGCGACTTGCGCTTGAAAGCGGTTTTGCGCGTTGGCGAAGCCGTCTTCAAAAAAATTCGCCAGTTTGAAGAATTGGCGGGCGAGGACGTCATCGTCATTCACCGCTTGCTGAAAAATTTCATCCCCGCCGCCGAATATATTTTGATGACCGAGCCGTTTTATGCGCTTGTCGGGGACCCGCCCGGCATGACGCACAGCGTCAGCGTAGAGCAATACGAGGATTTGGACGCTGTCAGCGCGCATGTATTTCGCCCAGCTGTTACGCCGCAATCCTGACCCGAAATCCAACCTTCAACGCTTTTAGAGAGCGTTTTGAAATTCATATTCTAACTACAGATGAACACAGATACATTGGATTTATAAGGTAAATTCATCGCGTTTTTTATCAGAATCAGCGTTCATCCGCGTTTATCCGCGGCAAATTCCGACTTGTAAAACACTCTCTTAGACTTTCAACCTTCTCTTATGTCCGTCTATCTTCATGATATTCCCCTTTCGCAAGCGCAAGAAAAATTGCGCGAAGCTTTGCAAGCCGCCGACTTGTGGCGCGTTCTGGGCGCCGAAACGATTCCCCTCGACGAAAACGCGCTGGGGCGCGTGACCGCCGAGCCGATTTGGGCGTTGAGCTCCTCGCCGCACTATCACGCCTCCGCGATGGATGGCTTCGCCTTGCGTGCCGAAGAAACAGCCGGGGCGCAGCCGACCGCGCCGATGCAATTCGCGGTCGTCAATAGCCAATCGTCGGCGGAGGGCGGCGAGCTTTTGCGCGCGCAATATGTGGATACGGGCGACCCGCTTCCCGATTGGGCGAACGCGGTGATACCGATTGAGAATGTGGAACCGCTGGATGCGGAAGGCAACATCACGCAAGCCATTCGCCAGCCGGCGCGGATTCGCATTCGCGCCGCCGTCGCGCCGTGGAGCAACGTCCGACCGCTGGGGGAGGATATTGTCGCCACGCAACTGGTCTTGCCGGCGGGGCGTCTCCTCAAACCGGCGGATTTGGGGGCGATAGCGGCGGCGGGGCGCCAGCAGGTGCGTGTAGCAAGAAAGCCGCGCGTGGCGATTCTTCCCACCGGCACAGAGCTGGTTCCCATCGGCAGCAAACTCAAAGCCGGCGATATTCTGGAATATAACTCGCTGGTGATTGCCGCGCAAATCAAAGCAATGGGCGGCGAGCCGACCCGCTACTCAATCACCAAAGACGATTTTGAGTTGATTGCCGCGCGCGTCGCCGAGGCGGCGCAAAGTCACGACCTTGTGCTGCTCAACGCAGGTTCTTCCGCTGGCGCGGAAGATTTTTCGGCGGGAGTCGTTGAAAAGCTCGGAACGCTGCTTGTTCACGGAGTCGCCGTCCGCCCCGGTCATCCCGTGATTCTCGGCGTTTTGGCGTCTCCCGATTCCAATCGCCAGATTCCCATCGTCGGCGTTCCGGGCTATCCCGTCTCCGCCGCGCTGACCGTTGATATTTTTGTCGAGCCGCTGCTCGCCCAATGGCTAGGACGCAGACCGCTGGAACTCCCCGTTGAGACCGCTACGCTCACCCGCAAGATTGTTTCGCCTGCAGGGGACGATGATTTCGTGCGTGTGGTCGCCGGACGGGTGGGGGAGAAATTGCTTGCCGCGCCGCTTTCACGCGGGGCGGGGGTGATTACCTCGCTTGTGCAAGCCGACGGAATCGCCGTCATCCCGCGCGGCGTTCAAGGGTTGGAAGCAGGCGCGCCGATTGACGTCCGTCTATATCGCTCCAAAGCCGAATTGGAGAAAACCATCTTTTGCATCGGCTCGCACGACCTGACTCTGGATCTGCTGGCGCAGTTTTTAGCGGAACGCGACCGTCGGCTGGTCTCTTCCAACGTCGGCTCGCAAGGCGGGCTGGTGGCGCTGCGGCGCGGCGAGGCGCATCTGGCGGGGACGCATTTGCTCGACCCCGCGACGGGCGAATACAACGTTTCGTACCTCCGCCAGTATATGCCTGGCGTTCCCGTGCGGCTGGCGACGCTGGTCGGGCGCGAGCAAGGGCTGTTGGTAAAGAAGGGCAACCCCAAGGCAATTAAAGACTTGCGCGATTTAATTCGCCCCGACGTGACGTTCATCAATCGCCAGCGCGGGGCGGGGACTCGCGTTCTGTTGGATTACGAGCTGGGCAAGTTGAATCTCAACCCCGAAACGATTCGCGGCTACGAGCGTGAAGAGTACACCCATCTCGGCGTCGCCGCGGCGATTGTCTCCGGGCGGGCGGATTGCGGGCTGGGAGTCGCCGCCGCCGCTCAAGCGCTGGATTTGGATTTCATCCCGCTCTTTCAGGAACGTTACGACCTGGCGATTCCAAAAGTTCACGCCCAAAGCGATCTGCTCGCGCCGCTGTTTGAGGTGATTGACTCGCGCGAATTTAAGTCCGCCGTGGCGAAACTGGCCGGCTACGACGTTTCGCCGATGGGGAAGATAATTTTGGAGGATTAACCTGCATTCGGCGCAAGGGTCTTACTATTGCCAGATTAATTTGTTAAAGCGCAAAAGCGGACTTTATCTCCCGACTCTAAAACCGCTCGGCTGTGTATTCGCCCCACACGCTGCGGAGCGCGTTGCAAATTTCGCCGAGCGTGACGTCGTGTTCGACGCATTCAATGAACAGCGGCATGAGGTTATCCGTCCCCAGCGCCGCGGCTTTGAGCTTTTCCAGCAGCGCCGCCGCAGCCTGATTGTCGCGGCTTTCGCGCAGGCGTTTTAACTTTTCGCGCTGCGCGATTTCGATGGCCGGATCTACCTGCAAGCGCTCCAGCGCGACGGCTTCATCGGTCTGAAATTGATTGACTCCCACGACGATTTGCTCTTTCTTCTCGACGGCTTGCTGCGCGGCGTACGCGGCGTTTTGAATTTCGTTTTGCATGTAGCCTTTTTCAATGGCTTGCATCGCGCCGCCCAGCTCGTCAATCTTGGCGATGTAATCCAGCGCGCGCTTTTCCAGCTCGTCGGTGAGATATTCCACCAGATACGATCCAGCCAGCGGGTCAATCGAATCCGCCGCGCCCGATTCGTAAGCGATGATTTGCTGCGTGCGCAGCGCCACCCGCACCGATTTTTCCGTCGGCAGCCAGAGCGCCTCGTCCATGCTGTTGGTGTGCAGCGATTGAGTCCCGCCGAGGGCTGCCGCCAGCGCCTGCAGCGAGACGCGCGCCACGTTGTTTTCGGGCTGCTGCGCGGTGAGGGTCGAGCCGGCGGTTTGGGTGTGAAAACGCAGCTGCCACGAGGAAGGTTTTTGCGCCTTGAAGCGTTCGCGCATAATCTTCGCCCACATGCGGCGCGCCGCGCGGAACTTGGCGACTTCCTCTAAAATATGATTGTGAGCGTTAAAGAAGAACGAAAGCTGCCCGGCGAAGGAATCCACGTCCAGCCCGGCTTTCAGCGCCGCTTCCACATAGGCGATTCCGTTCGCCAGCGTAAACGCGATTTCTTGCGCGGCGGTCGAACCCGCCTCGCGGATGTGATAGCCGGAAATGGAGATAGTGTTCCAGTAGGGAATTTCCTTCGCGCAGAAGGAGAAAATATCCGTAATCAGCCGCATAGAAGGCGCGGGCGGGAAGATGTACGTTCCGCGCGCGACGTACTCTTTCAAAATGTCGTTTTGTATCGTCCCGCGCAATTCTTTTATATCCGCGCCCTGACGTTTGGCGACGGCGATATACATCGCCAGCAGGATTCCGGCGGGCGCGTTGATGGTCATGGAGGTGGAGACTTTTTGCAGCGGAATCTGGTCGAAGAGAATCTCCATATCGCGCAGCGAGGAGATGGAAACGCCCACCTTGCCCACCTCGCCTTGCGCTATCGGGTCGTCCGCGTCGTAGCCAATTTGGGTCGGCAGGTCAAAAGCGACGCTCAAACCGGTTTGCCCCTGTTCGAGCAAGTAGCGATAGCGCTTGTTCGATTCTTCGGCGGTGGAAAAACCCGCGTATTGGCGCATCGTCCAAAAACGCCCCCGATACATCGTCGGCTGAATGCCGCGCGTGAAGGGATATTCGCCGGGAAAACCGAGCTTTTCCGCGTAGTCGGGGTCTTCGTCCGCGGGCAGCGCCAGACGCGGAATTTCGATTCCCGAAGCCGTCTCAAATTTTTCTTTGCGCTCTTTGAACTTCTCAAGCGATTTTTTTAGCGTGGTTTCTTTCCAGCGGTTGTATTGGTCGGTAAGAGTCATAGGAAGCCCTCGCGTTTTGCGTCGAATAAGGTTTGGAATTCGCTCGAATTTTACTTCTTCTTGCGCGCAAACCGTATGGACGAAAATCATATTTTTATAATTCCAAAGATAGAAACGCGCGCAATGGCGCTACAATCGTGCGACTTCGCGCGCCCTTCCTCTGAGGCGATTGATATGAATTTGATCTCCCGCATTCGCGGCTCTTCTAAAGAACTCTTGCTGTTCGCTTCCGCCGCGCTGGCTTTGGGCATGGCGTTCAGCGTGGTGGATTCCACCTTTAACAACTTCCTTGAAGAGCGCTTCGCTTTGAGCGGCTTTCAGCGCTCGTTTTTAGAATTCCCGCGCGAGCTGCCCGGCTTCCTGGTGGTCTTTGTCTCCGCCGCGCTGGGCTTTTTATCTTCGCGGCGTTTGAGCGTCGTTTCTATGATTCTTGCCGCCGTCGGCGCGGCTTTGCTGGGATTCGTCTCGCCGACTTACGCGGCGATGACCCTCTGGCTTTTTATTTACAGCATGGGACAGCATCTCTACATGCCGCTGGCTTCCGTCATCGGCATGGAGCTGGCGCGCGCAGGGCAGGACGGACGGCGGCTGGGGCAGATCAATTCCATCCGCAACTTCGCCGCTATCGTGGGCAGCTTCCTCGTCTTTTTGGGATTCAGATTTTTCGGCTTCTCTTTCAAGCATACCTTCGCGCTTGCCGCCTTGTTGCTCGCTTTCGCCGCGGCGCTTTTGTTCGCTATGCAGCCCGAAACCGTCCCCGAAAAGCGCGGCTTTTTGCAACTGCGAAAGGAATACCGCTTGTATTACGTCTTGAACGTGCTTTCGGGCGCGCGCAAGCAACTTTTTATCACTTTCGCCCCTTGGGTGTTGGTTAGCGTGCTGGGACAGCCCACGCAAATTATGGCGACGCTGTATTTCATCGGCGGCGTGATCGGCGTTTTCTTTCAACCCCTGCTCGGCTGGATGATTGACCGCTTCGGCGAGCGCGCCGTTCTGGCGGCGGAGGCGGTCGTCTTAATTTTTGTTTGCGCGGGTTACGGCTTCGCCAAATTCGTCTTCGCTCCCGAAACCGCCTTTCTGGTCGTGTGCGCCTGCTTTCTGGTTGACCAGATGATTTTCTCGGTGAGCATGGCGCGCGCGACGTATATGAAAAAAATCGCCTTGCAGCCGGGCGATATTCAAACCGCGCTGACCGCCGCCGTGACGATTGACCACGTCTTCTCCATTTCCGCCGCGCTGCTGGGCGGCGTGGTGTGGAACGTCTTCGGCTTTCAGTACGTCTTTTTGATGGGCGCGGCGCTGGCGGCGGTGAATTTCTTTGCCGCGCTGCGCGTTCGCTTGCCGTTGCAAGAGGCGAAGCCCGCGCCCCAGACGCTATGAAATTTCCGCTTCGGCGAGCGCTTTCTCTTTGTTTTCCAAATAAGACAGGCTGGCGACGAAACTGACGAGCATGATGACCGCGCCGGTCAGGAAGGGAAAGCTGAGATTCAGGTCTAGCGCCGTCCCTGCCCAAAGCGGACCCGCCACGCGCCCCAGACTCATGTAAGCGTTGTTCAACCCCATAACCGTCCCCTGCCCGCTTTCGGCGCGTTGAGAAATCAACGAAGAGACCGAAGGTCGCAGCATGGCGTTGCTTAAAATGAACAGGCTGGTCGTCAGGATGACGGTAGGTAGGGTGCGGGCAGTGAGCATCAGCAGAAAGCCGAAAACGCTGGCAAAAAGCGAAGCTTTCACTACCGCCGCGTCGCCCCATTTGCGGGTGACGACGCCGGTCAACACGCCTTGCACCACCGCCGAAACCAGCCCCACGGAAGTGAGAATGGCGCCGATGGTTTGAGTATCGTAACCGTAGCGCGCCTCGGCGTAATAGGCGTAAATGCCTTCAAAATTGGTCAGCGCGAAATTGTGCAGGAACGCCAAAACAAATAAAAAGCCGATGGAAGAAAACAACGCGTTCCACATGCCCCTAAAATCGGGACCGCGAAAGGCTTTAAGGTTGGCGGAGCGTTTCTCGGCGGGATGCGATTCCGGCAGGAAGAACCAGATCAACGCGAAGGCGATGAAAGAGAGCGCGGCGGCGAAAAAGAACGGCGTTTGTAGCGCGTGCGCGCCCATCAAACCGCCCAGCCCGGGACCCAGCGCCATGCCGACTCCCATCGCCGCGCCGACGATTCCCATCCCGCCGCCGCGTTCGCGTTCGGCTGTGCTATCGCCGATGAACGCCATCGCCGTCGGTAGCGTCGCCGAAGAGAGGATTCCGCCCAGCGCGCGGAAGAGATACAGCGCCCATAAACTGTTTGAAAGCCCGAAGCCAATCATCGTCAAGCCGTTGCCCAGCGCGCCCATCAGCAGCAAAGGCTTGCGCCCGTAATGATCCGAGAGGCTGCCCCATAACGGCGAAAAGATAAATTGCATTAGCGAAAAAATCGCCATGAGCAAGCCCATAGCGAGCCCGTTGCCGCCGAATTTCTCCACCAGAAAGGGTAGGATGGGAATAATCATGCCGAAGCCCAGCATGATGACCGTCAGCGTGAAGAAGAGGATGGCGAGGTTTTTATTTTTAAACATGAGGAAATTATATCTCCAGTTCGCGCCGCATTTTCTTAATTTCGCCGCGCTTCTTCTTGCTTTGCAGCCGTTTCTCCTTTGAAGCCTTGTTCGGCTGAACGGGGAGGCGCCGCTTCGGGCGCTGGCTCGCGCGGCGCATCAAATCGTAAAAGCGGGCGAGGGCGTCGGCGCGGTTTTTTTCTTGCGTGCGAAAGCGTTTCGCCGTAATCACCAGAATTCCTTCCGCGTTGATTTTCTTCCCTGCCAGCCGAATCAGCCGCGCGCGCGTTTCCTCCGCCAGCGAGGGGGAGCGCGCCGCGTTAAAGCGCAGCTGCGCCGCCGTCGAGACCTTGTTCACGTTCTGCCCGCCCGGACCCGCAGCGCGGATGTATTCAAAAGTAATTTCATCTTCCAAATTTTTCATGCGCCGCTACGAAATATGCAGGATGGATTTTTCCACCTTCTTGCCCGCTCGCTCCATGCGCCGCCAGCTGCTGTTATCGTTGAGCGAAATCCAGCGCCGCTCTTCGGTGCGATAGAACCAATCTTTATCCTGTTGATAATACACCAGCACGTCGGTTGATTCCCAAATATTGAGAATCTCGTTGCCGTGCGCGTGCGTGTCGTCGAAATCGGTGGTGGCGCGCTGCCCCATCTCGCTATACAGCGCGTTGAGCTCCAGCAGCAGCGAGTTGATTTCCGCCGACAGCAGGCTGACTTTCAAGCCGATGCGCTTCGCCTCTTCGTACAAAATCGGGTAGCCGTGCGAGGGGTATTTGGCGTTCAGCGCCGCCGCGATTCTTTCCGTTTCCGCTTCGTCTTTGATGTGATACGCCAGCAGTTCCTTGCACAGCATAATGGAAAGCGATTCGGCGCGATCCACCGCCCCTATCACCAGCGGATGCACGTATTGGAACAACTCGCGGTAGGGGTTTTCGCTGGCGTTGCCGTTTTGCGCCTGCCACAGGCGGACGACGCGCGTCAATTCGTCCAGGCTGACGCTCACGCGGTCGTTGTCGCGGTCAATTGGCGAAAGCGAGTGCGTCAGCGAGGTGTCTACCGGGGTCAGATACGCCATGGGACCCATTTGAATCTCGTTCGCGCCGAGCGTGATCATCGTCGCGGCGGAGGCGCATTCCAGCGGGATGACCGCCACAATCTCTTCGCAATACTGACGCAGCAGATTCACAATCCGCAGCGAAGCTTGCCCGTTGCCCCCGCTGGATTTGATAAAAAGGTAAATCTTTTTCTGGTAGCCGATTTTTTCCAGCAGCTCGAACAACGCCAGCACGTCGTCGTGACAGACGCTTCCGCGCGGGTTGTTGAAGTAAGTAATCAGCGTGCCGCCGAGAAGGCGGTTGACGCGCTTGATGATGGATTGAGTCTTATTAAACAAAATCGGAGGCTGTTTTTCTTTGTTTGCCTGCCTTGTCATCGTTTCTCCTTTTGATAAAAATGCGTCCGTCGCAAATGAAGCGAACTGCGTCGTTGGGCGCCGAAGCTTAAGCCCGCCGCGCCCAAATCAGCCCGCCAATGAAGCCGAGCAGCTCGCCGATGAAAGTGAACGCGAGGACGCCCGAAAAGCCGCGCGCCAGAATCCATTCGTTTACGCCGAACGCGCCGAACGCTAACAGATTGTAGGAGACCAGACCGCCCAGCGCAATCCCTAGCGCCCAGCGCAGCGCCGCGCGCATCCCGCGTAAGCGCGCGCCGAAGCCGTAGGCAATCCACATGCCGAAGACCATGAACAGCATGTAAAGAAACCACGAAGAGAACAAGGGGTAGCCCTGCTGCGAGACGTAGGGGTTTTCTTTTTCTTCCGCCGCCGGGGTGGGAGAAGGCTCGGCGGGGAACGTCGCTTCCGGCGCAATCACCGTCACCGCCGCCGCGCCCGATTGCGAAACGTCCAATTGCAACGCTTCGGAAACCGTCGCCGGTTCGCTGGCGACGCGAATTTCCAGCAAGCCGGGCTTATCCAGCCCGAAAGTCATCCGCGCTACGCCTTTGACGGTGGTGGTCTCGGACTGTTTGATCACTCCTCCGCCTTCGCCGGTGAGCAGCACGGAGAATTGCGCCACCGTGCCGTCGGGGACGACGTGACCGTTATGATCCTTGATGATTCCCGTGCGGACGGCGATGGTGTCGCCGATTCTGAAAAGCGGCACGGGAGTCGGCTGCGGGGTGAGCGCGCCCTCGGTGGGGGCGGGCGCCGCCTCCAAATCCAACATCAGCGGGATGATTTGATTGGGGTCGGGCGAAGTGACGCGAATTAAGTCGTAGCCCGCGCCCGGAATGGAAACCGGCGAGAAGCCCGGCGGAGTCAATTCCTGGAAGAGCAGCCGCGCCGCCACGTCCACAAACTGGGGTTGCTGGCTATACAGCGCGTAATAAGCCGTGAATTTGGAAATGGTGGTGGCGTCGAAATAATACGGCGCGCCGAAGGAAAAGACAATCAGGCGCTTGTTTCGCAGCAGCTCGGGGCGCTCGCGCAGAAAGCGGCTGACGAGCGCCGGCTGCCCTCGCGAGGCGTTTCGCAGCGAGATAACCACCCAGCTGGCGCGCATTAAATCCGCCGCGATTCCTTCGGGGTTTTGATTCTCCAGCAGCGCTTGCAAGGTTTGAAAAGAGTACGAAGTCATTCGCGCGTCGGAAGCCAGCCCGCCGCTTTGCGGACCATACAGACGCAGGACGTTTTGTTCCAGCGCGTCGGCAGGAAAGGCGGATTGTTCCGGGCAAGCCGCGCACTGTTTGACGGTTTGCGTATCCGTCAAGAAGACGACGCGCTCGTTCGCTTGCGGGGGCAGGGGCAGCGCGTTGGGCAGCTCTTGCAGGTCGGGGCTGACCAGCGTTGCGGCGCTGCGCGCGATTTCAAACGCGACGTCGCCTTCCGTCCCGGCGTTTTCTAGCCGCCAGGCGGGGACGAGCGCCCGGTCCGGCAGAAAATTCCCGCCGTATAGTTTCAACTTCGCCGCCAGAATGCGCGCGACGGCGGTATCCACTCGTTGAGCGAAGGCGGGGTCTTCCAGATATTTTTGCTTGAAAAATTCAATCACCTTGACCGTGCTGGAAAACGTGTCCTGAGATTCGGCGGAGACGATATTGCCCAAATAGAGCACGTCGTTGCCGGCGATGAAGGCGTCGCGCGCGGCGTTGCGGGCGGAAAACTGCCCGCCGCCCAAAGCGTAGAATTCGCGCACGGCGGGGGAACTTAAATCGCCGCTGACGAGCAGCCCGCCTTCTTCGCGCCATTGCGCCAGCTGCGGCAGCGCGGTCAATTGCGCCAGCGCTTGCGGGTCGAAGCTCACCGGGCGAGTGGTGGCGCGGATGTTGCCCTGAAAGCCTTGAAAGCGGATGTGGAAGACGAGCAGCCCGTCGGCTTTGGAATCGGGCGCTCCGCCTGTCGCCGCAAAAAACGGCGCGAGTTCCAGCTGTTTCAATTGTTCGATGGATTTTCGTACGGTGGAAATTTCGTCGTCGGGCAAGCGATCCGAAGCGCCCACGCCGGGAAAATGCTTGGCGACGACGAACATGCGCCCGGAGCTGCCGCCGTGCAAGCCGGCAATGTAGGCGCGTCCCATCTCGCCGACCCAAAACGGGTCGCCGCCGAAGACGCGGGTATCCAGGTCGCCGCCGGCGGGGGAGGGGTTTTCCAGCGCGTCCAACGAAGGACCCAGATAAAGGTTGAAGCCCAGCGCCGAAAGCTCCCGTCCGCGAATTTCGCCCGCGCGCTTCGCGAGATCAGGATTCCACGTCGCCCCGATTGCCATCTGGCTGGGCAGCGGGGTCAGCCCGTTCAGAATCTGGTCGTTGGGATAGCCGTTGCCATCCTGCGTCAGACCGATAAACAGCGGGATGTACGTCGGCTTGGTTTGCACGCTTTTTTCAGGGCTTTCCACCAGCATGGTGGACGAGTTCCATTCCAAACTTTGAATCGCGTTGGTCAGCGCTTGCGTTTTTTCCGGCAATCCCGCGGCGGCGGAGAAGTTTTCGTTTTGCGCCTGCAAGACGACTCCGCCGATGTGATAATTGACGACGAGCTTGTAAATTTCCGAATCGGGGGCGACTTCGGCGCCGTGAAAAGAGACGATGAACAACTGCCCAACGCGCTCGGCGGGAGTCATGTTTTTGAGAATTTGCGCGACGGCGGGCGGCGGGGCGGAAGTTTGCGCCCGCGCTCCTGAAGGAGCGAGCGCGGAAGCGAGAAAGGCAGCCAGAAGCAGCAGGCGCGAAAGACGCTGGAAGGGCAACTTTATCCGCCTCCTCGCAACGCCCAAACGACGGTCTGCGGGGCGTCGGTGAAGATTCCGTCCGCGCCCCAATGCTTCAGGCGTAGCGCTTCTTCCGCCGCGTTCACAGTCCACACGTGCGCGCGGCGCCCCACGCGGTGAATGCGTTGAATCTGTTCGCGGCTGACGTCGGAAATATGCGGGTGCAGCGCCTGATAATCGCCGAACATAAAGCCGAAGGAACGCGCCCACGCCCCGGCGATTCCTGGCATGGCCAGCAGCCCGCGCGGAACTTGCGGCAGCAGCCGCGCGGCAATTTTTAAATTGGCGGGCAGAAACGAGGAAAAAATAATCCGCTCTTCCATTTTGTGCTTTTTGACCAGATCGCAGACCCGAAAGGCGAGTCCGTCGCGCGGCGTGGCGTAATTGGTTAACTCGATGTTGAGCAGCCTGTCCTTGCCCGCCGCCTCGAAGACTTCTTCCAGCAGCGGGATTTTGACCCCGCTGAACTTCGGGTCGAACCACGCGCCCGCGTCCAATTTGCGAATCTCCTCCAGCGTAAAGGCGGAGACGCGCCCGCTTCCGTTGGTGGTGCGGTTGACCAGCGGGTCGTGAATCACAATGACGCGCCCGTCGGCGGTGAGTTTAACGTCCAGCTCCGCTCCGTCCGCGCCTTTTTGAAAAGCTTGCTCGAAGGCGGGCAGAGTGTTTTCGGGCGCGCAGGCGCTATCGCCCCGATGGGCGAGGATGATGGGAGACGGGAAGGAGGAAAACATCAAGGGCGGCTAAATATCCACAAAATAGGATTTGCTCGCCGCGTCTATCATCTCGCGCGACATGGTGGGCGGCACGGAAAGATACGCGGCGATGTCGAGAATCTGGTCGCATAAATCGCGCGGGTGCGAGGCGCGCAGCTTGCGATTGCGTTTGATGTACCACTCTTGCAGCAGATACGCCAGCCCCTGGTCGTTGTATTCCACCTTTTTATCCGCAGCCACGCGCTTGAAGATTTCGCGGTATTCCTCGAAGCTCGGGTCGCCAACTTCGATTTTGTGGCGCAGGCGGCGCAGGAAGGCTTCGTCCACCAAATCTTTGGGCGGCAGGTTGGTGGAAAAGACAATCAGCACGTCGAAGGGAACTTCCACCTTGCGCCCGGTGTGCAGGCGCAGGTAGTCCACGCGGTTTTCCAGCGGAACAATCCAGCGGTTGAGCAAATCGCGCGGGCGCACTTGCTGGCGTCCGAAGTCGTCAATCAGCAGAATGCCGCCGTTGGCTTTGACTTGAAACGGCGCTTCGTACACTTTGGTCGTGTCGTCGAACACCAGGTCCAGCCCTTCGAGGGTCAGCTCGCCGCCGACGACGATAAAGGGGCGGCGGATTTTAATCCAACGCGGGTCGCGGCGCGAGCCGGCGCGCAGCCCGCCCGTTCCGCCGGTGGCGGAGGAAACATCGGGGGCGAGGCTGTGACTGACCGCGTCGTACAGCTTGATGACCTGCCCGTCCAGATACAGCGCGTAGGGGATATACATGCTCTGGCTGAGCGCCAGATTGCCGAAGGCGCGCGCAATGCTCGTCTTGCCGTTGCCCGGCGGACCGTACATGAAGATGGACGAGCCGGAATTGAGCGCCGGCCCTAATTTTTGAAAAATCGATTCGGAAATCACCATCTTGGCGAGGAGCTGTCGCATGGCGCGGGCGGTGACGGTGATGCGCTCGCTCTTTTGGCGGCGAATCGCTTCGTTGTAAACGTCGAAAGGCACGGGCGCGGGTCCCGCGTATTGGCTGCGATCCAGCGCTTCGCGCGCGCGCAAAATGCCCGCTCCGGTGATGCCGTAGTTATACGCGCCCTCGCCGCCCAAGCCGCCCTGCGAAGATTTGACCTCGATGAGTTTTTCTTGCTTTAACGAGTTGAGCAGCTGGTCGGTCACGCCCGAAAGCGGAAGGCAAATTTCTTCCGCAATCTTAAACCCGTTCATGTAGCCGCGAAAATACAACACCTTGAGTATCAAGTCTTGCAGCCAGAGAGCCGAAAGCCCCGTGTCCTCCAAACTGGTAATGGGCGGGGGCGTAAACGCGCCCGTCGGCGCGGCTTGCTGGGGATATTGCGCTTGCTGCGGTCGTATCATATTTCAACCACCGTTCCTGTGAATAAGGTCTTTCAACCGATTATACTGCTTTTCGTTTATAATCCGCCTATCATGAAACTTTCAATCATTATGCCTGTGTACAACGAAGCGGAGAGCATCCGCGTCATCCTCCAGCGCGTGCAAGACCAGAAGCTGGCTTCGGAAATCGTCGTTGTGGACGATGGCTCGACCGACGGCACGCGCGACATTTTGAAAGAACTCGACGGCAAAGACGGCGTGCGCGTCATTCTGCATGAACGCAACAAAGGCAAGGGCGCGGCTGTGCGAACCGGCATAGCGGCGGCGACCGGCGACCTGATGTTGATTCAAGACGCCGACCTCGAATACGACCCGCGCGACATTCCCGACCTGCTCAAGCCCATCGAGGAAGGCGTGGCGGACGTGGTGTACGGCTCGCGCTTTTTGGGGCGCGCCCGCCGCGTCACCATGTTCTGGCATCAGCTCGCCAACCAGTTGCTGACGCTGATGACCAACGTCCTTTACAACACCATCCTCACCGACATGGAGACCGGTTACAAGCTCTTCCGCCGCGAGGCGCTTAACGGCGTCACGCTGCGCGCCAACAGCTTTGACTTTGAGCCGGAGTTCACCGCCAAGATCCTCAAGCGCAAGCTCAGAATTTTTGAAGTGCCTATCACTTTTAACCCGCGCGAATATTCGCAGGGCAAGAAAATTAAATTGCACGACGCGTTTATCGCCGTCTGGACTCTGCTGAAATACCGCTTCGTTGAATAACGCCGCCGCGCATGGAAACGCCCTCGATTCCTTTTGAAGATTTCGGCGGCGAAGGCGAAAATCTGGTCTTTCTGCACGCCAACGGCTATCCGCCCGCCTGCTATCAGCCGCTGATTGACCTTTGGAAGCCTCGCCGCCGCGTGACCGCCATGCTGCTGCGCCCCCTGTGGGATTCGGCGCAGCCCCAAGACCTGCCCGATTGGCGGCCGTTGAGCGAAGATTTCTCGCGCTTTCTCTCTTCTCGTTATCGGCAGCCCGTCGTCGCGGCGGGACATTCGCTCGGCGCAATCGTCGCTTTGCGGGCGGCGCTGCGCGAGCCGCAAAAATTTCGCGCGTTGATTCTCTTCGACCCGGTGTTGTTTATCCCATCCTACCTTGCCGCCTGGCAGGCGATTCGCGCGCTGCGGCTTGGCTTTCGGCTGCACCCGCTGGCGCAGGGAGCGTTAAAACGCCGCCGCGTTTTTGACGATCTGGAAACGGTCTTTCGTGGCTACCGTTCGCGCCCGGTCTTTCGCTACCTCAGCGACGAAAGCCTGCGCGCCTACATCCACGGCATTGTCCGCCCCGGGCGGGACGGCGGCTACGAATTGCGTTATTCCCCCGAATGGGAAGCGCATATTTACGTTTCCAGCCTGCGCGATTTTGATATCTGGCGCGGCTTACCCAATCTCAAAGTCCCAACCTTGATTTTACGCGGCGCGGAAACCGACACCTTTCTGCCTTCCGCCGCGCGATTGGTCGCTCGCAAGAATCCGCGCATTAAAATACAAACGCTTGAAAAGACCACGCACATCCTCCCGCTGGAAAAGCCGCGCGAGATCTTTGAGAGCGCGGAAGCCTTTTTACAAAAGGAGATTCAATGACCGACTTTTCTTATTCTTCCGCCGAACTGATGATTGTCAACGCCGCGCGCCTGCTCAAAGACGGCGACGTGGTCTTCGTCGGCGTGGGACAGCCCAACCTCGCCTGCAACCTCGCCAAGCGGACTCACGCCCCCAATCTGGTGATGATTTACGAAGCAGGCGTCATCGGCGCGGAGCCTGCCCGCCTGCCGCTTTCCATCGGCGACCCGACTCTCGTCAGCGGCTCTTTGTCCGTCGTCAGCATGTACGATATTTTCGCCAATTACTTGCAGCGCGGCAACGTGGACGTGGGCTTTATGGGCGGCGCGCAAATTGACAAATACGGCAACATCAACGCCACCGTCATTGGTCCTTACGACCACCCCAAAGTGCGGCTGCCCGGCTCCGGCGGCTCGCAGGAGATTGCCGCTTGGGCGAACCGCTGCTACATCATGACTCCGCATCAAAAGCGGCGCTTCCCCGAAAAAGTCGAGTTTATGACCTCCGCCGGGTTTATCAGCGGCGGAAACGCCCGCAAAGAAGCGGGGTTGCGCGGAGGCGGCATGGTAGCCGTCGTCACCGACATTGGAATCCTCGAACCCAACGAGGACGGCGAGATGATTCTAACCGCGCTGCATCCCGGCAAGACCGCCGAAGAAGCCAAAGCCAACACCGGCTGGGACCTGAAAATCGCCGACCCGCTTAAATTCACCGCTTCCGTGACCGAGAACGAATTGAAGATTCTGCGCGAAGAGCTCGACCCGACGGGCATTTACCTCAAAAGCGGCGGGTAAAATTTCCCGCCGCCTCCTTAAACTCGCCCTGCCAAACCCATCCTATTTATCCTGTCCATCCTTTAGCAACCCTGTCCATCCGTTTTCCACGCGCGGGCTTTTGCGATAAAATCAAATTATGGCTACCCCAAGACCGTCCCGCTTCTTTTCAACATTGGGGGAAACGGAAACGAACGGCTCGTCCGATTTTCTGGACGCGCAGCAGATTCGCATGCGCGAGAGCAAAACCTGCGGCTTCATTGAAGTCCAGGTCGAAGCCGACGTTCACATCCTTTTCGTTCTCGCGCAAGAGGCGCTTGCCGGAACATATTGCCTGCGCGGGAACGAATCTCAGCCTTTGCAGTTAATGAACCTTCCCACCGTGTGGGACGGAAAGCCCGCGCCGATACGCTCGGCGGCGCTCCCGCCGATGGTCGGCAGAATGATGTGGCTTGCTCTTGAAGCGCGCATTATCGAAGAAGCCGATTTGTCCGTCGCGCCGGGTCTTGAAGAGCGCACGAAGCGATGGGCGGAGGAACAATTCACCGGCGCGGTCGAGCTTTTCGCTCCTCAAGCGCAGGGCGTTTTTTATTTCTTCCAGGGCCGCCCGCTCGATTCCGAAGCGTTTTTTTTCAATCGCGGCGCGTTTGAAAACCTCTCTTGGGAACAAATTCAAACCTTCGGCTGGACGAATCTCATCGTTCATCAACCTTCGCCCGCCAGCCAATCGCAGCAAGGGCTGATTGTTCGGCAAGGCGCGCTGCAATGGGGCTCCGCAGTCTTGCGCCGATACCGCGAACTGGCGGGACAAAAAATTGTCGCGCTGGCGGAAAAAGACCTCGCGGAACTTGTCCGCCCTTGGGGATGGAATATTTTTATCAGAGACTCCGACTTGCGCGACGAGCATTTCTTCTCCTACGTTCAATCTGCCGCGCAGGCGTACCGCGCTGTGTTTATGCAATTGGGCAGCCAAATGGAGCAGGTCGTCGGTGGCTCGCTTGCCCAGCGCCTTATGAACGAAACGTTTGCGCCGCTCCCTCAGCCGTTCCGTTCCGCGCTGGAATTGCACCGCCTGATTCCTGCCGCGTTTATCGGATAGATTTATGAGAAACAACCTCCCCTCGAATATCGCTTGGACGGGCGCGTCCTTCGCCGTCGCGCTGGCAATTTACGTTTACGTCTATTACTACGAGCCGCTCAGCGCCGTCTATTCGCCCTACGTGAACGATAAAGTCCTCGACGTCCTGACGCTGATTCCCGCCGTGATGGCGGCTGCGCTTGGCTCGCTCATCGTCCGCGAATTTGCGCCTTCGGAGCCGCCTTTTCGCATCTGGCTGACTTTCACCCTCGGCTGGTGGGCTTGGGTCGGCGGCGAACTGCTCGGCTTCGTGTACGACGCTTTGTATCCCGCCGGTTACCCCGACCTGACTTTCATTGACTTATGCTGGATGGCGGGCTACTTTCTCTTTGGCTTGACGCTCTACTACCAATTTCGTCTGCTTTATAAAGCAGGACAAGCCCGGCGCACGTTGTTTTACTTTGGCTATATCGCGCTTGGTTTGCTGGCTACTTGGGGCTTAACCGAGATTGCCCTGTCCGCCGGCTTGGGCAAGAACGCTTCCCCCTATGGGGTGATTTATCTCTCTGTGCTGTATCCGGTCTTCGATATTGCCGAAGGCTGCGCGGCGCTGTGGCTTTCCTTTGCCTTCGGACGCGGGACGTTGGGCAAAGCTTGGTGGGGACTCATCTCCTTTGCCGTCGCCGATTCCATCAATATTTTCTTCTGGTTGGGCGGATATAAATGGATGAGCGACTCCGCCTATTATTTTTGGGACGCCTTCTCTAACGCGGCGTATTTATTGGGCTACATGATTACCGCGCTGGCTTTCCTTGCCGCTTACAACCTGCTGCGATACGGAGTTCAACGTAAGGCCGTTTCGCTTCCTCCGCAAGATTGAGCCATGCCGCGCCGAAAACTTGCGCTTCTGCTTTTGGTTTTCATTGCGCCGTTGTTTTCGCGCAGAGCGGCGTTGGCTCAGCCGCTCGGCGAAACAATCACGACCCCGCAGCAACTGATTAACGCGGTGAACGCGCTGCGCGCCGCGCGCGGACTCGCCCCGCTGGCGGAACACCCCGCCCTGATGCAATCGGCGCAAGCGCAAGCCAATTATATGGCTTCAACGGGAATCGTCACCCATGAGCGCCCCGGCGCGACCTACACCCAACAGCTGCTGGCGCTCGGTTTCCCGCTGGCGGGCGACCTTTCTTTGGGCGGCTTTCGCTCCGAAAATATCTTAAGTTCCGGTAGCCCGCTGGTGTGGGACGGAGTTCCCGCCGCATGGCAGGACGAACTACACATGAACACCATGCTCTCCGTGAATTACACGCACATCGGCGCGGGAATCGCGCAAAACGGCGGCATGTATTATTACGCGGTAGATACCGCCGCCGCCACCGGCTCCGGGCAAATGCAGGAACAGGCGGCGCAGATTCTCACCGCCGTCCCCGAAGGCGCGAATATCACCGGCGCGAGCCAATATATCATCCCCGTTTCCGTCAGCACCGCGCTGCCCAACGGCGACGTCTATCACGTCGTCGAATATGGGCAGACCTTGTGGGCGATTGCCATTCAATACAACGTCAAAATCAAAGACCTGCAGGCGTTGAATAATCTTGGGGAAAGCGCCGTCGTTCAACAGGGCGAGAAGCTGCTCGTCATGCGCGGAGCGACTCAACCCGCCCCGGCGATTCCCAGCCCGACTTTGGAATCCGCGCCCAGCCCGACGGTCGCCGCCGCGACCCCGTTTTTCATCCCCACGCCTATTCTCGTCTCCCCAACTCCGACGATAGCGCCGCCCACGCCGACTCCGTCCGCTTCCGGCGGCGGGACGTTTTCTTCGCCCGCGCTGGTCGCCGTTCTCATTCTCGCCGCGCTCGTCGGCGGCGGCATGGCGGTCTGGCTGATTCGCGAACCCAATTAAATTTTTCTGCGCTTGATGAAGTATAATAAAAACATGGAAACGACCCCTCAAACCGAAACTCCCCCCCTTTTGACGCCGGAACAATTGGCTGAAAAACGCGAGCAGGAGCGCAAACAAAGACAGGCGACCGCCGCGCTGATTGGCGGAGTCGTTCTCTTTCTCGGCTTGGCGGCTCTCGCCGTGTACGCCCTGTTGCAGCCTTCTACGCCCACCGGCAAAATCCGCGATATTTTCATCATCCTTGTCGCGCTGGAAACGCTGGTCATCGGCGTCGCGCTTACGGTATTAATCGCCCAGCTGGCGACGCTGATTAACCTGCTGCAAAACGAAGTGCGTCCCATCCTTTCCGCCACCAGCGAAACGGTGAACACCTTGCGCGGCACGGTGGAATTTTTAGGCGAAGAGGTGGTCGAGCCGGTCTTGCAGCTCAGCGGCTATCTGGCGGGCTTGAAACGCTTGTTGGAGATGCTGGGCCTCAAGACCAAATGAAGTCGCTCTGAAGTTTTTGAACTTTGGGGTTTTTCCGAATCAATTTTACAAAGGAGAAAATGCCATGTCTGACCGTGATGAATTTGGAGCCTTCCTTGTCGGTTTTGTAGTCGGCGGACTGACCGGCGCAGTGGTCGCTTTGTTGTTCGCCCCGCAGTCGGGAGAGGAAACGCGCGCGCTCATCAAAGATAAATCCATCGAGCTGCGCGATAAAGCGCAAGTCTCCGCCGAAGAGGCGTATCGCCGCGCGGAAGAAGCCGCTCGCGAAGCCCGCGTCCGCGCGGAGCAGCTCGCCGCCGAAGCGCGTGCCCGCGCCGAAGAGCTGAGCAAAGAAGCCCGCGCCCGCGCCGAGCAACTTGCCGAAGAAGTGAAAGAGCGCGGCAAAAGCGCGCTAGAATCCGTCCGCAAAAAGAAGGACGGCGGCGAAACGCCCACCCCCGCTTAAAAAAGCAAACGGAGAGCCTTTAGGGTCTCGCAGCCCTAAAGGTTTTTTTTATGCTCTTGCGCGCTTTCATGCGGGTATTCTTTTACCTGCTTTATCATCCCTTCGCCTTTTTTTACGATTGGGTCGCCGCCTTCGTCTCTTTTGGACGCTGGCGGGATTGGATTCAGGAGACTCTGCCCTACGTTGAAGGAACGCGCGTCTTGGAACTGGGACACGGCCCCGGTCATTTACAGCTCGCGCTCCGTCGGCGCGGATTCGATTCCTACGGGCTGGACGAGTCCGCGAACATGGGGCGAATCGCCGCCCGCAGATTGAGCGGACCCAAACTGGCGCGCGGTCTTGCGCAAGCGCTTCCTTTTGCCAGCGGCTGCTTCGACTCCGTCGTCTCCACCTTTCCAACGGAATACATCTTCGACTCGCGCGCGCTGGCGGAGATTAAAAGAACGTTGCGCGCAGGGGGGCGGCTGATCGTCCTGCCCGTCGTTTTCCCGCGAGACGGCTTCCTCAAATGGCTGTATCGCTTCACGGGCGAAAGCCCGGCGGAACTGAGCGAAGCGCTGGCGGAGAAATTGAAACAGCCCTTCGCCGCGGCGGGCTTTTCGGCGGAAGTTCAAACGCTCGAAGCCCCGCGCGGAGTCTTGCTGGTGATCCTCGCAAGAAAAACCTGAAATTAACCTGAATTCGAGATAAGCCTTTTGAACCGTCCCGAAGGCTTTATGCGGGCGACCTCAAGGGTCGAAATTAGCCTTCGGGACGCTTATCCCGAATTGACGTTAAAATTAACCCAATTTTGGAATAAGTCTTTTTATAGGAGAGAGAGATGTTAAAGAAATTACGTGAACCCGTGAACAGCCTGACGCATTGGGCGGGCGCCGCGCTGGCGCTCGTCGGCTTGATTGCGCTGCTCATCGTCGGCTGGGATACCCCTGCCAAAGTCGTTTCCTTCGTCGTTTACGGCGTCAGCCTGATATTCATGTTCTCAGCCAGCGCCGCCTATCACATGGCGCAAGTCACCGACCGCGCGCTAGAAATCTTTCGCAAGGTGGATCACGCCGCCATCTATCTGCTGATTGCCGGGACGTACACCCCGTTTTGCGTGAACGCTTTCGACGGCTTTTGGAAGTGGGGCATGTTGACGATTATCTGGTCGTTGGCGGCGGTCGGCGTCGTCGTGAAAATCTTCGTCATTCGCGCGCCGCGCTGGCTGAACGCCGGCATTTACCTTGTGATGGGCTGGCTGAGTCTCGCGGCGATTGGCGAGATGATTTCCGCCTTGCCCGCCTGGGCGCTGACCTGGCTGATTATCGGCGGCGTGACTTACACGCTCGGCGCGATTGTGTACATCACCAAGATTTTCAACTTCAAGCCTGGCGTGTTCGGCTTTCACGAAGTCTGGCACATTTTCGTCTTGCTTGCCGCTGCCGCGCATTACGCCGCGGTGATGGGCTTGGCGGTTCAGGCGAATTGAGCGCCGCCCCGACGTTCCGCAAAAAAAAGGACTGCCTTTTGGGCAGTCCTTTTTTGCGCTGAAAAGGCGCGCTTCTTTTACGGGCAGAGGAGGTTCGTCTTGTATTGCGGGTAGCCTGCGAGCGCGCCCGTTACGGTTCCCATGTCTTGCAAGCCGTAGTACTTCCCGTTGAAAAGAACCAGCGCGCCGGCGGTGGTCAGGGCGTAACCGTCGTCCGTGGAATTCCCGTTGCCGTAAGCGTGGAAGCAGGTCAGAGTCATTGCGCCGGTGGCGGTCCCGTCCACGCCTTTATAGTTGCCGCCTACGCCGTTGCGATTCGCAGTCACGGCGTTCAGCGAAGCCGCGCCGCTTACGCTAAAGACGAGACCGTTGTTAGCGTTTTGGTAGAAGTTGTTTCTTCCGCTGATGGTCAAGTTTTTCGCTACGCTGGTCGTGACGCAATCTGTGCTGGTCGCGCGGCAGTTGTCAAAGTACGCGCCGTTGGCGCCGTTGTACATGGCGGTCATATTGCTGACCGAAATCGCGCCGTAGCTCAACACATACAAGCCGTTTTGAACGTTTTGCAAGAAAGTGTTGACGCCTGTGATGGTCACGTTCTGCGAGACCGCCGCGCCCAGCGTGTTGGCGTAATTGTTCTTGATGTACACGCCGTCGTACGTCCCCTGATTGGAAACCGCGTACAGGTTCGCCAGAGTCACCGCGCCGCGCGTGTTGATATACAACCCGCCGTTGGCGTTGTTCACGACTCGGGCGTAGCCGAAAATCGAAACGCCTTTGTATGTCGTCAGGGTGTATCCTGCGTCGTAGTTGTTCAAATACAGCCCGCTTCCGGAGCCTGGCGTTCCGTTGTCGCTTGCGCTGGCGTTGTACAGGGTGATGACGCCGTACGTATCCACGTACAAACCGTTTTTGCCGTTGCCGACAAAGGAGTTCGTTCCCAAAAGCGTGATGTTCTGCGGGGTCGCCAGGTTGTTGGGCGCGTTGTCCACGGCGGTGTTCACAATTTTTGCTCCGTCGTGGTAAACCCAGGATACGTTGCAATTAACTCCGTTGGGCGAATCGCTGCATTGACGGCCGTTGTAATTCGCGCTGAGGTTGCTAACCGTCACTGCGCCGCGGCTTTCAATCCACAACCCCGATTCCGCGTTGTTATCCGCGCGCAAATAGCCGGTGATGACGACCGCGGCTGTCGTGTAGGCGGACTGAGAATTGTCCAGATATACGCCGTAGCCGTCTATAGCCAAGCCGTTCCATAAGCCGTTGTTGTGCGCTGTCGTGGAATTAATGGAAATCGCGCCGTCGCTTTCGATGTTCAAGCCGTCGCCGGTGTTGTTGTTGAATGTATTCGCCCCGGTCAGTTTAACGCTTCCCGCGCCGGTCACGCCGGTCGGCTTTTTCGCGGTGACGCGCACGCCGTCGGCGTCGCTGGTGAAGCCGTTGTCGTTGGCTGTCAGGTTGGTCATCAGGACCGCCCCCTGGCTGAAGATGCGCAGCCCGTCGGATTCGTTGAAGTTAAAAATGCCGTAGCCGTTGACAGCCACGCCGCTGGCGGAATACTTGTACGCGGAAAGCAGCGCGTCCCAATATTTCGTGTCGTTGCGCAGCAGCGCGCCTTTTTCCTTGTTTGAGTTAGCGTTGACGTTGTATAACGTAATCGCGCCAAAAGAGAAGGCTTCCACCCCGTTGCCTTTGTCGTTGGTCCCGCCGTTTCCATTAAAAACGTTGACGCCGGTCAGGGTGATGTTGCGCGGCAGCGCCAGGTCGCAGGTTTGGCCGCGGAAGGCGCTTGTGTTGCAGTTGCTTAAAATAACGCCGCTGCCGTAATTAAACGAAGCCGTGACGTTGCTGGCGGTAATCGCGCCGTGCGATAAAACCTTCAACCCGGCTTCGCTTGAGTCGTCCGTGTCGTTGAAGTTGTTATATGTGAAGTAATTCGTCCCTAACACGGAAACGTTCGCGGCGCCGGTGAGGCTGCTGGAATTGTCCAACAGCGCGCCGCTCGCATAATAGTTGTTCGAGGCGTTGACGTTGTTCACGGTAATCGCGCCATTGGAAACGACGACCAGACCTTCATACAAGTTCCAGCTGAAATTGTTAATGCCGTTGATGAGAACAGGCTTGGCGACGCCGGCGGAATTATCAACTTGCGCGCCGTTCTCTTCATTGTACAAGGCGTTGATGTTGCTCAGCGTAACTGCGCCCTTTGAGGCTATATTTAAGCCGTCTTGTAAGTTTTCGGTAAAGTAGTTTGTGCCGCTAATCGTCACGCTTGCCAGCGGGCTGACGGTGTTGTCAATGAGCGCCCCGTTTAGAGCGTTCTTGTCCGCGTTCAAATTGCTGAGAATCACCGCGCCGCGGGCTTGAATGTATAACCCGTTGGCGCCGTTGCCGTTGAACTGCTTGTAGCCTTTCATCGTCACGGTTTTATCGGCGGAGGCGCCCGTATTGTTAATTTCAACCCCGTCGCCGCCGTTGCCGTTGGCGACGATGTTGTTGGTCGTCGCCGTGCCGTCGGTGAGGATGGTCAATCCGTCTCCGCCCGCGTTGCCGTTGAACGTGCTGTTGTTCACGGTCACCGTGCCTGTCCCGAAGATGGCGGGAGTCTGGCTGTTATCCAGCTTCGCGCCGCTTCCCGTGTTGTTGATGACCGCCACCCCGTCCAGTAAAATGTTTCCATTCGTTTGCACGTCCAGCGTGTAGTTGGGCGAAGAAGCGATTCCATCAAAGACCACGTTTTTGATGGTAATCGCGCCAATCCAACCTTTGATGGTCAGAGGCAGCTTGAACACGGAGGGAGCGTTGGGGTCAACGGTCATGTTGTTCGCTCCGCTCCAGCCGCCTTGAATGGTGAGCGCGAAGTTTTCCATCGTCCCTTCTACTGTATCAGGACTGATTTCAATATCGTTATGCGAGCCGTTTTGAACGTCGCCCGCGCCGTCGTAATTCCCAGCAATCCAAATCACGCCCGCTTTGCTAACGGCTGCCGCGTTTGCCGAGCTGTTTAACCAACCGATGAGACCGTTAAAGCCGAGAGGTGTATCGTTGTCTTTGTTAAAGTATTGAAACGATGGACTGCAGCCCAAGCCGCCGGGAACCACTCCCGCCGGACACCACATCGGGTCGCCGCTGACGAAAACCTGCGCGGCTCCTTCGCTTGCCAGCGGCAGCGATTCGCCCGTTTCGCCCAAAACGATTACTTCAGTCTCTTCGGGCAATTGCTCAAGTATCTCTGGCAGGGCAGGCGCGGAAACATCCTGCGCGGGGTCGGCGTCTGCGAGCGCTACTTCCTGCGCAGGTTCGGCGTCTCCCGCCGCTTCGGGAGGAGTCTCCGTTTGAACGGGCGCTTCCGGCGGGGGAGTTTCTCCGCCGTCCGCCAATACCGGGACGGTCGTCGTCGCGCTCAGGGCGAGAACCGCCAGAACTGCGCCGACGATCGCAAGAATACGGGGTGCGTTTTTCATCTTTATCTCCTTTTTTGTGAACTAAATTACGCCGAATAAAAAATCCTGAAAGCGCGAACCTGTAATTCCATTATAAGTTCGTTATCCTTTCTGGGCGTCAGGAATCCTTAACCTGAATTTTCAACCTTGTCGGTTCGATTATACCTGCGCTCTTTGCGGCGGCTTGTAAAACTCATGTAAAATTACAAAAATGTGTGGAAAAATTGTAAAACAACCTGAGGGCGCGTCCATCCCCCGCTTGTATCAGGCGGGCTGCAGCTCGACATGAAAAAAGCAGGAGAAGCATGAGCGTAGTAACCGGAAAAATCTTAAAGTTACGCGGCTGGGGCGAAGGGAAAATAATCGGGGTCGCCAAACGAGCTGCGGAAGAGCTCTCCGCTCGCGGGTGGGAAGGAGAAGCGCTGCTCGCCCGGCTCGATGAAGCGCGCCGCGACCCCGAAGCCTTCCTCTCCGATTCCGCGCTGGCGGAATTGGCGCG
>DAOUBR010000048.1:0-15039 GCA_034432535.1 Anaerolineales bacterium | reverse complement strand
ATTTCCAAAACAATCTGCGCCTTCTGGTTGGCAGTGAAGTTTTTTCTCTTGGGCATGGTGTTTTCTCCGAAAAGTACGCCTTAATTATGCCCGTTTTCGTGTCTAAATTCCCTTATCCACTTAACTGACCCAGGCGCAAACCCTCCACGAACGCGCCGTAGGGCAAACCATCCACGAATGAGATCACGAATGCGCGAATGGCGGGGCGGACATTCGTTTATTCGTGCAGTATTCGTGGGCGGGTCTTCCCGCGAGCGCGCCGCGGGGCAAGGTAGTGTGCGGAGTCTCCTAAACACGCTACCCATTTTCACACTGCTCTGGCGCTCATTCCAGTTGGGCGCAACAACGAAAGCAGGTCTGGCGCGCGGGGTGGTTTCCCTCTCGCGTCTCTACCTCCGCCCTGATTTACCCGTTCATTCTTGGTCTATATTGCAGCGCCTCCGCCAGATGCGGCGGCTGGATGTTCGGACTGCCTGCCAGGTCAGCGATGGTGCGCGCCAGCTTCAACACGCGGTGATACGCCCGCGCCGAAAGTTGCAGCTGGCTCATAGCCGCGCGCATCAGGCTTTGACCGGCTTCGTCCAGCCGGCAAAACTGACGTATCTCCGCCACGCGCATATCCGCGTTGCAAGCGATTCCGGGAGTCTCAAGGCTGGCGAAACGTCGGCGCTGAATCTCCCGCGTAGCTTCGGTTCGGCGGCGGATGACTTCGCTCGGCTCGCCGAGTCTATCCGCGCTGAGCTTCTCGTAATCCACGCGCGGGACCTCGACGTGAATATCAATGCGGTCGAGCATGGGACCTGAAATTCGCTTTTGATACTTTATCACCGCGCCGGGAGCGCACACGCACGGCTTTTGCGAATCGCCGTAATAACCGCAGGGGCAGGGATTCATCGCCGCCACTAATTGAAAATTTGCCGGAAAAGTCAAAGAGCCTTTGGCGCGGCTAATGGTTACGACCTTATCTTCCATCGGCTGGCGCATCACCTCCAGCACGCGCGCGTTAAATTCGGGGAACTCGTCCAAAAACAGCACGCCGCGGTGCGCAAGCGAAATTTCGCCTGGCTTGGGAATATTGCCCCCGCCGACCAGCCCCGCGTTGGAGATGGTGTGATGCGGCGCGCGGAATGGACGCTGCCGAATGAGCGGCGTGCCGGGCGGCAGCTGGTCCGCCACCGAGTAAATGCGCGTCACTTCCAGCGATTCCTCGATGGACATTTCCGGCAAGATACCGGGAATCGCGCGCGCCAGCAAGGTCTTGCCGGAGCCGGGACTGCCGGTCATCAACACGTTATGCCCGCCCGCCGCGGCGACTTCCAGCGCGCGCTTGACGTGTTCCTGCCCCTTGACTTCGGAAAAATCGGTCGGGACGAAGAGCGGTTCCAGCGTCAGCGCTTCGGCGTGATACGGTTGAATAGGCGCGCGTCCCGAAAGGTGACCGTACAGTTCCGCCAGCGAGCGCACGGGGTACACTTCCAGGCCGGGGATCAAAGCCGCTTCGGGCGCGTCGGCTTCGGGGACGAACATCCGCGCGTAACCGTTCGCGCGGGCGGCGGCGGCCATCGGCAAAATTCCGCGCGTGTGCCGCACGGCGCCGTCCAGCGAGAGCTCGCCGACCACCAGCGCGTTTTCAATCGCTTCTTGAGGAAGATAGCCCGCCAGAATCACCACCCCCAGCGCGATGGGCAAATCGTACGCCGGTCCCTCTTTGCGGACGACGGCCGGAGCCAGATTGACCACCATGCGGTGACGCGGAAAGTGCATCCCCGCGTTTTTGACGGCCGTTTGCACGCGCTCGCGGCTTTCCTGCACGGCGGCGTCCGGCAAACCGACAATCGTCACTCCCGCCATGCCGTTGGTGAAATCCACTTCCACTTCGACAATGACGCCTTCCAAACCCACAACGGCGCAAGAATAAACGCGGGAGAGCATAACGCTATTTTAGCATAGAAGCGTTTTGCGTTCCGCGACTCTCTGTTGTAAACGCTCGCTGCAAGCCGTTGGCGCTTGGCCGTCTTCAGACGGCTTCGCAAGAATAGCCCGGACATTCGATGTCCGAGCGGGATTGGCGCACAAGCAGCTTTCAGATTGCAGAATCTCGCGCTGCGCGATTAGCGGAGACTGTCCACGAATGCCATCCACGAATTCACGAATGGTCGCGCTTTTGCCAGAGCGCTTTTGTTCGTGAATCGCTCGTCGTACTCGAGCATTCGTGACCCTATTCGTGGACGATTTTGCCTGCCGGCTCCGCCCGGAGATTCAGCCGTCCATTATTGTTTACAACTTGTCCCATAAATTTTTCTATGGCTTGCTCAAACAATTTTCTCTGGCGGAAATGACTTTTAACCCTGATAAAACGCCCTCAAATGTCCTATCCTGAAAATAGGAATTTTACATTCCTTCGGCAGGCGCGGCGCTTGTCGGCGATTTTCAAAAGAAAGGAGATTGAGATGGCGATTTCATTCTTCACCGGCTTCATGGGCGGCGCGATTCTCGGTTACGCCACGCAAGGGCGAACCAGATTCTGTAAATATATGCTCACGAATCATCCGACGCTCCTCAAGGCGCTCGGCACGGCGTTTACCCTGTTCCTCATCCTCGTCCCGACGCTTATCCTGAGCGGCGCGTGGAAGGTGGACGCTACGCCCTTCTTCTGGGGCGGCTGCATGACCATGAGCGGCATTTACAGCTTCATGCTGGTTCACTGCGCGAAAGAAGAGCCAGACGAGAGTCAAGCATGAACGCCCGTCTTTCCCGCTATCCCGCCGCGTTGGGGGCGTTTTGCCCGGCGCGGCGGCATTGTAATACGTCGGCGTTTTCCGGGTCGTGAATAAAGCCCCAAAACGCGTCGCGCGGACGGTGCGGCGGAGCGATGCGCTTGCGAGCCATGTAATTGACGCGCCGAATGCGAAGCCCTTCGATAGGGACCTTGACGACGTAGCCCAATTCCCTCATGCACTGACTCGCCAAATCCGAAACGAAGGAAATGCCGTAGCCGCCGGCGACAATCTGTAAAACAGCTTCCACGTTTCCCACTTCCACAAACACGTTTAAATCTTCCAGGCTGACGTCGAACTGCAAGAGCGCTTGCAGCGAAGCCTGCCGCGAGCCGGAAGTTTCCTCCCGCAGGATGAAAGGCTGACCGATCAGTTCTTCCGCCTGAATCGAAGCGCGCCCTGCCCAGGCGTGTCCGCGCGGGACAATCAGGCTGATTTCGTCGCTGAAAAATTCCTGCTGTTCCAACTTACCCTGCCTGATCTCCGTGCTGACCACTCCCAAATGAGCCTCGTTTTCCAACAGATTTTCCACCGCGCGAAGCGGGCGGCAGGACAGGACTTTAATTTGAACGCCGGGATAGCGCGCGCGAAAACGAGCCACCAACAGCGGCAGGACGTATCTTCCGCTATTGGAACTGCACGCAATCCGCAACTCCCCAATGCAGGACGTTTCCAGCGAAGCCATCATATCTTTGAGCGTATTGGAATCTTCCAGCAGACGGCGCGCCCAAGGCAGCAGCATTTGTCCCGCTTCGGTAAGTTTCAGCCCGGTGCTGCCGCGAATAAACAGCGTCGCGCGCAGCTCCGCTTCCAAAAGTTTAATTTGACGGCTAAGCGCGGGCTGACTCAGTCGCATTCGCCGCGCGGCTTCCGAAAAACTGCCGCATTCTGCCGCTTGCAAAAAAGATTCGACCTGATGAATGTCCATTATCAGCGCGCTCCCAACCGCCAATATCATTATAGCGTCAACTTGAGGAGAAAAGGTCGCCTGAATTTGGAACAAGTATGCTGAGCTGGGTTTGATTTAAAAGCCGCGGCTTGGGCGGCTCTCAAAAAAGCGGCGCGAAGGAAAACTTCGCGCCGCCGGAGATGGAACGGGGGGTTAGTCCAGCAGTTCCTTCGGAATGTTTCCGCCGTTCTGGGCGATTCTGCGCAACACTTCCTTGTGCAGCCAGACGTTCATCTTGGAATAATCGCCGCCGATGAGCTCGGGCGGGCAGTTGAGTTCTTTGGCGAGCTCGATGCGCGCTTCCTTGCTCGAATCCAAATCCAGAATTTTGAGCAGGTCCACAATCGAAGTTTTCCAGTTTAACCCGGAGCCTTGCGCCATTTGCTCGATTTTTGCCACCACATCCACTTCGGAAATGGGGGCGGGCTTGGGCGCGGTGGGCGCGCCGCGGCGTTCCTCGTCTCTTTCCTCAAAGTGCGCGGCGGCAGGCTTGGGGGCGGCTGCCGGCGTTGCGGGCGCGGCAGGCTTGGGGGCGGCTGCCGGCGTTGCGGGCGCGGCAGGTTTGGATGCTGCGGCGGCGACTGCCGGCGCTTCGGGCTTGGCAAGCCCGAGCTTGCTGAGGATTTTGCTGAAAAAACTCATGTCAATTTCCTTTCTGAAAGAAAACTAAAAAAACCTCTCCCAGCGAATACGATTTATTAAGAACTTAAGAGCGGGAAGATTCCTGCCCCTGACGCTGGCGGGTTTGACGGATATAGTCGTTCACCAAATGCTGCGGATGAGGCTGCGTTCCGCCCATAATCAGGTAGCCCGGCGCCCAAAAATCGGACGAAGGGTTATCCCGCTTGAAGCGCGGAAACTCGTTGAAGATTTTTTCCGAAGTCTGCTGGCGGAAGACGCGCATGAGATAGCCGGGCGAAGTGTTCGGCGGCACGTTCACCACCCATTGCAAGTATTCTGGGCGAACAGAGAGATATTCCAGCCGCCAGCCAAAGGCGATGCAGATATTGTGCGCCCATTCGCTCAGGCGTTCCGAGAGGTCGCCGGTGAGGTAATGTGAGGCGAAGCGCGGAACGAGCAAACAGGCGTAGGTCAGGTGATACATCCCCGCGGAAACCGGCTCAACCACCAATTTTTTCGCGGCTTGGGTGACGGGACTCTCGCGGGTGACTTCGGAAGAGCTGACCGGCGGCGCGACCGGGGTGGCGGGACGTTTTTCCTTTGAGGGATTTTCGCGCGTAACTTCCATCTCCGCGCCTTTTTCAACGGGCGGCGCCACGGGCGTTCGCGGACGCGAAGGCGCGGTCACTTCCACTTCATTCAGCGAGGCTTGCGGCTGAACGAAGGGCGCTTTTATCGGCTCGCGTTTGGGCAGCCGCGCCGAAGGCGAGCTTTCTCTGGAAAAGGCGGTTACTTCCGAAAGCGATTCCGAAACGCGAGTCTCGTTCGGGTCGAACTTCTTGCGTTGGGGCGGGTTCGGGTCGGGAACGTCGGTCAGGATGCTGGTAATGGAGGGGATGTTCTCTTCGGGCGCGCTCTCGGTTTCGGGCGCGGGCTCGGGCGGCGCTTTGGGCGCGTCGAACTGATTCAAATCCGAAATCAATTGACCCGCCTGCGAGCGAATGGCGCTGAACGGCGTTTCCGATTCAAAGATCAGCGCCAGCGCGACGTCGTCGGCGAGGCGGGTGGCGAATAACATGTGTTCCGCTTTGGTGCTTTCCAAACGGATAAAGCGCAGCAAGTCCGACCCTTTTTGTCCGTCCCAATTGCGGGTGACGGCGCGCGCAAGTTCGTTGGCGGCTTCTTGCGAGAGCGCGCCCGCGTAAGCCCACAAGTCGTTTTTGCGGGTGATGAGGGCGGCTTGCGCGGCGGATGAAAGGGTGAGCGTGGTGAGCTTTTGCGCGGCGCGAGTCTGGTCTCGCAGCCAGAGGGGGGTGGAATCTTCTTTCGCGCGGCTGGCGGACGGGGCGTTCGCCGCCGATTGCGGCTGGCTGATGGCGGTCATAAAGTCGCTCATGCGGAAGGGCTTTCGCACCAATATCCACGGGCGCAACTCGTTGAACGCCGGCGCAGCCGCTCCTTCGTCGCACAGAATAATGAGGTTAATGCCGCGATGAATCGTGCGCAGCGAAGAGCCGACTTCCAGCGTCCAGCTTTCCCCCAGGGCAAGGTCGAGCATGGCGAGCGGGACTCCCAACTCGTCCGCGCGCACAATAGCGGAGGCTTTGTTGTTCACCACGTGAACGCGGTAGAGCGAAGTCTCCTCTAAAGCGCGCCGAATGCTTTCTCCCAGCGCCGGGGAGGGGGTGACGACCAAAATATCCGCTGGCATTGAGTTTAGTTTATCACCGATAGCGCCTGTCATCAAGTCCGCCTCAGGTCATGGTCATGGCGCGATTTTTTTCATAGCCGTTCTGTCGTAACCTGTGGGCGCTGCAAGACCCGAAGTCGTCGAGGCAATCTCAAGGCGGCGAAAATATTCTGTTTGCCCGTCCATCCTGTTAAAAAATCAGACGGGAGCGCGTCGCGGTTTATTTGTCTGCTCAACTTGTGTTTTCCCCGAAAGTGTGCTATTAAGAGGAGAATAATTTTTTAAGATAAGGCGGAAGCAATGCACCGGGAACGGGTTTCGGAAAATGTGTTTTGGTTTCAAAGCGAAGTGTATGCGCAGGTCACGGCAGGGGTGATTGTAGGGCCCCAATGGGCAGTGGTGATTGACACGCTGGCGCTGCCGGAAGAGACTTTAAACATGCGGGATTTCATTGAGCGCGAATTGGGCGTGCAAGCGCGCTACGTCATCAACACCCATTATCACGCCGACCACACCTGGGGCAATTGCTTTTTCCCCGGCGCGACGGTCATCGGTCACGAGCTCTGCCGCCGGGCGCTCATTGAGCGCGGTATCCCCTCGTTGGAAAACGCCCGCAAGCAAAACCCCGCTTTGCGGCAGGTGAAAATTATCCCGCCGCATCTGGCCTTCGAATCCGGCGAAATGACCCTGCGCGTGGGCAAGAAGAATCTCGTCATCTCGCCCGCTTTCGGTCACAGCGACGACGGCGTTTCGGTTCTGGTGGAAGAAGACCGCATCCTCTTCGCCGGCGACGCCTTTATGCCGCTGCCTTACGTGGTGGACGGGGACGTGGACGCGCTGCTCGCTTCCATAAAAAAAATCGGGCGCATGGGGCTGGAAAACATCATTCAAGGACACGGCGATATTATTTTGCGCGGCGAGATTGACGCGGCGGTGAAGGAAAACATCGCCTACCTGACCAACCTCAAAAAGGCGGTCAAAGCCCTTGGCCGGCGCAAAAACGCCGAAGACCTGCTGGATGAAATTTCCATCGAATCTTGCGGCAAGAGCCGCGTGTATTTAAGCGGGCTGGCGGAGACGCTGCACGAGCGCAACGTGCGCGCGGTGTACGACCAGCTGCGCGGCGAATAACGCCTTGTTAACTTTGTTTTTATGTTGAACGGGTAAGATTTCAAAAAGACAGCCGCCTGAATAAGGCGACTGTCTTTTTACAAGTCGTTTCAACAATGTCGCCTGGAGGGCGGCGAAGGGGAGGCTCTTTGCTCCCGGAAGACGCTCCCTCAGAGGGATACGCTGTTTTTGAGACAGGGTCTACGAACAATGGCAGGTGCATGATGATTTTGTTTTCAGCGCTCTCTCCGTTTTTACTGGCTGCCGCCTTACCGCTGTTTTTTAAAAAAGAACGCGGCTGGATGATTACCCTGCTGCCGCTGGCGCTGACGGGCTATTACGTCCGTCTGCTGGCGGACGCGGTAAACGGCTCGCCGCAAACCCAAACCTGGCAATGGATTCCGCAGTTCGGGCTGAATCTCTCCTTCCGCGCCGACGGGTTGAGCTTGCTGTTCGCGCTGCTCATCAGCGGAGTCGGGGCCCTGGTGGCTTTATACGCCAGCGAGTATTTGAAGAAACGCAAGGATATTGGGCGGTTCTACTTCTGGCTGTTGATTTTTATGGGGGCGATGCTCGGCGTCGCGCTTTCTGATAACCTGATTTTGCTCTTCGTCTTTTGGGAATTAACCAGCCTGAGCTCGTTCATGTTGATTGGCTTTGAGCATGAGCGCGACTCGGCGCGCGCTTCGGCGCTGCAAGCCTTGCTCGTCACCGGCGCGGGCGGACTCGCCATGCTGGCGGGAATCGTCCTGCTGGGCGGAATCGTCGGCGGGTACGAGATTTCGGCGTTGAAAGAATCCGCCCGCTTGATTCAAGCCAGCCCGTTGTATGCTTCCGCGCTTCTTTTAATCCTGCTGGGCGCGTTCTCCAAATCCGCGCAATTTCCGTTTCATTTCTGGCTGCCCAACGCGATGGAAGCGCCGACTCCCGTCAGCGCGTATTTGCATTCCGCCACGATGGTGAAGGCGGGCGTGTATTTGATGGCGCGGTTCAATCCCGCGCTGGGTGGAACGGAGTTGTGGACGGATTTGCTCGGCGGCGCGGGCGCGGCGACGATGGTCGTCGGCGCGTATCTGGCTTTTATGCAAACCGATTTGAAGAAATTGCTCGCTTATTCCACCGTGAGCGCGCTGGGGATTTTAACGCTGTTGATTGGGCTTGGCTCGGAACTGGCGATTCAATCCGCGATGACGCTGCTGCTGGCGCACGGCTTATACAAAGGCGCGCTGTTTCTGGCGGCGGGCGTCCTCGACCATGAAACCGGCTCGCGCGACGTGACTCAACTGGGCGGGTTGTTCCGCGCGCTGCCGTTCACGGGCGCGGCGGCGCTGGTTGCGGCGCTTTCGTTCGCGGGTTTGCCGCCGCTGTTTGGGTTTGTCTCTAAAGAATTAGTTTACGAGACGGGCTTGGAAGCCGGCTGGTTTGTCGTCGCCGCGCTGTTCTTCATGGGGCTTTCCAGCTTCTTTGTGGCGGGCTTGGTTGGCGTGAGCCCGTTTTTGGGAAAACAAACGCGCACGCCCAAACATCCGCACGAAGCGCCCTGGAAGATGTGGGCGGCTCCCGCGCTGCTCGCGGCGTTGAGTTTGCTCTTCGGGCTGGCGCCGCAGCTGGCGGGCGAGTGGCTCGTCGCTCCGGCGGCTTACGCCGCGGCCGGAGAAAAAATCAAGGTCAAGCTCGCGCTCTGGCACGGAATCAACCCCGCTTTGGGGTTGAGCGTTTTGACGGTGTTGACTGGAGTCGGCTTGTACGTCATGCGAACCCCGCTGCGGGAGACGTTGAGCCGCGTCCGCTGGGCGTGGGGTCCCGCGAAATTGTACGAACTATTTTTGGGCGGGATGGTCAATTTCGCTCAAAGCCTGACTCATTTTTTGCAAAGCGGATATTTGCGCCGCTATATTCTGACGGCGATTGCCGCGACGGCGCTGGGCGGCGCGGCGGCTTTCAGCCGTTATCGCCCCAACTTTACGCCCAATTTCGCCGGCTTGCAATTTTACGAACTGCTGCCTGTCATTTTGATTACGGTCGGCGCGTTGTACGCGGCGACCACGTCTTCGCGGCTGGGCGCCATTGCCGGGCTGGGCGCGGTGGGCTACGGCGTCGCGCTGACATATCTGTTTTTTAGCGCGCCCGATTTGGCGATGACGCAATTCGCCATCGAATCGCTGACCGTCGTTTTGTTCGTGCTGGTTTTTTTCAAGCTGCCCAAGTTTAGCGAACTTTCGCCGAAAGCGGTGAAAATCCGCGACGCGCTCATCGCCGCCGTCGCCGGCGGCTTGATGACTCTGCTGACTCTGGCGGCGGCGAACGAGCAGTTTACGGCGCCCATCTCGCATGCGTTTGTGGAAAACGCTCTGCTGGCGAAGGGGCGCAACGTGGTGAACGTGATTCTGGTGGATTTTCGCGGGCTGGATACGATGGGCGAAATTACCGTGCTGGCAATCGCCGCCATCGGCGTCTTTGCGCTGCTGAAATTTTCCAAAAGCGGGAATGAAAAAAGCGAAAGGAAAAAGCCATGACTCTCATCGTTCGCGTAACTGCGCGCGTTTTGCTGCCCATGCTGCTTCTGTTTTCGTTCTTTGTCTTTTGGCGCGGACATAACGAGCCGGGCGGCGGATTTGTGGGCGGGTTGCTCGCCGCCGCCGCTTTCGCGGTCTATTCCATCGCCTACGGCGCGGAACAAACGCGCAAGGTTTTGCGCGCGGATACCAGAACGCTGATAGGCGCGGGGCTGGCGCTCGCCGCGTTGAGCGGCGCGTTCTCTCTGTTTTTCAATTTGCCTTTTTTCACCGGCTTGTGGCGGACTCTCGCCGAGGGCGTTTACCTCGGCACGCCGGTTTTGTTTGATTTCGGCGTGTATCTCGCCGTACTGGGCGTGACGCTCACCGTCATCTTTGCGATGGAAGAAGAGGAGAACAAACTGCTATGACCTCCGCGCTCGCTTTTGTCGTCGGCGTTTTGTTCGCCGCCGGAGTTTACATGACGCTGCGCCGCAGCTTCATCAAACTGCTGATTGGAATCGGCTTGCTCTCGCACGCGGTCAATTTGTTGATTCTGCTCGCCGGACACAACCGCGCCGACGCCGCGCCGCCGTTGTTTTCCGCCGACAAGGTCATCCCCGCCAATTACGCCGACCCGCTGCCGCAGGCGTTGATTCTCACCGCCATCGTCATCAGCTTCGGCGTGACCGCCTTCGCCTTCGCGCTCGGTTACCGCGCGTATCGGGCGATGGATTCCGACGACCTCGATAAAATGACGAGTTCCGAATCATGAATCTCTTTCTTATCCTTCCCGTTCTTATCCCGCTGCTGACGGGAGTCGCCGCGCTGCTGGCGCATCGCTCGCGCGACGCGCAGCGCAAAATTAACGTCTCCGGCATGGCGCTGCTGTTCGTCTCCGCCGCGTTGCTCTTCACCGACGTGAATCGGCGCGGAATCGTCGTCGAGCAAATCGGCGGTTGGGAAGCGCCCTTCGGAATCTCCTTTGTGGCGGATTTGCTCAGCGCGGCGATGGTTCTCGCTTCCTCTTTTATCGCGCTGGCGGTCTCCGTTTACTCGCTGGCGGATATTGACCCCGCCCGCGAAAAGTACGGCTACCATCAGCTCTACGCCTTTCTCGTCATGGGCGTGAACGGCGCGTTTCTCACCGGCGACTTGTTTAACCTCTACGTCTGGTTCGAGGTGACGCTCATGTCGTCCTTCGTGCTGCTGGCGCTCGGCGGCGAGAAGAAACAAATAGAAGGCGCGTTCAAATACGTCGCGTTGAACTTGCTCGCTTCGATGATTTTTCTCTCCGCGCTCGGTTTGCTCTACGGGCTGGTCGGCTCGCTGAACATGGCGGACGTCGCCCTCAAGTTGGCGGCGCTCAATTCCAATCAAACCGCGCTGGTTTCTTCGCTGGCGGTTTTGTTCCTTGCCGCGTTTGGAATCAAAGCCGCGATTTTCCCGCTCTTCTTCTGGCTGCCCGCTTCGTATCACACCCCGCCGGCGGCGGTTTCGGCGGTCTTTGCGGGGCTGCTCACCAAAGTCGGCGTGTACGCGCTGCTGCGGGTTTTTACGCTCCTCTTCATCCGCGAGACGCATTTCACGCATACCGTCGTCTTAATCCTCGCGGGCTTGACGATGACGACGGGCGTGCTGGGCGCGGTGGCGCAATACGATTTCCGCCGCTTGCTCGCCTTTCACATCGTCAGTCAGATTGGCTATATGCTGATGGGCTTGGGAATCTTCACCCCGCTTGCGCTGGCGGGCGCGGTCTTTTTCACCGTTCACAATATGATAGTGAAGACCAACCTGTTTCTCGTGAGCGGCGCGGCGAATAAAATCTACGGCGAAATGAATTTGAAAAAACTCGGCGGCATGTATCAATCGCAGCCCGCGCTGACGGTTTTCTTCCTGATTTCCGCGCTTTCGCTGGCGGGGCTGCCGCCGCTTTCGGGCTTCGTCGGCAAGCTGGCGCTCATCCGCGCCGGTTTTGAAGCGGAACAATATTGGGTTACCGGCCTCTCGCTGGCGGTCAGTTTCTTCACCTTGTTTTCCATGATGAAGATTTGGAACGAAGCTTTTTGGAAGCCGCAGCCCGCGCTCGAACCCCTCGTTGAAATTGAGCGCGCCGATTGGGCGGCTTTGCTGGCGCCGATGGCCGCCTTCGCGCTGCTGGCGGTTTTGCTGGGAATCGGCGCTTCCGCCGCGTTTGACGTGACGCTGCGCGCGGGCGAGCAGCTGATGAACCCCGCGCTTTATATTCAAGCCGTGATGGAGGGCGCGCAATGAACTACTTCCTTTTGAACATCGCGCTGGCTTTCGGCTGGGCGTTGATTAATGGCGGCGTAACGCTTGGGCGGTTGACCTTTGGCTTCGCGCTCGGCTACTTTACGCTCATTCTCGTCCGCCGCGCGCTGCCCAATTCCGCTTACACGCGCAAAGGCTGGCTGGCGATTCGCCTCTTTTTCTTTTTCGCGTGGGAACTGTTCCTCTCGAACTTGTTCGTCGCTTACGATGTGATTACCGTGTGGGAACATTCGTCCAGCCCGCGCATCATCGCCGTCCCGCTGGACGTAAAGACCGACGCGGGCGTCGCGGCGCTTTCGCACTTCATTTCGCTCACGCCCGGCACGCTCAGCCTCGACGTCTCCTCCGACAAAAAGACGCTGTACGTTCACGCGATGTTCGCCCAGAACGAAGACGAAACGCGCGCCCGCATTAAAAACGGACTCGAAAAAATGATTATCCGCTTGCTGGAAGAATAAGAGGAAGCATGGCGACATTCGACGTGACTCAGTCCCTCGCATGGGCGTTCCTGCTGCTATTCGTCGGTTTTGGCTTCGCCCTGTTTCGGCTGGCGAAAGGTCCCAGCCTGCCGGATCGCGTCGTTGCGCTGGATTTGATGGCGACGCTTTCCATCGGCTTCGTCGTTTTGCGCGCCGTGCAAACTGATTTCAGCGTGTATCTCGACGTCGCCGTGATTTTGGGGCTGGTCGCCTTTCTCGGCACGGCGGCGTTTGCGCGCTTTGTGGAGAAACGGCAGATAAGAAAAGCGAAAGAGGAGAATCAACGCAATGGGAACCGCAAGCGTTCTGAATAATCTCGCCTTCGGGCTGATTCTATTGGGAGCGGCTTTCATGGCGCTGGCGGGGCTGGGAGTCGCCACGCTGCCGGACGTCTTCATGCGGCTGCACGCCAACACCAAATCCGCCACGCTGGGGGTTGGGCTGATTCTGCTCGGCGCGGCGACTCATTTTGAATGGGAAACCGCCATCGCCGCCCGCATGATTTTGCTGCTGCTATTCATCTTCGCTACCGCGCCGACGGCGGCGCACATGATTGGGCGCGCCGCCTATTTCAGCGAAGAGTCTCCGCTGTGGAGCGAAACCATCAGCGACGCGCTCGCCGGCAATTACGATAAACTGACCCACGAGGTGAAAAGCCCTGCCCCGAAAAAGTCGGCGAAACGAACCGCCGCGAAAAGCCGCGCGAAGTAACGAGCGCCATTTTAAGGCGTACAATTGCAGCCGCTGGGACTCGCTCCCGGCGGCTGATTTTTTTGCAAAGGATCCTTCTCATGGAAAAACAAAAGACCAGACTACACCCCAATATTTGGGCGGTCACCGCGACTTCTTTTCTCACCGATATTTCCTCCGAGATGATTGTGTACCTCATCCCGTTGTTCCTCGCTAACGCGCTGGGCGTGCGCATGGCGTTCATTGGGCTGATAGACGGAATCGCCGAGACCACCGCCAGCCTGTTGAAAATTTATTCCGGCGCGCTTTCGGATAAACTCGGCAAGCGCAAATGGCTCGCCGTGGCGGGCTACGCGATTTCCACCGTCGCCAAACCTTTTTTGTATATCGCCAATAGCTGGGGCGCGGTGTTGGGCGTGCGCTTCGCCGATAGAGTCGGCAAGGGGATTCGCACCGCGCCGCGCGACGCGCTGGTCGCCGCTAGCGTGGACGAGAAGAATCGCGGCTACGCCTTCGGCTTGCACCGCGCCGGAGATACGGCGGGCGCGTTTCTCGGCATTGGCGTCGCGGCGCTCATCATCTGGCTGAAGCAAGCGAACGCCAGCCTGCTGAGCGTAGAATCCTTCCGCGTCGCGGTTTTGGCTAGCGTCGTTCCCGCCTTTTTGGGAGTAGCCGCGCTGGCGCTCGGCGCGACCGACGTCGCCCCGAAGAAAACGGCTGGGGAGCGCAAAAAATTTTCCTTCAAAGAAATTGACGCGCGCTTTAAGGCGTTTCTTTTCATCGTCGTGTTGTTCACACTCGGCAACTCTTCTGATTCGTTCATCATCTTGCGCGCGCAAGAACGCGGGCTTTCCGTGCTGCAAACAATGCTGATGCTGATGACCTTCACCGCCGTTTACACGCTGCTTTCCAGCCCGCTGGGAAAACTTTCCGATACGCTGGGTCGCCGCCGAGTCATCATCGGCGGATGGCTGGCGTACGCGCTGGTGTATCTCGGTTTCGCGCTGGCGAATTCGGGCTGGCACATCTGGCTGCTTTTCGGCTTGTATGGAATTTATTACGCCGCGACCGAAGGCGTGGCGAAAGCGCTGGTGGCGGATTTGGTCCCCGACGAGCAGCGCGGCGCGGCTTATGGTTGGCTAAACGCCGCCGTCGGAATAGCCGCCTTGCCCGCCTCGTTTCTGGCGGGAGTCCTGTGGCAGGGGCTTGGCTCGTGGGCGGGCTTTGGCGCGTCCGCGCCGTTTTTCTTTGGCGCGGGGCTGGCTTTGGTTTCCAGCGCGTTGCTGTGGAAATTGGTGAAGTAACTGACGCGGCGTAGTTTCTTCGCGGCGCGACGCGTCGTCCCCGAATGGGGATTCACGCAAAGTCCGCTCAAACGGACCGAACGGCTGGCGCTTAGCCGTCTTTAGGCGGCTTCGCAAGAATAGCCCGGACATTCAATGTTCGGGCGGGATTGGCGCACAAGCAGCTTTCGGATTGATTGGCAAAATCTCGCTCTGCGCGATTAGCGGAGACCGTCCACGAATGCCATCCACGAATTCACGAATGCGTTCCGCTGCCAGAGCGCTTTTGTTTTTGAAGCGCTCGTCGTGTTCGAGTATTCGTGACTTTATTCGTGGACAGTTTTGCTTGCCCAATCTGCGGCGTCTGCGCCAAAGGCGAGAACCCCTTCGGCAGGCTCAGGGCAAGAATCTCGCGCTATGCGATTGCCAGATTATTTTGTTAAAGCGCAACAGTCCGGGCGGGATTGGCGGAGGCGGACGTCCGTACCGCGACGCGTCGTCCCCGAATGAGGATTGACGTCGCGCGCCATATCGTAGGCGCCGCTACGCAAGGCAAATTAAGTAACTGATGTTACGCAGTTTTCCCGTACCGCGACATTTATGTCGCTTGGAAATGCGAGATCAATCTCGCGGTACTGCGTAAGGTGAGTTAA
>DAOUBR010000047.1:0-22084 GCA_034432535.1 Anaerolineales bacterium | reverse complement strand
TTCTGATAAAAAACGCGGTGAATTTACCTATAAATCCAATTTATCTGTGTTCATCTGTGGTTAGAACATGAATTTCAAAACACTCTCTAAGAAACATCAGCGGTCTTTAGCCTTTTGACAAAAAAGGTCGCATGTCGAAAGTTGTGTAACTTCGTAGCGCGAGATTAATCTCGCGCCGCTTTTACGCAACAATTGAGATATGCCCCCAAAAAACGCCCCGTTGTCGGGGCGTTTTTCAAACGTTCGCAAGGCGGGATTTATCTGCGATTCCGCAGGAAGGTCGGGACGTCCAAATCGTCGCTGTTGTAGGAGGGAGACTGCGGAGCGGGTTTAACGTCGGCGGAAGAGCGCGTCTCGACCGGCGCGGAGACGGAATCCAGCGGGCGAGCGAAGGGCGTGTTGGCGGCGGAAATCGGCTTTTCGGCGCCGCGCGCCACAGCCGGGCGCTCCATGGCGCGGCGGGAAATTCCCGCGCGCTCGAAGCCGGTGGCGATGACGGTGACGCGAATCTCGTCGCCCATTTCGGGGTCAATCACCGCGCCAAAAATCATGTTCACGTCGGGGTGCGCCGTTTCGCGGATGATGGCGGCGGCTTGATTGACTTCAAAGAGCGTCATGTTGGGGCCGCCGGTGACGTTGAACAGCACGCCGCGAGCGCCGTCAATAGTGATGTCCAGCAGCTTGCTGGAAATCGCCTGCTCGGCGGCGATTTTCGCGCGCTCGTCGCCGTTGCCGCGCCCGACAGCCATCAACGCCGCGCCGCCTTCGGACATAATCGCGCGCACGTCGGCGAAGTCGAGGTTAATTAAGCCGGGGATGGTGATGAGCTCGGAAATGCCCTGAATGCCCTGATGCAGCACTTCATCCGCCATGCGGAAGGCGTCCTGCAAGGAAGATTTTTTATCCGCCAGCTGCAAGAGACGGTCGTTGGGGATGGAAATCAGGGTGTGGGCGTGTTCCTTCATCTTCGTCACGCCCAGTTCGGCGGATTGCGCGCGGCGCGCGCCTTCAAAGGTGAAGGGGCGGGTGACGACGCCAATCGTCAGCGCGCCGCATTCTTTGGCGACCTGCGCGACGACGGGCGCCGCGCCGGTGCCGGTGCCGCCGCCCATGCCCGCCGTGACGAACACCATATCCGCGCCTTTGAGCGCGCTGTATAGCTCGTCCGAAGATTCTTCGGCGGCTTTGCGCCCGATTTCCGGGTCGCCGCCGGCGCCGAGTCCGCGCGTGAGCTTATCGCCCAGCCGCACGCGGACAGGAGCGCGCGAAAGCATCAGCGCCTGAGCGTCGGTATTCGCCGCGATAAACTCAACGCCCTGAATGCCCTCTTCCATCATGCGGTTGACGGCGTTTTGTCCTCCTCCGCCCACGCCAATTACTTTGATGCGGGCAAAGGCTTCGGTGTTTTGATTCTTCTTTATCGAGTCCATTTGTTCCTCCTGGCTTTTTGCGCCAATTAATTCCTGACGATAGACGGTAGACGATGAACGGTGGACGGTAAACCGCGCGCCTTAAGGGAGCAAGCGCTTCATCCAACTTTTAATTGCGTCAAAATCCATAAAGCTCTCTCCTTTCGGTTTGCGGCTTCGAGAAGCAGCCTGCCGCAAGGCGGCGTCGCGTTCGCTCATGGCGGCTGCCCAATATAAAAGCCCAACGCTGGTGGAATAGGCGGGCGAACCCAATTTATCTATCAGCCCGGCGAGATTTTCGGGCTGCGCGGCGCGAACGGGCATGCCAAGCGTTTGGGCGGCAAGGCGCTTAATGCCCGGCAGCAGCGAAGTTCCTCCGGTCAAGACCATGCCGGCGGGCAGCAGCCCGTCGTAGCCGGAACGCTTAATTTCTTGAAGCGTCAAGCGAAAGATTTCCTCGACGCGCGCTTCGATAATGTGCGCCAAATCCTGGCGGCTGAACTGCACGTCGTGGTCCTCGCCAAACGGGCGGATGGTGAAGGTCTCGTCGGGGCGGACGTCCGCGCGCAGCGCGCAGCCGTATTCTTTCTTGACCTCTTCCGCTTGATTGAAGGCGAGCCGAAGCCCGTGCGAAATATCCTGCGAGACGTGATTGCCGCCGACGGCAAGCGCCATCGTATGCCAGACGTCGCCGTTCACATAAATCGCCAAGTCGGTCGTGCCGCCGCCAATATCGCAGACGGCGACTCCCATTTCGCGTTCCTCTTCGGTCAGCACGGTTTCGGCGGAAGCGAGCGGATTAAGAACGAGTTGCAGCGTTTCCACGCCCGCTGCGGCGACGCACTGACGCAGGTTGTCCATGGCGGCGGCGGAAGCGGTGACGATGTGCGTTTCCACTTCCAGCCTGTAGCCGCGCATACCAATCGGCGAGCGGATTCCATCCTGCCCGTCCACGCTGATTCCGCGCTGGATGACGTGAACCATCTCGCGGTCGTGCGGGATGGCGACGGCTTGCGCCTGCTCCAGCGCGCGGGCAATATCCGCTTCGTCTATGATTCCGCCGGGGACGCCCGTCGCGCCGCGGCTATTGACCGAAGAGACGTGCGCGCCCGCCAGACTGACCAGCGCGGTGGCAATTTGCAGCCCGGAAGTGCGCTCGGCTTTTTCCACAGAACGGCGGATGGCTTGCGAAGCGGCAACCAGGTCCACCACCACGCCCTTGCGGATTCCTTCGGAAGGCTCGATTCCCACGCCAAGAATGCGCATGGATTTTTCCGATTCCACGCGCCCGACGAGCGTGCAAACTTTAGTCGTGCCTACGTCAACGCCGACGACAATCTCTTCCATCTCTTAATATCCGTTGCCTGTCGCGGGTTTATATTCCGCGTCCGCCGCCGCGCGGTAATAAGGCGCTTGCGGGTAAGCGATGTTGATAAAAGTCGGTTGGACGCCGCGCCCTTGCAGCGAAGCGACCAGAGATTCATACACGCGCAACTTCAAAGCCATGTGGCGCGGTTCCGTGCCAAAGAAAACCTTCCAGCCGCGCGGGTCTTGCCAGCCGAGCCCGTAGTCTTTGTGATAGGTCATCGCCGTTCCGGCGGGAACCTGCGGCGCAAGCGCCAGAATCGAATCCGCCAGAGTCTTTTGCATAAAAGCAGGCGGGGTCAGCGGGGAGTCCGAAGGTCCGGGCGGCGGAGAGCTCAGCCCGGTCACCGGAATCAGCCCTTCGACGACTCCGCGCGGGCGGAACGCCACGCCGTTCGCGTCCACCCAGGTATAAGCCCCGTCCTGTTCCCAAAGAATCGCGGGCTGGCGCTCTTGCACCGTGACGTATAGATGGTTGGGCAGGTATATCTCGGCTTTCGCCGAAAGCAATTCGGGGTACGCCAGACGCAGTCGCAGTTCCACTTCTTCCGTCTGAACGGTGAAAATGGAACGCCCTAGCGCGCCCGTCGCTTCGGAAATTTCCTCGCGGGTCAGCAGGCTGTTGCCCAGCACGGTGACGCTGGGGATGTTAAAGTACGGCAAAGTTAGCCCAAGCAGCAAAGCCAGCCCGAAGACAACGGAAAGAATCAACGAGACGGCGCGCCACTTACGGTCAGGCTGATGCGCGCGCAGCGTTTCGCGCTGCAAGTGAATTTGCGGCAAGCCGAGCGCGGCTTGAAAACGGCGCTGCCGCCGCGTTTGAACGAAGAGCGGCTGGCGGACGGAAGGCTGCGGGGCAACCGGTCGGCGCGCGGCCGGCGCAACGACCGGCTTGACGGCGCGTTTGACCGTTTTGCTCAATTCTTCGGCGGCGCGGCGAGCGCGGCGCTGACGCGCCAGCTCGGCGCGGGTGAGATCTTTCTTCCCGCTCATGCCGACCTCCTGCGCTCGGTGCGGTCGCGCTGCGCCTTGCGTTCCAGCGCCAGTTCAATCAAACGTTCCACCAATTGCGAGTATTCCAGCCCGCTCGCCAACCACAGTTTGGGATACATGCTGATGGCGGTGAAGCCTGGCAGCGTGTTGAGCTCGTTCAAGTAGATTTGATTCGTTTGCGAATCCACAAAGAAATCGGCGCGCGCCAGCCCGGCGCAATCAATGGCTTTGTAAGCGCGCGCGGCGTAAGCGCGGATTTGGTCGCTCGTCGCTTCGGGCAACGAAGCGGGAATGACCAGCCCGGACGAGCCGTCCAGATACTTCGCCTCGTAAGAGTAAAACTCGCGGCTCGGCAGAATTTCGCCGCAGACCGAAGTTTGCGGGTCTTCGTTGCCCAGCACGCTGACTTCAATCTCGCGGGCGTTGGGGACGCCCTGCTCCGCTATCACGCGGCGGTCGTAGCGGGCGGCTTCCAGCAAGCCTTCGCACAGGTCGGCGCGGGACTTGCATTTGCTGATTCCCACCGAAGAGCCGAGATTGGCGGGCTTGGTAAAGAAGGGATATTCGCCCAACGCTTCGACGCGCGCTATCGCCGCGTCCATGTCTTTTTCAATTTCAGTCCGCAAAACTGTCAGCGAAGGAACAATCGGGATTCCGTTGGCGCGCATTACGTCTTTGAAAATGCCCTTATCCATGCCGACGGCGGAACCCGCCACGCCCGCGCCGACGTAAGCGACGTCCGCTAATTCCAGCAAGCCTTGAATCGTTCCGTCCTCGCCGAACGTGCCGTGCAGCACGGGGAAGAAGACGTCAATATCGGCGAACTTTTCTAAAATTTCGCCGCCTTGCGAATCGCGCAAAATGTAAAGCGCGGAATGGGAAGGTTCGTGCGGCAGGATGACGCGGCTCAGGCTTTTGGTTTCGCCTTTGAGGAAAGCCGCGTGGGCGTTTTCTCCGCCGAGCCATTTGCCTTCCTGCGTAATGCCGACCTGCGTGACCTCGTATTTGCGCGGGTCGAGCGCTTCCAACACCGAACGCGCGGACATGAGCGAGACTTCATGTTCGCCGGAGCGTCCGCCAAAAAGCACGGCGACGCGGAGTTTGGGGGAGGAAGCAAAAGAGGTCGTCATGAGCGATTCGCCTTCAAGAGAAGCGTTCGGTTTGCCATTCTCCAATCAGTTCGACTTCCAATTCGAGTTCGATTCCGAATTTTTCAAACACGGTCTTGCGAGCGAGTTCAATCAGCGCGCGGACGTCGGCGGCTTTGGTCTCGCCGTAATTGACGAAGAAGTTGGCGTGCATACGGCTGATTTCCGCCGCGCCGATGCGCGTTCCTTTCAAGCCCGCCGCCTCAATCAGGCGTCCGGCGTAATCGCCGGGGGGATTTTTAAACATCGAGCCCATGCTGGCGCCGGGCGGCTGCGAAGCGCGGCGCTTCTCGCGGAAGGCGGCCACCGTGGCGGAGACTTCTTCGGGGGTGGAGTTTTTCAATTGCAGCAGCGCGGAAAGCACGACGGCGGTCTCTTCTCCGCGTTTGAGGACGCTGGAACGATAGCCGTAGCCCATCTCGGCGGCGGAGATGCGCTTTTTGCCGGCGGGAGTGACGACTTCCGCCCAGAGCAGGCATTGCGACATATCGCCGCCAAACGCGCCCGCGTTGCCATAGACTGCGCCGCCCACCGTGCCGGGCACCGTCGCCGCCCATTCCAAACCGGAGAGTCCCTTCACAAGGCAGCGATTCGCCAGATTGCTGAACACGGCTCCCGATTCGCACCACACGCGCGGCTCGTCGCCTTCTTCAAAGCGGACTTCTTTCGCGCGGTTCAACACCACCACGCCGCGCGCGCCCTTATCGCTCACCAGCACGTTGGAACCTCCGCCCAGCAGCGCGTAAGGGAAGCCCCGCTCCCAGATGATTTGCATCGCCGTCTGCAGCTGTTCGGCGGATTGAACGGTGAGCAGCACGTCGGCTTTTCCGCCAATGCGCGCGGAAGTATAAGGCGCAAGAGAAACGTTCTCCTGCGCGGCGTCGCCAAAGGTCTGGCGCAGCGCGTCGGCGATTTCGGTCTTTATCTTCACAAGCTCTCCGCTATCTTCGCGTTAATGCGGTCCGCGTCGCCGGCGGACATGACAATTAACACGTCTCCTGGTTTCAGATGTTTCAGCAAATATTCCGCCGTCTCGTCCACGCTGCCGCTGTATCGCGCGGAAGGATGCGGCATGGCGGCGACCACTTCGGCGGAGGAAAAGTCGCGCGAGGCTTCGCGCGAAGCGTAAATTTCGGTCACCAGCGCTTCATCGGCGTCGGCGAAGGCGCGGGAAAACTCCAGGAACAAAGCCTGCGTGCGCGAATAGGTGTGCGGCTGCCAGACCGCCCACAAGCGGCGTCCGGGGTAACGCGCCCTCGCGGCGGCGAGCGTGGCTTTGATTTCGGTGGGGTGATGAGCGTAATCGTCAATCAACGTCACGCCTTTGACTTCGCCGCGCACCTCAAAGCGCCGTCCCGTCCCGCTAAATTCGCTCAGCGCGTCCGCCGCCTCTTGCAGCGGGACGCCGAGAAGCGCCATCACGCCCAGCGCCGCCAGCGCGTTGCGGACGTTGTGTTCGCCCGGGATTTGCAGCGAAGCCCGAACCGAAGAAACCGAGCCGCTGACGTTGGTGAGCGCGGAGAAGTCGTATCCGCCGCGCGCGTTGGGTTTGGCGTCGCGCGCCTGCATCCATTGAGGGCTGTTGATGGTCATCTCGGTTTGCAGGCTGTAAGAAAGAACGCTCAAGCCTTTGGTCCGCGCGTGGGAAAGCAGCGACATGGCGTTCTTGTTTTCCGAGCAGACGACGAGCGTCCCGTCGGAAGGCAGCAAATCCACAAACTGACGGAAGGCGGCGTACATCTCCTCGAAGGTCGGGTAACAATCGGGGTGGTCGTGTTCGAGGTTGGTAACGACTTCAATGTGCGGCTTGAGACCCAAAAACATGCGGTCGTATTCGTCGGCTTCTATGACGAAGAATCTGCCCTGCCCGGCGCGAGCGTTGGTTTTCAGGTCCTTCATTGCGCCGCCGACGATGAAGGACGGGTCGCGTTCCAGCCGATACAAAATCCAGGCGATCATCGCCGTCGTGGTGGTCTTGCCGTGAGCGCCGGCGACGGCGATTCCAATTTTGTCCGCCATCAGCCGCCCCAGAAAATCGGCGCGTTTATAGACGGGGATTCCGGCGGAAAGCGCGGCTTGCACTTCGGGGTTGTCGTCGGGGATGGCGGAGGAACGGATGACCTCGTCCGCGCCCGCGACGTTTTTCGCCTCGTGTCCGAGAAAGACGGTCACGCCGGCGTTTTGCAGCTCCATCGCAAAGGGCGAAAGCGCGCGATCAGAGCCGGTTACTTCGTAACCGCTCTCTTTGAGCAAGCGCGCGATGGCGGAAAGTCCCGACCCGCCGACGCCGATGAGGTGGATGCGTTTCATGTTCAACTCGTTGGTTAGATAAAGACGACGATAATAAAGATAAGGATGATGATGACGATGAAGTAAATGCTCGGTTCGCCGAGAAAGCGCGGCGGCATGTATTTCATCATCGTTTGAATAGCGGCGACGATGGTCGGGTCGGTCGCCGGGCTGATGACGTTCGGGTAGGGGTAGTTCGCCGCGTGTAAGTAAAAGAGCAGCGAGCCGACCACCAGATAACCGTTAAAGCCGCCCAACACCGCGCCAAAGAGCGCGTCTTGCAGCTTCTCGCGCTTCGCCTGCGCCGCCAAACGCGGAATAACCAGCACGGTCTGATAGCCAAAGTACGCCAGCGTCATCAGAATCATCGTGCGAATCCAAAAGAGCGAGCTGCCGGCCGGGTCGAGCTCTTTCACCAGCGGGATGTATTTTTCCAAAAGCAAATTCACCGCCAGCGCGGTGATGGCGCTGAACGACACCAGCAGCTCCTTCACCCAGCCGCGCATCGCGCCGACGAAGGCGAAGACGAAGACAAAAGTCCAGAAGAGATAAACAATGCTCATCATAAGGTTGCGTCTCCTGCCAGTCTTGCCAACTGGCTGGCAATCTCGTTCGCCGCGTTGGGCAGCGCCAGACTCCGCATAGCGGCGCGCGTCGCGTCAAGGCGTTTCTCGTCGGCGAGCAGTTCGCGCGTCAGATTCGGCAGCCTTTCGCCCAGTTCCTCGTCGCGCACGACGACGGCGGCGTTTTTCGCCGCCAGATAATCGGCGTTCACTTTCTGGTAACGCCAGGCGTAGGGATAGGGCGCGAGAATAGCGGGCAGCCCAAAGAAGGGATATTCGCCCAGCGTGGAAGCGCCCGCGCGCGAGACGACCAAATCGGCGGCGGCCAGCGCCGCGCCCATCTCGTGCAAATAAGGCATGACGCGGTAGCGCGCTTTCAAATCGTCGGGCAATTCCAGCGCGTTCTTTTGCGCCGCTTCCCAATCGAGCGAGCCGCTGATGTGAATCACCTGCGTAAACGTCAGCAATTCTTTAAGGTTGCGGGCGAGCGCGGCATTAATCGAGCGCGCGCCTTTGCTTCCGCCTGTGACCAGCAGCGCGGGCAGCGAATCTTGCAACCCGAAATGAGACCGCGCCCGCGCGCGAGTCCACTCCGCAAGGTCGGCGCGCAGCGGATAGCCCGTGACGACCAGCCGGGCGCGGCGCGGGAAGTAACGTTTGGAATCGGGCGCGGTTAGCGCTATCGCGTCGGCGAAGCGCGCCAAAAATTTGAGCGCCAGCCCCGGCTCAATATCCGGCGCGTACAGCAGCATTGGGATTCCGCGCGCCGCCACCGCCATCGGCGCGGCGATGTATCCGCCGGTGAAAAAAAGCGCGTCGGGCTGAAATTCGCGCAGAATGCGGCGCGCGGCGAACACGCCGCGGGCGAGCTTGACCAGGTTGGCGGGCAGGGAGCGCAGCCCCACGCCGTGCACGCCCGCCGCCGGAATGGCGCGATACGGGACGCCCGCGCGTTTCACGAGCTCCTCTTCCATGCCGCCTTCTCCGCCGACCCACAAGACTTCAATCTTGAATCGGCTGTTGAGCGCGTTGAGAACGGCGAGCGCGGGATACACCCCGCCGCCGGTCCCGCCCGCGCAAATCAAGCACCGCACCGTAAGACCTCCATTCTTCGTCTTCCGTCCGCGTCGCCGTCGCGGCTTGACGCGAAACGTTTAAGAGAACGCCCAGCGCCGCCAGCGAAGCCACCAGATTGGAGCCGCCCGCGCTGATGAAAGGCAGCGCGTTGCCCGCGAAGGGCAGCAAGCCGACCATCACCGCCATATTAAGCAGCGCCTCGAAGGCAATCCAAATCGCCACGCCGGAAGCGATCAGCGCGCCGAGCATATCGGGCGCGCGCCGCGCAATCGTAAATCCGCGCCAGACCACCGCGGCGTATAAACCAATCAACGCCAGCGCGCCAAACAAGCCCAGCTCTTCGACCACCACCGCAAAGACGCTGTCCGTCGGCGGGACGGGCAAGCCGGTCAGCTTGGCTTTCGATTGTCCCAGCCCCACTCCGAACCAGCCGCCGCTGACGATTGCCTCGAAAGAGCGGCGGACGTGATACGAAGCCTGCAAGGGGTCTTTCAGCCCGGCGATAAAATCGCTGACGCGGCTGTGGCCGGTGACGCTAACCGAAATGATGAACCACGTGGCGAGCGAAGCGACGATGACCAGCGCGGCAATTTGTTTAGCGTCGCCCCCGGCGAGGAAGAACAGCGCCCCGCCAAGAATGATGACCGTGCCGGCGGCGCTCAAATCGGGCTGCTGATAAATAAGCCCGCCCACCACGCCGAGAATTACGCCGAGCGGAATCAGCCCGATGGTCACGTCGTGCAGGAACTGGCGCTTGGCGTGCAGCCACACGGCAAGGTACAGGATCGTCGCCAGTTTCGCCAGTTCGGAAGGCTGCGCCGAACCGTCGAAGAAGGAGCGGCGCGCGCCAAACAGCGTGTTCATGGAAAGAACGACGACCAGCAACGCGACGGTCAGCCCCATGACGGGAACAGCCAGCGCGCGCCAGCGGCGATAATCGAAAAAAGCGAGGAAGAGCGCCGCCAGCAAACCGACTCCCAGCCACATCAGCTGGCGGTTGAGCATGTAGGTGGCGTCCTTGTACGCGCCGAGCGAAAAATCCCACGAGGCGGAAAAGAGCATGAGCAAGCCAAAGACGATCAACGCCGCCATGGTCATCAGCAGCGGGGCGTCGAACCCGCGCAGGAAAGGCGCGGCTTCGCGCGGTCGTTTTACGAAAGTTGTCGCGTCCATTCGATAAACGCCGCTCCTCTCTCCGCAAAATCTTTGAACTCGTCGTAGCTCGTGCAGCCGGGCGAGAACAACACCACGTCGCCTGCCGCGGCGACTGCGGCGGCTTTTTCCACCGCCGCGCGCGTGTTTTGAACGCGGCTAAACGGGACGCCGGTGGGCTGCACAGCCCGCTCAATGAGATCGCCCGCTTCCCCAAAGATGACGACATGCTTGACGCGCTGTTGAATCAGCCGCGCGAGGTCGTCCCAGGGGAGGTTTTTATCCCGCCCGCCGAGCATCAGCACAATCGGTTCGCTGAACGAGCGAATCGCCGCCATACTTCTTTCGGGGGCGGTGGCGATTGAATCGTTATACCAGCGGACTCCGCGCCATTCGCGCGCCAATTCCAGGCGGTGCGGCACGCCGCGAAATTCCTCCGCCGCTTCCAACATCGAATCCAGCGTAAAGCCGGCCGCGTAGCCGATAGCAAAAGCCGCCAGCACGTTGGCGACGTTGTGGTCGCCGCGCAATTGAATCTTCTCGCGCAGCAGCAGCGGGAAATAAGCGTCGCCTTCGCGCAAGCTGAGCAAGCCGTCCTGATAATACGCGCCGCTCATTTCTTCTTCCAATTCGCGCAGGCTGAAAGCCAGCAGCCGCCCCTTGACTCTGCCGCGCAAATTCCACGCGCCGGGGTCGTCGCGCCCTAACACGGCGGTATCCGCCGGGGTTTGAAAGTCAAGAATGCGCGCTTTGGCGGCGGTATAAGCTTCCATCGTGCCGTGACGGTCAAGATGATTCGGGGTGACGTTCAAAATCGCGGCGACGTTCGGCGAGACGGTCATCTGCTCCAATTGAAAGGAGGAAATTTCCAAAATCGCCAAATCGTCGGCGGTCATCTCGTCGGCGTAGTTAATCAGCGGGTCGCCGATGTTTCCGCCGACGTAACTCTTCCGAATCCTGGAGTCCGAATTCTGGGTTACTTTTTTCGCCATTTCGCCGACGAGCGTGGTGGTGGTCGTTTTGCCAGCCGAGCCGGTGATTCCAATGGTCTTGCACGGGACGACTTCCATGAAGACTTGCGTGTCGTTAGAAAGCGGAATCCCGCGTCGGATGGCTTCCTGCACGATGGGCAGAGAAGTCGGCACGCCGCCGGAAAGGCACAATACGTCGGTTTGATCCAACAATTCCAGCGGATGCCCGCCCAGCGTCCAGCGGACGTTGGAATCGGAGAGCGCTTCGCGGGCGGCGCTCATTTGCTCCGCCGGGCGAGAATCGCTCAGGGTCACGTCGGCTTCGTGACGCGCAAGCCAGCGCGCCAGAGCCATCCCCTGTCGGGCGGCGCCTAAAATCAAAACGCGGACGTTGTTCCAATGCTTCATCGTCAAGGCTTACCTTCTTAAACTTGCGACAATCCAATTCCAATCAAAGCGGCCATCAAACCGATGAGCCAGAAACGCTGAACGACTTGAGTCTCGCTCCAGCCGAGCAGCTCAAAATGCAGGTGCAGCGGCGCCATTTTGAAAAAGCGTTTGCCCTTGGTCCATTTGAAATAGCCGATTTGAATCACCACGCTGAGCATTTCCGCCAGCGGAATCAACCCGATGACCAGCAGCAGGGGCCATTGCCCGGTGATGAGAGCAATCACCGCCAGCGCCGCGCCCAGCGAAAGCGAGCCAGTATCGCCCATAAACAACTCGGCGGGATGAACGTTGAACCACAAAAAGCCGAACAGCGCGCCGACAAGGATGAAGCAAAAGCGCGCGACATACACCTGTTCCTGCGCGATGGCAATTCCGCCGTAGGCGGCGACGGCGGTGGCGACAACCAGCCCCGCCAGCCCGTCCAGCCCGTCGGTGAAATTGACCGCGTTCGATTCCGCCACGATGATGAACGCCGCCAACGGAACGTACATCCAGCCGACGCTGATTTCAAAAAAGAAGCCGGGAAAATACATTTCCGGAACGTCCATGCGGTAGCGCAAAACGTAGGCGATCATCAGCGCCAGCGCGACCTGAAAGGCGAACTTGGTGCGGGCGCGCATACCGTCGCCCTTGCGTTTGCCGCGAATGCCTTCCCAATCGTCCGCCGCGCCCAGCAGCGCGAAACCGACCATCGTCAGCATCGGCGCAAAGACCGAGCTGCCCACTCCGCTGGCGGTCATGCCCATCAGGTCCACCGCGTTCAGCAGCCCGCTGAGCAGCAAAGTCGGCAGGATGAACAGGACTCCGCCCATCGTGGGCGTTCCCATCTTCACGCCGTGAAAGCCCGGCTCTTCCACGCGGATAATTTTGCCGATTTTGTAATGGCGTAAAATCCGCAGCAGAGGTCCGCCCCAAATGGCGGTCATCACAAAGGCGAGCCCGGCGAGGCTGAGCGAGAGAGCGACCTGCCTCACGATTTCACCTCCAAAGCGGCGGTGATTTTATCCATCCGCAAACCGTGAGAGCCTTTGATTAACACGGCATCCTGCGGCGAAAGATTCTTCCGCAGCCATTCAATCAGCGGCGCGGCTTCGTCGAATTCAAGGACGTTAGCGGGTTTCAACCCCGCGCGGCGGGCGGCTTCGGCAATCATGCGCGCGCGCGGTCCAAGCGCGACGAGAATCTGCGCCACCTGCGCGGCGCGCAGCCCGACCATCTCGTGTCCCTGCCGCTCGTAAGGACCCAGTTCCAGCATATCGCCCAGCACGGCGATTTTTCTGCCTTCCAGCTCGTCCAGCAAATTGAGCGCCGCCAGCGTGGATTCGGGCGAAGCGTTGTACGTATCGTCGAGAATCAGCGCGCCTTCCTTACTGCGAACCGCCGCCAGCCTGAGTTGCGAACGTCCGCGCTGCAGCCCGGATAAAATCTCCTGCCAGTCTAGCCCGTCGTTCAACCCGACGGCGGCGGCGCGCAACGCGGTGTGAACCGAATGCCTGCCGAGCATGGGAACGCGGCAATGCAAGGTCTCGTTTTTGTAATGCAGGCGGAAGCGGATTCCTTCCAGCCCCAAACCTTCAATTTCGTCCGCCCACAGGTCGGCTTCAGGAGAAAGCCCGTAAAAGAACACGCGGGCTTTGGTCTTCTCTTCCATCTTGCGAACCCAGGGGTCGTCGAAGTTGAGAATCGCCACGCCGTCAGGAGGCAGGGATTGAACCAGCTCGCTCTTGCCGCGCGCAATCGCCTCTTGCGAGCCGGCGCGCTCGGCGTGAACCGTGCCGACGTTGGTCACCACGCCGATATGCGGCAGGGCGATATCGCATAGAAATTGAATTTCGCCGGGGACGTAAAAGCCCATCTCCAAGACGGCGCGCTCGTGCGTTTCGTTTAATTTCAAAATGGTCAGCGGCAAGCCGATTTCGTTATTCAGGTTGCCTCGATTCCGCAGCGTGGCGTAGCGCGCGCTTAACACTTCGGCGACGGCTTCTTTAGTGGTGGATTTGCCCACGCTGCCGGTAATTCCCACCGCGCGCAGATACAGCTTGCGCCGCCAGAAACGAGCGATGCGCTGCAAAGCCGAGACGGTATTCTCCACGCGCAGGCACAGCGGAGGAGAAAAATCAAAATCGGGGTCGAGTTTCAGTTCGCCGCGCGCGTCCAGGACGCGAAAATCGGCGGGCAGGTCGCGCTGAGTCAACGCGACGGTCGCGCCCCGCTGAAAAGCGTCGCCGATGAAATCGTGTCCGTCGGCGTTCTCGCCGGGAATGGCGATAAACAAGGAATTGCGCGTCGCTTGACGCGAATCAATCGTCGCGTCGCGGATCACGGCTTGCGCCTGAAAGACGCGCGCCGCAGTCAAAGCTTCTAAAACGTCCGCAAGAGTCAGCATGGTCATCGGTTCGCCAGTTCGTTGCGAATAAAGTCGGGCGGAATATCCAACAGCACGACGGTTTGCCGCGCCATTTGCGAAAAAACGGGGGCGGCGGTTTCGGAGCCCCAAATGGAAGCGGAGGGGCGTTCCAGCCAGACGTAAATCATAAAGCGCGGGTCGTCCACCGGACCCCAGCCGATGAAGGACACATTGGTCTGCGTTTTATCGTAATAGCCGTCCACCGGAATTTGCGCCGTGCCGGTCTTGCCCGCCACGCGGTATCCAGGCACGAGGGCGAGCGAGGCTTCTTGTTCCAGCGAAAGCGCCAGCATTTCAGAAAGCGTGGCGGCGGTCTGCTCGGAAATGGGCGAGCCGGCGAATTGCGGCGGGGATTTATATTCGCGCCCGTCGCGCACCATCGCGTACAAGACGTGCGGAATGACCATCTTGCCCTTGTTGGCGACGGCGGAAGACGCCATCAACAGCTGGACGGGCGTGGCGCTGACGCCCTGACCGAAAGCGTTCGTGCCAAGGTCCACCGGATACCAATCGGAATCGCCGGGGACTTTCAGCCTGCCCGCCGCTTCGCCCGCCAGGTCCACGCCGGTTAAGCGTCCCAAGCCGAAGTTGTTCATGTAACGATAAAAGACGCCCGCGCCCATCTTCGTCGAAATCAGCGCCATACACACGTTGAGCGAGTGCTGCAAGCAGCCGACCATGTTTTGCTCGCCCCAGGCTTCCTCGTTCCAGTTGCGAATGGTCACGCCGCCGACGGTGACGGCGCCGGTATCAAGATAAGCGGTAAAAGGAGCGACGGTATTGGAATCGAGCGCGGCAGCCATGGTGAGAATCTTTATCACCGAGCCGGGTTCGTAGGGGGCGGAAATCGCCAGGTTAAAATCGCTGGCTTTGTCGTACACTTCGGCGTATTGCCAAAAGCGGTTCAAATTCATGCGCGGGCTGGAAGCCATCGCCAATATTTCGCCGTTGCGCGGATCCATCGCCACAATCGTCCCGCGCCGCGCGCCGTAGGCGGAAAGGGCGTCGTCCAAAATAGCTTCGGCGGCGGCTTGCAAATCGCGGTCGAGGGTGAGAATCAACGTCGCGCCGTCCATCGCCTGCGGAATTTCAAACGCCTTGTTTGGGTCGGTGGGGATCAGCGCCTGCACCGGGCTGCCCGCCAACGCCGCGTCGTACTTTTCTTCCACGCCAAAATAACCGCGCCCTTCGCGGTTCACAAAGCCGATGACGTTGGAAGCCAGCGTCTCTTCGGGGTAACTGCGCTGCGGATGCGATTTGAACTCCAAGCCGGTCAACCCGCCGGAGGCGCCTTCAGGGGCGGCTTCGTTTAACGCGCGCTTCGCCTCCTGCAAACGCGCCGCGTGCGCGGCCTCGACGAAATCCGCCAGCACCACATAAGCCAGACCCGGCGGCGGGTTTTGAATAGTTTCAAGCGTTTCAAAATAATCAAGATGCAGTTCTCCGCTCACCGTCAGCGCAATCAACTGCGGGTCTTTGACGCTCTTCAAATCCACGCCGATTTCGTAAACCGACTTGTTGCCCGCCAGCAAATGCCCGCTGCGGTCGAAAATTTCTCCGCGCTCCGGGTAAAAAGTGCGCAGCTCGTAAGCGTAATTAGAAGCGCTCTGCAAAAAGGCGGCGGCTTCGGGGCTGTTTTGAATGCGAATAATCTGCGCGACGATAGCAAAGGCGGAAAAGCCCAGCAAGAAGAATACCGCCTGCGCGCGCCGCAGGTATTGGTCTCTCATGGCGTCCCCCAAAAAGCGGCGCTGAGACGCTCGTCCAGCCATTCCAGCAGCGATTGGTTGTATTCGGGCAGGACGTTCAAAGCGCTGGGCTGCGGAGCGGGCAGCGATAAAATTTCCGGCGCGGGTTTGTAATAGCCCGGCACAATCAGATATTCGACTTCGGCGGGATCAATCGGGCGGTAACCTAATTCCAGCGCGCGGCGGCGCATGACGTTGAAAGAGGTCAGCGTGGCAAGCTGAGTCTGCAAGTCGGCGCTGGCTTGCTGGCTGGCGGCAATCGCCGCGGTCAGGTCTTGAATCTCGCGCCCGGCAATTGCCGCCTGCGCAGTGACGTCGAGATACAGGGCGGCTATCATCGCCGCCGCCACGACCGCCAGCAACACGCTGCCCACCCATTGGCGCTGCCAGCGCCATGGGGCGGCTTTATAAGCGTGCTTTAAGCGGTTGACGTTTTCGACGTTCATAGCGACTCTACAATTTTTCCGCGATGCGCAGCTTCGCGCTGCGGGCGCGCGGGTTTTCTTGCTTTTCCTCTTCCGAAGCCTCTATCGGCTTCTTGTTGATTAACTTCAAAACAGCCTTGCGCTCGGTCTCGTATAGTTTTTCGTAAGGCGGGTTGAGCAAATCCTTGCTCTGCTCGCGGAAAAACTCCTTGACGATGCGGTCTTCCAGCGAGTGAAAAGAAATCACCGCCAGCCTGCCGCCCGGCTTCAGCGCGCCGACCGCCTGCGGCAAGACGCTTTGCAGCGCGTCCAGCTCGCCGTTGACGAAGATGCGCAGCGCCTGAAAGGTTCGCGTGGCGGGGTGAATCTTCTCGCCGCGGCGGGGCACGACCCTTTCGATAACGCGCGCCAGCTCGCCCGTCGAGCGCAGCGGGCGGGCGAAGCAAATCGCGCGGGCGATTTTGCGCGCCTCGCGTTCCTCTCCACAGCGGAAGAGAATATCCGCCAGCTCGCGCTCGTCGAAGGTATTGACGACTTGCTCCGCGCTGAGCGCGGCGTTGACGCCGAAGCGCATGTCCAGCGGACCGTCCTGAGCGAAGGAAAATCCGCGCGCGGCGGTATCGAACTGCATGGAGGAAGCGCCCAGGTCGAGCAAGATTCCGTCCAGCCCGTCCCATTCCAGCGCGCTCATCTGCGCGGAAAGGGTAACGTAGGAGGCTTGCGCGAGATGTATGCGCCGTTCGTAAGGAGCCAAGGTCTCACGAGCAAGCGCCAACGCCTGCGGGTCCACATCCAGCCCCAACAGGAGTCCATCCGGCGCGCAAGCCTCCAAAATCCCGCGAGCGTGTCCGCCCGCGCCCAGCGTGCAATCCGCGTAGCGTCCGCCGCGTTTAGGCTGCAATGCGTGTATAATCTGCTGGTAAAGTACGGGAACGTGCGCTGACATAAGCGGCTTCCAATCGCAATAAGCAAAGGGAAGCGGTTAGCGTTCGGCGGAAGCGTTCTTAGAAAGGTCCAACGCGGAGAAGCGCGCGTTGTTGGCTTCCACGTCTTGCAGCTTCGCCATCTGTTCCTGCCAGTCGGCGGGCTTCCACACCTCGAAGTAGTCGCCCTGCCCGGCGATGACCGCCTCTCCTTCCAGTTGAAGAAAAGCGCGTAAGTTCTGCGGAACAAGAATGCGCCCGATTTTATCGGCTTCGACGGGGTAAGCGTTCGCCAAAATCAGGCGGCGCAGCAAGCGGGCGGTTGGGTCGGCGAGGTTCATCGCTTCCAGGCGTTCGTACACCTGTTTGAAATATTCTTCGGTCATGACCATCAGGCATTTATCGAAACCCTGCGTAATGAAGGCTCCACCGCCTGCCAGCAAATCACGAAAGCGCGACGGAATCATCAGTCGCCCTTTCTCGTCGAGATTATGCTGGTATTGACCTAAGAACATTTGTTCTGTTTTCCTTTTTAACGCGCCAGACGCCGTCTTCCGGCGCCTGGGAAAATCTACCACTTTTTACCACTTTCTACCACCATTATACTGCTTTCAGCGGAAAAAGCAAGCGCGGAAAGTAGTAAATTCATACCAATCTGGATTGGGAATGCCCTCCTCTACGCCCCCCTTTCGTCTGTTAGAAGCGCCACGCTGGCAGGATTATGAGCTGCTGGATAGCGGAGACGGTTTGAAGCTGGAACGCTTCGGCAAATATCTTTTTGCGCGTCCGGAATCGCAAGCGATGTGGCGGCGCGCGCGCTCCTCGCGCGAGTGGGAATCGGCGCACGCGATCTTTCACCCCACCGCCGAAGAAAGCGGCGGACATTGGGAGGCGCGTCAGCGACTACCCGAACGTTGGGAAATGCGCTACGCGCTGCCGAATTCCAAAGAGTTAAAGTTTTTCGCCATGATCACGCCGGGCAGGCATTTGGGAGTCTTTCCTGAAACGGCGGCGCACTGGGATTTTATGGCGGAGAAAATCGAAGCCAGAGCGCGCCAAAACGGAGGGGAAGAAATAAACGTCCTGAATCTCTTCGGCTATACGGGAATCGCCTCTCTGGCGGCGGCGGCGACAGGCGCGCGCGTGACGCACGTGGACGCTTCTAAAAAATCCGTCTCATGGGCGCGGGAGAATCAGGCGCTTTCCGGGTTGAGCGATAAGCCCATCCGCTGGATTGTGGACGACGCGCTGAAATTCGCGGAGCGCGAAGCGCGGCGCGGAGTCAAGTACGACGGCGTCATCCTCGACCCGCCAAAATTCGGGCGGGGTCCTAAAGGCGAGGTGTGGGAAGTGTATCAATCGCTGCCTTCGTTGCTGCAAGCCTGCCGCGCCTGCTTGAGCGAAAAGCCGCTGTTCTTCATCGTCACGATGTACGCGGTGCGCGCTTCGGCGCTGCACGTCGCGCAGGCGCTGGCGGAGACGACGCACCCATTCAAAGGCGAGCTGGAATGCGGGGAATTAACGACGCGCGAAAAAAGCGCGAACCGCCTGCTTTCGCAGGCGGTCTATGCGCGTTGGGGAGCGAGATAGGGCGTTATCCCTTTGGCGCGTTTCTATCAACATCTCCGCCGCCGTACACGGGCGAAGGCGAAGACAACGCTTTGCCGGGGTTGGTCACTTTCTTTAACAAGTCGTACCAGAAGGAAGAGCCTTGCGAAACAGCCATGGCGGTAATGCTCAAGCCGAGCGTCTTCCAAAAGAGGAAGGACGCCCAATCGGCCGGGTTCCCCGTTTCGGGGACTTTTTGAGTCTGCCACCAGCCGATTTTAATGGAGTATTTTTCCAGCTCGGCGGCAAGGTCGTCAATATTCATCTGCGCGCCTTCCTGAGCGACGACGGCTTGCGCCTGCGCCGCCGCAATGGCGCGCAGGTCGGCGCTGCTCCAGAGGTTTTGCGCGAGTTGAATCGTATCCGTGCCGAAGAGCAGCGTAATAGCGATAGAGAGGATGATAACAAAGCTGCGGGCGCGGGCGCGGAAGGTGGCCGCGGCTTGTTCCAGCACGCCGTTAAAGTAATCCGTCGCGCGGAGGCGCAAATCGGTCAGCGAGCTCACGCCTTGATTCGCCCAGGTCAGAAACGCGCGCTTGGCTTCCGAATCGGGCAGGTTGTTTAGCAGCGTCAGAATGTCCTGCGCCTGCTGCTCGCCCCGTTGAGTCAAGCCGGATATATCGAAAAACGAATCGACCAGAATGGCGACGGGGATTTTTTCCACCATCTTCGGCTCGGTATCGGCGGTAACGAAGCTTATCAGGTTTTTATAACGAATGGGGCGCAGCGCCTGAATTTGCGGCAGGCGGATGAAATCGCCGATTTTCGCTTCGCCCACCAGCCGCGTCAGATATTGTTGCAGCGCTCTGCCGCGCGTTTCCAGCGTTTCGTTCATCAGCTGCGTGATGAGCGAAACCACCGAACCCAGCAGGTAATAAACGACAATGAGACCAATGGCGACGTCAAGAGTTTGCGAGAGGGACATGGTATTCTCCTTTTTTTTATAAAGCGGAATTAATGCCCGCCTTTTTCCAACGTTTCCAGCCATTGCAACGGCTTGCCCCAGCGGATGCGCTCCGAAACGCCGCTTTGCCTCTCCCGCGGGCGTTCCCAGCGCGGGCCAGGCGCGCCGGATTCCTCGCCCAGCCAGCTTTTCACCCCCCACAAGCCTTTGTATTCCACCCAACCGCAGCGCTCATCCAGCGGGATTCGCCGCCACTCGTGCGAGGCGGGCGGAGTCGTTGCGCGCCGCGATTTATTCCGCCTGAGAAATTGACTGGCGGAACCATGCGTCGGGGCCATCTTGCGGCAATGCGTTCCGGCGCAATAGCCGTCGCCAGTGGCGATTTCCATCGGCAGGCGGACGACGTATTGGTCCAGGTCCTTTCCGTATTTAATTTTAGAGAGCGCGCCCTCCTCTAAAATATGCGTCTGCTCTTTTTGCAGCGCCTTCATGGCGATTTTCCGCTGTTCGGGGTTAAGCCACAAGAAGAGATAATGAATCGCCCCGTCCAGCCAGAGCATGAAGCGCTGAAGTCTGCCGGGCGAATACAGGTCGGGCGAGCGCACCACGCCCTCTTGGGCGTAATTGGCGTGCGAGCCGAGCGCTACAAACACAATCGGGTGAGCGGTTTCAACTCCGCGCTCATCCTTTGCCTTGCGGACTTTCTCCCACGGGGTCATGCAGCCGTGGCCGTGTTGAGAAAGCAACGCCGCGTAAGGCGCGCCGTTTTTTAAATAAACTGAAAAGAGCTCCCAATCTCCTTCGTGATGATTCATGCCGTTCGCCGCCAGCCGCCAATCGTTGAACGCATAAAAGAAATGATATTGCAGAATCGTCCACTCGTTATCGTCTTTGTCCTTCTCGCGCACGACCCTGCCGTAATAAACGGGCTGCGGCTCTTTTTGCAAAATGCGCGCGTATTGAAGGTAGGCTTCCTCCGCCACCGGCTCGGTGGCGCGGGAGAGCATATCCATAATCGCGCCGGGTCCTTCGGGGATGACGCGGTCAATGGTGAATTTGAGCGTGCGAATCAAGGCGTAACCGAGAAAGAAAAGATAAATCGGCAGGAGAATCAAATATTCGACCGCGACGTTGATTTTATCGTTTGGGTTGAAAAAAAACCACAGAGGAGCGCAGCTCAGCCCGCAAAAGACAAGCGCCGCCAACGCGGAAGGAATGATGCGCAGCCGCACCGGCGAAGCCAACATAAAAAGAATCAGCGCTCCGAAGAAGGTCAGCAGCAAATCCGCTTCCACGCCGGTTTTACCCCAAAAGATTCCCGCCAGCATCCCCAACACGGAAAAGATAATCAGCCAGCGCCATGCCCAGCCGTAATCGAAACTCTTATTGACGAAACGCAGGTAATACTTCTCGCGCTTTAACTTCCCCAAGACTTGAATCAGCGGCTCGGAGCGTTTTTCCACCGCCTCTAAATATTCCAACGCGGCGTCCGGCGCATAAGGCAGCAGCTCGCATTGTTCCACGTAAGGCTCCACCGCCATTGGGAAGAATCGCTCGCCTTTGGCGAAGCGCAAGATCGGTTCATATTGGGTAAGCAATTCAAGGTCGGTCATGAAGCCTCTGTGGTATAACAGCGGAGATGGACGCCGAAATTCTAAAAACCGCTTATGCTTTCTATTTTAACGCCAAACCCGCATTTGTTGTTTGCGCGCCGGGGCGGGTGAACCTCATCGGGGAGCATACCGATTATAACGAAGGATACGTCCTGCCGATGGCGATTGACCGCGCGGTGTGGATGGCGCTGACGCCGCGCGCCGATTCGCTCGTGCGCGCGTATTCGCTCGACTATCGCAGCGAAGCGGCATTTGACGCGGAATCTCTTGCGCGCGGCAGCGGCTGGGCGGAATACCTCAAGGGCGTGGCATATCAGCTGCAAAAGGAGAAGCGCCGCCTGCGCGGATTCAACGCCGTGATAGGCGGGGATATTCCGCGCGGGGCGGGGCTTTCCTCCTCCGCGGCGGTGGAGCTTGCCGCCGCCCGCGCCTTCGCCGTCTCTTCCAACTTGGAGTGGGACGCGAAACGCATGGCGCGGCTGGCGCAAAAAGCGGAAAACGAATGGGTCGGCGTGAATTGCGGCATTATGGACCAAATGGCAAGCGCGGCTTCCAAAAGCGGTTGCGCCCTGTTTTTAGATTGCCGCTCGCTGGAAATTGAACACGCTCCCCTGCCGTCGGGAGCCGCCGTCGTCATTCTCGATACGTCCACGCGGCGGGGCTTGGTCGAATCGGCTTACAACGAAAGGCGCGAGCAATGCGAACGAGCGGCGAAAGCTTTCGGGGTGAAGGCGCTGCGCGACATTGAGACGATGGACGACAAGCGGGTGAAAGCCAGTCGGCTGGACGAAGCCGCCATGAAGCGCGCGCGGCACGTTATCTCGGAAAACGCGCGGGTGTTGGAAGCGGCAAAAGCCATGCGCGCGGGCGACTTCCGCCGCCTGGGCGAGCTGTTCAATGAAAGTCACGCCAGCCTGCGCGACGACTTTGAAGTCTCAAGCGAGGCGCTGAACGCGATTGTGGAATGCGCGCGCGAGATTCCCGCCTGCTACGGAGCAAGGATGACCGGCGCGGGCTTCGGCGGCTGCGCGGTGGCGCT
>DAOUBR010000046.1:0-18706 GCA_034432535.1 Anaerolineales bacterium | reverse complement strand
TGCCGGTGGCGTTGGAGCAAGGCTCGAAGTTCGCCATCCGCGAAGGCGGTCTGACCGTCGGCGCCGGCGTCGTCACCAAGATTATCGAATAACAGGTGATGAAATGATGGCGAAACAGAAAATCCGCATCCGCCTCAAGGCGTATGACCATCGCGTTTTGGATCAATCGGCGAAGCGCATTGTGGAAACCGCCGAGCGCACGGGCGCGCAAGTCGTCGGTCCCGTACCCTTGCCAAGCAAAGTGGAACGGTTTACAATACGTCGCTCGACGTTCATTGACAAAGACTCGCACGAGCATTTTGAAATTCGCACGCACAACCGCTTGATTGACGTCCTCGACCCCGACTCGAAGACGATTGATATGCTGATGCGTTTGAACCTGCCTGCGGGCGTGGATATCGAAATCAAAATTTAACCCGCTTAATGCGTAATTAGTAGTTGGCGACTGGTTCGTCAATTACTAATTACCGATAAGAGACGACGCAAGAGCTCGACCCGGCGCGAAAAACGAAAACTCGCCCCCGGGCTTGCTGACTGCGTCGCACGGAGATGATGCAACCGTTGCCCCGGTTGACAGTCTCGTCAAAATTTTCTAAAGGAGAAAATCGAGTTATGTTAAAAGGGCTAATTGGCAAGAAGATTGGCATGACCCAGATCTTCGATGATACAGGCGCGGCTTACGCCGTGACTCTCATTGAAGCTGGGCCATGCGTCGTTACCCAGATACGCACGCCCGAAAAGGAAGGATATTCCGCCGTGCAGCTGGGATTCGGCGAAACAAACCCCAAGCGGCTGACCAACGCCGAATTGGGGCATTTGAAGTCGAATGAGATTGCCCCCCTGCGCTTCCTGCGCGAATTTCGCGCCAAAGACCACGGTTTAAAAGTCGGCGATAAAATCACCGTCGCCGACGCTTTCTCCGTCGGCGAGCGCGTGGATGTGATTGGCGTGAGCAAAGGCAAGGGCTTCGCCGGCGGCGTCAAGCGCTATCACTTTCACGGCATGAACGCGACGCACGGCACGTCCGACCGCAACCGCGCGCCCGGCTCCCGCTCTTCGGGAACGACTCCCGGCCGCGTGTATAAAGGCTCGCGCGGCGGCGGTCACATGGGCGTTGACCGCGTCACCGCGCAAAACCTGAAAGTGGTCATGGTGGACGCGGAGCGCAACCTGATTGCCATTCATGGCGCGGTGCCTGGCGGCAAGGGCAGCCTCGTCTTGATTAAGGAATCGCGCAAGCAGTAAGCGCGCAGGAAACGGAGCTGAAACCATGAAAGTAGATGTTTTCGATATGCAAGGCAACAAGACCGGCGAAGCGGAACTGCCCGCGAAGGTCTTTGAAGCCGAGATTAATGTGGATTTGATGCATCAGGCGTACGCTCGCCAGATGGCGAACGCGCGCCTCGGCACGCACCAGACCAAAGTGCGCGGCGAAGTCGCCGGCGGCGGACGCAAACCCTTTAAGCAAAAAGGCACCGGGCGCGCGCGCCAAGGCTCGACCATCTCCGCGCAGTGGGTGGGCGGCGGACGCATTCACACCCCGCACCCCCGCAGCTACGAACAGAGCATGCCCAAGAAAATGCGTCACGCGGCTTTGCGCTCGGCTTTATCCGCCAAGGCGAAGGAAGCCTCGATTGTGGTCGTGAGCGGTTTTGACCTGCCCGAACCGAAGACCCGCCTGATGGCGCAAGCCCTCAACAAACTGGTGGGCGATTCCAGCGCGCTGCTGCTGCTGCCCGCCAAAGACCAGATCTACGACCTGGTGACCCGCAGCGCAAACAACATCGCCTCGGCGAAAGTGCTGCTCACCGGATATTTGAACGTCCGCGACGTGCTGGGATACGACAAGGTCGTCATGCCCGTCAGCGCCATCGAAGCGCTCGCGGCGCACCTCGGATAAAGGAGAGAAAGATGACTACCCAATACGACGTCCTTATCCGCCCGTTGGTCACCGAAAAGACCAACAAGCAATCGAGCAAATTGCAGCAATATGCGTTTGCCGTTGCCCGCAAAGCGACCCGCACGATGGTCAAAGACGCGGTGGAAACCCTGTTTGACGTGACCGTCGAGCGCGTGAATATGATCAACGTGCCTGCCAAGACCGGGCGCCGCAATAAATCGCGCCGCTTACTGGTTCGCCGTCCGGCTTACAAAAAGGCGCTGATTACCCTTGCCGAGGGAAGCAAACCCCTCGAGATTTTTGAAGGGGTGCAGTAATGGCTGTTAAAAAATATAAACCCGTCACCCCCGGCATGAGAAACATGACCGGGCATACCTTTGAGGAAATCACCAAGAGCAAGCCCGAACGCTCTTTGATCGTCATCAAGTCCAACCGCGGCGGACGCAACGCGCAAGGGCGCGTGACCGTCCGACATCGCGGCGGCGGCGCGCGCCGCTACGTCCGCTTGGTGGATTTCAAGCGCGAAAAGCACGGCGTCCCCGCTCGCGTGGCGGCGATTGAGTACGACCCGAACCGCACGGCGCGTTTAGCGCTGCTGTATTACGCGGACGGCGAAAAGCGCTATATCGTCGCCCCGTTGGACGTGAAAGTCGGCGACACGCTGGTTTCGGGCCCGAACGCGGAAATCCGCCCCGGCAACGCGCTGCCCATCAGCGCCATCCCCGTCGGCACGATGATTCACAACATTGAAATGAAAGCCGGCAAGGGCGCGCAGATGGTTCGCACGGCGGGCGGCGCGGCGCAACTGCTGGCGAAGGAAGGCGATTTCGCGCAAATCCGCATGCCTTCCGGCGAAGTGCGCCTTGTGCATCAGGTCTGTTACGCGACCATCGGTCAAATTGGCAACCTCGACCACAGCAACGTCAAGCTTGGCAAAGCCGGACGCAAACGCCATTTGGGAATCCGCCCGACCGTTCGCGGCACGGCGATGAGCCCGCGCGACCATCCCCATGGCGGCGGCGAAGGACGCCAGCCCGTCGGTTTGCCCGGACCGAAGAGCCCGTGGGGCAAGCCCACGCTCGGCAAAAAGACGCGCCGCAACAAGAAAACCGACCAGTACATTGCGCGCCGTCGCAGCAAGACGAACCGCTAGTCAGACGAGGTAAGCAGATATGTCACGCTCATTGAAAAAGGGCCCGTTCGTCGAGCCGAAGTTGCTCAAACGAATCGAGGCGATGAACGCAAAAAACGAAAAGAAAGTCATCCGCACGTGGAGCCGCGCTTCTGTGATTTTCCCGCAGATGGTGGGGCATACCATTGCCGTCCATGACGGGCGCCGTCACGTGCCGATTTACATTACCGAAAACATGGTCGGTCACCGGCTGGGCGAATTCGCGCCGACGCGCACGTTCCGCGGTCACCAGACCAAAGAGAAAGCGGCGTAAGGAGGCTGAAATGACAGATATTCAGGCGAAATTGAATCACCTTACGCTTTCGGCGCAGAAAGTGCGCGCCGTGATTGACCTGATTCGCGGAAAAGACGCGAACGAAGCGTTGGAAATTTTGCGCTTTGTGAACAAACGCGCGGCGCTGCCGGTGCGCAAGCTGCTGGCTTCCGCCGTCGCCAACGCGGAAGAGAATTTCGGCGTGAGCCGCGACGACCTGTACGTGGCGAAAATCACTGCCGACGAAGCGCCGACCCGCAAATGGCGCCGCTTTGGCGCGCGCGGGCGTTTCAAGCCGATATTGCGCCGTAGTTCGCACGTCACCGTCGTTTTGCGCGAGCGCGGGTCATAAGGAGTAGATATGGGTCGAAAAGTACATCCGATTGGTTTTCGTTTGGGAATTAACCAGCCGTGGGGCGGGCGTTGGTTCGCGGAAGGCGCCGCGTATCGCCAGCAACTGCATCAGGATTTCGCTATCCGCGCCCTGTTTCTTGCCCGTCTTTCCAAAGGCGGGGCGGCTGCCAACGAGAAAGTTCGCGAATTTCGCAAGCAAATGCCCGAAGCGGTGCGCGACGGCAAAGCGGGGATCTCCCGCGTGGATGTGGAACGCACGCCCGGCAAAGTGCGCGTGGCGCTTCACACCGCCAAGCCCGGTATCCTGATTGGGCGCAAAGGCGAAGGCGTAAAGAAAATCCGCCAGGCGTTAGAAGCGCTGGTCGGCAAGAAGGTAGACCTGGACATTAAGGAAGTCTCCTCGCCGGATACCAACGCGGCGCTGGTGGCGCAAAACATCGCCGACCAGCTGGAACGCCGCATCGCCTACCGTCGCGCCATGAAGCGCGCGATTCAACAGGCGATGAAGCAAGGCGCGGAAGGCGTAAAGATTTTAGTGGGCGGGCGCTTGGGCGGCGCGGAAATGTCGCGCGACGTTTGGCTGCGTGAAGGGCGCGTCCCGCTGCAAACCCTGCGCGCCAACCTGGATTTCGCCACCGCGGAAGCGCTGACGACTTACGGTCAAATCGGCGTAAAGGTCTGGATTTACAAAGGCGAAGTTAAGCCGGAAGCCGAAGAAAAAGCGGAAGCCACCGAAGGCGTGTACGTGAGCGAATAGAGGATAGAAAGCTATGTTGCAACCAAAACGTGTCAAATGGCGCAAACAGATGCGCGGCCGCATGACGGGCAAGGCTTACCGCGGCGCGGAAGTTGCCTTCGGCGAATACGGCCTGCAAGCGTTGGAGCCGGGCTGGATTACCGCCCGCCAGATTGAAGCCGCCCGCCGCACGATTGTGCGCGGCATGAAACGGCGCGGAAAGATTTGGATTCGCATCTTCCCGTACAAGCCGTACACCCATCGCCCGCCCGAAACCCGCATGGGTTCCGGAAAGGGCGGCGTAGAATACTACGTCGCGCCCGTCAAACCCGGACGCATCATGTTCGAGGTCAGCGGTCTCGCGGAAGACGTCGCGATGGAAGCGCTGCGCAGCGCGATGTATAAATTCTCCATCAAGACCAAAGTGGTCAAGCGCGTCGCGGAAGGAGAATAGGAAAGATGAAACAAACCAAAGTCGCAGATATTCGCAAGCTGGCGCCGGCGGAAATCCGCGCCAGGCTGGCGGACGCCCGCGAAGAATTGATGAAGCTGCGTTTTCAGCAGGTGACCGGGCAGCTGACCGATACCAGCAGCCTGCGCGCCCTGCGCCGCAATATCGCCCGTATGGAAACGGTCTTGCGCGAACAGCAGCGCGTCGCCGTGGAAGGTGAAAAATGAACAATCGCCGTCGTTTAATTGGCGTGGTCGCCAGCAACAAAATGACCAAAACCGTCGTGGTGAAAATCACGCGCAAGTATCGTCACCCCCTGTATAAAAAGGTGGTGTATTCGAGCATGCGCGTCAAGGCGCACGACGAGCTCGGCTGCCAGCTGGGCGACGAAGTGCAAATCGTCGAATCGCGCCCGCTCTCGCGCGAAAAGCGCTGGGCGGTGGAGACCATCCTCAAGCGCGAGACCCGCACCGCCGACCAGGGCGTAGGAGAATAAAGCCATGATTCAGCAGGAATCCCGTTTGAAAGTCGCCGACAACACCGGCGCGCGCGAACTGCTTGTCATCCACGTCATGGGCGGTTCCAAGCGGAAGTACGGCGGCGTGGGTGACGTGGTGGTCGCCACCGTTAAATCCGCCGCGCCGCAAGGCTCGGTGAAGAAAAGCGAAATCGTAAAAGCCGTGATTGTGCGCTGCAGCAAGGAATGGCGGCGCGAAGACGGCTCGTATATCCGCTTTGACGATAACGCCGCCGTCATCCTCGACGCGGACGGCGAAAACCCGAAGGGCACGCGCATTTTCGGACCCGTGGCGCGCGAATTGCGCGACAAGGGCTACATGAAAATCGTCTCGCTTGCCCCGGAAGTGTTGTAGGAGCGAAGAATGAAAGTAAAGATTCGAAAAGGCGATACCGTCGAGGTCATCAGCGGCAAGCTGGAAGACAAAGGCAAGCGCGGCGAGGTGATTAACGTGCTGATTGACGACCGCCGCGTGGTCGTGCAGGGCGTCAACATCCGCACCAAACACCAGCGCCAGGTGCAAGCCGGCAACCGCCAGATGAACCCCGGCCGAATCAAATTTGAGGGCCCGATTGACATTTCTAACGTCATGCTGGTTTGCCCGAAATGCGGTCAGACGACTCGCGTCGCCGTGCAGCGCGACGAAGCCGGCGCGCACCGCGTGTGTAAGCGCTGCGAAGCCGCGATTGATTAATCTGGGAGCGATAGCGATGAATAGAATGCAGGAACTTTACATTAAAGAAGCGGCTCCCGCTTTGTTAAAAACCTTCGGCTTCAAGAACGTGATGCAAGCCCCGCGCATTGAAAAGGTGGTCGTTAACATCGGCTTGGGCGAAGCGATGGACAACCCCAAAGCGATGGAAGCCGCCGTCTCGGACCTGATGCAAATTACCGGGCAGAAACCCGTGCAAACCAAAGCGCGCAAGAGCATCGCCAACTTCAAGCTGCGCGAGGGGCGCCTGATTGGCGCCAAGGTCACCCTGCGCGGCGAGCGCATGTGGGCGTTTCTCGACCGCCTGTTTAACATCGCGCTGCCTCGCGTGCGCGACTTTCGCGGCGTCTCGGCGAACGCTTTTGACGGGCGCGGCAACTACACGCTCGGTCTGGCGGACCAGCTGGTCTTCCCGGAAATCGAGTACGACAAAATTGACAAGCTGCGCGGCATGGAAATCACCATCGTCACCTCCGCCAAGACCGACGCCCATGCGCGCGAATTATTGAAACTGCTCGGCATGCCGTTCAGCGGCAGCAAGAAGGAAGCGTAACTTATGGCAAAGAAATGTATGCAATATCGTGAACTGCGCCGCAAACACGCCGTTCAGGTGCGAAACCGCTGTCAGCGCTGCGGACGTCCGCGCGGCTATCTGCGCCGTTTCGGGCTGTGCCGCATCTGCTTCCGCGAACTCGCGTTGACGGGCAAGATTCCCGGCGTCGTGAAGTCGTCGTGGTAGGAGGTAGTCATGTCTTTCAATGACCCAATCGCTGATATGTTAACTCGCATCCGCAACGCTGTGCTGGTCGGTCACGCGCAGGTTGCCATGCCGAACTCGAAAATGAAACTCGAGATTGCCAAGATTCTCAAAGAAGAAGGCTTCCTCGAAAGTTACGAAGTGGTGGACGGCGAGCGCGAAGGGCAAAAGACCCTGCGCTTGAAAATCAAATACATCGGCGAGCGCCGCCAGCGCCGCCCGGCGCTTTCCGGCTTGGAGCGCGTTAGCAAGCCGGGCCGCCGCATCTACACCAAAAAAGCAGACATTCCCTGGGTGCTTTCGGGCATTGGCGTCGCCATCCTCTCGACGCCCAAGGGCGTGATGACCGGCGCGCGCGCCCGCCAATTGGGCGTGGGCGGCGAAATCATCTGCAAGGTCTGGTAGGAGGAATTACCGTGTCTAGAATTGGTCGTTTACCGATTGAAATTCCAGCCGGCGTGCAGGTGGAAGTAAAGGGCAGCGACGTCCGCGTGAAGGGACCCAAAGGCGAGCTGAAAAAGACCTTCTCTCCCTTGGTTGATATTAAGATGGAAGGCAGCCAAATCAGCGTCTCCCGCCGTTCCGACGCGCCCGCCGAACGCGCCCTGCACGGCGCCACCCGCGCCTTGATTGCCAACATGGTGCGCGGCGTCAGCGAAGGCTTCACCGTCGCGCTGCAAGTGGAAGGCGTGGGCTACCGCGCCGAAATGGAGGGCAAAAACCTCGCCCTCTTCGTGGGATATTCCCACCCTGTCAAAATAGAACCCCCCGCCGGCATTTCCTTTGAAGCCGACGCGAAATCTCGTCAGATTAAAGTGATGGGGTTCGATAAAGAACTGGTCGGACAGGTCGCCGCGGATATTCGCAAAGTGCGCCCGCCGGAGCCGTATCACGGCAAGGGCTTGCGCTACGTCGGCGAGAAAGTCCGCCGCAAAGCCGGCAAAGCCGGAAAAGGAGCCAAGTAACCTATGGCGAAGAAAACTCGTTCAGCGGCTCGCATGCGTCGTCATGCGCGCGTGCGAAAGAATTTGTTCGGCACGCAGGCGCGTCCGCGCTTGTCCGTTTTCAAGAGCCTTTCGGGCATTTACGCCCAGGTGATTGACGACCTCGAAGGAACGACCCTCGTCTCCGCCTCGACGGTGGATAAGGAATTGCGCGAAAAAGTCAAAGGCGTGAAGAAAACCGAACAGGCGAAACTCGTCGGGCAGGCTTTGGCGGAACGCGCCAAGTCCAAAGGCATTTCGACGGTGGTGTTTGACCGCGGCGGCTTCCGCTACACCGGGCGCGTAAAAGCCCTGGCGGACGGGGCGCGCGAAGGCGGCTTGCAATTCTAATCGCGCCGCCGTATTCTTCGGCGCACCTTTGGAGAAATTATGGCAGAAAAGCAAATCAAAGAGATTCAGTTTGAAGAGCAGCAATCCGACGGCTACGAAGAGCGCGTGATCGAGATTGCCCGCGTCGCCAAAGTGGTCAAAGGCGGGCGGCGCTTCCAATTCCGCGTCACCGTCGTCATCGGCGACAAAAAAGGCTCCGTCGGCATGGGAGTCGGCAAAGCCAACGCCGTCCCCGACGCGATGCGCAAAGCTTCCGACCACGCCCGCAAAGACTTGCGCCCGGTGAACTTGTTCGGCTCCACCATCCCGCATGAATCGTTGGGCAAGGTGTCCGGCGCGAAAGTGTTCCTCAAACCCGCTTCAGCGGGGACGGGCGTTATCGCCGCCGGCGGCGTGCGTGCCGTTTTGGAATTGGCGGGCGTGCGCGACATCCTGACCAAATCCATGGGCAGCTCCAACGTGCTGAACGTCGTCATGGCGACCTTCGGAGCGCTGGACGCGCTGCGCGCCCCGGCGACCGAAGCCGCTCGACGCGGAAAGCGCGCCGAAGAGCTGACGCCCTTCTGGGAACGGAGGAAGAAACATGCCTAAAAAAGAAACGACTGGCAAGACCCTGCGCGTCACCTGGGTGAAGAGCGACATCGGCTTCACCAAAGACCAGAAAGCCACCATCAAGGCTTTGGGGTTGCGCCGTTTACATCAAACCGTCGAGCATAAGGACGCCCCCGCCGTGCGCGGCATGATCAACAAGGTGATCCACATGCTCAAGATTGAAGAGTAGGTCGCTATGAAGTTACACGAACTCAAACCCAATCCGGGTTCCAAGAAAGAACGCAAGCGCGTCGGGCGCGGCATTTCCGCGGGGCAGGGCAAGACCGCGGGCCGCGGCACGAAAGGCGCGGGCGCGCGCTCCGGCGAAGGCGGTCACCTGTATCGTCAGGGCGGCAACTTGCCGTTCTACCGCCGCCTGCCCTTCCTGCGCGGCGAAGGCTTCACCCCGCCGCATCAGGTCGAATACAACGAAGTGAATCTCGACCAGCTGTCCGAGGCGTTCAAATCCGGCGGCGAAGTGACGCTGGAAACGTTGGAACAGGCGCGCCTGTTGCGCGACCCGCGCAACCCCGTCGTCATTCTCGGACGCGGCGAAGTGAGCGTCGCTCTCAAAGTGCGCGCCCACCGCGTCAGCGCGGGAGCCAAAGCCAAAATTGAAAAAGCCGGCGGCTCCGTCGAGCTGATTTCGTAACCCAAAGGATACCCGCATGAAAACCACCTTTTCAGGTTGGCGTTACCTCTGGAAATCGGAAGACATTCGCCGCAAACTGCTAATCACGCTGGGAATTCTGGCGTTGTTCCGGCTTGCGGCGAACGTTCCCGCCCCCGGCGTGGATTTTGAAGTCCTCGCCGAGTTCAAGCGCACCATCAGCGCGAGCGGAGGCATCCTCAGCTTCTTGAACATGCTCTCCGGCGGAACGATTTCCAATTTCTCGCTGCTTTCCATGGGCGTCTACCCCTACATCACGGCGCAAATTATTTTGCAGCTCCTGATTCCCATCATTCCCGCTTTGCAAAAGAAAATGGAAGAGGACCCCCGCGAAGCGCGCCGCTGGCAGGAAAAGTGGACGTATTATCTGGCGGTGCCGATGGCGGCGCTTTCCGCCATTGGGCAAATTAACCTTGCCAATTATTCCACGCTCAATTCGCCCATCGGCAAGCCGATTATGCCCTTCGCCTTTTCCGGCGACTTGCTGCTGCCTTCCATCACCACGTTAGTTGCGATGACCGCCGGCACAATGTTCGCCATCTGGCTGGGCGAATTAATTTCGGAATACGGCATTCGCGGGCAGGGGCTTTCCCTTGTTATCTTCGCGGGCATCGTGGCGCAAATGCCGGGCAATCTCGTCAGCTTGCTGGCGGATGAAGCCACCCGCTGGGTGATGCTGGCATTCACGCTGGTCGTGATTGTCGCTACCGTGTTCGCCATCGTGTATGTCCAGCAGGGACGCCGCAACGTGCCGGTGATGTATCCGGGCCGCCGCATGGGCAACCGCATGTCCATGCCGGTCAAAGGCACGCTGCCGCTCATGGTCAATCTGGCGGGCATGATTCCGCTCATTTTCGCCAGCGCCATCTTGCAATTCCCCGCCATCGTCGCCAGCTATTTCACCGGCAGCGAAAACGCCGCTGTGCGCAACTTCTTTATCGGCATGCAAAACTTCTTCAGCGCTGGAACCGCTTCGTCCAACTGGGGCTACTGGCTGACGTACTTCCTGATGGTCGTGCTGTTCACCTTCTTCTACACTTCCGTCCTGTTCGACCAGCAAAACTACGGCGAAAACTTGAAGAAGGTCGGCGCGACGGTGCCGGGCGTGCACGCCGGGGAAGCCACGCAGAAATACCTCAGCGCCGTGCAGCGGCGCATCACCCTGCCGGGCGCTTTGTTCCTCGGACTGGTGGCGATTATGCCCTTCCTGTTCGGCGTGATTTTGAGCGGCTTTGGCATTGGAACCGGCGGCAGAGCGAATTTATTCCTCGCTTCCTCCTCCGGCTTGCTCATCGTCGTCGGCGTGGTGCGCGATACTTTCATGAACATTGACGCCGAATTGAAGTTGCACGGCTATCAGGACTCGCTGCTCGTCAAATAAACCGGCGCGCGGCAAGGATTTCTCATGGCGACTTTCCTCGTCTTACTCGGACCTCCCGGCGTCGGCAAAGGAACGCAGGCGCAGATACTGTCCAAAGAACTCCATCTGGCGCACGTTTCCTCCGGCGACTTGTTCCGCGAGAACTTTAAGAACGATACGGAATTGGGGCGGCTCGCCAAGTCCTACATGGACAAAGGCGATCTCGTGCCGGACGACGTGACGATACGCATGATTCGAGAACGCCTCAAACGGCAAGATTGCCGCGCGGGCGCGATTTTGGACGGTTTTCCGCGCACGCCCGCCCAGGCGGACGCGCTCTGCCCCATGCTGGCGGAGTTTAACGGCGAGATTAACGCCGTGCCGTACATTACCGCCGACGAAAACATCCTTGCCGAACGACTGGCGGGGCGGTGGACCTGCCGCGCAAGCGGGCATATCTACAACGAGAAGACCAACCCGCCGAAGCAGGCTGGCGTATGCGACGTGGACGGCTCCGAACTGTATCAGCGCGAGGACGACAAAGCCGATACCGTCAAGACCCGCATCCGCGTATACGCCGAACAGACCATGCCGCTTGTGGAATATTACCGCAAGCAGGGCAAACTAATCGAAATCAACGGCGCGCAAGAAGTCGAGCAGGTGACGCGAGACCTGCTTGCCGCCTTGAAGAAATAGGCTGTTATTCTATGAGCTGGGAACGCCAGATTAACGTCAAGACCGCCGAGCAAATCAAAATTATGCGCGAGGCGGGACGCATTAACGCGACGGTTCTGGCGAAAGTGAAAGAACTTTTACAACCCGGAACGACGACGGCGGACCTCAACGCGGCTGCTGAGGAAACGTTGAAGTCGTTCGGATGCGCCTCGCCTTTCAAAGGCTACGGTCGCCCGCCTTTCCCCGCCTCCATCACGGTTTGCATCAATGACGAGATGGTGCATGGGATTCCTCACCCCAAGCGCAAGCTGCGGGAAGGGGATATCGTCTCGATAGACTGCGGCACGACCTACAAAGGCTTTGTGGCGGATTCGGCTTTCACCGCCGGCGTGGGCGAAATTTCGCCCGAAGCGCAACGGCTGCTTGAAGTCACCGAGAGCGCGCTGTACGCGGGCATTCAACAAATGCGCGCGGGCAGACGCACCGGCGACATTTCGGCGGCCATCCAACAATACACCGAAAGCCGCGGCTACCATGTGACCCGCGAATACACGGGTCACGGGGTCGGGCGCAAAATGCACGAAGGTCCGCAAGTGCCGAACGTCGGCAAGCCGGGGACGGGGTTGCTGCTCCGTCCGGGGCTGACCATTGCGCTCGAACCGATGGTGCTGATTGGGACGCACGAAACGCGCGTCCTGCCGGATCAGTGGACGGTTGTCTCTGCGGACGGTTCTTTGACGGCGCACTTTGAACACACCATCGCCGTCACCGAAGGAGAACCTCTCATCCTGACTGTTCTTTGAACTTTCGCGGACGCCGTTTGAAAACATGGACGAATCAAACGAAGACCTGTATAATTAGAACTTTGGCTGTCATAATCGGCAGCCTTCCGCAAGCAAGGAGTTGATATTATGAAAGTTTCTCCATCCATTCGCAAGCGCTGTTCCAAGTGCCGCATCATCCGCCGCAAGGGCGTCGTGTATGTTATTTGCGAAAATCCAAAACATAAACAGAGACAAGGTTAAGGGCACCTATGGCAAGAATTGAAGGCGTTGACCTGCCCCGCAACAAGCGGGTCGAAATTGGGCTGACCTACCTGTACGGAGTCGGTCTCACTCGTTCTCGGGAGATTTTGAAAAACACCAAAATCAACCCCGATACACGCATCAAAGATTTGAGCGAGGCGGAAGTGACCGCCATCCGCGACTATATCGCCAAGAATTACAAAGTCGAGGGCGATTTGCGCCGCGAAGTTCAATTGAACATCAAGCGCTTAATCGAAATCGGCTCGTATCGCGGCTTGCGCCATCGCCGCAACCTGCCCGTGCATGGGCAGCGCACGCGCACCAATGCGCGCACGCGCAAGGGCGTCAAGAAGACGGTGGCCGGACGCGGACGCCGCAAGGGCGCGAAGAAGTAATCGTCCGTCCGAAAGGTATAAAGGAAATCTATGGCTCAAAGCGTTCGTTCTACCCGCCGCGCCGGAGGCGCGAAAAAAGGAAAGCGCACCTTATCCACCGGACAGGTGCATATCTTTGCTTCTTTCAATAATACGATTGTGACCGTCACCGACACGGAAGGCAACACCGTGACGTGGGGTTCGGCTGGCTCCGCCGGCTTCAAAGGCTCGCGCAAAAGCACGCCTTTCGCCGCGCGTCTCGCCGCCGAACAGGCGATTAAAGCCGCCCAACAGCTGGGCTTGCAGGAAGTGGATTTGTTCGTCAAGGGACCTGGACCGGGGCGTGAAAACGCCATCCGCGCCGTGCAGGCGATGGGCTTGAAGGTTCGTTCCATTTCGGATATTACCCCCGTTCCCCATAACGGCTGCCGTCCCCCCAAACGACGCCGCGTGTAAGAGGTAGTTTAGTCTATGTCCAAATCAATTAGCGCAGTATGCAAACTTTGCCGTCGTGAAGGCGAAAAGCTCTACTTAAAGGGCGCGCGTTGCTTCACGCCGAAATGTTCGTTTGAAAAACGCGATTTCGCTCCCGGTCAGCACGGGCGCTCCGCTGGCAAATCCGGCAAGGGAACCGGCACGGGGCGCGCCTCCGACTTTGCGCGTCAGTTGCGCGCCAAGCAAAAAGCCCGCCGCATTTACGGCGTGTTGGAGCGTCAATTCCGCCGCTATTACGACACGGCGATTACCCGCCGCGGCTTGACCGGCTTGAACCTGCTGCAAATCCTCGAATCGCGTCTCGATAACGTCATCTTCCGCCTGGGCTACGCTTCCAGCCGCGCGCAAGCCCGCTTGCTGGTGACTCACGGCCACTTCACCGTGAACGGCCGCCGCACCGACGTCCCCTCGATGCTTTTGACCGAAGGCGACGCCGTCGCTGTGCGCGAAGGCTCCAGCAAACTGTCTTACTTCAAGACCCTGAACGAGTACGCCGAAAAGCGCTCCGTGCCCGGCTGGTTAAACCGCGACCTGCAAAATCTGGCTGGCTCGGTGGCGCGCATGCCCGAACGCGCCGAAATTGACGGAAGCCTCGACGAGCAGCTCATCGTCGAGTACTATTCCAGACGCTAATCCTCCAGCGCGTTGGGTTGGGGAACCTTTCCCCAGCCCGCGCCTCAACGATAAGGGAAAGGTGAACCGTGACAGGTATCATCACCAATATGGTTATGCCGAAAATCGAGCGCGAAGCGGAAGCGCGGAATTACGGCAAATTCATTATCAGCCCGCTCGAAGGCGGATACGGCGTGACGCTGGGCAACGCTCTGCGGCGCGTGCTGCTTTCCTCGCTGGAAGGCGCCGCCGTCACGTCCATGCGCGTTTCGGATGCCCTGCATGAGTTTAGCGACGTCCCCGGCGTGCGCGAGGACGTGATTCAAATCATGCTGCAGGTTAAGCAAATCCGCATTAAGATGGACGGCGTGGACAGCGCGCGTATGCACCTTGAAGTGCGCGGGGAGGGGACGGTCACCGCGGCGGATATTATCACCCCCGCCGAAATTGAAATCGTCAATCCCGATTTATACCTCTTTACGGTGGACGGCGCGAAGACCAAGCTGGATATTGAATTTACCGTCGAGCGCGGGCGCGGCTATTCCCCCGCCAACGAGCGAATGGGGCACATGCCCATCGGCGAGCTGCCGGTGGACGCCATCTACAGCCCCGTCAAGCGCGTCAATTGGGAAGTCGCTTCCGCCCGCGTCGGGCAAAGCACCAATTACGACAAACTGATCTTAGAAATTTGGACGGACGGAACGATTTCGCCGGAGCGCGCTTTAAGTTCCTCCGCCCGTATTTTGATTGACCACCTGCGCTACATCGCGGGAATTAATGAAGAAATGCTGGCGATGGCGGTCGAGCGCGAAGCTTCCGCCAACCGCCTCAGCAGCGAACTGGCGGAAACGCCTGTGGAAGCCCTCGATTTGTCCGTGCGCGTCTTCAACTCGTTGAAGCGCACCGGCATTACCACCGTCGGCGACGTGCTGGAATTGCTCGAAAAAGGCGAGACCGCCGTCATGTCCATCCGCAACTTCGGCGAGAAGAGCCTCGACGAGCTGCGCGAGAAGATGCGTGAAAAAGGCTTCTTGAAAGACAATAATTCGGAGAGTTAAAAAATGCGACATTCAGTAGCAGGCTACAAGCTGGGACGCACCAAAGGCGCGCGCATCGCCTTGCGGCGCAACCTGATTAAGCAATTGTTTACCCACGAGCGTATTCGCACCACCGAGGCGAAAGCCGCCGCGATTCGCGGCGAGGCGGAACGTTTAATTACGCTGGCGCGCAACAGCGCCAACGCCGCCCCCGAACAAAAGGTGAACGCCCGCCGTCTGGCGGCGCAAAAACTGGGCGATAACCAGATCCTCAAACGCTTGTTTGACGAAATCGCCCCGCGCTTCGCTTCCCGCCCCGGCGGATATACCCGCGTGGTCAAACTTGGACCCCGCCTCGGCGACTCCGCCGAGATGGTCGTCCTGGAATTGGTCGAAGAATAAAGTTTGGACGATTTAGAGAATAGAGAATAGCGGCTATTCATTTCCAGCGACCAATCTCTAATCTCTAACCAATGGCACGTTACCAAGCGATTCTTGCTTACGACGGCTCTTTCTTTGAAGGCAGCCAGAGACAAGCGCAAGGCAAGCGAACCGTTCAGGGCGAGCTGGAAAAAGCGCTCAAAACGCTGAACTGGCAAGGCGGCTCCGTTTTGTTGGCGGGGCGCACCGACGCGGGCGTTCACGCCAGCGGGCAGGTCGCCGCTTTTGATTTGGAATGGAAGCATTCTCTTCAAGACTTGCAAAACGCGCTCAACGCTGCGCTGCCCGCCGATATGGCGGCGCGAAGCCTGTCCCTCGTTTCGGAGAGCTTTCATCCTCGCTTTGACGCGACCTCCCGCGCGTATCATTACAGGTTGTTTTGCGACCCTGTGCGCGACCCGTTACGCGAACGATACGCCTGGCGGCTGCCCGCCGCGCTGGACGAGGAGATTCTCTCCCGCTGCGCGAGCGTTTTTATTGGAACGCACGACTTCGCCGCCTTTGGCTCGCCCACCTCGCCGAAAGGCTCGACGACGCGCACGGTGAGCCGCTCCGCATGGAGCCGGACGCCCGACGGCGCGTGGCGTTACGAAGTTCGCGCGGACGCCTTTCTGTATCGCATGGCGAGAAGGCTGGTCTTCGCGCAGGTCTCCGCCGCGCAGGGCAGGCTTTCCATCGAGCAGATTCGCAACGCGCTGGAAAAGCAGGAACATCTTTCCGCCGGGCTGGCGCCCGCGCGCGGGCTGACGCTGGTTGACGTAACCTATAGAAAAACGGAGTGACGAAAGTGCAACAGAAAACCTACTATCCGAAAGCCGCTGAAATTCAGCGCGACTGGGTTTTATTCGACGCCAACGGTAAAAACCTGGGGCGTCTTGCCGCGCGCATCGCCCATGTGTTGCTTGGCAAACATAAGCCGACCTTCACGCCCGGCGTGGAGATGGGCGATTTCGTGGTGGTGGTGAACGCCGAACGCGTGACGGTCACTGGCACGAAGACCGAAAGCAAACTGACCAGCAAAATTTATTACGGGCATTCTGGCTACCCCGGCGGGTTGAAGAGCATCTCGCTCCGCGACCAGCTGGCAACCCGCCCCGACCGCGCCTTGCGCGCCGCCGTGTGGGGCATGTTGCCGCATAATCGCATGGGGCGCGCCGTGTTGAAGCGCCTGAAAATTTACGCCGGCGCGGAGCATCCTCACGTTGTGCAAGCCCCGAAAGTAATGGAATAAAGAGGTTAAGAAAATATGGCTCAATTTTACGAAGGCATTGGCAGACGCAAGGCGAGCGCCGCCCGCGTGCGCTTGACTTCCGGTAGCGGCAAATTTATCGTCAACGATAAAGAAGCTCCCGCGTTCTTCACCCGCATCGGCGATATTGAGGATATCCTCAAGCCGTTTAGCGCGGTGGGACAAAACCCCGCCGCCTATGACGTGACCGTCAAGGTGGAAGGCGGCGGCGTGAGCGGACAAGCCGAATCGGTGCGGCTGGGGCTCGCGCGCGCGCTGCAAAAGATGGACGCCGCCTGGACCGCCGCGCTCCGCAAGAACGGGCTGCTCACCCGCGACGCTCGCGTGAAGGAACGCAAGAAGCCGGGTCTCAAGAAAGCCCGCAAAGCGCCGACCTACACCAAGCGTTAATTCGACGTTCCGGCGTCGCGTGTCGCATTGTCACGTGGCTGGCTGATGAATTTAATCCGTAATGCGTAATCCGTAATTCAACTACGGGTTGCGAATTGCGGATTATGTTTTTAACAGGAGTTTTATGGATTTCAATTGGATTGCCCCCGCTTTCGACGCGCTGGGGATTCAGCCGCCCGCGCGGTTGACTCTGCTGGACGCGCGGACTCTTTCCGCCGCGCATTTTTTCCCCGCCCCGCCGGATATTCCCGCCCTGCTGTACGGATTCGATTCCGCCGATTTGCTCTTGCAAGCGAAGAACGTTTTGCTCTCCGTTTATCCAAAAGAGCATGAAGCGGTTTGGATCGAAGGAAGAAACGCGAAAGCCGCCGCCTTGCAGGAGCTAGAACCTTCGTCTCTCAATTTTCATCCTTCCTCCTTTCTGTACCTTCCTTCGTTGGGGGAGGGGACTTCCTTTGAAGCCTTCGCCGAAATTGTCGCTCGCTTGCGCGCGCCGGACGGCTGCCCGTGGGACCGCGAACAGACGCATCAAACCCTGCGAACTCATTTGCTGGAAGAGGCTTACGAAGCCCTCGCCGCGATGGACGAGGACGACCCCGACGGAATGCGCGAGGAATTCGGCGATTTGCTTTTGCAAATTTTCCTGAACGCGCAAATTGGCGGCGAGCGCGGGACGTTTAACGCGACTCAGGTCGTCCAGCGAATTTACGATAAAATCGTGCGCCGCCACCCGCACGTATTTGGGGACGTTAAGGTGGATGGCGCGGAGCATGTGCTGGCGAATTGGGAAAGGCTCAAAGAGCAAGAGCGCAAGAAGCAAAAGACCGAAAAGGGCTTGCTGGACGGAGTTCCCGCCGCGCTGCCGGCGCTGGTTCAGGCGCAGGAATATCAAGACCGCGCCGCGCGGGTGGGATTCGATTGGGCGCAAATCGAAGGCGTGCTGGAAAAAATCCGCGAGGAGATTGAGGAAGTCAAGCGGGCGGAAAACGTTGAGGAAGTCGCCGCCGAATTGGGCGATTTATTCTTCGCGCTGGTGAACCTCGCCCGCTGGAAGAAGGTGGACGCGGAATCGGCGCTGCGCGGGACGAACATCAAATTCAAGAAAAGATTCGGCTATGTGGAACAATCCGCGAAGCGGCAGGGGCGCAGCCTTTTGGATGTGACGCTGGGAGAAATGGACGCCTTTTGGGACGAGGCGAAAAGATTGGGGCTGTGAAGCGCCTCAAAAGCGAGGCTTCGCTCAACTTTCGGAGGGTTGCGGCGCTTCGACGGTCTTTTTCCCTTGCAGTTTGAAGAGCTGCCTGATTCCAAATCCCAGCAAAACCAGCCCCAAAATAGCGCCGCCAAAGTTGGAGAGGAACTCGCTGACCTGCCTCAGAAAATATACCCAAGTAAAATGAGGGTTGAGCGCCCGAAAAAGGAGCAACTCTCTCATGAACCGACGCAAACCCGAACCAATCGTAGCATTGCTTCACCAAGTTGACGTGGCTTTAGGCCAGGGCAAAATCATCGAAGACGTTTGCCGGGAACAAGGAATTAGCCCGGCAACCTACCACCGCTGGAAGCAAAAGTATGGCGGAT
>DAOUBR010000045.1:0-17924 GCA_034432535.1 Anaerolineales bacterium | reverse complement strand
ACCATTGATCCATCCCAAATACCAGTAGTTGACTGGGGCGCTCTTCATAAAGGTCTAGGTCCAGCGCTGGCAATTGTTAATGGTCTGAACCGACCCTTTCCTGAAAACCTGCCTAATACTTTTGAAGGATATAAAATTTATTTTCAAGCCTTTCCTGAATTGCAAGACCCAGACAATCCTCAAATTCCAGCCATAGCCTTTTTTTCTTACACTCCACTTTACAGAGAAAATGGCGATGTTTTTTATTCTGCTGACCAAGGCCCCATTCGTTATGCAAGAGATGCAAATGGCAATATACCCATTTTCTATGTGGTTACTCCTGATGGTAGACGCATTGTTAGTACATTAATGCAACTTTACAACCCAGCCGATCCAACTCATCAAACGATTGAAGACATAGATCAATCATTGATTATTCCTGCTGCTCTTGGTGAAATGAGTAATGATCAAATAGAATCATTTCCTGAGTTTTTTAGTGTTCCGTACCATCGTTATTATCCTGATCAAGGATTGATACGACTATCGCCTCAAGAAAATCGCTTCCCAATGATTATTTTGGCCTCTCAAGGAGATTTATTTGCTCAAATTAGCAATATTTCTTCTGATTTAAACAATCTTCGATCTCTTCCAAGCAATTCAAGAAATATTCTTACAAGACTATTTATTTCTTCTTATACTCACCCCAATTTATTATCTTCCCTCGACCAACTTTTGGGAAGGGAAAAACAAACTATGAAAAACATATATTATGGGCCATACAATTTTGATTTTTCTCAAGATTTTAAAAACATGCAGGCAAATGGAAACACAGTGGAAGAATATAGAATCTCAATGATTGATGAAAATGGAAATCTTGTTTTACTTCCTATTCCATATAAACTTCAACAAGTTCTTTTAGGTTTAGGTTTTTGAAAGCGCAAAAAAGTAGCGCGGAATTCATTCCGCAACCTGAAGCGACATGAATGTCGCGCTACAAAATCTTCGCGGTGATGATAGTTTTTCAAGCGCAATTCTATAGTCTTCAATTCGCCATCCCCACCTGCCCGCAACCATTGTCCCGCGCAAACCCTCCACGAGCGCGCCGTAACGCAAACCATCCACGAATGGGGTCACGAATGCGCGAATGGCGTCCCCGCCCGCGTTACAGGAAAACCGCGCAACGGACGCTACAAGATTTTCAGGTTCGCCAGGCTGGCGGCGAGTCTTTTTATGCCGACAGATTCAAAAACCACGTCCAGAATCTCATCGTTGTCTTGCGCGCGGCTGTCTATCACCATCCCTTCGCCCCACAGGGGATGGCGGACGCGCATGCCCGCTTTGAATTGCGGTTCAACGACAGGCGCGGGCTGAGAAGGCGAAGGGAATCTCCATGAAGAGCGCGGGACGCTTCGGGAGGAAGAAGAGCCAGCCCGTCCGCCAGCGCGCGTTTTTCCCGCCAGAAGATGTTCCGGCACGTCGCTTAAAAAACGGGAGGGGTACATCTCTTCCGAATCGTACCTTCCGCGATGTTGGGCGCGCAGCAGATACAGGCGCTCTTTCGCGCGGGTGATTCCGACGTAAAACAAGCGGCGCTCCTCTTCCATTTGCTCAACGTCGTCGAAAGAACGGCTGTGCGGAATGATTCCGTCGTCCAGTCCGATGATAAAGACCGCGCCAAATTCCAAGCCTTTGGCGGCGTGCAGGGTGAGCAGCGTGACGGCGTCGCCTTCGGCGATGGTATCCTGGTCGGAAACCAGCGCGACGTGTTCGAGGAATTCTTCCATCGGACGCCCGGCGTATTCTTCCGCCAGACGGCGCAGTTCCATCACGTTTTCCCAGCGGTCTTTGCTCTCATCCGAATCGTCTTCCAAAACGTATTCTTTATAGCCGACGTCTTTAAGGATTTTATCGAAGATCTCGGGGACGGAGTAAGCCGCCGAAAGGCGCAGCCATTCCGCCAACAAGCCGCCAAAATCGGCGAGGGGCAGCGCGGCGCGTCCGGCGAAGTTTTTGTAATAAGGGGAATCGCTTCCGCGCGCGAGGTCGAGCAGCAGTTCGCCCGGAGTCAGCCCGTTTTTGCTGGCGGTCAAATACAGCGCGGAGAGGGTCTTTTCGCCGACGCCGCGCGGGGGGATGTTAATCACGCGGGCGAGCGCGGCTTCGTCCGCCGGGTTGTGGACGAGACGCAAAAACGCGACCACGTCTTTGACTTCGCGGCGGCCGTAGAAGCGCTGCGCGCCGACCAATTTGTGCGGCAGCCGCGCCTGCAAAAAGGCTTCTTCCAGCGCGCGGGACATGGCGTTGGTGCGATACATCACGGCGCAATCGCCGGGGCGAAATTGGCGCGAAGCGAGCAGATCGGCGACGGTATCCACGACGAATTGCGCCTCGTCGTATTCGTTGCGCGCCTCAAAGTAAACGATTTTATCGCCCGCGCCCCTATCGCTAAACAGTTTTTTCTTGCGGCGATGTTTGGCGCGGTCAATCACGCCCATCGCCGCGTCGAGAATGTTTTGGCGGGAGCGGTAATTTTCTTCCAGCAGAATGGTTTGCGCGTCGGGGAAGTCCTCCTCAAAGCGCCGCACGTTGCGATAGTCCGCCCCGCGCCAGCCGTACACCGATTGATCCGGGTCGCCGACGCAGAAAATATTTTTGTGATACGAGGCGAGATGTTTAACCAGCGCGTACTGGGCGAGATTGGAGTCTTGAAATTCATCCACCAGCGTATGGCGAAAGCGTTTGGCGTATTTCTCGCGCACGGCGGGATTCTCTTCCAGCAAGCGCGCCGTGTAAACCAGCAAATCGTCGAAGTCGGCGGCGTTGCTGACGACCAGCCGCCGTTGATACTCGCGGTACACGCGCTGCGTCACCTCGTCGCGGTAGGTCTTGATAGGTAGGTCATCCGGCGAGAGCAGCTCGTTCTTGGCGCGAGAGATGGCGGCGTGAACGCTTTGCGGGCGGTAGAGTTTTTCGTTCAGATTCAAATCGCGAATGATGTTTTTCACCAGCCGTTCCTGGTCTTCCGCGTCGAAGATGACGAAGTTGGAAAGCAGCGGCAGATGTTCCGTCTCGCGGCGGAGAATGCGCGCGCAGATGGAATGAAACGTGCCGAGCATCATGCCTTCGAGGGCTTGCTCGTTAAGCGCCGCGCGAACGCGGCTTTCCATTTCCTTCGCGGCTTTGTTGGTGAACGTCACCGCCAAAATCTGCCACGGACGGACTCCCTCTTCCGCGATAAGATAAACAATGCGCTGAGTCAGCACGCGCGTCTTACCGGAGCCGGGTCCGGCGACCACCAGCACGGGACCTTCAGGCGCGGTCACCGCCTGACGTTGTTGAGGGTTGAGAGAGGAGAGGAAGTCCATAGGGAAACGGGAGTAATGAAGGATGAAAATAGTCGTTGAACGTATCGCGCTGCAACGCTCAACGACTATTGGGATATTGATTGGACGGCGAAAACGGGAACGCCGACTACAGCTCAGACGTGCAATTCGGGCAGCGGGTGGCTTTGATGGAAATGGTCGAAAAACAATAGGGGCATTCTTTGGTCGTCGGCTCGGCGGGGGCGGCGGGCGCCTCGGGCTTTTTGAGCTTGTTCGCCGCTTTGACAATCAGGAAGATGACAAAAGCGACGAGCAGGAAATCCACCACAGTTTGGATAAACGCCCCGTATTTGATTTCCGCGTCGCCGATGGCGAGAGAAAGACTGGAAAAGTTCACTCCGCCCATCAGCAAACCAATCAGCGGCATAATGACGTCGTTCACCAGCGAGGCGACAATCTTCCCAAACGCCCCGCCAATGATGACCGCGACGGCGAGGTCCAGCACGTTGCCGCGCATGACGAAATTCTTAAACTCTTTGAGCATGGCGATTCTCCTTGAATGATGATGAAATGGCGCGCAAAGATTTTATGTCAGGCGGGAAAGATTGTCAACAACAACAAAAAAAAAATAAATAAATAAAACGGCGCGGGAAAGTTTTCCGCGCCGCGCGCCTTAAAGGCTCCACTTAAAAATAGAAATCAGGCAGGGATGCACGTCGCCCTCCAATCTTAAAAAACGCCAAAGCGCGCAACGGCTTCCGGCGGTTGAGAAAAGCAAAACGTCAGGGCGCGGAGTCGAGGTCACTCGACGTAGATTTCGACGTGTTCGCCGTCTTCGTCGTCCACCACGTCAATAATCTTGCCGGTGACTCCCATGCGCAGCGCTTCCATCACGTTGGACATATCCACGCCCTCGACTTCGGGGGCGAAATGAGCGCCAATTTTCAAGCCGGCGTCCACCAGCGCCAGCGGAATCTGCACCGAAGCCTTCGAGCGCCCGGTGCGGACGTCGGTGACGCGGATGCGCAGCCAGCGGGGACCGCCGCCCATTCCCGGCGGCATGGGCGGGCGCGGCGGAACGGGCGCCTTGCGCGGCTCTTTCAGCGCCGCGAGCAATTTCGCGCCTTCTTCCGCGCTGATTTTTCCTTCTTCAATCATTTTTAAAATTTTCATCCGTTCTTCTATATTCGCCATGACGCGCCTCCTTAAAACTAACCGATGAATATCTGCACGCGCTCGCCGCCTTCTTCGCCTTCGTCCACGTGAACGATGAGCGGCTCGCTGACGCTTTTGGTCATCTCAATCGCCGAGACGACTTCGTCTATAGACGTGCGTTTTAATCCTTGAATATGCTCGCCAAAATTCCGCAAGAACCAGGCGACCAGCCCCAGCGGGAGCGGCAGCGCCAGCGTAATGCGGCGCGGACCTCCTTCGGGCGGATTCGAGCGTTCCACGTTGAGATAAAGCCAGCGGGAAGATTTTCCGCCCGCGCCGAGCGCAATCAGCAGCACGCCCAGAGTCAGCGGCGCGGTCAGGCAGAAAAACCAAAAGTTCATGCCCGCGCTTTGCAGCGCGGCGAACATGCCCCACGCGGAAAGGGTGACGAGCAGCGCGCCCAGCCAGAGGGGAATTTGCGAGAGCGCGAAGGCGCGCCGCTTCACTTTCTCAAACTCCGGCGCGTCGGGCTTTTCCTTCCAGGTTGGGTCTTCCTCGCCGCTTTCGGATTGGAAAGAAGGCTCGTGCGGGATAATTTGCGCGTTCTCCTCCGCCGGTTCGTCCAGCGCGCGCATCAGCTGAGCGGCTTCTTCGGCGCTGATTTTACCATCCGCGACCATTTGTAAAATTTGTTTGCGTTCCTCGTTGGACATTTATGAGCCTCCTTCGTTTTGCGCCTCAACCTTTGCGGGCAGGCGGAATTTTAAAAGAATGGGAATAATGGAAAGCATGGCGACGGTCGCCGTTATCATAAACGGAAAACGCGGGCTGACCGACTCCCACAATTGCGCGCCAATCCACGGAGCGGGCAGCGAGATAATTCCCAAGCTGGTGCTAAACAGCCCAAAAGCCGTCCCCCGCAACGATTGCGGCACGGCTTTGCTAATGAGCGATTGATAAGCCGGCGACATCAACCCCACGCCCGCGCCCGCCAGCGCCCAGCCGATAAAGTAAATCAACGTCCATTGCGGCGGAAAACCGACGAACATAAACAGCGAAGCGCTCACCAACCCCATGCCCAAAGCAATCGTCGTGCGCTCGCCGATCTTATCCGCCAGCCAGCCGCCGGGCATGGTGAACGCCATCACGCCGACGCCGAACAGGCTGTTCATCCAGCCGATTTGCGCCACGCTGACTTTGCCGACGTCTTGCAAATAAACCGGCATGAGATTCATCGAAAGCGCGAAAGAAGAATCGCGGATTCCGTCTGTAATCAAAATCCAGGTGATTAGTCCGCCCGCGAAAACCATGCCGAACATCGCGGAAAGATTCGCCTTCAAACTGCTAAAAGTCAGCGGCTGCGGCTTGGAAGCCTGGCTCTTCGCCGCTTCGCGCGCCATGCCCAAACGAATGACGGTGGCGACGACATAAAAACCCGCGGCGACCAGCAACATGCCCTTGAAACCGTACAGGCTGACCAAAAACCCGCCCAGCGGAGGGCCGACGACCGAGACAATCATAAACAGCGATTGCGTCACGCCGAACACTTTGGCGCGATTTTCCTCGCTGGAATGCTCGGCGACAAAGGCGTCGAAGCTCGGTCCCACCAGCGAGCCGGTGATGGCGCCAAAAGCGCTGCCTAGCAAAAGCCAGCGCCAATCGGAAGCGAGAATCAACGGGAAGAAAGTCAAAACGCCGAACAGGCTGCCCAGCGCAATGGCGCGCAGCCGCCCTATTCTATCGCTCAGCCAGCCGCCCAAAATCTGCAGCAGCAACGGGACGATTTGCGAAAGCGTAAAAAACATGCCCACCTGCGGCACGCTGGCTTTCAGCTCGCGCAAGTAAAGCGGCATGAGCGGACCATACATGTTCCCGCCGACGTTGGCAAAAATCATCGCCACGAGGAAGAGAATCAAGGTTGCGCTCAATAAGGGCTGTCGTTTTACTTTCGTAACGGTCGTTTCCATTTTTTATTCGCCTTCCAGCGCGGCAAGCAGGGTCTCCGCTTCTTCGGCGGTGATTTTCTTTTCTTGCAGCATCTTCAAAATGGCGAGCCGCTCTTCGTTCGAGGCTTCGGGCTTGGGAGTCAAATCCCACTTCCAGCGCCCCATCTGCAAATTGACCTTCGCGTCCACGCGGCGGGCGGCGCGCTCGGCGCGGCGAGTCGCTTCTTCGGCGCGCTGCGTGGCGCGGCGGGCGGCTTCTTCCACGCGGCGCGAAATGCGCTCGCCAAAGCCGGACCAGTCCAGACCGATTCCCGCAAAGTTGCCGAAGTCCTCGGCGAATTCGCCCGCGTTGGGTTGGTTGGTGACGCGAATATCGCCGCCGGCGTTGACCGTCACCGAAGCGGAACCGTCGCCCAGCGTAATCACGCGGGAGGAGGAGCCGTCGTTGCGCTCAATACCCTCCCACTCCACTTCAATCTCGTCGGCGTTGAGAGTCAGCGTGGCGTTGGCGCGCGGCGGCGTCACCAGCAAGACGTCGTCGCCCGCCGTCATCGAATAAACGCCTCCCGGCTGCGGGTCGAGATACCACACCACGTCGCCGCCGACGTTAGCGAACACGTTGCCGTGCGCGTCGCGCAAAGCCAGGTCGTCCGCCGCCGATTCCAGCGTCAGGTTGCCTGCCACCTCGCGGATGGAAACGTCGCTCAGCGCGGTCTTCACCCGCGCGTCGCCTTTCACGCTGCGCAGGCTTAAATCGGAATGGGCGGTCTCCACCGAAATGGAGTTCACGTCGCGGACGGAAAGGTCGCCTTCGACGTCGTTCAAATGGACGCCGCCCCACACGCCGCGAATGGCGGCGTCGCCCTCGACGCGCTCAATCGTCGCCGCCGCGTTTTTCGGAACGCGCAGCGAAAGGTCGTCCTCGCACGAGATGGTCGTCGTCTCGCCGTCCTGTCGGACGGTCATTTGGTCGTCGTCGCCCTTGAGCAGAATATCCTCGCCCTCCCAGCCGACGAGGCTTAAATCGCCGCCGACGCGCTCAATCAAAATTTTGGGATTGCGTCCCGCAGAAATGGTTTTAGACATGGGCTTAGTCCTCCTCTCCGCGCAGCAGGCGCGTGGCTTCTTCCGCCGTGATTTTTCCGTTGCGCAAGTCTTCCAGAATGCGATTGCGTTCCTCTTGCGTCAATTCGACGACTTCAACCGGCTCGTCCTTGCCGGGTTCGTATCCCAACGCGCGGATGACTTCATGCAAACGGTTGCGAATGGTGGGATAAGAAAGGTTCAGCTCCTGCTCCATGCGGTTGATTTTTCCCTCGCAGCGGATGAAGGTCAGCGCGAAGGAGAGTTGTTCGGGCGTCAGGTTGGCGAACTGGCCGGAGAAGAAATGCCCTTCAATGGAAGTATCGCAAGTCATACAATGCAAGCGGGCGACTTCCAACTCCGATTCGCAAATGGGGCAGCGGGTAGGCGCGGGTCTCATAAAAGTTCAACTCCTTTTTGCGGGGCAAAATTTTCTTGCAGCGCCGCTTCTGCTTCCCGAGCCTCTCGGCGATTGCGCGCGACATGCAAGGCGAGGAAACACAGCGCGGAGAGCGTCCCCACCGCGCCCGCCGCATACCACAACGCCTGCGGATGCGGTCCGTCCAGAAGCAGCCCGGCAAGATAGGGACCGACGGCGAAGGGAATTCCCCAAGACAAGCCGGCGACCGCCATATATCTTCCGCGCATGTCCGCAGGCGCAAAGGAAGCGACCAGCGCCTGCGACACGGGCGAGACGACCATCTCGCCCAGCGTGAGAATCGCCATCGCCAGCGTAAACAGCGCGTAAGTGGTCACAAAGCCGTACATGGAGAAGCCGACGACGTAAAGCAAAGTTCCAGCCGCCATCATCAACATCGGCGGATATTTGGAAACGCGGCGGGTGATGGGAAATTGCATCAACACGACCATGCCCGCGTTCAGGCTCAACAGCCAGCCGTAGCCCGACTCGGAAACCGCATACTGGTCGCGCAAATACACGCCGAGCGTCGTGTTCATGTTCATATAGGTAAAGACTTGCAGCGCCACCGCTCCGAGAAAGAGCATAAACGCGCCGTTGCGAAAGACCTGCCCATAACCGGCAAAAGTGGAAGCGACGGTTTGTTTCGGCGCGCCGGGGCGAGCCTGCGGCTTGGTCTCCGGCAGAAACAGAAAGACCAGACTCGCCGTCAAAAGCGAGACGACCGCGTCCGCCACAAAGAGCAGCATGTAAGAACGCGCCGCGAGGATTCCCCCGATAGCGGGGCCAATCACGACGGAGAGATTGAACGCCACCCGCAGCACGCCGAACCCGTCGGCGCGTTTTTCTTCGGGCAGAATATCGGCGATCATGGCTTGGTGCGCCGGACCGGCGACGTCGGTTAAAAGCCCAACGAACAAAGCCAGAAAAAAGAACGCCTGAAAGGAATCAATCAGCCCCATCGCCAGCACGCTGAGCGAAGAAGCGACCAACCCGAAGATGATGACTCCCTTGCGCCCAAAGCGGTCGGTCAGCGCGCCGCCCAGCGCCGCTCCGCCGAAACTGGAAAGCGAAAACGCGGCAAACAAAACGCCGACTTGAGTCATGCCGATATTGAATTTGCTGGTAAGATAGAGCGCAAAAAACGGAAAAAGCAAAGCGCCGCCCAGACGGTCAATAAAAGTGACGGCGACGACGTTCCAGAATACGCGCGGATACTCGCGGTAAATTTTCTGAAGGCTTTCAATTTGAGAGTAAATTTTGTTGATCATTCAAAACCTTTTTCGAAAATCGGCAGCTGTTCAATCAATTTATTGATTAAATTGTAGCGCTTTTTTAAATTTTGTCAACAGAAAAATCAATATTATTAATTTTTGTTTTGAAATATTAAAATTTCCCGTTCCGGAGGTAATTTTATGATTCGCGCCCTGCATTTCCAGCTCAACAAGCCGCCGCAAGCCGAAATCTCCCCCGCCGCCTTCCCCCGCCTGCTGAAAGAGCGTCGCGGCTTCTTGTGGGCGGATTTTTTCGCCGAACCAAACGAAAGCTCCCGCCCCATCCTCGAAGGCTTCGGCTTTCACCCCCTCGCCATTCAAGACGCGCTCGAACAAACGCACGCCCCCAAAATTGACGACTGGGGCGAATACCTCTACATCGTGCTGAACTACATGCGCCTCGTCCCCCAGCCTGAGCCTTGGGACACGGAGATAGACGAGCTGGATATTTTTCTGGGGCGCAATTACGTCGTCACCCATCACGACCACGCCATTCCTTCTCTGGAAACCGTCTGGGAAAACAGCCAGCGCGACCCGCGCTACTCCCGCGACGGCGCCGACCACCTGCTCTACAAACTGATTGACGCCGTCGTCGGCGATTACCTGCCGATTATTGAAAAAATAGACGACGAGATTGACCTGATGGAAGACAAGGTGTTCGCCCGCCCCGATTCGGAGACCGTCGAGCGGCTGTTCACCTTAAAGCGCGTCCTGCTTGCCATGCGCCGCATCCTGCTGCCGCAAAGAGAAGCGCTGAACAAAATGGCGCGCGACGAATACGCCGTGATTGACCGTAAAGACCGCGTCTTCTTCCGCGATATTTACGACCACCTCGTCCGCCTGCACGATATTAACGAAAGCCTGCGCGACCTCGTCGGCGGCGCATTGGACGTTTATCTTTCGGTCGTCAACAACCGCATGAACGAAGTGATGAAAACCCTGACCGTCATCACCACGCTGTTCATGCCGCTGAGCTTCATCACCGGCTTCTTTGGGATGAACTTTTTCGCCGCCAACCCGCCCTACGAGGCGTGGACGCTGCCCTTCATGCTTTACGGCACGCTGACGCTGATGCTGCTGCTGCCGGCGCTGATGTTCCTGTGGATGAAACGCCGCCGTTGGCTGTGAGCCGTTTTAAATCAAAAAGAGCCTGAAGCGCGCCTCAGGCTCTTTTTTTATAAGCGGTTAGCTCAACACGGAGACGTTGGTCGCCTGCATGCCTTTCGGTCCCTTTTCAACCGCGAACTCGACCTTTTGACCTTCGTTCAGGTTGCGGAAACCTTCGCCTTGAATGGCGGAGAAGTGGACGAATACGTCGGCGCCGCCTTCGCGCTCGATGAAGCCGTACCCCTTATCCCCGTTGAACCATTTGACCGTGCCGATAATACGATTGGACATTTTTGCCTCCTTTGGCAATTGAAAAGAATGTTATAGGTAAATCTGTTTGTTCCATCGGAGGTAAAAACAAAACAGCCCGCCAGTCAAACCGCGAGCCGTTGAAGTCTTTCTTACCAACGCAACCTACCGTTTTCCTATCTGGGTTGGATAGTAACACGGAAAGGCGCGCGAGTCAAGCAAAAACGAAGGGCAAAAATATCCTGTCTATCCTGTCTATCCTGTTAAACCCACCGGCAAAAACGCCCTGCTTATCCTGTCTATCCTGTTACAGATACGGCTTTCTCTAAAAAGAGTTATAATCGCCCCTCGGAGTTAAACCTACATGCCCGCTATCTTTCCCTTTACCGCTATCGTTGGACAAGAGCGCATGAAACGCGCTCTGATTTTGAACGCCGTAGATACCCGCATCGGCGGCGTGTTGATTCGCGGCGAGCGCGGCACGGCAAAATCCACCGCGGCGCGCGCGCTGGCTGCCTTGCTGCCGCGCGTCAAAGTCGTGCAAGATTGCCGCTTTGGCTGCGACCCCTACAAGCCCGCCACATGGTGCACCGAGTGTAAGGAACGCGCCCACGGCGCAAAATCGCTTCCGGAGGCGGAACGCGCCACGCCTTTCGTCAATTTGCCCGTCTCCGCCACCGAAGACCGCGTGGTCGGAACGCTCGACATCGAAAAAGCCATCCAAAAAGGCGAGCGGCGCTTCGAACCGGGCGTGCTTGCCAGCGCCAATCGCGGCTTGCTTTACATTGACGAAGTGAACCTGCTGGACGACCATGTGGTAGACATTCTGCTCGATTCCGCCGCCATGGGCGTCAACACCGTCGAGCGCGAAGGCATCTCCTTCGCCCACCCCGCGCGTTTCATCCTCGTCGGCACGATGAACCCCGAAGAGGGCGACCTCCGCCCGCAGCTGCTCGACCGCTTCGCGCTTTCGGTGGATATCGTCGGAATTCGCGACGCGCGCGAGCGCGTCACCATCATGGAGCGCAACATCGCCTACGAGCGCGACGCCGAAGCCTTCCGTCAGACCTGGCTACCGAAAGAAAAAGAGCTCTCGGAGCAGATTGCCCGCGCGCGCGAGCTGGTGGAAAAAGTGAAATATACCAGCCGCGATTTGCTCTCCATCGCCGCGCTGACCGCCTCGCTAAACGTGGACGGACACCGCGCCGACCTGGTTATCCTCAAAGCCGCGCGCGCCGAAGCCGCCTTTGAAGGGCGCAGCCAAATCAACGACCACGATATCGCCCTCGCCGCGGAGCTGGCGCTGCCCCACCGCATCAAACGCACGCCCTTCCAGCAAGCGGAAATTTCCGCCGAGCAACTGCAAGAGCGCATCGAACAGCTCACCGGACAATCCACGCCCGACGAAACCGCCGGCGACAATTCCGAAAGCCAGCAAGGCGAATCTCAGGAAAAAAAAACTTAAAGATTGAAGACGAGGCGCAGGAGGGTCCGCAGCAAAACCAACCCGACCACATTCAGCAGCGCGAGGTATTCGCCAGCGCCAACGCGAATTGGTGGGACGGCGGGCAGAAAGTCAAGCCCGGCGAGACCTTCCAGCCTCGAAAGCTAAACACCCCGCTCGATAAGCTCGCCCGCAAGCAAGCGGGACGGCGCTCGCTGACCAAAACCGAGCGCAAGCACGGGCGGTATATCAAAGCGCGCCCGGCGGGAGACAACCTGACCGACATCGCCTTCGACGCTACCATTCGCGCCGCGGCGCCCTACCAAAGCCAACGCGCGGCGGAACGCAAGAAGCTCGCCTTTTCCATCAAGCGCGGCGATTTGCAACGCAAGGTGCGCGTCAAGCGGGTCGCCAATCTGGTCTTATTTTTAGTAGACGCTTCCTGGTCTATGGCGGTGGCGGAACGCATGAACGCCACGAAAGGCGCAATTTTATCCCTGTTAACTGACGCCTACCAGCGCCGCGACCGCGTGGGGTTGATTGTCTTCCAAAAAGACCGCGCCACGCTAGTCTTATCTCCCACCAGTTCGGTGCAGCTCGCCCAACGCGCCCTGATGGATATCCCCGTCGGCGGCAAGACCCCTCTTTCGGCGGGCTTGCTTATGGCGCACGACGTGTTAATGCACGAAAAACATATTCACCCCGACGTGGAACCGCTGCTCATCATTCTCACCGACGGCGCGGGCAACGTCTCGGTGGGCGCGCTCCCCCCGCAAGAAGAAAGCTTCAAATTCGCCGAGATGATTGCGCAAGAGAAAATCCGCTCGGTGGTGATTAACATGGAACACGCCGCCTTCGACCAGGGACTGGCGCAGCAACTCGCCGACCACCTCAAAGCGCCCTGTTACTCGCTGAGCGAACTTCACGCCGAGAGCCTATACGCTACGGTCCGGGACGAAATGGCAAAAGGCGGAAAAAAGAAATAAAACAATCTTCGACCCAAAACGCCCAATTTTAGCGACCTAATTCATAAAGAACCATCGCTTTATTTTAAAGTCAATTCGGAATAAGCGTCCCGAAGGCTAAATTTGACCCTTGAAGTCGCTCGCACAAAGCCTTCAGGACGGTTCACAAGGCTTATCCCGAATTCAGGTTATTTTAACTTTCAATTTTCGACAATTTGTGTAATAATTGGAAGAAATTACCTTATTGCGAGAACGTCGTTGCGAACGAAGCGCCCGCCCCGAGCAAGGCGTGGAGAAGCAATTCCAACGCCTACCAGGAGATTGCTTCGCCGGCTTCCCCCCCTCGTAGCAACGTGGAATAATGTTTGCGACAAATCATTTGCGAAAAAGCGTCCCAAAATAATATTATATATTTATGAGAGGAGAAAAAATGAAATTTTTTAAACCTGCTTTCGTTCTCTTTATGGCGTTATCTGCCGCGCTGCTTTTCAGCGTCTTGCGCGCCGCCGCGCTGGATGGAACCGTCAACGTATCGCGCCTGACCAAGACGCACGTCCAGATTGACATTTTCGTAACTGGCGGGTTTGACCCAGGCGCAAAATATGGCGGGACATTAGGCGGCAAATACTTCCAGTGCGAAGCGGTCTCCGCCGACCAGCTCGTTTGCACGGGACCCTTCCGCGCCGGCAGCGACCCCGCCCTGCTCAGCGTTTTTGAAAAATCCACCAAAGAAATTATCTTCCAAAAAACCATCTTCCCGCCGCGCAATTTCAACGAAGGCGCAGAGGAAGAAACGCCCGCCGCGCCGGTGTGCGACCCAGATATAGACCCTTGGGGTTGCGATCGCCCCATGTAAGAAAGCGAGCGCAAGCGCGACAAAAAAGACGCCTCTTTGCGGAGGCGTCTTTTTTTATTGCGCGGAAAACCTTATTCGACCACGACGGTCGCGCCGGCTTCTTCGAGCTTCTTCTTGGCGTCCATCGCGGCGTCCTTGCCGACGGCAGAAAGCACTTTGCCGCCGGCGGTTTCGGCGAGGGCTTTCGCCTCGCCCAAGCCAAGGCTGGTGAGCTGGCGAATGACCTTGATGACGTCAATCTTCTTGGCGCCCGCGTCTTTGATGACCACGTCAAATTCGGTCTTCTCTTCAACGGGTTCGGCGGCGGCGGCCGCCGCGCCGCCAGCCACAGCGGCGACCGCCACGGGCGCGGCGGCGGAAACGCCCCATTTCTCTTCGAGCATCTTCACCAGCTCGGCGGCTTCCAGAACGGACAGCGTGGAAAGTTCCTCCACGAGTTTGGTCAATTTTTCGGACATGATTGAAACTCCTTACGAGATAGTCTTTTATTTAAAAACACGAAAGTTGATACGACCTATCGCGCCGCATTAAGCGGCGGCGGCAGCGTCCTGCTTTTCCGCGTTCGCTTTGACGACGGCAGCCAGACCGCGCGCCGGTTCCGCAATCGTGCGGACAAGCTTGCCGGCGGGGGCTTGCAACACGCCCAACAGTTGCGCGCGCATGACGGGCAGCGGCGGCATTTCGGACAGCGCTTTGACCTGCGCGGCGCTCAACGACTTGCCAGCCATCAAGCCGCCCTTGACCTTGATAAACTCGTTGCCTTTCAACGATTCGGTCAGGGCTTTCGCCGTGGCGGCGGGGTCGCTAAACGCGAACGAAATCGCCGTAGATTTCACCAGATAATCTTTGGGGAAATCCATGCCGTTTTCAGCAAAGACGCGGCGGGCAAGCGTATTCTTGACGACGTGAAACTCGCCGCCCGATTCGCGAATCTTGGCGCGGATGGCGTCGAGCGCCTTCATCTTCGTTCCGGTGTATTCCACCAGAATCGCCGCTTGACTGCGCCGCACCCACTCGTTATAACGAGCGAGGACCGCTTCCTTGCGTTCTTTTGAAATTGCCAAAGGAAATTCACCTCCTTTCAAAAAAAGTCTTTGCCACTATCACAGGCAAAGACTTTCGCGTTTCCTTGGAGGGGAACGTATCGCTGAAGTCTTCACCTGAGCGGGGGATTAAGCCTGCCGCAGCCCCTGATTCGTTTCGCACGGGGTTGCGCGCGGCGCCCGCCTTCACTGGCGAAGTGGCTTTATTTCAGGTTAACGAATATCGCTATTCGACGCCTTTCAAAGATTCGTTCGGGTCCACTTTGATTCCGGGACCCATGGTGCTGGCGACGGTGGCGCGCTTGATAAAAGCGCCTTTCGCGCCGGCGGGACGCGCCTTGTTAATGGCGTCCATCAGCGCGGCGTAGTTTTCCGCCAGCTGCTTGGGGGTGAAAGAAGCCTTGCCGATGGAGACGTGAATATTCGCGGTCTTGTCGAGGCGGAATTCCACGCGCCCGGCTTTGGCTTCTTTAATCGCGCGCTCAATATCCTGAGGCGGAACGACGGTGCCGGCTTTCGGGTTGGGCATCAGCCCGCGCGGACCGAGGATGCGCCCCAGCCGCCCCACCTTACCCATCGCGTCGGGCGTGGCAATCGCCACGTCAAAATCCAACATGCCGCCTTCGATTTTCTTCAACGTTTCATCGTCGTCGGCGACCAAGTCGGCGCCAGCCGCGCGCGCGGCAGCCGCGCCTTCGCCCTGAGAAAAGACCAGCACGCGCACGGTCTTGCCCAGCCCGTGCGGCAACACGACCACGTCGCGCAACTGTTGGTCCGACTGGCGCGGGTCGAGCGTGGTGCGCAAATGCACTTCCACCGTCGAATCAAACTTGGTGACGGCGGTTTCTTTAACCAGCGTCATCGCCTCGATGGTGGTGTAAATTTTATCGGGGTTCACTTTGGCGGCGGCCGCCGTATATTTCTTTCCGTGTTTAGCCATGATTTCCTCCGTGGTGCAAGCGGGAGCAGTCCGCTCGTCGAACAGCCCGATAGTCGAAGCGTCTTGCGCCGAACTTGCAAGACAACGCGACTACGCGACTGCGCGGCTATCAGACTAACAACCCTCCCACAAAAAATTAGTCAACGATTGTAATGCCCATCGAGCGGGCGGTGCCTTCAATCTGCTTCATCGCGCCTTCAAGATTGATGGCGTTCAAGTCTTTCATCTTCGCTTCGGCGATTTCCTTCACCTGCGCGCGGGTGACGCTGCCGACCTTCTGCTTGTTGGGCGCGCCGGAGCCTTTTTCCACCTTCGCGGCTTTGCGAATCATCACCGCGGCGGGCGAGGTGCGCAGCACAAAGGTAAACGAGCCGTCGGTGTAGATGGTAATTTCGGCGGGGAGAATTTCGCCGGGACGGTTGGAGGTGCGCGCGTTATATTCTTTGCAGAACGCCATGATGTTAATGCCATGGCTCGCCAGCGCGGGGCCGACGGGAGGCGCGGGCGTGGCTTTGCCCGCCTCCAATTGTAAACGTACGATTGCTTTTAGTTTCTTCGCCATATTTCTTAAACTCCTTGTGGTTATAGCGGGTCATTTTGGGAGACCCTCCCACGTACACCGCTCAAGCGCCGCGGCGCTCGAACGTTTTTACGCTCTTTCTACTTGCAAAAAGTCCAATTCCACCGGCGTCTCGCGCCCGAAGAAGCTGACCATCACGCGCACTTTGGAGCGCTCCATATCAATTTCAGAGACGACGCCGCGAAAGTCGTTGAAGGGCCCGTCAATGATGCGGACGCGCTCGCCTACTTTGTAGGTCACTTTGATCGTCGGCGCTTCGGCTTCGGTGCGTTTGACAATCTGCGCCACCTCTTCCGGGCGCAGCGGCGTGGGCGCGTTGCCCATGCCGACGAAGCCGGTCACGCCGGGCGTGTTTCGCACCACATACCACGATTCTTCCGAAAGTATCATGTTCACCAGCACATAGCCGGGGAAGATGTGGCGCTCCACCGTTTTGCGCTTGCCGTCTTTGACTTCGATTTCTTCCTGCATGGGAATAAAGACGTCGAAAATCTTGTCTTTCATGCCCATCGTCTCAATGCGCTGCTCCAGGTTGTGCCGCACTTTGTTTTCATAGCCCGAATAGCAGTGAATCACATACCAGGCGGGGCCTTCTTCGGCGACTTCGACGGGCGGCAAATCGGCGGGAATTTGATTTTCGGAACGCGCTTTCGGCTGGGAGGAATCGGAATCTCCCGCGGGAAGGGGTTGTTCCTCCGCGTTGCGCTCTTCCGCTTGTTCCTGCTCCAACGGGTCTTGCGTTTCCGAAAAATCCATTTCAATCCTCTTCTGTGATTACAAACCCAAAATCAGGCTGATGAGCTGGTCGCCGAGGAAATCCACGCCGGCGAGAAAGATTCCCATCGCCGCCATCGTAATCAGCACGTAAATCGTCAGCCGCCGGGCTTCGGGCAAAGTGGGCCAGTTCACCTTCCGCAGCTCGCCGCTCGTTTCGCGGTACCAGCGCTGAATGAAGTTTTCTTTTTTCTTCGCTTTCTTATCTTTCTCAGCCAAAGGAACGCTCCTTCTTGAATTTACGGCTAAAACGCCGCTCTCCGCGGCGTTCAGCGCTACAGGCAGGCCAAGTAGGAATCGAACCCACAACCTCTCATTTTGGAGACGAGTGCTCTGCCAATTGAGCTATTGGCCTGTGTTGGTCTGATAGTCTCGTCGTCCGCTCGTCTCGTGGTCGGATTCCGACCGGAGCGCTTGACCACGAAACTATCCGAACTTACTTCGTCTCGCGGTGCACCGTGTGCTTCTTGCAGCGCGAGCAATATTTCTTAAATTCCAGCCGATTCGGGTCGTTGCGGCGGTTTTTCTCGGTGGTGTAATTCCGCTCTTTGCAATCGCTGCACTGCAAGGTAATCACCGGGCGGACGTCTTTCTTCTTAGAAGCCATTCTATTCTACCTTACTTTCCAACTTGATTCAAAATGGCGGCGCGGAATTCGCCTTCGCGGGAGAACGCCGCGCCGCGCGATGGTTTGAACTATTCGATAATCTTGGTGACGACGCCGGCGCCGACGGTCAGACCGCCTTCGCGGATGGCGAACTTCGAGCCTTGCTCCAACGCCACCGGCA
>DAOUBR010000044.1:0-12116 GCA_034432535.1 Anaerolineales bacterium | reverse complement strand
TTCTGATAAAAAACGCGGTGAATTTACCTATAAATCCAATTTATCTGTGTTCATCTGTGGTTAGAACATGAATTTCAAAACACTCTCTAAGCGAGTGTTTTATATACCATAGATGAACGCTAATTCTGATAAAAAACGCGATGAAATTACCTTTAAATCCAATTTATTTGTGTTCATCTGTGTTCATTTGTGGTTAAAACATGAATTTCAAAACGCTCTCTAAAGCTTCTATTGGCTGGCTTGCTCATGTTAGGGTTCTACTATCGGCAAATACACATTAAACGCGCTGCCTTTGCCAGCCGGGCTTTGGACTTCGATTCTTCCGCCGGCGGCTTCCGCTAATTTTTTGACGACCGCCAACCCCAACCCCGTCCCTTGGGGCTTGGTGGTGAAGAGCGGTTCGAAGAGTTTTTCCATATTTTCAGGCGGAATGCCCACCCCGTTATCAGCCACGGTGGTCAACAGCCAGCCTTCGGCAATGCGGCAGCGAATGGAAATCTCGCCGCCGGCAGGCATGGCTTGATAAGCGTTTTGGAGCAGGTTGCTGAGAATTTGAATATATTGCCGCGCGTTCACGCGCGCCTGCGGCAGATTGGGCGGCAGATCGAGAAGCGCCTGCACGCCCTGCGGCGGAGGAAAACGCTTCAAGGTTTGCTGAATCGTCTGCGACGCAGAGATCGCGCCGGCTGCGCCGAAGCCCTCTCCGACGAAACTTAATAGATTGGAGACAATCATATCCGAAATATAGACATGCCCCTCAATGACGTCGAGATATTCTTTGATTTTCGGCTCGGCGTCGGCTTGAGCGGCTTTCAAATAATATACCGCGTTGGAAACGATTCCCAACGGGTCGCGCAGCTGGCGTCCAATTCCGCCGGCGATTTTCTCCAGCAGGGCGAACCTTTCGACGCGCAGCAATTGTTCCTGCGCTTGCAACAGCTCGCGCGTGCGTTCTTCCACGCGGCGTTCCAGTTCGACGTTCAGTTCGCGGATTTCTTCCTCCGCTTGTTTGCGCGCGGTAATATCGGTGTGCGCGCCAATCAAGCGCAGAGCGCGCCCCCGCTCGTCGCGTTGCGCGGCTTTGCCGCGCGCCAAAATCCACTTCCACGCGCCGTCCGCCGCTTTCATGCGAAACTCCACTTCAAAACGTTCGCGCAGATTTTCAACGCATTCGCGGTTCGCCGTCAGGACCGCTTCGCGGTCTTCAGGGTGAATCAGCCGATCCCATTGCGCGGTTGAAATCTCGCCGGGAGCGTACCCCAACATGGAAAAATAAGCCGGGCTGAAATAGGCGCTTCCCGTCTTCAAGTCCGTATCCCACACGCCGTCTTGCGTGGCTTCCAGCGCCAACGCCAGCCGCTCCTCCGAGCGTTCAAAGAGCAGCGTCAAAACGCCAATGCCGATAATAATAGACAAAAACGCGCCGATGATGTAACCGATGGGCGCGAACCATTCCATCGGGCGCAAAAACGGGTAATCGAGTTTGTGCAGCCCCCACAAGACGAATCCCCAGCCCGCCAGCCGCGCGCCTATGTAAGCGCCTCGTTTGGCGAGAAAATAATAACCGGAGAGAATTTGCGTCGCGCCAAAGAAAAAGAAGGTCGGCAGCGAAAGCCAGAAGAGGTCGCGCGCGATGTACGCGCCCCAAATAATCCACGCGCTGACGCCGGCGAAGGCGAGCCAATCCCAAACGCGAAACGACTCGCCTTTTACGTCTTTGAGAACGGCGCGCAGCAGGATGATGGAACTCAACGCGGACGCCTCGTAATAAGCAATGGTCAGCGGCAGGGCAGGTCCTGCCAGCGCGTTCCACACGCCAAAAGCAAGGCGTAAAGCGTAAAGCGACCAGCCGAAAATCCACAAAGCGGAAAATTCACCAGGCTTTCTGTGATAGACCCAGACGAAGATTGCCAGCAAAATCAGCATAGCAAGCAGCGTGGCCGTTTCGGCAAGGGCGAGCCAGTTTGCGTTCATAGGCGTTCCTTAAGAATTCAGGGCTTGCGCGGCGCGAGCAAGGCGAACCGAAGAAAACGCTCCGTTTAGCCTGCGCGTTTTGATTCAACGGCTAACGGCGCAGGTAAGCCTGCTCGACGGCGGACAGCAAATTTAACAGGAGAGTCACATCCAGCGGCTTGGTCAACACGGTGCGCACCCCTTCGGCGAGCGCGTCTCGAATAATTTCGTCGGCGGCATAAGCGGTCATCAGGAAGGTAACCAAACGGGGCGCAACGTGTTTGGAAGCGCGGTAGAGCTCGACGCCGTTCATATCGGGCATCACCACGTCGGTCAACATGACGTGAATTTTTTTCGATTGCAACACATCCAGAGCCTCCGCGCCAGAATAAGCGGTATGCGCGGCGTAGCCTTTCATGGATAAAATATCGGCGAGAGTGTTCGCCATGGGAGGGTTGTCGTCTACGATGAGGACGGCAGTTTGTTCAGTCACGGGGATCTCCCTTCTGCGTGCATGGGCAAGACCAGCGTAAAAACGCTGCCAATCCCTGGTTGGCTTTCCACTTCAACGCTACCGCCGTTCGCTTCCGCCAGGTTGCGGCAAACAGGCAGCCCCAAGCCAATGCCTCGCGCTTTGGTGGTGAAGAGCGGCTCGAACAGTTTGGGCATAATGTCCGCCGCAATGCCTGATCCGGTATCGCGCACTGAAAGGGAAACGGTTCGCGCCGCGGCGTCGGCGCGCGCGGAAAAGATGACTTCGCCCCCGCGCGCACCCATCGCCTGACAGGCGTTCAAGGTCAGGTTGACGAGAATCTGGCGGATGTGCTGCGGGTCGGCGTAGACGCGGGGCAGGTCTTCGGGCAAGTCGAAGCGCATTTGAACGGCTTCGCAGCCGGGTAGGTTTTCCACCGCCTTGCGAGTCAGAGCGGGGAGAGAGACCGCGCTGCGCTCCAGCGACTTCACGCAGGTGAAATCCAGCAGGTCGTTGATGGTCTTGCTGGCGATTTCCGTCTGGCGCGCAATCAAATGGAGATATTCTTTTGTTTTTTCGTCCGCGTCTTCTTGCGCCATATTCAAATAATAGACGGCGTTGGCAATAACGCCGAGCGGGTTGCGCAGCTCGTGGCCGACGCTGCCCGCCATTTGCCCCAGCGCGGCGAGTCTTTCCTGCCGCGTCAGTCGCTCTTGCGCTTCCAAAAGTTCGCGCGTGCGCTCTTGCACGCGCCATTCCAACTCGGCGTTTAAGCGTTCCAGCCTTTCCTCCGCTTGTTTGCGAGCGGTGACGTCGGTGAAGATGACGGCGAATTGATTTTGCGCGGGCGAATAAGCGTAAACTTCGTAATAGCGTTTCAGCGCGAGGGAATAATGCTCGGCGCGAATCGGCGCGCCGCCCAGCGCCACGTTTTTATACGCCTCAAACCAGAAGCGGTCTTCCTGCGGCAAAACTTCGCGCTGAGTTCTGCCAAGCGTTCGCTCTCGTTTAAGACCGGTTAATGTTTCAAACGCCTGATTGAGGTCGAGGAAGCGGTAATCGCAAGGCTCGCCGTTTTCGTCAAAGATCAGCTCGTGCAAGGCAAAGCCTTCGGTCATGTTATCGAACAGGCTGCGATAGCGCGCTTCGCTCTGAAACAGCGCTTCTTGCGCGCGTTTAAATAGGGTTAAATCGCGACCGACTCCCACCAAGCCCGTCGTTTCTCCGCGCGCGTTGCGAATGGGCGAAAGCGAGGTCTGGTAATAGGCGGTCCCGCCGTCCGACGCGGGCGCGGACCATTCGTAAACCACCCGCTCGCCCGTCAGCGCGCGGCGGTTCGCCTCTTCGTGAACGGCGGCGGCTTCTTCGCCCAAAATTTCGCGCGCGGTCTTGCCTAGAAAGAATTCAGGGGTTAAGCCGGCGCGCGCAACCCAATCTCCGTATAGGCCAACGTGCCGCTGCCGCGAATCCAAAGTGAAAACGACGTCGCTCATCGAATCAGCCAGCAAACGAAAGCGCTCCTCGCTTTCGCGCAGTTTTTCATTCGCCAGTTTGTGTTCGGTGACGTCGAGCATAACCGTCCGCCAGAGTTGGAGCGCCCCGCGTTCGGCGGGCAAAGCGACGGTGTGCGCCTGAACGTAAAAGGGGATGCGTTTGCGCGTCCGCAATTCCAGCTCGCAGGTCTGGCGCCTGCCGGTTTCGAGCGCGGCGCGGCGGGCGGCGATAAAAGCTTCCAGCGCAGACGGGGTCAGGTAAGGCGACAGAGGATGACCCAACAGCGCTTTGACGCGCGCGCCGAGCAGCTCCGCGCCGGCAAAATTGACGTCCACAATGACGTCGCGCTCGTCAAAAGTGAAGTAAGGCAGCGGAGCGAAGAGATACAATTCTTCGTACTTTTTGCGCTCCCGCGCCAGTTCCTCCTGCGCGGCTTGCAGCTCTTCGTTTTGCAACTCGAGCTCGATTTGGTGCATTTGCAATTCGAGGACGAGCCGCCGCGCGTCTTTCAGCGAATTCAGCGTCTCATGGGAAGGCGCGCGTTTGGCAAGCAGGCTGCGCGCCCTCTTTCTCAAATTAGAAATTCTTCGAGCAGGCTTTTTGCCGTTTGTCATAGAACATCCTCTCAAAAGCGGGAATTTATTCTCCCTCGTAAAGGACGACCTGGTTGCGTCCCGATTGTTTGGCGGCGTAAAGCGCCTGGTCGGCGCGTTGGACGACGCGCTCAACGCCGCTATCTTCGGGCTGACGGCGCAATTCCGCGACGCCGACGCTTAAAGTAACGTTCAATTCGCCGCCTTCGACTTTCAAACGAAAGGCTTCCACGCTCTTGCGAATGCGCTCGGCGATGGCGAGCGCTTGCCGCGCGTCGGCGTGAGTGAGCAGCGCCACAAACTCGTCGCCGCCGTAGCGCGCCAGCGAATCGGAAGAGCGCATTTGGGCGGCGATCGTTTCGCCCACTTTGGTCAGCATGACGTCGCCGACCAGATGCCCGCGCGTGTCGTTGATTTGTTTGAAGCCGTCGGCGTCGAACATCAAAATCGAAATCGGGTAGCCGTAGCGCTTCGCCGATTCAAATTCGCGCGAAGCGACTTCAAAGAAGTAGCGGTAATTATATAGGCCAGTCAAGCCGTCGGTGCGCGCCAGGACGCGCTCGCGCTCCAAAGCCAGAGCGAGCTCGCGGTTCGCTCGTTCGAGCGATTCTTTCGCGTCCAGCAGGTCCGCTTCCGCCCGCTTTTGCGCGCTGACGTCCACCGCGAACCCTTCGTAATACAGCGGGGCGCCGCGTTTATCGCGGACGACGCGGGCGTTTTCTTCCACCCAAATTTGGCTTCCGTCGCGGCGCTTGCACAAGGCGCAAAAATCGGCGACGTACCCCTGCCGTTCAATCTGACGTTGAAATTCAGCGCGGTCGGCAGGGTTGAGGTAATATAGCGTTTGAATTTTGGAAACGGATTGAAGCATTTCTTCCGGCGTTTCGTAGCCGAACATGCGCGCCATCGCCGCATTGACGGTGAGAAAGCGCCCCTGCGGCGTAGATTGATAAATGCCGACGGCGGCGTTATCGAAGATGGAACGATAGTTTTCTTCCGCGCGGCGCAACGCCTCTTCGGCGCGAATGCGCTCGCTGACGTCGCGCTGAATCGTCAGATAGCCGATGAGGCCGCCGTCTTCGCCCGTCACCGGCGTAGCGGAAACGCTGACGTCCACCAGCTTGCCGTTTTTCCTTTTGTTGATGAATTCGCCGCGAAATCCCCGTCCGCTTTTCAAGGCAGACCAAAAGGCGGCGTATTGCCGCGGCGCAACCAGCCCGCTTCTCAGAATGCGCGGAGTCGCCTTGCCCAACACCTCTTCGGCGGAGTAACCGTACAGCGCGGTGAACGCCGGGTTGACGTAAGTAAACACGCGGTTTTCGTCGGTCATGAAGATGGCGTCGCTGGAAAGGTCCACCGCCTTTTTTAATTTTACTAGAATCTCTTCGGCTTGTTTGGCGCGGGTAACGTCGCGCGCGGCGACCAGAATGGCTTCGCGCCCTTCAAATTGCAGCGCATGGGAAAAAACTTCTAAAAGCAGCGTCGCGCCGTCTTTGCGAAGGTTGCGCCACAAGTTGGAAACCCGCAAGGCGGGACCTTCGGCTTTCAAAACCGCGCGCAGCCGCTCGGTCTCGTCCGGCGGCAGCAAGTCGGCGACGCTTCTCCGTTCCAGCTCTTCGCGCGCGTATCCGTACAGATAAGCGGCGGCGTTGTTGGCGCGCAAAATAGCGAGCGTCTTCGCGTCGTACAAAATCATAGGGACGGGATTGTTTTCAAACAACAGGTAAAACGCTCCCGCCTCGGCGGCGTTTTGTTTGGGAGTTTTTTTTCTCTCGCCCATGCGCGCTTCCTCTCGTAATTAGTATACAGCGCCTGCGCGAGATTCAAGAGGGGAAGCGGCGAATCAACCTGACGATTCGCTTAAGCGCGGCGGCAAGAATCGCCTTGCAAAAAAGAAAAGAAAAAGGGCGCTGCAATTATCTTGCAAGAGAAGAACGGGAGCGCGTCCATATAATGCCCCGTGTCTCGGCGGCGGAAGTTTCTTTTGTTTTTCGTTCCCGTCTTTTTTCATCTTCCTCCGAAAGGGTATCGCATGAAGAGTCCCCAACCAAGACTCCGTTTCCTCCGCCGCGTAAAACTGTTCGCGCTCGCCGCGCTGTTTCTTTGCGCCATGTCGCCGCCGCTTGCGGCGCAGGCGAAAGAAGTCCCCGCCGATGCGCTGCCCACGCTGGAACAATTCGTCGAGCAGGTCGCCAACGGGAACGGCGAGACGCTGCGCGGCGTTTACGTTCCGTTGAAGCTGGCGCTGCCCGTCGTTCAACAGCCGCCGGGGCGCGAAGATTACGTCTCGCCGATGAACGCCGAAGTCACCGAGTTTCGCATGGCGCAAAAAGCGGGCAGCGTAGGGCTGTTGGCGCACAACTATCTGGCGGGCAGGCATTTCTTTAACATTGAACGAGGCGACCTTGTTTTTCTGGCGTATGGCAACCGCCGCGTCGAGACGTTTGTCGTGGAAGAAATCCGCAAATACGAGGAACTGTACAACGGGCTGTATAAAGACCTTGAAACGCTGCAAGATTACGACGCGCGACAAGTGTTTCACGAGATGTACGGCGGCGAGCGGCACGTCACGCTGCAAACTTGCATTGAAAAAGACGGGAATTGGAATTGGGGCAGGTTGTTCATCATTGCGCTGCCGCAGGTAGAAACGGAAGCGCTGGCGCCGCCGCCTCCTCCGCCCCCTCCCCCGCCGGTCGTTTATAAGCCCGTTTTGGGCTGGCCCCTCTTACAGCGCGCGGAGAAAATTTATCAGCCCGCCTTCCCATTAAGAATTCCGCGCGCGGCGAGGTGAAACAAAAAAAAACGGGACCGTCGAAAAGGCAGTCCCGTTTTTTTAAGAATCGCTCGTCAGTTCAGAGTCTCTTTGAGCGCTTCGCCGAAGATTTTCAACCCGTCGTTGATTTGCGCGGCGCTGACGTTCAGCGGCGGAATCCAGCGCAGGGTGTTGTCAAACGTTCCGCACGAAAGCAGCAGCAAGCCCTTCTCCTCCGCCTTGTGGATGATTTCCTTCACCAGCGGTTTGGCTTTGGCTTGCGAGCCGTCCACGATAAACTCCGTGCCGACCATCAGCCCTTTTCCGCGCACGTCGCCGATTTGCGGATACTCTTCCTGGTATTTTCGCAGCCCGGTCATTAATTGCTCTCCGCGCTCGGCTGCGTTCTCCAGCATCTTTTCTTCGCGCATGGCGCGGATGGTGGCGACGCCGGCGGCGCAGGCGAGAACGTTCCCGCCGTAGGTGCCGCCAATCGAGCCAACGTCCACTTTCTTCATTATCTCGGCGCGGGTGAACACGCCCGAAAGCGGCATACCGGAGGCGATTCCCTTCGCGGCAGTGATAATATCGGGGATGACGCCGAAGTGTTCCAGCGCGAACCATTTGCCCGTGCGCCCAAAGCCCGATTGCACTTCGTCGAAGATGAGCATGATTCCATGCTTGTCGCAAATTTCGCGCAGCTCTTTCATGAATGAGGTGGGCGGGACGACGTATCCGCCTTCGCCCAGCACGGATTCAATTAAGATGGCGGCGGTTTCTTTCGGCGCGGTTTGCGAAGCGAGCAGGTATTCCAGTTTTTCCAGCGCGTACTGGCTGGCTTGCTCTTCGCTCATACCGAGGTTGAAAGCATACGGGAACGGCGAGACATAAACGCCCGCAGGCAGCGGAGCGAAGCCGGCGCGATAAATCGTCTTGGAAGTGGTCAGCGCCATCGTGGCGTGAGTCCGCCCGTGAAACGAGCCGTTGAAGACGACGACGTTTTGCCGGCCGGTGGCGGCTTTGGCGATTTTCACCGCGTTTTCCAGCGCTTCCGCGCCGGAGTTGGCGAAGAAGAAGCTGTTAATCGAAGGCGGGACGATTTTTCGCAGTTCCTCAATCAATTGCAGCATCGGCTTGTGAATGACGATGTTCGCCTGCGCGTGAATGAAGTTGCCCGCCTGCTCGCGGATGGCTTCGACCACTTTCGGGTGGCAGTGGCCGGTGTTGGTCACGCCGATTCCGCAGGTGAAATCGAGCAGTTTGCGCCCGTCCTCCGTGTAGATGTAGGAGCCTTCGGCGCGTTCCGCGACGAAATTGAAGATGCGGCTCCACGCGGAAGCCATGTAAGGGAAGTTGTCCTGATAGAGTTGGCTCATAAGATTTACAAAAGCTCCGCCGCCCAATCCAAGCCGAGTTTCCGCAGCCCGTCCTTCGTCGGCGCGCCTTCGGAGGTGAAGCCCGCCATCTTGTAATACATATCGAGCGCGGCTTCAAACTCGGCTTGCGTCACAGCCATTCCCGCCGTGGGTCCCGTCCCAACCAACGGTTTGAAGAACTTCTTGGGCAGCTGGTCGTCCTTACGCCCGAAGCCTTCGCGCGTATTAAAGACGCGCAGCAAATTCAAGCGGCGGCGGCCGACTTCCATCAGCTCTTCGAGAGTCAAGTCCCAGCCGGTGACGGCGTTCAACATCTTGACCGTATCCTTGCCGTCGTAAAGCGTCCACGTGGGACCATAGACGAACTGGCAGAGTTCCGCCGAATCGAGCATGGAGTAAAAGACTTCGGTCTCATACGCGAAACGGACTTTTTCTTCGGTCAGCGAGTATGCGGGCTGCGGCGCGCCAAGACCGATTTGCCTCAAGCGGTCGAGGTTGAAATCGCCGACGCCTTCTTCGTAATACGGGTCATGCTCGCTAGATTGGTGGTCCGCGCCGAAGGGATTGACGGCGTAAATCAGCGCGAGCGAACGTTTCGCCTGCGGCATGTGCGCGGGCGCTTCGGCGTTCTTGACGGTGATGAGCAGTTCCTCCGCGCCGTTGCCCCAAACCTTCGCGGCGCGCGCCGAGCCTTGCCCCAGCAGCTTGCCCAGCGGGGTGGAAGCGGTCGCAATTTGCCGCAAGACTTCCAGCATGGCGTCCGCGTTCCCAAACTTGAGTTCGATTCCGCCGGTCTGCTCTTTGGAGATAATTCCCTTTTCGTAGCATTCCATCGCAAAGGCAATCGTCGCGCCGCAGGCGATGGTATCCACCGCATATTCGTTGCAAATCTGATTGGCGAGCGAAACCGCCGCAAGGTTGTCAACGCCGCAATACGAGCCGAAAGTCGCCAGCGTTTCATATTCGGGACCGCCGTAGCGCGGGGCCACTTGGTAAGGACCTTCTTTAATTTCCACCACGCGCTTGCACTTCACGATGCAGGCGTGACAGGTATCGCGCTCCTTCAAAACGGTTTCCGCCATTTTTTCGCCGCTGATGGGTTCGCAGCCTTCAAACTGACCTTCGGTATAGTTGCGGGTGGGCAGCGTGCCGATGGTGTTATTGAACAGGACGACGACCGCCGTGCCGAACTTGGCAAGCCCGTCCATATCGCCGTTTTCGGGCAGCGCCTTGGGACCGACGCGGTTGAGTTCCGTCAGCGATTTCGGGTCGGCGACTTCGACCTTTTTCGTCCCGCGCACGACCACGGCTTTAAGGTTCTTGGAAGCCATCACCAGCCCCATGCCCGTGCGCCCGTTGTGGCGGTTGGACATGCTCACCAGCGAAGAGAACAGCACGCCGTTTTCCGCGCCGATTCCATGCTGCAAAATCTCCGCTTTGGGGTCCACTTCCTTGTGAAGAATATCGTCCACTTCGCCAGTCAGTTTGCCCAGCAGGTGAGCCGCGTCGCGTAGTTCCGCCTTGCCGTCCACAATGGCGAGATAAACGGGCGTGGGAGATTTGCCCTTGAGGACGATTCCGTCAAAGCCCGCGAACTTTAATTCGGCGGGGAAGAAACCGCCGCTTTGCGAATCGCCAATTCCGCCGCTAATGGGCGATTTGGCGTTTGCGTTCAATCGGCTTTGCCCGCTAATCGGCGCGCCCGTCGCGGGTCCCGCAAACAGGGTGAGGACGTTTTCCGGGCCGAGCGGGTCGGCGCCTTTGGGCATATCGCGCAAGATGTAATACAAGCCCATGGCGCTGCCGCCGAGATATTTGCGGTAGAAAGCGTCGCCCGGCTCTTCGATGGTCAGCGAGCCTTTTGTTAAATCAACGTGCAAAATTTTTCCGTTGTAACCGTAGGGCATGGGGGGTTCCTCCGTTCTGCTAACGCTGCGGCTTGCCGCGCAAGCGTAAATTTTTTTAATTATACAGTTTGGGCTGCGGCTTGACAACGCGCGATTTCCGAAAAGGACGAAAAAGAAAGGCTCGGCGGCAGGTTACAACCCGCCGCCGAAGTTTAGCTTCCATTTTTTTCTAATATCCCCCGCGCAAGGCGTTTAGCGAAACGACGCGCTCTTATTTTCTTCTGCGCGGCGCGAGGCGATTCTTACCGTAAGAAACCGGCGCGGGCGCGGGGCGGGCGGAAGGGCGCTCCGCGCGCGAAGAACCAAAAGAGCGGGGCGGCGCGGCTTTGCGGTAATCGAAACCTTCCAGCGTCTCGCGTTTGAGCGGCTCGCCCATCACCCGTTCCAAAGCGCGAATCATATCCTTATCCTCGTCCGTGACCAGCGTAAACGCGTCGCCGGAGCGTTGCGCGCGCCCGGTTCTGCCGATGCGGTGAATGTAAGCGTCCACCGTGTCCGGCATATCGTAATTGATGACGTGCGAAATACTCTCCACGTCCAGTCCGCGCGCGGCAATATCCGTAGCGACCATGATGGGATGCGAGCCGTCTTTAAAGCCTTTCAGCGCGGCTTGCCGCTGCCCTTGCGTGCGGTCTCCGTGCAGGCTGGCGACTTTGAATCCGGCGCGTGAAATTTGCCGCGCCACTTTCTGCGCCCGATATTTGGTGCGCGTGAAAATCAACACCGAGTTCGTATCGCAGCGCCGCAGCAGCTCGATGAGCAAATCGGATTTCAAATGCGAGGGGACGGGGTACAGCGCGTGAGTCACCGTGCGCGCGGGCTTGACGATTCCAATGGCGATCTTCTGCGGCTGCCGAAGCGCCTGCCGCGCCAGCGCTTCCACGTCCGGCGGAAAGGTGGCGGAAAACAACATCGTCTGCCGTTGTTCCGGCGCCGCCTGAACAATGCGCCGCACGTCGGGCAGAAAGCCCATGTCGAACATGCGGTCGGCTTCGTCGAGGACGAGGATTTCGACGCGATTGAGTTTCACATGACCCTGCGCGATTAAATCGAGCAGCCGTCCCGGACAGGCGACGAGAATCTCGGCGCCGGCGCGCAGCGCCGCAATTTGCGAAGAAACGCTCACGCCGCCGTAAATGGTCGCGCTTTTGAGTTTCGTCCCAGCCGCCAGTTGGCGCGTCACTTCGTGAATCTGCTCGGCGAGCTCGCGCGTGGGAGTGACAATCAGCGCGCGCGGGACGTTGCGCTCCCCCGTCAGAAGTTTGTGCAAAATAGGCAGGACAAAGGCGGCGGTTTTCCCCGTGCCAGTTTGCGCCGTGCCGATAATATCGCGTCCGCGCAGCGCGGCGGGAATCGCGGCTTCTTGAATGGGCGTAGCGGTTTCGTATTCCGCTTTTTTGACTCCCGCCATCAGGCGCGGGTCGAGATTGAATTGGGTAAAGTTCATGGTTTCCTTGCAAAAATAAATTTCAATTTAATGACTGATGTTACGCAGTTTTCCCGTACCGCGACATTTATGTCGCTTGGAAATGCGAGATCAATCTCGCGGTACTGCGTAAGGTGAGTTAA
>DAOUBR010000043.1:0-6170 GCA_034432535.1 Anaerolineales bacterium | reverse complement strand
GAAGCCTACCGCCAAACGCAAGTCATCTTTGCGAACGATCTGCCCGCCGTCCCGCTCTTTCACCGCTTGCGAATCGCCGCCGCGCGTTACGACCTGTGCGGCTTCTCGCTCGACCCTTCCGCGAACCCGCTTTGGAACATCGAAGCCTACGACTTCGGCGAAGATTGCAAAAGATAATGCGAACTTTGCCCGCCGTTTTTCTTTGCGCCGCGCTCCTCTTGCCAGCCTGCGCTCCGCGGTTTTCCTCGACGGGCGAACTGCCGGCGCTCCCCCAAGCCTCGCCTCAGGTCGAAGCGGATTCGCAACCCGCCCCGCAGACGCGCGCTGAGATTCGCTTCGCCTTAATTGGCGCGCCGCGCGAAGCGAACGTCTGGGCGGCTTTCGACGAAACGGGCGCGTCCTACGCCGATTACGCTCCGCGCTTTGACCTCTATCCTCGCCTATACCATCTCGTCCCGCCCGATTTTTCCTTCCAACCGCTTGCAGCGCAAGGCGCCCCTTCCGCTTTGAGCGAAGCGGACGGAACTTATTTCGCCGTCGTTCACCTTCGCCCCGATTTGAAGTGGAGCGACGGTTCGCCCTTCACGGCGGAGGACGTCGTTTTCACCGTTCAAACCGCGCTGGCTTTCGAGCTGGGATACGACTGGCGCGCCGCCTATTCCCCCGAAGTTTTAGAGCGCGCCGAAACCCTCGACCCTTACGCCGTTCAATTTGTCTTCAAACGCAAACCGAACGTCGGCGAATGGCAATACGGCGCGTTGCAAGGGCGACTCGTCCAGAAGAAATTCTGGCAGCCGCGCGTCGCCGCAGCCGAAGCGCTGCTGCCCCCGCCCGAATTCCGTGCGGAGATAGACCTCGCCCGCGCGCGCCTTGCCCAAGCCCAATTTGACGTGGATAACCTTTCCGCCCAGCTGCGCGCCATCCGTGAAACTGGCGGCGGCTCGCGCGACCTTGAAATTCAGCTCGCCCAGCGCAAACTGCAACTCGGCTACGCCAAAAATAATTTAAGCAAAGCGTTGGAACGCTATCAATCCGCCTTGCAAAGCGCGCGCCAAAAACTGTACGAAACCAACGGCGTCGGCGAACCGACTCTCGGCGTTTGGGAGTTTCAATCAAAAAACGCGCGCGCATGGGTCAACCGCGCCAACCCTGCTTTTCCCTTTGGCAAGCCGCGTTTTGAACGCGCCGTCTATCTTTTCTTCAAAACCGAAAACGAAGCCCTTGCCGCCTTCGAGAAAAACGAAGCCGACTTCATCCTCGCCCCTGGCGGAATCTCCCGCGCCCCGGCGGGAACGCGGCTGAATCCTTCTTCCAGCGCGCGCTTCCTTGTCTTTCATCCTGCCAAGCCGCAGTTCGCCGACCGCGCCTTTCGCGCCGCGCTCAGCTGCCTGATAGACCGCGAAGAGCTCGTTCGTGACGTTCTCGGCGGCAAAGCCTTTCCGCTGGAAGGCTTTATCGTCTCGCCGCAATGGCGCTCCCCATCCCTTTCCGCCCCGTGCGCCGGCATGAGCCGCTCGCAGCGAACGGAAGCCGCCGCCCAAATGTTAAAAGACGCCGGTTATTCATGGAAGGCGCGTCCCGCCGCCGAACGCGCGGGCAGGGGCTTGAAAACTCCGCAGGGCGAAACCTTCCCGCCGATGGTTTTGCTCGCCCCCAACGCAGAAACCGACCCGCAACGTTACGCCGCCGCGCAATACATCGCGCAGCGCGCGCAATATCTTGGGATTCCGCTTTCCGTCCGCCCCGCCGCCGCGGAAGAAATTCTCTACGCCGTGTTCAGCTCGCAAAAATTCGACGCGGCGCTGCTCGGCTGGCGGCTGGGCGAATATCCGCAATATGTGTGCGATTGGTTCGGCGGGGGAGACCCGTATTTATACGCGGGCGATTCCTTCGCCGCGCCATGCGCGGCGCTTTCCGCCGAAGCCGATTTAGATTCCGCGCGTCGGGCGTTTCAACGCCTCGAAGCGAATCTCGCGAGCGAGCAGGCGTTCATCCCTTTGTTTCTCGCCGCTCGCGCCGAAGCGTATCGCGGTCTCGCCTATCCTTCCGCCGCTTTGCTAAACGGCTGGTCCGGCTTATATGGCGCGCCTGCTTACGCTATGCCTGCGCCGTAAACTTTGCTATAATAAGCCATTATTTGCGCGCCCAACTTTTATAGACAAAATAAAGGTCTTTATGTCTTATAACATTCTGTTAGTGGACGACCAAAGGGATATTTTGCGCGTGCTGCGTTCGGCGCTGGAAACGCTCAAAGACGAGAAAATTAAAGTCTTCGAGTCGCAATCCGGCGAAGAAGCCTTGCTGGAAGCTTCGCGCCATAAGGTGGACTTGCTGGTCACCGATTACAAGCTGCCCGGCATGAGCGGCGTGGAGCTCGTCGGCAGAATCCTCACGCGCCATCCCGGCGCGAAAATCATCGTTATCAGCGGGGTGACCGACGCCAAATCTCGCAAGGAGATGAACAACGCCGGCGCGATGGCGGTCTTTGAGAAACCGATTCCCATCGCCGATTTTTTGGACGCGGTGGAGCGCGGCTTGGGTTTGGTAAAGACCATCTTCGCGCCCGAAACCGCGCTGTCCGAAAAGCCCGAACAACCGCGCGTTAAACTTTCCGACCTGCTGGCTGATTTCCGTCAGAGCGTGAACGCTGAAGCGGTTCTGATGCTGAACGACGCGGGTCAGGTTCATGCGCGCGCCGGCAGCCTGCGCGATGAAAGCGTGGAAACGGCTCTCGCTTCCGTTCTGATTTCCATTCACGGCGCGAGCTTGAAAGTCGCGCGTTACACCCGTCAGGAAAACATCCTTCCCTATCATGTCTTCAGCGGCGGCGGCTACGATATGCTCTTTGCGCCGCTCAGCCCGTCTTTTGGTTTGCTCGCCGCCGGCGGAAATCTCGCCTCGAAGGAACGCTTGCTCGAAAGCGTGGAGAAAATGCTAGCGCTGCGCAGCGAAGTGGAAAAGGCGTTAAGCGCCATCGGTTCGGTGGAGGACGTGGCGACGGAAGTCAAAAAGGCGGCGCCGCGCGGAGTCTCCGCCGCGACCGCCGTCCCGACCATCCGCCTGAGCAAACCGGTGGAGGTGCCGCCCGCGCCCGAAATGGAAGCATTGCTCAAAAGCGCCGCGGAGAAAAAGCCAGCCGTGACGGACGTGGACGATTTCTGGAATCAAGCCGCCGAAAAACTCGCCAACAAGCCGACTGACCCGAACGTCATCTCGCTGGAAGAAGCCCGAAAAATGGGGTTAATTCCGGACGATAAAATTTGAAAAGTTGTGATACAATACCGCCCGCACTGGGGTATGGTGCAATGGCAGCACACCAGCCTTTGGAGCTGTGGATCTTGGTTCGAATCCAGGTACCCCAGCCTGCTCCCCCGCGCAAGCGGGGATTTGCTTCTCAAACGGGATTTGCGCGGCACGGCGGCGTAAATCCCGTTTTGCCTTTTTGCAAACGCCGCCCGTCAGATTCCTGACGGATTTCAAATGTTTGAGGTGACTGTGATGAAAGTAACCGCCATCCTCCTTGCCGCCGGGCAAGGCACGCGCATGAAATCCAGACTGCCCAAAGTTTTGCATCCCCTCGCGGGCAAGCCGATGATTTGGCACGCCCTTCAAGCCATTCAACAAGCCGCGCCGGAGAAACCCGTCGTGGTGGTCGGACATGGCGCGCAGCAGGTAACTCGCTATCTCGGCGATTCCGCTCATGCCGTTTTGCAAGAGCCGCAATTGGGCACCGGTCACGCCGTGATGCAAGCCGAAGCCCTGCTCAAAGACAAAACCGATTTCGTTCTGGTTTGCTACGCCGATATGCCTTTGTTGCGCGGCGAGACTTTGAAGAAACTGGTCGAGGCGCAGACGGGCGGCAAAGCCGCGCTGACCATGCTCGCCGTCGAGGCGGAAGACCCGCGCGGATTTGGGCGAATCATTCGCGACGCGCAGGGCGGGGTTGCCGCGATTGTGGAGGAATACGTCGCCACGCCGGAGCAGAAAAAAATCAAGGAACTCAACGTCGGCGCATATTGTTTCGACGCCGAATGGCTGTGGCAGGCGCTCAAACGCATCCCCAAGAATCCGCAAAAGGGCGAATATTATCTGACCGACGCGGTGGAACTCGCCGCGCGAGACGGCTGCCCCGCTCAGGCGATTGCGCTGGACGACCGGCAGGAGACCATCGGCGTAAACACCCGCGTCCATCTGGCGGAAGCGGAAGCCGTTTTGCGCCGCCGCATCAACGAGGCGCATATGTTGAACGGCGTGACCATCGCCGACCCCGCTTCGACTTACATTGAAGCCGGCGTGACGATTGGCGCGGATACCGTCGTCATGCCGAACACGCATTTGCGCGGCGCGACTCAAATCGGCGAAGAAAACGTCATTGGTCCCAACGCCATTCTCACGGATACGAAGGTCGGAAATCGCTGCAAAATTTTGGCGGCGGTGACGGAGGGCGCGATTCTGGAAGACGACGTAGAAATTGGTCCCTTTGCACGGTTGAGAAAAGGCGCGCATCTGGCGAGCCATGTTCACATGGGCAACTTCGGCGAGGTGAAAGATTCCTATCTCGGCGAAGGCGTGAAGATGGGACATTTTTCCTACATCGGCAACGCGCGTATCGGGGCGAACGTCAACGTCGGCGCGGGGACGATAACCTGCAATTACGACGGCGTGAATAAACACCCCACCGAAATCGGCGAGGACGTTTTTATCGGCTCGGATACCATGCTGGTCGCGCCGCTGAAAATCGGGCGGGGAGCGAAAACGGGCGCGGGCGCGGTAGTGACGAAGGACGTCCCTGAAGATACGTTGGCGGTGGGCATGCCAGCCAGGGCGATTAAGAAATTGAAAAAAGAATAAAGATTGGAGCGATAGATGGAGACGGAATTTCAATTCTTAATAGACCTTGCCAACGAGGCGCGCAAACGAGCCTACGCGCCTTATTCCCATTATCGCGTCGGGGCGGCGCTGCGGACGAAAAGCGGCAAAATATACGCCGGAGTGAACGTGGAAAACGCGGCGTATCCGCACACGATGTGCGCCGAGCGCGTCGCCATGTTTAAAGCCGTTTCCGAAGGCGAAACGGATTTCGAGGCGATTGCCGTCGTCACCGAAAACGGCGGCGCGCCCTGCGGCGGCTGCCGTCAGGTGATGGCGGAGTTCGGGCTGGAAACTCTCGTCTTAATCGCCGACGGCGAAGGACGCCTGCAAAAGCAAATGACCGTGAAGGAACTCTTGCCCGAAGCGTTCACGCCGAAACATTTGGGATTGTAAAGCGCCCCTCCGCCCTTATGCCCTCCTTCCATTCTTTTCGCGTGCACGCCGTCGTGTTGCGTCATAGCGATTTCGGCGAAGCCGACCGCCTGTTGACGCTTTACACGCGCGAGCGCGGCAAATTGCGCGCGCTCGCTAAAGGCGCGCGTAAACTGGTCTCGCGCAAGGCGGGGCATTTGGAGCCGTTCACGCACGTCGCCTTGCAGCTGGCGGAAGGGCGCGATTTGACGCTTATCACGCAAGCCGAAACCATTCGCGCCTTTTCGGGCATTAATGCAAGTTTGGAAAAAACCGGTAACGCGGCTTACGCCGTCGAACTGCTGGACCGCCTGATGTACGAAGACGGGCGCGGCGATCCGTCCGTCTTTCGCTTGCTGACCGAAACCCTCAGCCGCGTTGAAACCGAAGCGAGCTTATGGGCGGCGGTGCGCTTTTACGAAATGCGGCTGTTGGATTACGCCGGCTTTCGCCCGCAGCTGTTTGAATGCGCGAACTGCGCCCGCGAAATTTTGCCCGAAGACCAATACTTCTCCTTCGCCGCCGGCGGCGCAATTTGCCCCCGCTGCGGCGAAGGAATTCCCAATTTGAAGCGCGTTTCCCTGGAAACGCTGAAATATTTGCGCCACTTTCAAAGGTCTAACTACCGCGAAGCGGCGCGCGCCGCTCCGCCCGCCGAAACGCGCGCGGAAGTGGAAGCGTTGACGCAGGGGTATTTCGCTTATTTATTGGAACGGCAGTTGAACGCCCCGCAATTCATCAAGCGGGTTGGACGAGGGTAAGCAGCGGAACGTTTCATCCTGACCCTGTTTTCGGATAGTATCTTAATTGTCGCCTAAAAGTGGCGGACAATGCCCTGCCTGCGCCAGCGCCGCAGGCACAGGCGAGCCTGTCGAAGGGTACATTTG
>DAOUBR010000042.1:0-30661 GCA_034432535.1 Anaerolineales bacterium | reverse complement strand
CTCTACCGCCGAATTTGCGCTAGAGAGCGCAAGCTACGCAGGGTTTTCGTGATCTACTGAATTTATCTGTGTTCATCTGTGGTTAGAACATGAATTTCAAAACACTCTATAAGGAGACGAAATGAAATCCATTTGCGTCTATTGCGGCTCGGCGGACGAGGTGCGCGCCGAGTATAAAGCGGCTGCGCGCGAAACGGGCGAAACGCTCGCCCGCCGGGGAATCCGCGTGGTGTACGGCGGCGGAAAAACCGGCTTGATGGGCGAGCTGGCGCGCGCGACGCTGCAAGCCGGCGGGGAAGTCGTTGGAGTCATCATCCCCTCGATGAACACGCCCGCGCTGGCGCAGACCGGTCTCGCCCGCATGGAAGTAACGGCGGATATGCACGCCCGCAAGGCGCGCATGCACCAGCTAGCGGACGGATACATCGCCCTGCCCGGCGGGTTCGGCACGTGGGACGAACTTTTCGAGACAATCACTTGGGCGCAGACCGGCGCGCACGAAAAGCCCGTCGGTCTGCTGAACGCCCGCAACTATTACGACCCGCTGCTCGCCGCCATTGACCACGCCGTGCGCGAGGGCTTTATCTTCCCCGAACACCGCGACGCGCTGTGCCGCGCCGCGGACCCGGAACGCCTGCTGGAGGCAATGTTGAAATACGAACACCCGCGCGCCGCCGTCCAGCGTTGGATGCGCGAAGCGTAAGGCGCGTTCACTTCTGCCGCGCTTCGCCCAGCGTAACCTCGGTTCGCTCCTCTTGCCCGTCGCGGACGTAAGTCACGCTGACCGTTTCGCCGGGCTGATGATTGAACAGAAGGTTGAGGTAGGAATGCTCTCCGTCAATCGCCGCGCCGCCGATTTGCGTGATAATGTCGCCCTGCCGCAAGCCAGCCTTATCCGCCGGGCTGTTGCGCGCGACCTGCGTGATATACACGCCCCATTGGACGGGCAAGCGATATGCGGCGGCGATTTCCGGCTTGACGGCTTGGAAATTAATGCCCATATACGGGCGGGCGAAGTATCCCTTTTGAATAATCTGCTCGGCGACGACCTTCGCGCCGCTAATCGGAATGGCGAAGCCCAGCCCTTCCGCCACGTCGCCGCCGTTGGCGCTACGGACAATCATCGTGTTAATGCCGACGACCTCGCCCGCAAGATTGACCAGCGGACCGCCCGAATTGCCGTGATTAATCGCCGCGTCGGTTTGAATCAGGTTTTCAATCTGGTATCCGTTCCCCGTATCCAGCGCGCGCCCAGTGGCGCTCACCACGCCGACAGTAACGGTGTTTTTGAAACTGCCCAGCGGCGAGCCGATGGCGATGACAGTCTCGCCCGGTTTGAGCGCATCCGAATCGCCCAGCGCCGCGACGGCGGGAACCGCGCCTTCGGTTTTCAGCACGGCGATATCGGAATACAAATCCGTGCCAACGACGCTTGCGGGCTGGCTCGTCCCATCCGAAAGGATGACGCGCGTCTCTTTCGCGCCCTCCACAACGTGATTGTTGGTGAGGATATAGCCCGTCTCAGCGATGAACACGCCGCTGCCGCTGACCGTCGTATCGCCTGTAGGACCGAAAAAGGTCATCTGCCCCGGCAAAGTCGCAATCACCGTCACCACCGCGGGACCGACCCGCTGGGCGGCTTGGGTGATAGCGGTTTCGACGTTGGTGGCGTTAATTTGCAAAGTCTGGTTCGGATTGCGCGCGGCGGGGACAACCTCCTGCGACGCGGATTTTCCTTTGGTCAGCGCGCGATAGGCGACCACGGCGCCGAACGCCGCGCCCGCGAACGCGGCAGAGAATCCGAAAGCAAGCAAAAGCAAAAAGGAAGCGATTTTTTTCAGGTTCATATCAACCTCCTGCGGAGGAAATATTTCAAAGCCGCTTTATTGTAATCATCTCATTGCGAGACCCCGAAGGGACGAAGCAATCTCAAACGGCCTGCAAAAACAAGAGCGGCGCGCCATGACCGCTACAAAAATTATCAGTTCTTTACAAAAAAGCGTTTCAAAGCCCGGAAGCGCTTTTCTATTAAAATCCCCTATCGTAAATTGAGGATAAGAAAATTATGTTCATTACGTTAGAAGGTCCCGAAGGCTCCGGTAAGACCTCGCACATTCCGCATCTGGTCGCCTTTCTGCGCGAGAAAGGATACGTCGTCTTCCCCACCCGCGAGCCGGGCGGAACGAACATCAGCGAGCAAATCCGCGCGATTTTGCACGACATGAAAAACGCGGAAATGCACCCCCGCGCCGAAACGCTGCTCTATCAGGCGGCGCGCGCGCAAATCGTCGAACAGGTGGTCAAACCGCGCCTTGCCTGCGGCGAGATTGTCCTCTGCGACCGCTACGCCGATTCCACCGTCGCCTATCAGGGCTACGGTCACGGGCAAAATCTGGAGGAAATTCGCGCGCTGGTCAGGTACGCCACCGGCGGGCTGATTCCCGACCTGACGATTCTGCTCGACCTCGACGTCGAAGAAGGCTTGCGGCGCAAGCAAAAAAACGCCGAGTGGAATCGCATGGACGCGCTGACGCTGGATTTTCATCGGCGGGTTCGCGCAGGCTATTTAGAGATGGCGCGGCAAGAGCCAGCCCGCTGGGAAGTGGTGGACGCCGCGCAGCCCTGGGAGCGGGCGCAGGCGGATCTGCGGCGGATTTTGGAAACGCGGCTGCAAAATTTTCTTAAGTGACAGTCGCCTTGCAAAGCGAACGCGTTTCCGCTTTTACCGATATAATCAGGCAAAGAATGACATACGCCCTTTCCCCTTCCCTCGCGCCGCTGATGTTCGGGGCGCTCGTTCCGTCTTTTCTGGCGGTTTACGTCTGGCGAAACCGCCGCGCCGCCAGCGCGATTTGGCTTTCGGCGATGATGGCGCTGCTGTTCTTTTGGAGCGCGTGCTACATTCTCGACCTTGCCTCCGTCACATTGGAAGGGAAACTGTTTTGGAAGCGCATTTCGTTTATTTTTATTACTTTCACGCCGCTGGCATGGCTGCTGTTTAGCGTCTCTTACACCGGCTTAAAATGGCCGCCGCTTCCTTATTTTTACTACCTCGCCGTCATCCCGCTGCTCACGCTGGTCATCGTGTTTACGCCCGCGCTGCGCGGCTGGTTTTGGCTCAGCAACGAACTGGTACGGGAAGGCGAGCTGCTGCTTTCGCGCGACGTGAACGGCTGGTGGTTTTGGTACGTTCACGCCACGACCTCGTATCTGGAATTGCTCGCCGGTCTGATTCTGATAATCCGCGCGCTGCTGAAATGGCCCCGCCAATACCGCTGGCAGATGATTTGGACTCTCATCGCCGTCCTCGTCCCATGGATTGCAAACGCCGTCACGGTCTTCAAACTGCTGCCCATCTATGTAGATTTAACGCCCTTCGCGTTTTCGGTCGCCGGGCTGGGGTTGACCTTCGCCGTCGTGCGTCACCGCATGTTAGACCTGGCGCCCATCGCCCGCGAGGCGGTCATCGAGGGCATGGATGACGGCGTATTGATTCTGGACGCGCTCAACCGCGTGGTGGACGTCAACCCCGCGGCGCTGACCCTGCTGGGGTGGGAAAAAGAGCCAATCGGCAAAGACATAGCGCAGGTTTTAGCGCGTTGGGAGTTTCTGGCGAACAAATATCAAACCTTCGGTCATTCCAAAGACGAAGGCAAGTATGAAAAAGACGGCGAAACGCGCTGGCTGCAATTCAAACGTTCGCCGCTGACCGACAAGCGCGGCGCGCCCATCGGCAGCGTGGTGGTAATTCAAGATTTCACGCAGCTCAAACAGATTCAAGAAACGCTCAGCAAAGCCCGCGACGCGGCGGAAGCCGCCAACCGCGCGAAGTCCGCTTTCCTCGCCAGCATGAGTCACGAAATCCGCACGCCAATGAACGCGGTGATGGGCATGAGCGGGCTGCTGCTGGATACGCCGCTGCAACCCGAACAAAGAGAATTCGCCGAGACGATTCGTTCCAGCAGCGATTCGCTGCTGACTATCATTAACGAAATTTTAGATTTCTCCAAAATCGAAGCGGGGCGGATGGAACTGGAATATCAGCCCTTCGATTTGCGCGAGTGCGTGGAAAGCGCGTTTGATTTGATTGCCCAACCGGCGGCGGAAAAAAGCTTGGAGCTCGCCTACTTCATCGCGCCGGAAACGCCCGCCGCCATACACGGCGACGTGACGCGTCTGCGGCAGATTCTTGTCAACCTCTTGAGCAACGCCGTCAAGTTCACCGAACAGGGCGAAATTGTTTTGGAAGCCAGGCCGCAGGGCGAGCTGCTTTCTTTTGCCGTCAAAGATTCGGGCATTGGCGTCCCCGCCGACCGCATGGACCGCCTCTTTCAGTCTTTTTCGCAGGTGGATTCTTCCACCACCCGCAAATACGGCGGCACGGGCTTAGGGCTGGCTATCAGCAAGCGTCTGGCGGAAATGATGGGCGGGACGATGTGGGCGGAAAGCGAGGAAGGAAAAGGCTCGACCTTCTTCTTCACCATCGCGCTGCGCGAAGCGCAAGCGCCCGCCGCCGCGCCGCAGCCCGCTCTCGCGGCGTTGCGCGACAAACGCGCGCTGATTGTGGACGATAACGCCGCCAACCGCCGCATCCTCAATTTGCAATTGCAATCATGGGGAATGATTTGCGCCGAGACCGAATCGCCCCGCGCGGCGCTGGGCTGGGTGGCGCGCGGCGAACCTTTCGACGTCGCCATTCTTGATTTTCAAATGCTGGAAATGGACGGCGCGACTCTGGCGGAAGAGATTCGCAAATGGCGCGACGCGCGCTCCCTGCCTTTGATTATGCTCACCTCGCTCGGCGGCAAGGAGATAGACGCGCGGCATTTCTCCTTCTTCCTCACCAAGCCCATCAAGCCCGCGCAGCTGTATAACGCGCTGGCGGGCGCGCTTTCCCAATCCGAAAGCGCCTCCCCGCAGCGCAAAACCAAACGCTTTGAATACGATTCCAACTTGGGCAAGCGCCTGCCGCTGCGAATTTTGCTGGTGGAAGACAACGCCGTCAATCAAAAACTGGCTGTCCGCATTTTAGAGCGCATGGGCTACCGCCCCGATATTGCCGCCAACGGACAGGAAGCCATCGCGGCGCTGCGACTGGGACGTTACGACCTGGCGCTGATGGACGTGCAAATGCCGGAGATGGACGGGATGCAAGCCACGCGCGCCATTCGCAGCGAATTTCCCCCCGAAGCGCAGCCTTTCATCGTCGCCATGACCGCCAACGCCATGCAAGGCGACCGCGAAGAATGTCTCGCCGCCGGCATGGACGATTACATCAGCAAACCGATTGACGTGAGGGAATTGCAAAGGGCGATAGAAGCCTGCGCCGCAAAAAGAAAACAGCCGTGAAATTCACGGCTGTCTCTTTTTTAAGGTTGCGGGAGTTAATTGCGTCTGCGTCCAGCGCCGGCTACCAGCGAAGCGTAATACAGCAAGTTCATCAAGGCGGCGAACAACCCCGCCACATAAGTCAGAGCGGCGGCGTTCAGCACGGCGTTCACGCCGCGGCTTTCTTCCTCCGTGCGGATGATTCCCGAAGCCGAGAGCAATTCCTTCGCCCGCGCCGAGGCGTTAAACTCCACCGGCAGAGTCGCCAGCGCAAAGAGCGCCCCGCCGGCGAAGACGAACACGCCCAGCCACGCGAGCTGCAAGAAATTGATGAACAGCCCCAGCATAATCATGATGATTCCCAAATACGAGCCGACGTTCACCATCGGCACAAGCGCGGCGCGAAAGCGCAGCGGAAAGTAATCTTCCGCGTCCTGCATGGCGTGACCGAGCTCGTGCGCCGCAATCGCCAGCGAAGCGACGGAAGGGGCGTACGCGACTCCCTGAGAAAGGTACAACGTCTTATCGCGCGGGTCGTAATGGTCGGTCAATTCGCCCGCCACGCCGCGAATTTGCACGCCGCTCATCCCGCTGGTTTGGATTAAGCGCTGCGCGGCTTGCGCTCCGGTCATCCCGCTTAATGCGCGGACGCGGCTCCATTTGGCGTAAGCGCTGCGGACGTACCACGAAGTCAGCCCCACGGCGATAAACGCCGGCAGCATAAAAATCAAATAGTTGAAGTTAAAGTAAAACATCGTTCTACTCCTTTTTGCGCTTGCAACTGCGCGTCAATTTTTTATCGAATATCCTCCCGAAGGCTGAGCGCGCCTCTTGAAATCGCTTGCGCGAAACCTTCGGAACGGCTTAAAGGGCTTATCCCCAATTCAGTCGAATTATAAAATTGAAATTGTTATTTCTTCATTAGACTTATATTGGAAAAACGTCAAGCCGCCGCCCAACCGTTTTTACGGGGCGACCTGGAACGCATATCTCCATAGCGATAGCGAGAAAGCCCTATCCGTTTTGTCTGGCTCGCGCAAGCCCGGGCGGATTCGGGTTATGCTAGAATCGCCTCATGGAATTGACGCAAGAACGCAAACGAAAAGCCTACCTCGACTTCTTTTTTCTCGCCGCATGGCTGACGACCAGCGTCGGCGCGGGGCTAATTTCGCTGTTGTGGTTCGGCATTGACTTTCGCGGATATTACGCCGCCGCGCGAGTCCTGCTGGCGGGCGGCAACCCATATGATTATCGGCTGGTGGCTGAAACGCTGCTGCAAGTCACCGGCGGGATGGGCAACAACCCCTACTATTACCCGCTATGGTTCGCGTGGATTTTTATCCCGCTGGCGTGGCTGCCCTTTCAAACCGCCCGCGCCGTGTGGATGGCGCTAAACGTCGTCTTGTGGAATATCAGCTTGTGGAATCTCGATCAGTTGCTGCCCCTGCCGCCCAAAGGCTGGAAGCGTTACGCGCTGTTTCTGTTCGTCACCATTTTGTTCGCGTGGGCGACCTTCGCCCGCGAACAGGCGGGAACGCTGCTCTTCGCGCTGCTGCTGGCAGCTCTGCTCGCCGTTCAACAAAACAAACCGCTTCAAGCCGGCTGGCTGCTCGCGTGGCTGCTCGTCAAGCCCAACGTCACGCTCGGCGTCGTCCTCGCCCTCGTCGTCTGGCTGCTGCGAAAAAAACGCCCGCAAGCCGTCGCGTGGATGGCGGCCGCCCTGCTGATTCTGCTGGCAGTCTCCACCGCTCTCACGCCCGGCTGGTGGCAGCCCTTCTTTCAATCGGGGTTCGCGCGCGGGCTGACTCAAGTCACCGACGGATCCGAAAAAATCGTCGGGACGCGCATCAACTCCACGTTTTTAGATTGGTCCGCCGATCTTGGAATCCCGCGCGAAGCGCGCTTCCTCCTTTACGGCGCGCTGCTGCTCATCTGCGCCGCGCTCTATTTCCGCGCCGCGCTGCGCTCCCAATCCCTGATGGAGCTCGTCAGCCTCGCCTTGCTGCTTTCTTACGCCGCCACCCCTTACGCCCTGCAATACGATTACCCGCCGCTGGTCGTCGCCTTCTTTTGGGCGCTTTCCATTCCCCCTGCCAGCCGCGCCTCGCGATGGGCGCGAAACGCGCTAACCGCTTTCCTTTTCGCCGTCAATCTCTGGCGCTCTTCCATGCCGTTTCGATACTGGCTGATCATCGGTCTGGCGGCGCTGGCGGGCGTGGCGCTGGCGGACGCGCGCAAACAAACCTCGCCGCAACTTGCGCCGAACGAAACGTAAAGAAGATGAAGCCAATCTTTTTCTCCCCGCGATGAAGAATAAATACCTTTCCCCGCTTTTAATGCTCTTCTGGCTGGAACTTATTCTCATCGGGTTTTACGTCGTTCAAAAGCCGGACTTCATGCAAATTCGCGGCGGGCTGGCAAATTTGTTTGGGATTCTCTTGCTCCCGCTGTGGATGACGATTCTCTCCGCCGCGCTTGGCTCCGCGCTGCTGCCCGCCTGCTCCGCCGCGGAAAGGCTGATATTGGGCGCCGCCGCGGGGCTGACTCTCTTTGGGCTGGCGGGCTTCGGGCTGGCAATTTCAGGCTTGGCAAAGCCGCCGCTGCTGGCGGCGGCGCTGCTGCTTTTGACCGCGCTCTTTTTCTTTAACGGGCGGCTGGCGCAATTGCGGGCGGATTTCAACTCCCTCGCCGCCGAATTGACGGAAAGCGCCCAAAGCGCGCCCGGCTGGATTCTTCTGGCGCTGGCTGCCGCGTTTTCGCTCGCCTTCGTGATGAGCCTCGCCCCGCCCGCTGATGATTTCGACGCGCTGTTATATCACCTCGCCGTCCCCGCGCTCTGGCTGCGACACGGCAAGTTAATTCCCAGCCCCGACGTCACCTACTGGTATCCGCACGTCGTCGAAGGTAGTTTCGTCTTTCCGCTGGCTTTCGGGTTCGATACTTCCGCCCATCTCATTCACTTCCTCTGGCTGACGCTGACCATGCTGCTTTTGTGGCAGTGGATTCGCCGCGCGTGGAACGACTCCATCGCCTGGAACGCGCTCGCGCTTTTGCTCACCATGCCCTCCCTGCTCTGGCTGGCGGCTTGGGCTTACACCGATTACCCCCTGACCTTCGGCGGAATCGCCGCGCTCTATTCCATCTGGCGGTGGAGCGAGACAAAAGACGCCCGCTGGGTCGCCTGCGGCGGCGTGATGACCGGGCTGGCGCTGGGCGCGAAATATAGCAGCGTAGTCGTTCCGCTCGCCGCGCTCGCGCTGATTTTCGTTTGGGAAAAAGAAAACCGCGCGCGAATCAAAAACGGGCTGATCTTTTCGGCAGTTTCGTTGCTGGTCGCCAGCCCGTGGTTTCTTCGCAACTGGCTGTGGACCGGCAACCCCGTCTTCCCCGCCGTATTCGGCGGCAGATTTTGGGATTCCTTTCTGGCGCGGCATTTTCCCGCCTCTACGCCCGGAATCGGATTCGACCCGCTGCAACTGCTCCTCCTCCCGCTGACCGCGACGCTGGGCTTTCGCGACATGAATTTCTTCGACGGGCGCTTCGGGCCCTTCTTCCTGATTCTTCTCCCCCTCGCGCTTTGGGCGCATTGGAAGTTCCGCCCCGCCGCGCAGGAGCAAAGGCGCGCGCTGCTGGCGCTTTCCCTCTTCGGGCTGGCGGGAATCGCGCTATGGGTTTTGGGCGTGGTCAAGAGCGAACGCTTCTTTCAGGCGCGTTATCTATTTCCTGCGCTCATTCCGCTAACGGCGCCCCTCGCCGCCGCGCTCAATCGCCTGACCCAATTGGACGCGCCGCGCCTCAAGGTCAGTTTCGTCTTTCGCTTCATGCTGGCGCTGACCGTCTTCATCAATCTGCTCAACTTCGGCTTGCAAACGCTAGCGCGCAACCCGCTTGCCGTCCCGCTGGGAATCGTCTCGCGCGAGGAATATCTGCAAAGGGCGCAGCCCAATTACGCCGCCGCGCTCCGCCTGACCAAGCGCCTCTCGCCGGACAATTCGCTCTACCTGCTCTTCGAGCCGCGCAGCTACGGCATGAACGTCGCAACGCAGCCGGATATTCTCAACCTGAATTTTTTGCACGACCTTTGGTTATACAAAACCCCGCAAGCCGTCGCAGCCGCGTGGCGCGCGCGCGGATACAACTACGCGCTGCTTTCGCGCCCGGGCGCGCGCTTCATCCTCGCCGACCATCCGCAAGAAGCGGCGCTGCTCGAACAAACGTTAAGCCTGCTCGTCCGCGCCGCCGCCTCGCCCGACGGAAATTTCGTCCTGTATCGGATTCGCTGATTCGCAGGAAGTGACCGCGGATGAACGCGGATAAACGCGGATTTTGCGGCAAGGCGCGAACGCTTAGCCAAAGCGCAATCAGACAAGGGGCAGGACAAGTTCGGTTAATTGATAAAGCCTGAGATTTTTTCAAACCTCAGGCTACCGGCGAAAGGCGTTTAGATTTTCTCCGCCTCCGTCAAAATCTCAATGTAATCTTGGGTGACGATTTGCGTGCCGCCGACGCCCAACACGTCCAACAGCTCCGTCGTCAGTTTCGCTTTCATTTCCGCGTCGGCGCGGCTCCACGTGCGGCTTTTGATTTCAAGGAAGAAGCCCATCGGCGGCTCTTTGACCTCGTCGAGGTTGATGAAGAACTCAATCTCGCGGTATTTAACGTGCCAGCGCAAGCGGTCTTTTTTGATGGAAACCTCGCGCGCCGGCTTGAAATATTCGCGGTAAAAGCGCAGCGTATGAACGGCGGGCGCCAGGAAGCGGCTGCGCGAAAGCCACACGTCGTGGATGGAATCCTCGCGCTTTTGACCAATCAGCGTCAGGCGCGTGCGCGAACTGGCGAACTCTCCGCGCTCGTCCACCAGATTATCTTCGCGGAAACGCAGCCTGCCCTGAGCCGCGTCCTGGAAGAGGAAATACTCGTCGTATTGCTGGTAATGCTTGCTGGCGTTGATTTCGATTTCCGGGCGGCGGATGTTTTGCAAAATTTTCCGCGGGTCTTCCACCTTCACCTTGACCTGCACCTCGAAAGATTCCTCCTCCATCGAGCCGCCCAGCGCAATCAGTTTGGAAAGCGCCGATTTCTCGCGGGCGATGAGGAAGGCGTCCATCTTCGCGGCGATTTCTCGCGCCTGCGCCAGCAACTCGTCCTCGTTCAACGTCAGCAAGCGATGGCCGCGCATCAGCCATTTGCCGTTGACCATCACGTCGGTCACATCGGTGGACTTGGAGGCGTACACCAATTGGGCGTAAGCGTTTTGCGGGTCGCGGCGGAAGCGCGGAGAATTATGCAGCGGAGAAGTATGCACCAGAATCAAATCGGCGCGCTTGCCCGCTTCCAGCGAGCCGGTCGTTTCGCCGAGATGAAGCGCCTGCGCGCCGAGACGAGTCGCCATCAGCATGGCGACGGAAGCGGGGACGGCGGTCGGGTCGTTGGTGGAAGCCTTGGCGATGAACGAAGCCAGCCGCACCTCCTCGAACATATCCAGGTCGTTGTTCGAGGCGGGACCGTCCGTGCCGACTCCGACGTTCAAGCCCGCTTCGAGCATTTTCGCCACCGGCGCGAAGCCCGAAGCGAGTTTCAAGTTGGAAGAGGGATTGTGCGCCACGCCCACGTTGGCGTTCTTTAACGTGCGAATCTCGCCGGGATCAATATGAACGCAATGCGCGGCGATGACCTTCGCTTCGAACAGCCCTTGTTTTTTAACGTAAGGCACGACGGGCATGCCCTGTTCGGCGCGCATTGTTTCCACTTCAAAAGCGGTTTCGGAAATGTGAATGTGCAGCGGCACGTCGAATTCCTTCGCCATTTCCGCGCAGGCGCGCAAAATTTCGGGCGTGGTGGAATAGGGCGCATGCGGCGCAATGGCGGGCGTAATGAGCGGGTGTCCCTTCCACTTCCGAATGTATTCGCGGGCGTAGGCGATGGAATCTTCATAGGAGGGCGCGTCCGGCGCGGGATACTTCATCACGCTTTGACCGCAGACCGCGCGCATGCCCGCCTCCGCCGTCGCCTGAGCGATATCGTCCTCGAAGAAGTACATATCGTTGAAAGTCGTCACCCCGCAGCGGATTTGCTCGGCGCAGGCGAGCAGAGTCCCCAGCCGCACAAACTCCGGCGTGACGAATTCGCGCTCCACCGGCAGCATGTAACCCATCAGCCACACGTCGAGGCGTAAATCGTCCGCCAGCCCGCGCATCAGCGTCATGGGGACGTGCGTGTGGGCGTTAATCAGCCCCGGCGCCAGAACTTTGCCGCCGCAATCTATGGTTTCTTCCGCCGCGTAGCGTTTGGTAATTTCTTCCTGCGGTCCCACGGCGAGAATCGAATCGCCTTTGACGGCGAGCGCGCCGGGGTCGTATTGATTCAACTTCGCGTCCATCGTCAAGACGACGGCGTTGACGAACAAAATATCCGCTTTTTCAGTCATTCGGTCTCCTTGTTTGCAAACAGGCGGCTGAGGCGCCGCCTGTCCCGATTTATACAAATCCTGAGCGGAGATTATAGCATGAGGCGAAGTCACCGGCCCCAATCCAGCAGGATTTTTAACGCGCGGACGTTTTCGGCGAACTCAATGTATTGGTGCGTAGAAAGCTCCATATCCACGGCGACGGCGCCGAGCTCCACCGCGTAATCCGCCAGCGTGCCGGTGTATTTGCAGCCGGTATCCAGCGGGGGAAAGGGATAGCGCGTCGCCTTCGAGAGCGCCTTCGCAAAGCGGGTGGATTCTTCCTCCCACGGCTCGCCGCCGGGGAAGACTCCCAGCGCCGCGCTGTGATAGCTGATGAGAACTTCGATTCGATGGGTTTGCAAAAAACGCATCACGGCTTGAGTCTCCGGCTCGGAGCCGGGGCCCGTTCCGCCGGTGGTTTCGGTCAGGTCGTAGCAGCCTTCGCGGTCCCATTCGGGCGCCCAGTTGGTCGGGAAGTTGCGATTCAAATCCACGCCGCGCTCGTTCACCCGTCCCTCCGCCCCGTGCGAGCGCGCGTCGCCGTCGGGGTTCATGTTTCGCAAAATGTATAGCGTCACGTCTTCGGGGATAATCTCCGGTCTTTCGTTGACGTATTTAATCAGCTCGTCCGCCAGCGCGATGGTGTTCCATTCGTAGCCGCCGTGAATGCCCGCCACAATCATCCGCAAACGGGGTCCCTTGCCGAAGGAATACACTTCCAGCGGTCTGCCCGCCACCGAATAGCCGATGACGTTGGATTTGTTTTCGCCGCCGAGCGTGAACGGCGTGGCGGTCTGCACGACGATTTTCGTCGAGCGAGGATTGGGCGTGACGGTCGGCAGGTAATAGACCCCCGGCGCGAGCGTAAAGGTCGGGTAAACCTCAAAAGTCGGCGGAGGGGCAAACGGCAGATTCTCCGGCGGAGGCGCGGCGGAAGCGGAACGCAAGGACAAAGCGAAATACGCCGCCGCGACCAGCGCAATGCCGCCGAGTCCCAGCGTGTAAAGCATGGAAATACCGGCAATCAGCAGCGAGTCGTTCTTTTTTTTGCGGCGCGACATAGAGCAAGTTATTCCGTCTCATCCAGCGCGGTACGCAGCCAGTTCAAGGCGAGGTTCGCCGACCAGCGCGGCAAACTGCGGGGCGGACCGCCGTAAGAGATGCTGCGCGTCTTTTCGCCGGCGGGCAAAATCATAAAGATTTCCGCCGAGCGCGATTCAGGGTAAGCCGCCGCCGCCAACGCGACTTCGGCTTGAGAAGCGGAGCGAAGTTCGCGCGCCGCTTCCGCCAGTTCAGAAGGAGTCAGCCCGTCGCGGATGACCGCGCGGGGAAGTTTTTGCGCCAGCCGCCCTTCGAGATTCGATTCAAGCGCGACGAGAGACCAGCCGCGCCGCGCCAGCGCCTGCAGCGTAACTTCTTCCAGCGTGTCTTCGTCTGCGCCAAAAATCGCCGAGCCGAGCCTTTCGCGCGCCTGCGCTTCCACTTCGGCAATCATGCGGTCGGCTTCTTCTTCGCTCTTCGCCTTCGCCGCAATGCGGACGTCCACCACGCCGGTATGCGCCGCCAAGCCCACTGTCGGATTGGAGAGCGTTTCCAAATCGGCGATTTTTTCGTCAATTGCGCCTTCGCCCAGCCCGGCGCAATGCAACAGGCGGACTTTAATCATTTCATTTAAGCCGAATCGTTTTCGCAAGTAGGGGACGACGGATTCGCGCATGACGTATTCCATTTCGTTGGGAACGCCGGGCAAACACACCAGCGCGTTGCGCTCCGTTTCAACGATGAAACACGGCGCGGTGCCGACGGGGTTGGGCAGCCCAATCGCCCCGCGCGGGACGTACGCCTGCCGCTTTTGATTTTCGGAAGGCGCGCGCCCGTAGCGCGAGATGACCTGAACGACCTGCTCCCATAAGTCTTCGCGAAATTCGAGTTCGACTCCCGCCGCCTTCGCCGCCGCCGCGCGCGTGGGGTCGTCCACCGTCGGACCCAGCCCGCCGGTGGTGACGACGATTTCGGCGCAGGACATGGAATCGCGCATCGCCTGAGCAATACGCTCCGCGTTATCTCCGATGGTAATCGTGCGATACAGGTCCACGCCCAGCCCGCGCAAAGTCCGCGCGAGAAAACGGGTGTTGGTATCGGCGATTTCGCCGAGCAAAATTTCCGTGCCAATGGTAATAATTTCCGCAGAGGTCATGGGCTGATTTTAGCATAAACCTATTGACGCCCCGCCCGCCCGCTGATAGAATTTTTTGACGCTCCACACACCTAAAAGGAGAATCTCCCCCATGACTTCCAATAAAAACCTTCTGCTGATTTATATTTTTCAAATCGTTCCGCTGTTGATTTATCCGCTGGACACTTTGAAATCGGGGGCTGTGATTATCGCCATCGTCGCGGTTGTTTTCGCCCTGCTGGGGTACGGTTTGTGGCGCGGGCGAAACTGGGCGCATTCGCTGAGCCTGACCCTGCAAGGCTTCAACGTGATTGTGCGGCTGATGATGCTCTTCCCCAACGCGGCTATATTGTCGCCGAGCGGCGGAACGCAGTTTGACTTCGCCTTCATTGCGCTCAGCGTGGTTTCCATCGCCCTTTCGCTTTTCTTCCTCACGCGGCTGGATCGCCCCGACGTGCGGGCGACCCTCGTCGGATAAAACGGTTTTCAAACGAACAAAAAAGCGCCGATTTGCGCGAGGCAATCGGCGCTTTCGCTTTTTAGCGCGCGGGTTAATGCGCGCCGAGGTAGGCTTTCATCACTTGCGGGTCGTTCAGCAAGTCGGAAGACTTTCCCTCCACCACGATTTTGCCGGTTTCCAGCACGTAACCGCGGTCGGCGACGGAAAGCGCCATTTGCGCGTTTTGCTCAACGAGCAGGATGCTCGTCCCCTGCGCGTTAATTTCCTGAATGATGTTGAAAATCTCTTCGACCAGAATGGGGGAAAGCCCCATCGAGGGCTCGTCCAGCAGCAGCAAGGTCGGCTTCGCCATCAGGGCGCGCCCCATGGCGAGCATTTGCTGTTCGCCGCCGGAAAGCGTGCCGCCCAATTGCCATTGACGCTCCTTCAAGCGCGGAAAACGTTTGAAGACCGTCTCAAGCGAAGCGCGAATCTCCGCGGGGTTGGAGCGGGTGAACGCACCCATTTCCAGATTTTCCATCACCGTCAGCGGGGCGAAGATTTTGCGCCCTTCGGGGGATTGCGAAACGCCCATGCGGACGATTTCTTCGGCGGGCGTGAGAGTAATTTCCTTCCCGTTGAAGCGGATGCTGCCGGAGCGCGCGCGCAGTAGCCCGGAAATCGTGTTCAGCGTGGTGGACTTGCCCGCGCCGTTCGCGCCAATGAGCGTGACAATCTCGCCCTTGTCAACCGCAAAGGAAATTCCTTGCAGCGCGTGAATCGCGCCGTAATACACGTTGAGGTCTTTAACTTCAAGCAACATGGCTGCGCTTCCCACTCTTTAATTTTTCGGCTAAGGCGGCTGCGCCGCGCCCCAGATAAGCTTCCACCACTTTCGGGTTGGCTTGAATCTCTTCCGGCGCGCCGCGCGCAATCACCTGACCAAAGTCCATCACGGTCAGTCTTTCGCACACGCCCATCACCACCCGCATTTGATGTTCAATCAGCAGGATGGTCAGTTCGAAGCGGTCGCGGATGAAGTGAATCAAATCCATCAGCGAGATGATTTCCTTCGAGTTCATGCCGGCGGCCGGCTCGTCCAGCAGCAACAACTTCGGGTTGGCTGCCAGCGCGCGGGCGATTTCCAGGCGGCGCTGTTCGCCGTAAGGCAGGTTCTTGGCAATTTCGCCCTGACGGGTGTGCAAATTAAACACCGCCAAAAAGTCTTGCGCCTGTTCGGTGAGCTCTTTCTCTTTTTGGAAGAAGCGCGGCGTGCGTAAGATGGAGTCGCTCAACGAGTAGCCCGCGTGGGCGTGATAAGCGATGCGCACGTTGTCCAGCACGGTCAGGTTAGGGAACAGGCGGATGTTCTGAAATGTGCGCGCGATTCCCATGTGGGTAATATCGAAGGGCGGCAAGCCGACGAGCTCGGCTCCGTCGAAACGAATCGAGCCGCTGCTGGCGACGTAAATGCCGGTAATCAAGTTGAAGACGGTGGTTTTGCCGGCGCCGTTGGGGCCAATCAAGCCGACCAGCTCGCCTTTATTGATGGAAAGGCTGAAATTGGAGACCGCCCGCAAGCCGCCGAAGTTCTTGTTCAAATCGGTAATTTCAAGCAGCGGGGCGGGGGAAGTCTGTTGTTCCGTCATGATTTCACCTCGCTGGCGGGGAGCGCCTCGTCGTTGGGTTTGGAGCGCAGCGGCGGAAGCAGCTGTTTCAGGAAGGGAACTTCGTAGCCGCCGAACAAGCCTTTCGGGCGCAGCAACATCATAATCAACAGCAGGACGGGGTAAACCACAAAGCGCCAGGTTTCAAAGCCTTGCGGCAGCCACAGGCGCAAGAAGCCTTCCAGCACCAGCGCCCACGCAAAGGAAGCGAACACTGTGCCGGTGACGCTGCCCAGCCCGCCGAAAACGATGATGATCATCGGGTCGAAAGATTTGATGAAATTGAAGGTGTTGGGATGCAAAAAGCCGTTGATGTGGGCGTATAAGCCGCCCGCCAGCCCGGCGAAGAAGCTGCCCAACACGAAAGACAAAATCTTTTGTTGGGCGACGTCAATGCCCATCGCCTTGCTGGCGATTTCATCCTCGCGCACCGAGACGATGGCGCGTCCGGCGCTGGAATGCAGCAGGTTGCGGACGACGATAATCACCGCCAGCAGGAAGAGGGAGACCCACATCCACGAGGTCACGCCGGGGATCCCCACCATGCCGCGCGCGCCTTTCATTTCAGTAAAGCCAAGCAGCGTGTCGGAGTTATCCAACAGCACCTTGACGATGATGGTGAAGCCGAGCGTAGCGATGCCGAAATAGTCCGAGCCGAGCGTCAGCACGGGCCAGCCGAAGATGTAACTGACTTCGGCGGCGAACAACCCGCCCAAAATGACGGCGAGGAAGAAGATGATTTGCATGGCGAGCGCGGAAGGCAAAGCGGCGAACAGCGCGGTGAACGGTCCCGTTAGCGCCTTGCCGATTTGCAGGGCGAGCCAGCCGGCGACGACCACGCCGACCAGATAAATGGCGAAGCCCGAGAGCGGGTCCAGTCCGCGCATGCGCAAGAGCAGTTTCGCCACGCCCCAAAAGCTCAGCCCGACGAGCAGCACGACCATCAGCAACACCGCCAACCCGTCGGCGCTTTGGGTCTGGCTCCAACGGTAGGTGACGTCGGCTGCGGCGTAAGCGCCGAGGGCGTAGAAGCCCCACTGTCCCAGGGAGAACTGTCCGTTGAAACCGTAGATGAGGTTCAAGCCGAGACTGACAATCGCCATGACCGCGCCGAAGCGAATCAGCGTGTTCCAAAAGTTGTTCAGCAGCCCCAGCGAAAGGAGAATCTGGACGACGACGATAGTCAGGACGGCGACGGCCATAAAGCCGACGGTTTCCTTTTGCGATTTGAAGAAGTTCATTGGAGCGCCTCCCTATGCCTTTTCGCGTTCAGGCTCGCCGAAGATGCCGGTGGGGCGAATTAACAATACGAGAATCAGAATGGAAAAGGAAATCGCGTCGCGCATGGGAGTGGAAATATAGCTGGCGCTCAGCACTTCGGCTTGTCCCATGATGAGCGCGCCGACAAGCGCGCCGGGGATGCTGCCGATTCCGCCCAGCACGGCGGCGACGAAAGCTTTCAGACCCGGAGTAATGCCCATCCAGAAGACGACCTGCGGGTAAGCGGTGGCATAGAGGATGCCCGCCGCGCCCGCCAGCGAAGCCCCGATGGCGAAGGTAACGGAAATGACGTTATCTACGTTAATGCCCATCAAGCGCGCGGTGGGCTTATCGTAAGAAGTGGCGCGCATGGCTTTACCAATTTTGGTGCGCTGCACGATAAATTGCAGCAAAAACAGCAAAAGCAGCGAAGTCAGGATGATGATAATCAGGATGTTGGAAAACAGAACGCTGCCTTCAGGCGGAGCGGCTCCCTCCTCCAGACGGCGAATCCCGTCTTTGATGTACCAGATGGAAATGGGGAAGGGGCGCTTATAGGTGATGAAGTTGGGGGTGAAGACGAAAGGCAGCGCGCCGAAGTATTCCAAAAAGAAGGAAACGCCGATGGCGGTAATCAAGGCGGAGATGCGCGGCGCGTCGCGCAGCGGCTTGTAGGCGAAGCGTTCCACCGTCACCGCAAGCAGCGCGCAAACCGCCATAGAAAGCAAGATGACCGTAATCGTCCCTACGACCAGCGCCAGAGTCGGGTTCACTCCGGGCGCCGCGTTTAACAGCCACAAGTGCAATCCAAAATTACTGACGGCGTAATAACTGACGAAAGCCCCGACCATGAAAACGTCGCCGTGCGCGAAGTTAATCAGCTTGACGATGCCGTATACCATCGTATACCCAAGCGCAATCAAGGCGTACACGAAGCCGAGTTGCAAGCCGTTCACCAGTTGATTAAAAAAAAGAGAAGGGGACTGAATGGCTTTGATTACAATGCCTACCGCCGCGTATAGCCCGATGGCGTAAATGAAAAACCTGCCAATCCAGCGTTCTCGAATCATCCGCTGGTAAAGGGAAGGCGGCGGAGGCGGGGTCATTGTTCTTTCCATAAGGCTCTCCAAAGCAAGAAAAGGGGGGCGGCTAAACGCGCCGCCCCCTCAGTAGGATGCGCGAAAGCCGCTACGGAGCGACCGTCGTAACGTACTTGACTTGTCCGTCGGTGACCTTGAGGATGACGGCGGACTTAATCGGGTTGTGGTTGGCGTCGAAGGTAATCGTGCCGGAAACGCCTTCCCATTTGAGGGCGGCGAGCGCGTCCTTCACCTTGGCCGGGTCGTCCACGCCGGCTTTGTCAATAGCCGCAATCAGCAGGTTGGCGGCGTCGTAAGCGAGGGTGGCAAGCGCGTCAGGAACGATGGCTTTGCCTTCCGCGTCCTTGTATTTCTCGCCGTAGGTCTTCAACCAGGCAGCCACAATCGGGCGGGTATCCTGCTCGGAGTAGTGGTTGGTGAAGTAACCGCCGTCCGCAGCCGCGCGGTCGAGGTCGCTGGAATCCCAGCCGTCGCCGCCGAGGAAGGGCGCGGTGACGCCCTTTTCCTTCGCCTGCGCCATCACCAGATTGATGATGTTGTAGTAGTCCGGCAGGTACACCACATCGGGGTTGGCTTCGGAGACCTTCGCCAGAATGGCGGAGAAGTCGGTATCCTGGCTGGTGTAGGTTTCTTTGCCGACGATTTCGCCGCCGCCCGCGGTGAACGCCTCTTCAAAGGCTTCCGCCAGACCGCGCACGTAGTCGTTGCCTTGATCGAACAGCACAAAGGCTTTCTTGGCGCCGAGCTCATTCAATGCGAACTTCGCGCCGACGGTGCCTTGGAACGGGTCAATGAAGCAGGCGCGGAAGGTGTACGGCTTGACGGAGCCGTCCGCGTTCAGCGTCACGTTGGCGTTGGTGGAAGTGGGGCTGATTTGCACCACGCCCTTCGCGTTGGCGATTTCGGAGAGGGGGATGGAAGCTTTCGAGCAGACTTCGCCGACGATGTATTTCACGCCGTCCTGGTCAATCACTTTGTTGGCGGCGTTCACAGCCGGATCGGCTTCGCATTGGCTGTCGGCGACCACCGGGACGATTTTCATGCCCAGCACGCCGCCCTTGGCGTTCCACTCGTCAATGGCGAGCAGCGCGCCGTCGCGGGTCGAGACGCCGAAGGTCGGCACCGCGCCGCTCAAAGGCGCCAAAATGGCAATCTTAATTTCTTTCTGCGCGCCCGCGCCGCCGCAAGCGGACAGCGCCATGCTGAGGGCGACCAGCAGGGAAACAAGCACGAACATTCGTTTGGTCATTTCTTACGCTCCTCCAAATAAGATATAGAAAGGCGAAACTTCGCGCCCAACGGGCGCTTCCAACCGGCAGACAAGACTCTCTTTAATGTCGGCGTCACCTCCTTGCGCCAAACTTTACGCGCTTTGAATTTTGAAAAAGCCCAGACAACTTTCAGGGCTTTGTTTAACGCGAAACCTTCCTCGCGTTAAACGGTTGTAATCATATAACTTTTTTGAACGCAGGTCAATAGCGAGCTCGCTCTTTTCTTCGCCGCGATTTGCGCCCGAAGGGTCAAGCGCGGGGTTTATTCAACGCCCAGATACGCCTTCTTGACCATTTCGTTCCTTTTCAAATTCTCGGCGGAATCGCTGAGGACAATTTCGCCGGTTTGCAAGACGTAGCCGCGATGAGCGATGGAAAGCGCCATCAGCGCGTTCTGCTCCACCAGCAGGATGGTGGCGCCCTGCTCGTTCATCCGCTTGATGGTGTCGAAAATCAGTTCCACCAGCACGGGGGAAAGGCCCATCGAAGGCTCGTCCAACATGAGGATGTGCGGGTTGAGCATTAAGCCGCGCGCCGTCGCCAGCATTTGCTGTTCGCCGCCGGAAAGCGTGCCGCCCTTTTGCGAAGCGCGCTCCTTCAAACGCGGGAACAATTCGTACGCGTACTCGATGCGGCGTTCTACTTCTGCGGGATCGTCAATGACAAACGCGCCGATTTCCAGGTTTTCGCGCACGGTCAGCTTGGGGAAAATGCCGCGCCCTTCGGGAACGTGTCCCACGCCCGCCCTGACGATGGCGTGCGGGTGCATGTGCGAAATATCCTGCCCGTTCAACAATACGCGCCCTTCCTTCGGGTGAATCAAACCGGAGATGGTGCGCAGCGTGGTGCTTTTTCCCGCGCCGTTGGCGCCAATCAGGGTGACGATTTCGCCTTCCTCGACGGTCAGCGAAATTCCCTTCAAGGCGTGAATGCGCCCGTAATAGCTGTGAACGTTTTCCAGAGTGAGCAGGCTCATAGGGCTTTCTCCTCGTGCTGGCTGGCGACCGCGCCGCGTCCCAGATAGGCTTCGATGACGCGCTGATTGGAGCGGATTTCGGCGGGCTTGCCTTCGGCGATTTTCTCGCCGTAATCCATGACGCTGATGCGCTCGGAGATGTTCATCACCACGCGCATGTCGTGTTCAATGAGCAGCACGGTGATTCCTTTTTCGTCGCGGATGCGGCGGAAAAGTTTGATGGCTTCTTCGGTCTCCAAGGGATTCATGCCGGCGGTCGGTTCGTCCAGCAGCAGCAGCAACGGGTCGGCGGCGAGGGCGCGCGCGATTTCCACGCGGCGTTGCCCGCCATAGGGCAGGTTTTTCGCCAGCTCGTTGCCTACGCCCTTCAAGCCGACGTACGCCATGAGCTCTTCGGCTTTGCGCTCCGCGTCGCGTTCCTCTTTTTTGAAGGACGCGGTGCGGAAGAGCGAATCCACCGCCGATTGTTTCAAATGCGGATGCATGCCCACCAAAATATTCTCGATGACGGACATGTTGTTAAACAGGCGGATGTTTTGGAAGGTGCGCGAAACGCCGCGCTCGGCGATCTGGTCGGTGCGCAGCCCGACCAGCGACTTGCCGTTGAAGACAATATCGCCTTCTTCCGGCTTGTAAATGCCGGTGATGGTGTTGAAGAAAGTGGTTTTGCCCGCGCCGTTAGGTCCAATAATGCTGACGATTTCGCCCTTTTCCAGGTTGAAATTCATTTTGTTCACGGCGGTCAAGCCGCCGAAACGTTTGACGACGTCGGTTGCGTTTAACAGGGTCATGACTGCCTCGCTTCCTCGCCGTCCCCGTTTTTTTCCAAAATGAGCTCGCGCTGGCGGCGCTCGGCGGGGAGCAATCCTTCGGGGCGGAAAATCATCATCAACACCAAAATCGTGCCGAATAGCAGGCGTTGATATTTCGCCGGGTCCAGTTGCGCGGAGAGGTCGCGCCACGCGAAGTTAATGACGGGAATCACCGCGTCGCTTTGGCGCAGCTGGCTCAAATAGAGGGAAAAGCCCTGTAAGACTTGCAAGTTCAGGATGACCACCGTCGCCGCGCCCAGCACTACGCCGGGGATGCTTCCCAGCCCGCCCAGAATCACCATGGTCAAGACGCCGATGGATTGCATGAAGGAGAAGGATTCGGGGCTGACAAAGGTGCGGCTGGCAGCCATTAAAGCGCCCACCGCGCCGGCGAACGAAGCGCCGATGGCAAAAGCCAGCAGCTTCATTTTGACAATCGGGACTCCCATCGCCACCGCCGCCACTTCATCCTCGCGGATGGCGGTCCAGGCGCGCCCGATTTTCGAGTCTTCCAAATTTTTGGCGACGAAAACGATGACAATAATGACCGCCAGCGCCATCAGGTAAAACATCACATTGTACAGGGTGGCATGGTCGGTGGGGTGACCGACAATGCCGCCGAACAAAGCGTTGAAGCCGTTTACCGCCGCGTCCGGCAGGGTGGGACGCTGAACGGGGGTAATACCCTGAGGTCCGTTGGTGAAGTTCAACGGCTTATCGAGGTTGTTCGCCAGCTGGCGGATGATTTCGCCGAAGCCCAAGGTGACAATAGCGAGGTAGTCGCCGCGCAAGCGCATCACAGGCAAGCCAATCAGCAGCCCGACGACAGCCGCCGCGATAATGGCGAGCAGCAAGAAAAGGTAGAACATATCGCCTGGAAGAAGGAAGGGCAAATTAGCGGGCTGCGAGCCGGGCGCGTAAGACATGGCGTAATATTGCTGCGAGCCGAAAAAAGCCCACAGATAAGCGCCGACGGCGTAAAACGCCACGTAGCCAAAAGTGAGCAAGCCGGCGAAACCGACGATAATATTCAGCCCCAGCGCCAGCGCCGCGAATACGCTAATCTGGAAGATGATTTCCAGGTAGAAAATGTTGCGCACGCCGACAATGGGGACGATGAACAACGCCAGCGCCGCGCCGACGAGCATTTTGAAGCGGTTGTCGGTTCGCAGGGAGTAGAGCGTAAAAAAGGAAGTCGCCAGCGCCAGAAAGGCGATGATGGAACGGGGGCTGAAATACACCCACAGGAATCCAACCAGGATGTGCGCCAGCGTTACGACGTAAGGCAGGTTTCCCTGTTGAACGCGCTCTTGAAGGTTTTCAAAATAAAGCCGCAATTTTTCCATTGCGTCCTCCTACGCTTTCTGGCTGACGTTTTCGCCCATTAAGCCTTGCGGGCGGAAAATAAGCACGAGGATTAAGATAATAAACGCGAAGGTGTCTTTGTATTCGGTGCCGAAAGAACCCATCGTGAAGACTCCCATGTAAGAGCCGGCGAAGGTCTCCAACATGCCGAGGACGACGCCGCCCAGCAAAGCGCCGGTCAGGTTGCCGATGCCGCCCATGACGGCGGCGGTGAAGGCTTTGAGGCCGGGAAAGAATCCGACGAAGGGGTCAATGCGGGTAAATTTCAAAGCATAAAGGACGCCCGCCGCGCCGCCCAGCAGCCCGCCGACCAGAAAGGTGAGGGCGATGATGCGGTCCACGTCAATGCCCATCAGGCTGGCGGTGGGGCGGTCTTGCGCCACCGCGCGAATGGCTTTGCCGACTTTGGTGGCGTTCACCAGATAGTTCAGCCCCACCAACATCAGCAAGGCGGCGAGAATCACGATAAGAGACTTTACGGAAACGCCCAGCGTGATGGGCGTCGCGCCCATATTTAAGCTGCCGAAGACCAGACGCTCGTCAAAGTTGCCGAAAGTGGGGAAGATGCGGTTGAATTGACCGCTGGTCAAGCCTTCCGCCAGACGGATCAGGTCTTGTAATAGAAAGGAGACGCCGATGGCGGAAATCAAAGGCACGAGGCGGGAGGTGGAGCCGCGCAGCGGACGGTAAGCGACTCGCTCGACCGTGACCGCCAACGCGCCGGAAGCCAACATGCCGCCTAAAATCGCCAAAATCAAGTAAAGATAAGCCATGCCCAGCGAAGCGGCGGAAAGGACGCCCGCCGCGTCGAGCGCAATCAGAATTTCGACGCCGACGAACGCGCCGACGGCGAAAATTTCGCTGTGCGCGAAGTTGATAAATTCCAGCACGCCGTACACCATCGTATATCCCAACGCGACGGCGGCGTACACAAAGCCGATGGTCAGTCCGTCTATCAACACCTGCGGTAGATTAATCAGCGTGTAATTAAACAACGTGGCGCCAAAGCGCTCTTTCGCCGCCGCCCCAATCGCGGTTCTATCCAGCGCGAGCGCGAAAAGAAGAACTAGAGTCGAAAGCGCCGCCGCGCTTCCCAGCGAAAAGGCAAGCATTTGTCCTATCGGGCGGAGCAATTCGCGCACATTGACGGACTTGAAGAATCGTTTCATAACCGCTCCCGAATTTGAAAATGCTCCCGGTCCCCGTCGAGGCGCGGCGGGAACCGGGAGGAGTCGCTGATAAGTTGGATTTACGGAGCAGGCGGAGCGATGTCGAGAGTTTCGACAATCGGATTCTCGGGCCATTTCGCCGGGTCGGCGGAACCGACCTGAATCACGAAGTACTTCGCCACCACCGGGTCGCCGATGGAGTTAAAGGTAATCGTGCCGGTAACGCCGGGGTAATCTTTCAGATTGCGAATCGCGTTGGCGACTTCGGCGCGCGTGGGAGTCTCGCCGTTCTTCGCTTTGGCGGCGTTCTCAATCGCCTTCAAGCAGATGCCGGCGGAGTCAAACGCTTGCGCGGCGAAAGGCTGCGGGTCGGCGTTGTATTTGGCTTTGAAATCGGCGATGAACTTGGCGGTGCCGGGATAAACTGAAGCGGGTCCCGAAACGGTGGAGTAGAACGTGCCGGCGCCTTGCAGCAGCGTATCTCCGCCAATTTTGGCGGCGTCGGAGGAATCGAAGCCGTCGTCGCTCAGGAACATGCCCATATAGCCCTTCTCGCGCGCCTGTTTGAACAGCAAAGCGGCTTGCCCGTACATGCCGCCAAAGTACACCACGTCGGGGTTGGCGGCGAGAATCGGGGAGAGCAGCGCGTCGAAGTTGGCTTTTTCTTCCGTGCCTTCAAAGCCTAGAATTTGAATGCCCTGCTTTTCAGCTTCCTGCTTGAAGAACTCGGCGATGCCCTGTCCATACGCGGTTTTGTCGTGAACGACAAAGGCGCTCTTCATGCCTTGCGCGGCGGCGAAATCGGCTCCCACCACGCCTTGCACGTCGTCGCGTCCGACGATGCGGTTGACTTCAAGATAGCCGCGCGTGGTGACTTTGGGGTTGGTGTTGGCGGGGGAGACGTTCGCCAATCCCGCGTTGTGGTATTCTTCCGAAGAGGGAATCTGCACGCCGGAGTTGTAGTGTCCCACCACGCACAAAATCGCCGGGTCGGAGACAATTTGCTTGGCGTTGGCGACGCCCGTATCGGGATTGCCCTGGTCGTCAAAAGGAGCGAGCTCGACTTTGAAGCCCATGGCGGTCAGCTCGGCGCTCATTTGCTCGACGCCGAGTTCCGCGCCGCGCTTAATATCCACGCCGACGACGGACATATCGCCCGAAAGCGGAGACTGCGTCGCAATTTTGATAACTTTGGCGGCGGAACCGCCCCCGCCGCCGCAAGCGGTCAGAACCAGACTAACCGCGACCAACGCTGAAAGTAAAACGAACAAACGTTTATTCATTGTTTCTTGCTCCTCCAAAAAAATTAGGTGGATACGACATTCCGCGCGAAGCGGAAGGCAAAACTCAGCGGACCACGCTTGCTTTTGTCGGCGTCACCTCCTTTTGGGGAAACCACGCTTTCAGAAAGAATTTTCTTCTTTTTTATACAAACCGACCCCGAAGGCTTTTCCTTAACAACAACAGCTCTATGGGCAAACTGTTCTAAAACGACTTCTTCGTTAAAGCAGGGAAACCTTCAGGGGCCGGGTAACACAACTCGCGCCAATATCTTTCAGCGCGGGCTATTATAAACGAATTTTGCGCCGGCGAACGTTCCGATTGTCATTTTTGTCGCTCGGGCCAGATTTTGCGCGGATTCGGGTTGAGCGGGTTGGTGGGGTTCCACGAATCGGCGCTGGGGTTGGTCACTTCGTAAACGGCGATGACCGACGCGGCGCAATCGCCATAGGGAGAGCAGCTCAAAACGCCCGTCACGCCTTGAAAGTCCTTTGTGGAATAAAGCGCGTCGCGCAGCGCCTGACGCGGGACGTAGATATAGCCGTTTGGCAGGACGACGGCGGTTTTCTTCAACGCCGCGAAGAGCAAATTGGCGGCGTCGTAGGCGAAGGCATGAAAATTAGAAAGAGGCGCGCCGCCGTATTTGGCTTCGTATTTTTTCAAAAAGCCTGCGTAATCGCCGCTGAAGGCGGTGAAATCGGGGCTGGAAATAAACACGCCGCCGGCGCTCAAACGCGCTTCTTTCAAGAAATTGGGGTTGAACAGCCCGTCCGAGCCGGCGAGATAGACAGTTTCCAAACCGGGGGTGCGGCGCGCCTGTTCGGTTAGCTTGCCGCCGACGTCGACAAAGACCGGATAGTACAAAAATTCGGGCTGCGCCGCGGCGACGCGGTTGAGAACGTCGGGCAGGTCGGCGGAATCTTTCGCCGTCGCTTCCTGGGCGACCACCGTCCCGCCAAGCCGCGTAAACTCATTGACGAACACTTGCTGTAACGCCTGCGCGTACGTCGAGCCGTCGTGCAGGGTGGCTGCCCGCCTAATTTTGAGACGCTCATAAGCGAATTCGGCGACGACTTTCCCCTGAGCCGCGTCGCTGGGGATGGTGCGGAAGTAGCCGGTGAAATCGGGGCTGCGGTTGGCGCTGGTGAAGCTGGGGCGCGTGTTGGAAGGCGAAATGGTGAGCAGCCCGGCTTTGGCTAGCAAAGAAATTCCGCCCGCCGTTTCATCCGAACAGCTGGAGCCAATCAGCCCGACCAGCGTTTTATCTTTGACGAGATTGGCGGCCGCGCTTGCTCCGCCTTCCGGGCTGCATTTGGCGTCTTCTAGCGTCAGTTCAATATCGTGTCCTTCAAATTTGCCGCCCATATCGTCTATGGCGATTTCAATTCCGCGTTTGGAATCTTCCCCCACCACGCCATCGGGACCGGAAAGCACGCCCCAAAAGGCGATATGCAGCGGGTCGTTGGAATCAATTTTGACGCAGCCGAGCGGGTCGGCGCACTGATATTGCGCGCCCCCGCCGCAAGCCGCAAGCCCCATCGCTCCTGCAAGAGTCAGCGCAAATAGCGCCGCAAGCGGGCTTCGTTTCATTTTGCTCTCCTCCGAAGAATAAAAAATTAAAATCCGGCCGCCCCTTTCGGCGGCGCGCGGGATTGGTTTTTTTTAAGATTTTTCAGACGAGCTATAAAGCAATTGTTCGCGGATGCGGAAATCGGTATTGCGAATCTTCATCGCCAGGTCGGCGGCGAGGTTATACATCAGGCGGTAGCCGAGCGGGGGGTAAGTTTCGCACAGCATGAGCAGCTTATCGCGCGGGATGACCAGCAGGCGGGTATCTCTTTGGGCGGCGCGCGCCGAGGCGGAACGCAGCCCCTCATCCACCAAAGCCACCTCGCCGAAAGATTGTCCGCGCCGCAGGCGCGCGACCGGCGTCCCCGTTTTTTCCGTTTCGCCGGCGGCGTTGCGGTGAATCAAAATATCCACTTCGCCCTGCGCGATGACGTACAATTCTTTGCTGTCGCTGTTCTCCTTGAAGATAACATCGCCCTCGTTGTAAGCAGCTTCGCGACACAGGTTCGCCGTCATCTCCAATTGGGTAGGCGTGAATTGATAAAAAATATCGCATTGTTTGAGGACGTTCGCCAGAGAGTTCATGGGGAAGTTTCCTTGTTCAAAGCAAAACGGGCGGAAGACTCTACGCGCCAGTGTAGCATAACCGCAAGCGGCGCGCAACTCCGTTAAGGGTAGGTTTGAGTCAGCCAGTCAAGCGGGTCCACCTGCACGCCGTTCACCCACACTTCCCAATGCAAATGCGCGCCGGTGACGCGCCCGGTGCCGCCCACCAGCCCGATGGTTTGATTCTGCGCCACCGCTTCGCCGGTCTGAACGTAAATGGCGGATTGATGCCAGAATCCGCTATACACGCCCCAGCCATGGTCAATGATGGTCGTGCCGCCGCGCACGGTGAGCGGTCCCGCAAAAACGACCACGCCCGCCGCCGGGGCGGTGATGGGCAGCCCCTCGCCGCCGCCGAAATCCAGCCCGGTATGCCACCATTCCACTTTGAGGTCGGTTCCCGCGCCGAGGTAAGTGCGGCGCGTGCCGTAGCGCGAGGTGAAGTAAGTGGATTCAGCGTAGGCGATGGCGGGGGAGATAAACTGTCCTTGCCAGTATTTGACGGGCGTGGCGGGCAGGGTGATGGATTCGAGTTGCCGCTGTTCGGGGGCGGTGACCGCCGGGTCAATCAGCGCGGGGTCCACTGTCAGGTTTTCGCCTTTCAGGTAATTTCCGCTGACGACGAGGACGAACTGTTCGTAAGATTGCAAGCTGCCGTCGGGCAGCGCGGCGTCCAGCCGCAGGGGATACACGCCCGGGGGCAGCAGCGCGTGAACGCCCTGCAAAGCGACTTGCGAGCCGTCTTCCAGCGGGAAGAAATGCAGGGGATGATCCACCAGCGCGCCGCCGAGCGAAACTCCGGGCTGGGCGCGAACCACAATGACGCCCGTGCCGCCCTGCTTGAAGGGCAAGCCGCGAATTTCAACGTTCAGGAAAGCGGGCGGCAAACCGCCGGCGGCGGTTTGCTCATCCGCCGCCGCGCCTTTGGCGAACAGCGCATCGCCGGGGATGACGTCCCACGCGCCGCGCAGATAATTTTGGGCGACGAGGGTCCACGGGTTGGCGTTTTGTTTCACCGCTAGTTCCAGCAGCGATTCGCCCGCGCTCGCCGAAAAACGCGCGCCCAGCCGCTCGCCATCCGTCCGCGCGGGGACAATCATGCTCGCGCCGAGGTAAAACTCGCTGGGGCTGACGATGTGATTCAACTTCCTGAAGATTTCTTGCGGAACTTGCGTGCGGCGAATCAGGCTGCGATAGGAATCGCCGAAATTGACGATTTCGGTTTGCAGCAAGCCGGAAATTCCCTGCAAGCCGGGAATGAGCAGCTGCTGACCGGCGGCGAGCGCGTTGGGATCGGCGATGTTGTTCGCCGCCATCAGCTCGTTCAAATTGACGCTGAAACGCGCGGCGATGGAAGACAGGCTATCGCCGGGCTGCACAATGTAAACGGGGCCCGCCGGCTCCGGCGATTGGGCGGAGGCGGAGACGGGAAAGAGAAAAAACGATAAAAGCAAAACAATAAAGAAAACGCGCTTACTCATGTTCAAATTTCACCTTGTCGCCGATTTCGTAATCTGAAAAGCGCGCGGGGCTGATTTCTAACGTGTAGCGCGCGGGGGCTTTGGGGGCGTACGCCGGGCGCCACGATTGGGCGAGGACCTTATCCACCACGGTCATTTCGGAGTTAATCCAAAAAACGGCGAGATCGAACGGGACGAAGAACATGTGAATGGAAACTTCGAGCCGCGAATCCTTGCGCTCGACGAGCAGCAGCCCGTCGTCGGGGTCGAGCCGTTTGCGAAACATCAGCCCGCGCAAGCGGCAGAGGAACGAATCGCAAAAGCCGACCCGCGCGGGGCGCTCAATTGGTTTGGTTAAATTTTGGACGGTAATCAAACGGGGCATGGCAGGTCAGGCGTTTTTTTGGGCGAGGGTTTTTTCCACGCTGTCTATCAGTTCTTGCGGGCTGAAAGGCTTGGCGATGTAATCGTCCACCTTGGCGATTCTCAACCCCAGCACTTTATCAATGCTTTGCGCTTTGGCGGTGACGATAATCACGGGCGTGGCGCGGATGTTCTCGTCCGCTTTTATTTGTTGGTATACTTCCCACCCATCCATGCCTGGCATCATCAGGTCGAGCAAAATTAAATCGGGACGGAGTTCGCGCGCCAGTTGCAATCCCGTCTCGCCGCTCGTCGCGCCGTGAACTTGCACTCCGCGGCGATGCAAAATCAGCCGAATGAGCTCAATCATTTCCGGGTCGTCTTCGATGCAAACGACCTGTTTTAAATCTTCCTGGTTCATAGCGCTCCTGTTTGACAAGGCAAGTTTACCATAAACGAAACGAGGCGAGACCGATGAAAATCATCACCTGGAACGTAAACGGAATTCGCGCGGCGCTGGGTAAAAACGCGCTCGATTGGGCTTTTGCGCAAAACCCCGATTCCCTCTGCCTGCAAGAGGTGAAGGCGCGCGAAGAGCAGCTCAACGCCGAGCAGCGCGCCGCTTTGAAGTTGCCTTACGTCTGGCATGCCGCCGAGCGCGCCGGTTACAGCGGCGTCGCCACTTTTTTCAAACAGCCGCCGCAGGAAATTCAAATTGGCGTCGGCGACCCAAAGTTTGACGTAGAAGGGCGCGTGATTCAAACGAAGTTCGAAGGGATTCGCCTGTTTAATGTTTACTTTCCCAACGGGCAGCGCGGCGCCGAGCGCGTGCAATATAAGCTTGAATTTTACGAGCGTCTGCTGCGCCTGTGCGACGAGCTGCATCGTCGGGGCGAGCAAATCATTCTGACGGGGGATTTTAACACCGCGCATCAACCGATTGACCTGAAAAACCCGCAAGAAAACCAAACGACTTCCGGCTTTTTGCCCGCAGAGCGCGCCTGGGTGGAAAAATATTTACAAAGCGGCTTTGTGGACGTTTACCGTCGCCTGTACCCTGAGCGGGTTCAATACACATGGTGGACGTATCGCATGGCGGCCCGCCAAAGGGGAATCGGCTGGCGGATTGATTACTTCCTCGTTTCGGAATCGCTAACGCCCCTCGTGGAAGACGTCGTCATCCACGAGGATACGCCCGGCTCGGATCATTGCCCGGTGGAGTTGCGATTGAAATAAACCCCGCCGGCGCTGTGTATAATAGAAAAGAACGCGCGTTTGTATTCTTCTTTCCGAATTCAAAACGATTGGAGGAACTATGAGCAACGAACGAGACGCCGTCATTTTGAGCGCGGCGCGCACAGCCATCGGCAA
>DAOUBR010000041.1:0-87607 GCA_034432535.1 Anaerolineales bacterium | reverse complement strand
AGCCATGGGAATAAGGGTTAAATTCAGAAATACGCCGCAGAGTTCGCGGAGATTTTTTCATAGGCTTCTCTGTGTTCTCCGCGTCTCGACGGTTATCCCGAATTGAGGTTAACACAAGTAGATTTTCGCGCATTGAGCGACGTTCCGCGAAATATAAAAACAACCGCCTCGAACGAAGCGGTTGTTTTTGCAAATTTTGGAAGGCGCCTTAAGGACCGACGACGTTGATGGCGTAATCTTTGATGACGATGCGGTTCACTTCGTCGGCGCGGCTGTCGCCCCAGCAGTGGGTGGTGGGGCCGGCGACATGTTGCCCGCCGCCTTTTTCCTGAATGTACGCGCCAATCAACCAGCAGCCGGACGGAATGCGCATTTTCAGATTGTCGCCTTTTTTGATGACGTTGTTAAAGCCTGTCAGGTAGCCGCATTGCCCAAAGGAATTCGGGGCGGTGAGCGTCATCCAGATGGTCGCCGTGCCTTTGCTTTGATTTTCAATGCGGATGTATTTCCCGTTGGCTTCTACTCCGGCGGAGGCGGTATCCAGCACTTGGGCGCACGGGTCGCCGCTTCGCGCTTGAGTCGGCGTGGCGATGATGGGCGCAATGGTGGGCGGCAGCAACGAAAGGTCCGGCGTAAAGGTCGGTAGCGGGGTGGGGCTGGGGGGGGCCGTCGGCGGAATGGGCGTAGCGGTTGGCATGGCGGCTTGGGTTTCCGCCATGTAGGTCGCCGCGGCAGCCATCGCGGTGTTTTGGATATCCACCGCGCTGACGGTCGGCTCGGCGGGTTGATCGCTGCCGCAGGCGGTCAACAGCATGGCTACCGCCAGTAAAATAGGTAAAACTTGTTTGTGCATTTTAATCGTACTCTCCATGTTTTTTATCAAAGCGCGGGTTCTTGCGCTTATGTAAAAGTCTGTCGTCGCCGACAGGCTTTTTGAAAGATAGGGGGAAGCGAGAGGCGCGGCAGCCTTATTTGGCTTCCACGTGGTCCTTATAAATCGTTACCGCCGCCTCGCCGCCTTCCTGTAACTTAAAATTGCCGCGATAGACCTTGCCGTTCACCCATACCACGAACGAATAATATCCCGCCGGGACTTTAATCTTAAGCGAACCGTTCACCGGATATTCGATATAGGCGGTATATCCTTCTTTGGTAGTGCAGTGCAGCGAGATAGTCGCTTCGGTCTTGGCTTTGTTGAAGATATATACCTTTCCCGCCGGCGCATTAGGCGGCATAGTGCCGTACGTGCGCGGATAGGGCGTTTCGGTGGGCGTGGTCAAGTCGGGCGTCGACGTCGGCAGCGCGGGCGCCGGCAGGAAGGGCGTCGCCTCGTCGGGCGTGCCGGTTCCCAGCGTCGCAGTCAGTGTCAGCAGAATGGGGTTTTGAGTCTCAGCCAGGGTGAACGCTTCCTGGGTGGCGGTGAAAGTCGGGCTGGGCGTTTCAGTGGGCGTTTCGGTCGGCGGGACGGGCGTGGCGCTCGGCGGCTCTGTGTTCGTCGGCATGGCGGCGAGCGTTTGCTGCGCCATAGCGGCGGCGGTGGCGTTCAAATCCGCTGGATTGATGGGAGATGGGTTGACCAGCGCCGGAGTCGGCACGGAAACAGGCGCGGCGGCAGTCCCGCACGCGCTGGTCACCAGACCGATTGCAACCGTCAGAAAAAAAAGCCTTTTCATACGCCCATCTCCTCTTTGTTTCGCTTAATTATCGCTGACAACTTCCATGAATTGCGACACCACGTCGCGCAGCATACGTTCCGGCAGCGCGCCCACCTGACGGTGGACCACTTTGCCTTTGGAGACGAACAGCAGCGTGGGAATGCCCTGAATGCCGAACTTTTGCATCCATTGAGCGTGTTCGTCTGTGTTCACTTTTGCAATCACCAGCTTACCGTCCATCTCCTGCGCTAGCTTGTCGAGCGTCGGCGCAATCATCTTGCACGGTCCGCACCACGGCGCCCAGAAATCTACGATGACTGGCAATTCCGATTGCATGACGACCTTTTCAAATTGCTCGTCCGTGATGTGAATGGGTTCTCCTGCCATTTTTTTACTTCCTTTCGTTTGATGTTTCCGGTTTTAATATGCGAAACGAAGAGCGAATGGCTGCTGTCCTGGCAAGCATCACGCCCACCGAGCAATATTTCTCGTGCGAAAGACGGATGGCTTGCTCCACGTCCTTTTCCGGCAGGTCTCCTTTCAGGACGTATTCCATCTCGATTTCCAGATACACGCGCGGCGGCGTTTCGGCGCGTTTGCCGCGCGCGCTGATTTTCAAGTCTTCGACCTTCAGATGCTTCTTTTCCAGAATCATCAACACGTCCACGCCGCTGCAAGTCGCCAACGCCATCAACGCCGTTTCCATCGGACTCACGCCGCCAATTTGTAATTGCGCGCCTTCCCGGTTGGTTCCACAAAAAGAGTTCCCCCCTTGCCAGGCGGTGGAAATTTCAAGCCAATCGCTCATCGCTTCCTCGTTTATAGGCGAAAAAGTATAACATAAATTTTCGGGCAAGCCGTCCCTTGCGGTATAATCGCCCCTCATGGCTAATCTCTTATCTCGTTGGAAGGAAAGCCTTTCGCGCACGAGCAAAGCCGCCTTCGGGCAAATTGCCGCCGCGCTGGGCGCTTCCGAAATCACCGCCGAAACGTGGGAAGACCTTGAAGCCCTGTTGATTCAAGCCGACCTCGGAGCGGAGACCGCCTCGTCCGTGCTGGATTCTTTGAAAAAAATCGCGCGCGACGCGGGCATGACTCGCGCGGCGGAACTTTCCGCCGCCCTGCGCGCGGAGCTGCTCTCGCGGCTGGACCCTCCGCCCGCATTGCGCTTCGATTCCAAACCGAGCGTGATTCTCGTCGTCGGCGTGAACGGCTCAGGCAAGACGACCACCATCGCTAAACTGGCGGCGCGCTATCAGGCTGAAGGCAAACGGGTTTTGCTTGGGGCTGCCGATACGTTTCGCGCCGCCGCCGCCGACCAACTTCAAATTTGGGCGGAGCGGCTGGGCGTGGAAGTCGTCTCCGGCGCGCCCGAATCCGACCCCGGCGCCGTCGCGTTCAACGCCATTCAAGCCGGCGTGGCGCGCGGCGCGGACTTGATTTTCATTGACACCGCCGGCAGGCTGCACACCCGCTTCAACCTGATGGAAGAATTAAAGAAAGTTTATCGCGTCGCGGGCAAGGCGCTGCCGGGCGCGCCGCATCACGTCTGGCTGGTGTTGGACGCCACCATCGGGCAGAACGCTTTGCAGCAGGCGCGTTCCTTTAAAGAAGCCGTCCACGTCGGCGGCGTGATTCTTTCCAAACTTGATTCCTCCGCGCGGGGCGGCATGGCGTTCGCCATTCAGCGCGAATTGGGGCTGCCCATCCTCTTCGCCGGGCTCGGCGAAAAAACCGAAGACTTGCAGCCTTTCGATCCCGCCGCTTTTGTGGACGGGGCGCTTGCCGGCTCGTAATTCATATTCCTTTGGAGTTCTTATGCAAGACCTTCTGAACCGTTTGCAGCCTTTGAAAGAAACATCCCTCCGCCTTATGGAGCGCCTTTGACTTCGCCGCAAAAGAAACGCGCCTGAGCGAGCTTGAAAAAGAAATCGAAGCCCCCGACTTTTGGGACGATTCCGCCGGCGCGCAGCGGACGATGAAGACCGTTTCCGCGCTGCGCGACGAAGTGGAAACCTGGCGCCGCGTTCAGCGCCAGTTGCGCGACTTGACCGAGCTCGCCCAATTAGACGACGAATCGCTGAGGGCGGATTTGGAAAAGGAAATCGCCGCGCTGGAAGCCGAGCTGCAAAAGCGCGCCTTTACCGCGATGTTTTCCGGCAAGTACGACCGCGACAACGCCATCCTCGCCATTCACGCCGGCGCGGGCGGCACCGATTCGCAGGATTGGGCGGAAATGCTGCAGCGCATGTATTTGCGCTGGGCGGAAGACATGGGCTTTGAAACCGAGACGATGGACATGACTCCCGGCGAAGAGGCGGGCATTAAAAGCGTGACGATCGCCGTCAACGGCGAATACGCTTTCGGTTATTTGCGTTCTGAAAAGGGCGTGCATCGCCTTGTGCGGCTTTCTCCTTTCGACGCGGCGCATCGGCGGCATACTTCTTTCGCGCTGGTCGAGGTTTTGCCGCAAGTCTCGCTGGAAGAAGCCGACGTGGAAATCGCCCCCGGCGACGTGAAGATTGACGTGTTTCGCTCTTCCGGCGCGGGCGGGCAGAACGTTCAGAAGAACGCTACCGCCGTGCGCCTGACGCACCTGCCGACGGGCATTGTCGTCACCTGTCAGAACGAGCGCTCGCAAACTCAAAACCGCGAGTTCGCAATGAGCATTTTGCGCGCCCGCTTGATGGAACTAAAATCGGCTGAAAAAGAAGAAGAGCGCGCTATTTTGCGCGGAGAATACACCAAAGCCGAATGGGGGAGTCAGATTCGCTCCTACGTGCTGCACCCCTATCAAATGGTCAAAGACCATCGCACCAATTACGAAGTGGGCGCCGCGCAAGGCGTTTTGGACGGCGACTTGAACGGCTTTATGGAAGCCTTTTTGAAAAGCGCTTACAACAAAGCGTAAAACGAAGAACAAAAAAAAGAGCGGCTTCTTTCCGCTCTTTTTTTATTTCGGTTTTGTCGCGCCGTCGGCTGCAAACAAGGCTGCTTGAACGGCAAAGACGCCGCATCCTCGTTAGTTGGAAGCCGCGCGTTTTTCCAGCGTGCGGCTCAGCAGGTCTTCCTGCTCTTCCGCGGCGGACTTATAGGACTTGACGCGAATCTTTCCGCCGCCTTTGGATTTTTCCAAAGCCTGCTGCCAGGCGATTTGCATGGCGGTCAGCTGCGGCTCCATCGGTTCGTCGGCTTCCAGCTCGTAATCTTCCTCGCGCTTTTTGTTTTTGCCGCGCTTGCCCTCGCCTTTGGGACGGCGTTCGCGCATCGGTTCGGCTTTGAGCTCTTCCGTAATTTCGGGCAGCAGCGCCTTCATGCTCAGGCGAATCTGGCGCTTGCGGCGGTCCACGTCCAACACTTTGGCTTCCACCTCGTCGCCTTCTTTGACGACTTCGGCGGCGGTCTTAACGTAGCCGCGAGTCAATTCGCTGACGTGCACCAGACCGGGGCGTTCCGCGCCGAAATCCACAAACGCGCCGTAGCTTTCCACGCGCACCACCTTGCCCTTGACGACCATGTCGGGAGCGATTTCTTTCCACTCGTAGCGCAGCGGTTCAATCATCGTCAGCTCAATGCGGTCTTTTTTGACGCGCCGCACCCACACGTCCACCACCTGACCTTCTTTCACCACGTCTTCGACTTTATTGACCGGTTCTCGTTGCAGCTGCGAAATGTGGATTACGCCGGGAAGATTCTGTCCCACGTCCACCAACGCCCCCGCCAAGGTAGTCTTCAAAATTTTGCCGCTTAATCTGGTTTTGGGTTCAAGCGCTGCGGCGAGCGCGACGTCGGGTGTTTCCATAACTTTATACTCCTACTAGGTTTGAAATAATGCCAAAAGAAAATTATACCTGTCTGACAAAGAAACGTCAATAAAGAATTGAGATTTTTTTCTCTTTCTTTCGCGCAAAAGCTTACGCTTTCGTTAACTGCGCGCAAGACGACCGTCATAAAAATAAAGTGACTTCTATTCGGGGCAAGAAATGCGTTTTGCTGTTATACTACGAGCATTGTGAAAAAAATCACTTTACTATGAGGATAAGCCTATGAGCGAAATAAGAATTGACTCCTTGCTGCCCGCCGAGATGGCTACTCGCGCCGAATACTTAGGCGTGCGCAAAGCGGAAATGCCCGCATTCACTATGTTCATGCTTGCCATTCTGGCGGGCGCGTTCATCTCGCTGGGCGCCATTTTCGCCACCACCATCGCCGCCGGCGGAATGACCATCGCCGCCGAAGGCGCGCCCACTTATTCTGCTGCGCTGCCCTACGGCGTGACCCGCTTGCTGACCGGGCTGGTCTTTTGTCTCGGTCTCATTTTGGTCATCGTGGGCGGCGCCGAATTGTTCACCGGCAACAATCTGATTGTCATGGCGTGGGCGAACCGCAAAGTTTCCACCGCCGCGCTGCTGCGCAACTGGGCGATTGTCTATGTGGGGAATTTCGTTGGCTCCATCGCCACCGCCGCGATGATGTTTTTTACCAAGCAATACACCTTTGGCGCGGATTCCGTCGGCGTGACCGCGTTGAAGATCGCCGCCGGAAAATGCGAATATACTTTCATTCAGGCGATGGCTTTGGGTATTTTGTGCAACGCGCTGGTTTGCCTCGCCGTGTGGATGACGTATAGCGCGCGCACCACCCTTGATAAAATCGCCGCGATTATTTTCCCCATCACCGCGTTTGTCGCCGCGGGGTTTGAACACAGCATCGCCAATATGTATTTCATTCCCCACGCGCTGTTTGTAAAGAACTTTGACCCGGCGTTTATTGAAAAAGTCGGCGGGAAAATCGCCAATCTGTCTTCCCTAACATGGGACGCTTTCTTCATTAAAAATCTGATTCCTGTTACCATTGGGAACATCATTGGCGGCGCTGTGCTGGTCGCCGCCGTCTATTGGGCAATCTTCCTGCGAGATAAGAAATCATAACCAAAAGGAGCAGCCATGAAAGCTTATATTTTGATTAAAGTCCGCGCTGGCGAACTCAAGCTGGTGGTTTCGCAGCTACGCAAGCTGAAGGGCGTCGTTGAGGCGCACATGACTTTTGGACCGTACGACGCGGTGGCGGTGGTGGAAACCGACACCATCGCTCACCTCGCCGCGCTGACCGCTTCCGAAATTCAGCCGATTCCTGGCGTGGAGCAGACTCTCACCTGCCTGGCGGGCGATTTGTAATTTTCCGCTTTTTTGCGCCGACAAACAGGTTGCGCGCTGGCGCGCAGCCTGTTTGCTTTTTACGGTAGAATGTGCCGACCATGAACAACAGGATTGAGCAGCTAACCTTCACGCGCTTTCTCGCCGCCTTGACGGTGGTGATGTTTCACGGCGCGGGGGGAATCTATTTTCAGGCTTTGGCTTTTCCCTTCCTCGACGAGATTATCACGTCCGCGCCGATGGCCGTCTCTTACCTTTACGTCCTTTCCGGCTTTGTGATGGCGCTGGCGCATTATCGTCCCGGCGAGAAGACTTCGCTAGAAGAATATTGGAAGGCGCGCCTGACGCGCCTGTATCCGCTTTACCTTGCCGCGTTTCTGTTCACTTGCTACTATTACGGTCTCGGTCCCTTGAACGCGCGCACGGAGGAGGCTTTGGCGCACCTGCTCATGGCGCAGGCGTGGATTCCCAAATACGTCCTCTCCTACAACTTCCCCGCCTGGTCGGTTTCGGTTGAAATCTTTTTTTACGCTTTGTTTCCCGCCTTCGCCTGGTGGGCGGCGCGTCAGCCCATCCGTCGAGTGATTGCCGTTTCGCTGGCGATTTGGGCGCTTGTGCAAACCGTTCATCACGCTTTGTGGATTGGTTTTTATCCGCAGGCGCATAAGTTTCTGATTTACTTTCCGCTTTTTCATCTTGGCTCTTTTGCGCTGGGCGCGGCGGCGGGAATCTGGTTTTTGCGCGAGGGGCGCGCGCAAAAGTACGAGACTCGCGTCACGCTGCCGCTGCTGGCGCTTGGCGTTTTTCTCGCTTCGCTTTACGTGGTCGTCAGCGCCCGCGTCTCTTCCATTCCCCGCGAAGGGCAGCTGATGACCGGGCTGCTTTCGCCTTTTCTCGCCCTTGCCCTGCTCGCCCTCGCTTTCGATTCCAGCCGCCTGACGGCGCTCTTTAAGCGCCCGGCGTTGATAGCCTTAGGCGAGACGTCTTACGCCGTTTATATTTTTCACATCCCCTTGCGCTGGACTTACGAGCGCGCGTTGGAACGTCTTGACCCCGCTCGCGCGCAAGCGACGCTGGACGCGACTTACGTACCGTTGCTGCTGGCGTTTTCTTTTCTTGCCGCGTTTTATTTCGACCGTCCCTTGCGCCTTCGGCTGAAAAAAGCCTTGCAAAACGTCAGCCTTTTGTCGTTGGCGTTTGACTTGATGATATTCGCCTTTTCCGTTTACGTTTCTTTCGACCTTCGTTTCAAAACGATGCGAATCCGCGACGAACATTACTTAACGTTTCGCCTGATGTTCTGGTCCGCGCTGGCGTTACGCCCCCTGATGGCGGCGGCGTTTGGCGCGTTGAATCTCTCCGCGCGTCAATGGATCCAACCCGCGCTGCTGGCGACCGCGGTTGGCTCCGCCGCGCTGACGGGCGTTTTATACGTCGGGTACGCTGGGGGCTGGGCGAGCTATTTCCCGCTGAGCGTTCTCGCGCTCGATTTTTCAATAACGCTTGGGCTGGCCTTGCTGGCTCGCTTCGCGCTCCGCTTTTCGTTCCGCAAAGCCGGCGCGGCGGCTCAAGCCTCTTGAGGCTATATGACGGGAAAAAAGACTTTCGCAATTGCATGGACTCTACTGGCGCTGGCGGCGTTCGCTTATTACGCCTGGCTGCGGATTGAAAACGCCGCGCGCGTGCATGAGCCGCGCGTCTTTGGCGATACGCAGGCTTATTTTGAGAACGCGGCGTTGCCTCTCTTTTCGCTGGAATTCTGGACCCACGAACGTCCGCCGATGACCGCTCTGTTTTGGAAGCTGGCGGGCGGCGACCCCCAAGCCATTTTCCGCTTGCAGCTGTATTTTTCCATTGCCGCATGGGGCGTTTTCGCGGCGACGGCGGCAAGCTGCGTGAAGAACGCCTGGTTAAAACTCGCCTTATACTCCTTGACGCTCGCTTTTAGTTTGAGCCGCGATATTTTTATGTGGGACCCGTTCCTCGGCAGCGAATCCATTTCGCTTTCCTTTACCGCTTTATTTCTTGCCGCTTCGTTGCGGCTTATGCAAGGCTGGGACGGACGAAAAGCCGCGCTCATGTTGGCTTGCGCTTTTTGCGTAGTTCTGACCCGCGACGTGTTCGCCTACTTTCTGCTTATGACCGCCGGCGCCGCGCTGCTTGTCTTTTTTCCTGCCGGATACGGACGGCAGGCTTTCGCCGTCGCTTTGGCGTTTGTCTTGATATACCTGTTTAGCGCAAAAATCGCCGCGTGGGGGCAGCGCCCTTACCGCGCTTTAACGATGAACCTTGCCTTGCGGATTTACCCTTCGGAAGAATACACGGAATATTTCCGCGCCCATGACGTGCCTATATACGACGAACTGGCGCAGATGGCGCGCAACCCGCAGCCGGGCAAAAAATTTGCGGTGTATCTGGCGCTGCTTAACGAACCGCGTTACGAGGCGTATCGTCGTTGGGCGCGCGCTTCCGGCTCGTGGGAATACGTCAAATTTTTATGGTTTTACAAAGCCGACGCGTTACAAAAGGTGTTTTTAGAAACGCCCGGTCCCAGCTTTTCTCCCGACGTCTATTATTACACCGCCACCGGTTACCGTCCTATCCTTAAAAGTCAGCGCCTTGCCGAGCTGTTATATCCAACTCGCTTTGGGTTGGCGTTTTTCTTCGCGGTCAATCTCGCGGCGGCTTTTGTCGCCGGGCTGGCGTGGCGCGATGGGCGGGCTTTATGGTTTGTTCCGCTAACTCTGATTCTTTTCTCTTATCCGCAGGCGATTTTGGTGTGGGCGGCGGACGCCAACGATATTGCCCGCCATTCCATCTCTTATAACGTTTTGCTGCGGTTAGGAGGCTGGTTGCTGGCGTTTTTTGTTCTTGATTCCATTTCGCCAGGCGCGCTCAAGCGGATATTTTTTGCGCGCAACGCGCAAGGCGGGCAAGTCGGCGCGGCTTAATGCGCTCTTTCGCGGCGGTCCGCCAACGGAACTTCGCTGCCTTCTTTCAGGTAACGCTCTACGTCGCGGTGGATGGCGGCGCCGATACGCGAAGAGACCTCTTCCATCCGCGCTTCCACCAAGCTGGGGTCGGTGACGTCGGAGATGAATTTTTTTCCGCTTTCCAATAAAGCGGGAAGCGCTTCGCGCAGCGTTTCCAAAGTATATTCCGCGTTATCGGGCAGGATGGTTTGCGGGTTGAGCTGTATTTGCCAGCCCTGCGCTTGCGCGGTTTGATTCAGGGTATCTATCAGCGCTTGAACGAGCGTCGCTCCGCCCTGACGCGAAGCGACTTCTAGCAGGGCGCGCAGGTAAGCCGTGTAATAATCCGCGAGGAACTGCCCAATTTCAGATTTGTTGGAACTGCCGCTGCGTTCCAGCAGGAAGCGAATCATCGCGCGGGAGGACGAATCCAGCGGCTCGTCGAAGGATTTATCCGCTACGCGCGTTCGCAGCAACAAATTGGCGCCCATATAGCCCTTTTGGCTGTTGTTGATTGCCAGCCCGCTGATTTTCACTTCTTGCGCCGCGCCGGAGAGATTGCGGATTTGCACGGGAAAATCGGCGATTTTGCCTTCCGCGCGAATTTTATCTAAAATCAAGCGCGCCGTCGGCTCCGAGATGGTCAGCGCCTCCGCCAGAGATTTGCCCACGACTTTTTCTTCGCGGAAGAAGTTTCCGAAGTTCGAGCTGACTTCCAGCACGGAGTCGTCGCTTTGGGTGTACGCCAGAATATGCCCGTAGGTGCGGACGATGCGCACTTTGGGAGGACGCGCTTCTTCAATGGCTGGCTGCCGCTCCTCTATTTTTCGCTGCGAGAGCAGGGCGTGCGCTCCTAGAAACCAGAAAATATAAGATAAGGAGTATACAGAGTCGATGAAGCGGCTCAAAAAATTCGCTCGCATGTCGGGATAATAAACTTCCCGCAGGGCGGCGAAGGTGTAGACTAAATCCGAAAGGGCGATGGCGGCGAAACCCAGCAGCAGCAACTTCCACGCCGCGCCGTAATCGCCTTCCTCGTAAATAAAAAGCAGCCGCCAGACGACGCTGATGAGGAACAGGTCCGCCAGCGGATAGAGGAAGTTCGGAACGTTTGCAAGAATCTCTTGCGCGCTTAAATTTTGCAGAACAGGGATAAAGAGAAAAAGAACAACGAGCAGCGCGGTGACCGATGTAATCAGCAGGGCGACGAGCGTTTGGAGCGGATTTTGCCTGGCGGGCATGGTTTGAGCGCGCAGCGTCAGCCCGGCGCTCATGGGCAGGTAACCGAGGAGCCAAAAAACGTCCGCGAAGGAAGGGTAGGGGGCTTCTTGATTGAAGACCATGTATCCCAGCCAAATGGCTTCCGCCAGCGCCCACAGAATCCAGCCGAGCAGCAATCCCATCCAAAGCAGACGGCTGCGCCTTTCGGCTTGCATCAGCCTTTGCGCGCTGGCGGCGGCGGCGACGACCAATAGCGCCAGCGGAAAATTAATGAAGTTGTTGAAAGCGAAGATGAATTTATCCCCGCCGAGGCCGAACAGGTTGACCGTTAGTAGCGTCAGCGCAAAGACGGCGGCAGGAATCGCTCCAACAAGAAAGCGGCGATTTGAGAGAAGGTGCGGCTGACTGGCGAACATGGCGGAAACTCCTGATTTTGCTTGCCGATGAAGCCTATTGTAGCGCGAACGCGCCGCTTTTCAGGCGGTCACAATGCTTTTATCACTTTTCCTGCGCCGCTGGAAAGGCGCGCCGCTACTCGTGAAACCTCTCCGCCCATTGAATATCGCGGGCGTTTTGTTCCAGCTGGCGCTGCGTGGCTTCTTCCATTGTTTCGCGCGGCAGGACTTGCGAGTCGCGGGCGTAGCGGGCTTTGCGGCGGCTGACCGAAGCGGGGTCGAAGGTTTCGTCCGCCGGCTTGGGGGCTCCGGGGCGGGCGGTTCCCAGCACGGTGGTAATTTCGCGCTTTTGTTCTTGAATTTGCCGCCGCCGCAGGCGTAATTCTTGCAGCAATTTCCTTTGCTGCTCGGCGCTGGTCGGCGTAAAGTCCATGTATTCCTGCAATTGTTGAATCGCCCTCGTGAGTTCGACCTTCGCCTGCCGATAATTTTCTATTTTTTCGGCGAGCTCTTTTTCTTCTGGGCTGGCGCCGCCGAACAAGCGCCCGACGAGCGATTTTTTAGCGTTTTCCAATTTGAGGAGTTCCAGCTCATGCGCTTCGCGGGCGATTTTTAAATCGAGCGCGCGCATCAGCCCTTGAATGCGTTCAATTTCTTCCCGCGCGCGATTCCCCCAGGCGGCAGCTTCCGCGAATGTCTCGGCTTTTTGTAATTTCGCGGCGAGCTCTTCGAGGCGCGTTTCGAGGTTTAAGTTTTCGTTCATTTCGGGGAGTCTCCAAAATGTTGGCGGGAGGATGGCGGGCGAGCGAATGGTTTCAAAAAAAACCTTTCAAGCCTGTTGTTCTGCGCTTGAAAGGCTTTTTCTTTCAATGTCTTACTTCAAAGCGTCCCAGCCGGCGTATTTGGCTTCTTCGCCCAGTTCGGCTTCGATGCGCAGCAACTGGTTGTATTTTGCCACGCGGTCCGAGCGCGCGGGCGCGCCGGTCTTGATCTGGCCGGTGTTGAGCGCCACCGCCAGATCGGCGATGGTGGAATCTTCCGTCTCGCCGGAGCGGTGCGAGACCACCGTGCGCCAGCCGGCGCGGTGACAAAGCTCGACGGCTTCGATGGTCTCGGTGACCGAGCCGATTTGATTGAGTTTGACCAGCAGCGCGTTGGCGGATTTTTCTTTAATCCCGCGGCGCACGCGCTCCGGGTTGGTCACCAGCAGGTCGTCGCCGACGATTTGAATCTGCCCGCCGAGCGTTTCGGTCATCAGCTTCCATGAAGCCCAGTCGTTTTGCGCGAGACCGTCTTCAATCGAGACGATGGGATAATCCTTCACCCATTTCACCCAATACTCGACCAACTGCGCGCCCGTTAATTCTTTGCCTTCCTTGCGGAGGATGTACTTTTTCTTTTTCTCGTCGTACAGTTCCGAAGCGGCGGGGTCGAGGGCGAGCGCCACTTCTTTGCCGCGGCCCGCTTTGAAGCCGGCTTTTTCAATCGCCGCGAGAATCAATTCGATGGCTTCTTTGTTGGCTTTGAGCGCGGGAGCGAATCCGCCTTCGTCGCCGACCAACGCGCTGTATCCTTTTTCTTTTAAGACGGATTTTAGCGCGTGGTAAATTTCCGAACCCCAGCGCAGCCCTTCGGCGAAGCTCGGCGCGCCGAGCGGCATGACCATGAATTCCTGCATGTCCGTGCTTTGCCAACCGGTATGCGCGCCGCCGTTGAGGATGTTCATCATCGGGACGGGAATTACGTGCGCGTATACGCCGCCGAGATAGCGGTAAAGCGGCATGCCAAACGAGTTCGCCGCCGCCTTGGCGACTGCCATGCTCACGCCCAGAATGGCGTTTGCGCCGAGTTTGGATTTGTTCTTTGTGCCGTCCAGCGCCAGCAGCGCGCTGTCAATCGCCTTCTGGTCCGAAGCGTCCCAGCCGAAGAGGGCGTCGGCGATGGGGCCGTTCACGTTGGCGACGGCTTTGGTCACGCCCTTGCCCAGATAGCGTTTCTTCGCCCCGTCGCGCAGCTCTAACGCTTCATGCACGCCGGTCGAGGCGCCGGAAGGCACGGCGGCGCGCCCCCAGGCTCCGTCCATCAAGACCACTTCCACTTCAATGGTGGGGTTGCCGCGCGAGTCAAGAACTTCCAGCGCGGAAATGCTTTCAATTGTCGAATCCATTTTACACTCCTTAGTGTGAATATCAATGGTCTGTCGCGGGCGCTTTATCCGCCCGACTTCAGCAAGTATAATCGCAAATTGTCGGGAGCGTTGAAATTTGAAAAAGTTCGCCGCTAAATCGCGCGCGGACGAAAGATTTTTTAGGTGTATAATGAAAAAAGCGGGGGAGTTGTTTTACCGGTATGTCCATTCAAGGTTTCGCGTTTTCTTTTGCGTAAAAAGGAGGTTTTTTTATGTTTAAACGCTTCAGGCTGCTTGCTTTGGCTTTCGCTTTCTTGTTGGGGGCTTGCGGCGGCTCGCCCCAGCGAACAGGGTTGGCGAATCCGGCTTCGGAAAACTGCGTTAAACAAGGCGGAACTTTGATGATAGAAAAACGCGGCGACGGCGGGGAATACGGCGTGTGCGACTTTGGCGAAAATCGCCTGTGCGAGGAATGGACGCTAATGAACGGCGAATGTCCCGTCGGCGGGCTGAAAATGACCGGCTACATCACGCCCGCCGCTCGATATTGCGCCATGACCGGCGGCGAATATGAAATCACCGACGCCAGCGACCCCGAAAATGAGCAGGGAATTTGCAAATTCAAAAACGGAAATTCCTGCGACGCGTGGGATTACTTCAACGGAAAATGCGATAAATAACCGACTTATCGCGCGGTAAAAAAGGAGAATGTTATGAAAAGACCAAGCGTGCCGTCTTGGGGGGCTTTTTGGGCTTCCGTTTTCATTCTGGCGTGCAACGCCGTGATGCAAGGAACGGCGCCGACGGCGGCTGCGACGCCGAGCGCCACAAGCGAGCCCAGTCGCGCCCCTACGACGCGCCCGACTTTTACCCGCACGCCCACGTTCACCCCGCGTCCGACGGCGACCAAAATCATCCCAACGGCGACTTTGACGCCAGCCGCCAAAGGAGAAATCGTCAGCAACGGCAGGATTGAAGTCGTGGCGCTGGATATGTTTCGCCACGATAAAATTGTTCCCGGCGGGATGTATTGGTATCGCCCCAAACCCGGTTATCTGGTGATTGACCTGTTTGTAAAAGTTAAAAACCTGACGGGCAAGACCCTGACCATCCCCTGGTCCGACGCGCTCCTTTTAATTGGCGCGAAAACCGAAACGCCAGATTTTGCGGGTTTTCAGCCAGCGAAGGGAAATCAAAAAGTCGCGCCGCTCAGCTTTGGCTATGACGAGTTGTACGAAGGCAGCGCGTTTACATTTGACGATACGGTTTATCTGCAAATCATTTATGTCATTTCCGATAGCGAACATATCACAGCGCTGTTTCGGCTGCAGAACGCGCCTTTGATTCAAATCAATGTAAAGTGAGAGTATAATTAAAAGCGACAGGCGGAGCGTTCCCGTTTGCGACTTTTTTAATTTTAAGGAGAATTTCTATGAAAAAAGAACGATTTGTAAAGGCTTTTATCTTTTCACTTGCCGTCATGTTTGTTTTAGCGTGCAGCCTGTTTACAGGCAGCGGGGCTCCGGCGGAGCCTGCGCAGCAGCAACAGCAACAGCAAGAATCATCTCCGCCTGTCGCGCCCACCGACACGCCCTTGCCCCCGCCCACCAAAACGCCTTTGCCCAAACCGACCGACACGCCCCTGCCGCCCACGCCTGCGCCTATGGGGCAGGCGGTGCGCAGCGATTCTTTTGAAGTGACGGTCGTTAACGCCCGAACGCTCAACCGCGTTTACATGGGGAGTTATTACTACTACCCCAAAGAGGGACAAATGTTCGTCGAGCTGGTAGTGAAGGTTACCAACCTGACCGGCTCGCCCGCTAGCGTGCCGTGGAAAAATGTTTATGTCGTCGAAAGCTCCGGCGATTCATGGTACCCGAACTGGGCTGGCTTTAAAGCCGTCAAGAGCGGAAAAACGGTGGATGGAGCCGCCATCGGCGTGGACGACCCCGGCGACGGCAGCAAATTGATTGAATTTGACCAGGACGTTTTTCTTCGCGCTATTTGGTTCGTTTCCAAAAATAGCGGCAAAACCGAGCTGCTCTTTGGTTTTGACGATTCGCCGAACATTGTGATTGTGGTTGAATAGCTCGCTTTGCGCGGTAGCGCGAGATTAATCTCGCGCCGCTTTTACGTAATCGTTGATATGCTACCGATAAAAACGCGGCGGAAACGCTTCCGCCGCGTTTTTTCTGTTTTGCGGCCGGCGGGGCGAAAGCAAGCAGGGCGATCGTTCTCGATGAAGCCATAGCGCGCGGAGAAAAAATCAACTTGACGCATTCGCCCCATGCCGATATAATCCGCCCGTTTCGTGAAACCCAATCAGACGGGCGCGCGCCCGTCTGCTGTATCTATAAGGAGAAAGAACCCATGACCCCACATCCCAAGCGCAAACACTCGAAGGGCCGCCGCGACCGCCGCCGCTCGCAGGACGCTTTGAGCGCCGTCCAGACCGTCGCCTGCTCCAATTGCGGGGCGATGCGCCTGCCCCACACCGTCTGCCCCAAGTGCGGTTTCTATAACGGGCGCGAAGTCATTCAAGTCAAAAAAGAAAAGAAAGCTGCCGAGTAATTCCCGCTTTTATTTTTTCCCAAACAAGCCGCGACGTTCGCGGCTTGTTTGGGTTTTAACCGCTGCGTAAAAAAGGAGAGAATATGAAATTGAATTTGTCTCGCACGGCGTGTATCTTCCCCGGTCAAGGCTCGCAAGCCGTCGGCATGGGGAAAGACCTTGCCGCCCAATACCCGCTTGCCCGGCGAACCTTTGAAGAGGCGGATGAAACGCTCGGCTTTCGGCTTTCCACGCTGATGTGGGAAGGACCCGCCGAAGAATTGAACGATACGCTCAACACCCAGCCTGCCTTGTACGTTCACTCGCTGGCGGCGTATCGCGTTTTTTTGGAGGCGTACCCGGATGCAACCCCCGCCGTCTTTGCGGGCCATTCGCTGGGAGAGCTCTCCGCGTTGGCGGCGGGCGGCGCGCTCTCTTTTGCCGACGGGCTGAAGCTGGTGCGTCGGCGCGCCGAATTGATGCAACGCGCCGGCGAACTGGCTCCGGGCGGCATGGCGGCTATTTTGGGTTTGCAAATTCCCGCGCTGGAAACAGTCTGCGCCGAAGCCAGCCAGCCGGGCGAAACAGCTCAAGTGGCGAACGATAACTGCCCCGGTCAGGTGGTGATTTCCGGCGCCAAACCCGCCGTCGAGCGGGCAATAGTCGCGGCGAAAGCGGCTGGCGCAAAGCGCGCCCTGCCGTTGGCGGTTTCCATCGCCGCCCATTCCGCCTTGATGGCTTCCATTCAAGACGAGTGGAATCAGGCGGTGGAAGCGGCGGAGTTGCGCCTGCTGAGCGTTCCCGTCGTCGGTAACGTTCACGCCGCCGCGCTGCAATCTCCCGAAGAAGCCCGCGCAGATTTGAAGGCGCAGATGCAATCGCGCGTCCGCTGGACGGAATCCGTTCGCGCGATGGCTGCGATGGGCGTTGATACTTTTGTGGAAGTCGGAACCGGCGCGGTGTTGAGCGGGCTGGTCAAGCGTATTTTGGAGAACGTCTCCTGTTACCCGCTCGGCGCGCCGCAAGATTTCGCCGCGCTGGAAGCCTAGCTCTTAAGAAGGGGGGCGGATTGTGGTTTACAATCGGGGGCAATCGTATGAAAAGAATTCATCCGCTCCTCTTTGCGCTTTTTTTCGCCGCCGCTTGCGAACCGGCGAACCTTTCTTTCCCCGCAGGGGAGACTCCCCTCCCGCTGATTGTCCCCGTGACGGAGACTCCTTTGCCGCTGATTGTCCCCGTCACGGAAACGCTTGCGCCGTTTCAAAGCCCGACCGAAGAGGAACCTTTTATCGTCCCCGTTGTGGAAACGTCCGAAGCCTTGCCCGGTCCCCGCTGGTGGGACGTGTATTTCACGGAGCCGCTGCGCGTCAATAACCCAAACGACCCCGCCGGCTCGGTGGAAGAAAAACTCATCGGCTTCATTAATGCGGCGCAGACGAGCGTTCACATTGCGTCTTTTGAATTTAACCTTCCCCGCGTCGCCGACGCTCTGATTGCGGCGAAGGCGCGCGGAGTGGACGTCCGCTGGGCGACGGACGACAAAAACGGGTTGCTGCCCGAAGGTCAGCCCAACCCCGAATTTGTGCGGCTCTTTATGAACGGCATAGAGATAAAGGACGACGCCGGGCGCGGTTCGCTCATGCATAACAAATTTTGGATTTTCGACCGCGCTGTCGTTTGGACCGGCTCGACCAACGTCACCGTGAACGGGGTGTACAAACAAAACAACAACGTCATCGTGATTTACTCTCCGCAAATTGCTTCTATCTACGAGCGCGAATGGGAGGAATTGTGGGCGGGGCAGCTCGGGCCGCGCGCGCCTTCCACCGTCGGCAGCCAGTGGGCGATTCTGGAAGGAACGCCGATACAGGTTTTGTTTTCCGCCGAAGATAACGCGCTCGCCAGCCTGATTGCGCTGGTTCGTGACGCGAAGTTCAGCGTCCGCTTTTTGGCGTTTAGTTTCACTCACGACGACCTCGCTCGCGCGATGATTGAACGCGCCCAAGCCGGCGTGGACGTGCAGGGCGTGTACGAAACCTTCGGCAGCGCTTCCATTTATTCCGATTTCAAAACGTTCTGGTGCGCCGGAGTTCCAGTGCGGCTGGACGGCAACCCCAGCCTGATGCACCACAAAGTGATTGTCGTTGATAATAGTATTGTCGTTACCGGTTCTCTTAATTTCACCGAAGGCGCGGATAAAGAAAACGAAGAAAACGTGTTGATTCTTGAAAATCCCGAAATCGCCGCGCTGTATTTGCAGGAATTCCAGCGGGTGTGGAGTCTGGCGAACGACCCGCAGCCCGAAACGGCGGATTGCCGCTAAAAAACGAACCGAACGTTTGACAAGAGGAAACCATGAAAAAAACTTCCATCGCGCTTTCGCTCGCTCTTTTGCTTTCTTTCTCTCTGGCGGCTTGCGCCCCGCAAGCGGACGACAGCCAACAAAAAATCGCCGTCATTGTCGCGTTGACTCAAACGGCGGACGCTTTACAAGCTCCGCCTGCTACGGCGGCTCCGACTCAAACGCCCGCGTCGGGCTATTTGCCGTTGAGCGCGGAGGAATGCGCCGCCCTGAACAACGCGCTTTCCAGCGCCGCCGGTTATCCGGGCGCTATCGCGTCGCCTGTTCCGTTTGAAGATTTTCAAACCGGTCAGACGGGCAACGGCTGTCAGATACGCTTCCAAACCAGCGGGCTGGATATGGAAAACTTCGAGCCGCTCGTCAATCCCGTCGCATCCGCTTTGCTGGCTGCAGGCTGGACGGAGGATTTGGCTTACGGCGCGGGCGGCGCGGGCGGTTACGGAACCGCCTTTCGCAAGGATTCCACGCTGTGCCTGACGCTGGTGGAATCGAAACCTTCCGACCCGGCGCTTTGTCCCGCCGACCAGCCGATGGCGGTTTGCTGGGCGAATCTGCTTCCGCAGCAGAAGACGTTTAACTTGACGCTCAACTGCGCAACGTACGTCCCTTAAAGCGCGGCTGCCTTCTTGCCGCGGATGGCGCGGATTTCTGCGGGGTGGGTGAAAAATTGGACGTCAGGAAAGCCGAAGAGGGAGATGGCTTTTGCGAATCCTGAAACGAACAACCCCGCCATGAGCTGCGGGGCTTTTTGCGAATGGATGTTTGAAATTTCCTCGCTTCGCGTAGCAAAATTTTGCTTTGAGAAAGCCATAGCCAGACGGGGGGAATCCTTGACTTTCGCTTAAAATTAGATATAATATCTAACATATAATATCTAGCATCAGAAATTCAAGGATTTTTCATGTTCATCGAGCAAGCCACGCGCAAACAACTGCGAAATGTAGTAGCCGAAAGGATGAGAAAAGCCATTCTGGATGGGTACTACAAGCCGGGGGAGTGGCTCAGGCAGGAACGAATCGCTCATGAATTGGGCGTCAGTCAAATGCCCGTGCGCGAAGCCTTGAAGGAGTTGGAAGCCGAAGGATTGGTGGAACATGTGCCGTATCGCGGAGCGCGCGTTTCCAAATTCTCTCTCGAAGACGTGTGGGACTTGTATTCTCACCGCGCTTTTTTGGAGGGACGGGCTGCCAGATTTTCCGCCCAAAATATCTCCGCCGAGGAAATTTCGCTCCTCAAACAGCTGTTGAAAAGTATGGAAAATAACCTTGCGCCTAAAAATGTGGCGGCTTACCGAAACCTTAACCGCAATTTTCACGAAGCGATTATTTCGGCAAGCCGCCACGAATATTTAATTCGCGCGCTTAATCAGCTATGGGCGGTGTTCCCCAGCATGATGATGACCAATTTCTCCGCCACCGCCGCTCGCCCGATTCCTGAACGCGAAAAACGCGACGCGCAGGAGCATCGTTTGATTGTTGAAGCGTTGGAAAGGCGCGACGGCGCGCGGGCGGAAGCGCGCGTCCGCGCGCATATTCTTTCCGCCGGGCGGCAATTGATTCAATCCCTTGGGCGGCAGCCATGAAGACTCTCATCCCCATCGGCGGAAACATCAACAAAAAAGAGCCGCGCGTTTTGCTGGAATTTATTCGACGCGCGGGCGGAAGGAAAGCGCGTATTGCCGTTTTGCCTCAGGCTTCCAGCCTTGCTGATACGGGCGAATATTACGCCGCCTGGTTTAAGAAACTTGGCGCGGGCGCGGCGGAAAGTTTGGAGTTTTCCTCGCGCGTGGAAGCGACCCGCCCCGATCTGTTGCGCGCGATTCGTAAGGCAAGCGGAATTTTCATCGGCGGCGGAAATCAAGCGCGCATCCCTGTTTTAATTTCGGGGACGCCGCTTGAAGCCGCTCTTTTGGAAGCGTATCAGCGCGGCTGCGTGATAGGCGGGACCAGCGCCGGCGCGGCGGTTCTTTCCAAAGTTATGCTTGCCTACGGCAAAAGCGGCGCGACGCCCCGCGCGGGAATCGCTCAATTTTCCCCCGGAATCGGTTTTACCGATCAGTTCGTCTTTGACCAACATTTTCGCCAGCGCGACCGGCTGGGACGTTTAATCTATGCCGTCTCGCTTTGCCCTGGCGTTTTGGGAATTGGCGTGGATGAAGACACTGCCGCGATTATCGAAGACGAAACTCGCTTGACCGTGCTTGGCTCCGGCGCGGCGACGATTGTGGATGGCAGCCGCCTTGACGCCACCGACGCCGCCGATATTCCGCCCGGCAGACCGATTGCCGCCGCCAACCTGACCGTTCATGTTTTGACCGACGGATGCGTGTTCGACGGGAAGAGAAGCAAAATCTCCATCCCGAAAAAGTCGTTTCTGAGTTAAAGAACGTTCTACATAAACTTTTTAAGGAGAAGAAAATGAAAGTAAAGTCTGTATTCTTTTTTTTGACGGCGCTGGCATTAATCCTTGCCGCATGCGCTCCTTCGGCGAAGCCTGCCGAAGCTCCCGCCGCCGAAGCTCCCGCAGAAGCCGCTGCCAGCCAGACCGAAGCCGTCCCGTCGGTGGACGCTAACGCGCCCGTTTCCGGCGGCACAGTGATTGTCGGCACGCCGCAAGAACCCACCGCGCTCAGCCCGCTGCTTGCCTCCGCCACTATTGACGACGTGATCGGCTCGTTCATTGTGGAAGGGCTGGTCGGCGTGGACGCGGACGGCAACTATACGCCCGTTCTGGCGGAAGAACTGCCTTCCATTTCGGAAGACGGCTTGATTGTCACTTACAAACTTCGCAAGGATATTAAGTTTTCCAATGGCGACCCATTCACCTGCGCCGACGTGCAATTCACCAAAGACGCCATCCTCTCCGACCTGTCCGGCGCCAGCACCTCCGGCTACAACGACATTGACAAGATTGAATGCCCCGACGATTACACCGCCGTTGTGACTTTCGCTCAGGCGTACGCTCCGTATCTGCGCCTGTTTTCTTTCATCGTCCCGAAAGGCGCGGGCGATCTGGCTCAACTGGATACGTGGGAATATAACCGCGCGCCCATCGGCACCGGTCCCTGGGTGGTGGAAGAGTGGGCCGCCGGCGACCACATCACGTTGAAGCGCAACCCCAATTACCGCGAAGCGGGAAAGCCGTATCTCGACAGCGTGATTGTCAAGATTCTGCCCAGCCGCGAAGTGGGGATGCAATTGCTTGGCACGGGCGAGATTAACGTCTTATGGGACCTGACCGAAGCGGACTTCGCCGCGATTGAAAAAATGGACGGCGTCAGCTGGGCTGGCGCGCTCTACGGTTCGGGCGAAAACGAACTGCTTGTCCTCAACTTCGCCGATCCGACGGTGGACGCTCCCGCCGACCCTGCCGAGCATCCGCACCCCATTTTGTACGATTTGCGCGTGCGCCAGGCGATTCAATACGCCATTAACAAGCAGTTGATTGTGGACACGCTGTTATACGGCAATGTCAAAGTCGGAACGACCGTGTTGCCTGCCGGTCCCTTCGCCTGCCCGCAACCGGCGAGCGAATTTAGCGTGGAAAAAGCCAACGCCCTGCTGGACGAAGCCGGCTGGAAGATGGGCGCGGACGGAATCCGCGAAAAGGACGGAATGCGCATGAGCTTGAAGATTTCCACCACTTCCGGCAATCAGTTGCGCGAGCAGACCGAGCAGGTGTTGGTGGACATGCTGAAAAAAGCGGGCATTGAACTGCTGATTGAAAACGTCCCCTCGGACGTGCTGTTCGCCAGCTGGGATTCCGACGGCATGCGCAAGCACGGCAGATTCGATATTTTGCTCTACACCACCGGTCCCGGCACCGACCCCGACAGCCACTTGTTTTCAAACTATCACTCTGCTAGAATTCCCACCGCCGACAACGAAGGCGCCGGCTCTAATTACTCGCGCTATATCAACGCCGACGTGGACTCTTGGATTGACGAAGCCGCCTTCAATCCCGGCATGATGCTGCGCCAGGAAGCGTATTGCAAAGTCGCCGAGCAAATCAACAAAGACATTCCGCGCATCTTCTTGTACGAGCGCATGGTCATCAGCGGTTACCGCGACAATTTGCAAAACTTCAAGGTTTCTCCCGGTTTCGCCGATTTCACCATCGATTCGCAAAATTGGTGGCTTAAACCGTAGCGTTAAGTTTACGACCTTCGCTTCCCGCTCTTTCAAGCAAAGGGCGGGAAGCCTGCGCCTTTTTTCGCCGCCGGAGACATGGCATGACCCAATATTTGATTCGCCGCTTGCTGCAATCCGTCGTCACCCTTTTTTTTATCAGTCTGGTTATATTCGGGCTGATTAGCTCCGTTCCCGGCGGAATCATGTCCGCTTACGAAGAGAATCCCGATTTCACGCCCGAAGACCTGGCGCGGCTGGAAGCGAAATACGGCTTGAACCAGCCGGTCCATGTGCGCTACGTCAAATGGCTAGGAAATCTGCTGCAAGGCGATTGGGGCGTCTCTTTTGTCTCGAAGCGTCCCGCCATTAAAGAGATTGCGGAACGCCTGCCCAACACGATTCTGTTGATGGGCTCCATGTTGATTGTCACGCTGCTTATCGCCATTCCGATGGGAATCGTTTCGGCGGTGAAGCAATACTCGTGGTTTGACCATATCGTCACCACGCTGGCGTTTGCGGGACAATCGCTGCCGGTGTTCTGGTTCGGTTTGCTGCTCATCATTGTGTTTCACGTCACGTTAAAAGGTTCGGACGGTAAGCCGCTGCTGCCCGGCTCCGGCATGGCGACTCTCGGCGCGCCGTTTTCCATCGCCGACCGTATTGAACATTTGATTTTGCCCGTCACCATGCTGGCGCTGGTTTCGGCGGCGGGATACATGCGCTATTTGCGCTCTTCCATGCTCGACGTGATTCACGAAGATTACATTCGCACCGCGCGTGCGAAAGGTCTGCGTGAGCAAACGATTCTCTTTCGTCACGCGCTGCGCAACGCCGTCATTCCGCTGGTGACGCTCATCGGGCTGGATTTGCCCTCGCTCTTCGGCGGGGCGTTGTTCACCGAAACGATTTTCGCCTGGCCCGGCATTGGCAGGTTGTATTTCACCGCCGCGCTTAAGACTGATTACCCCGTTGTGATGGCTGTGCTGGTGATTTACAGCGCGCTGATTATCGCTTCCAACTTGTTGGTGGACGTTTTATACGCCGCGCTCGACCCGCGCATCAAGTACACATAGGCGGCTTCTTGTTATGAAAAGCAACACAATTTTCTCCCTGACGATTCGCAGGTTTCGCAAACATCGCATGGCGACGCTGGGGATGGCGACGCTAGCGGTCGTTTGCGCTTTGGTCGCTTTCGCGCCGCTGTTCGCCATGCACGACCCTTACGAGCAGGATTTGCTGAACCGCTTTCAACCGCCTTCCCTTTCGCATTGGATGGGAACGGACGACTTGGGACGCGACGTCTGGGCGCGGGTGTTGTACGGCGGGCGGGTTTCGCTTTCCGTCGGGCTGTTGGCGATGTTCGTCTCTATCGCCGTCGGCTCGGTTATCGGGCTGGTCTCCGGTTTTTACGGCGGGCTGACCGACGCCATTTTAAGCCGCATCACCGAAATTTTTCTTTCCATTCCGCGCCTGTTCGTGCTGCTGGCGTTGGGCATGTTGCTGCGTTCGCTCAATTTGCCCTTTGTTAAAGCGGGCTCGTTTGGCCCCATCGCGTTTGTGATTGGCGCGCTCTCGTGGATGGGCGTCGCCCGCATTGTGCGCGGAGCGACGCTGGAATTAAAGGAGCGCGAATTCATCCTCGCCGCCCGCGCCATCGGCGTTCCAAACTCTTTGCTGATCTTCAAGCACATTTTGCCCAACGTCTTTTCTCCGGTGATTGTTTCCGCCACGCTTGGGCTGGCTGGAGCGATTATCAGCGAATCTGGTCTTTCTTATCTCGGCTTTGGCGTGCAGCTGCCCACTCCGACTTGGGGCAACATGCTTTCCAATACGCAAAATCAAATGACTACCGCGCCGTGGACGGTCGTCTTTCCCGGCTTGATGATTTTTATCGTCGTGGTCGTCATCAATTACATTGGCGACGGTTTGCGCGACGCGCTCGACCCGCGCCACTTTACAAAAGCATGAAAGCGAAATTCGTTCTTTTTTTCTTGTTGCTTATGGCTCTCGCTTCGCAACCTGTTTTCGCGCGTCAGACCCCTTCCCGATTGTTGATTCCAATGGGCGGCGGATATTCCGACGTGTACGGCGGATTTGTTCAATCTATCCTTCGCAACGCGAAGGACGGAAAGGTCAATATCGCCGTGCTGGCGATGACGTATTCCACCAATCCGTTTTCCATCACGGAAGGCGAGCGAAAAACCAACCTGACCGACGCGGAGCGCCGCCGTTTTGAGGTGGAAGAAGCCTGCAAGCGCGCCGCGCCGCAGGGCGTGACTTGCAGCGCGTTCCTCCTGCCAGTCTTCACCCGCGACGACGCTTCTGCGCCCGAAGTCCTCGCGTTGCTTAATCAACCCATCAGCGCGGCGTTTATGCTTGGCGGCGACCAGACCGTCGCCATGCAGGTTCTGGCGAACACCCCCTTGGAATCTCGTTTGGAAGAACTTTACCAGAGCGGCGCCGTCTTCGGCGGGACCAGCGCCGGCAGCGGCGTGCAATCCTATTTCATGCTGGGCGGCTATAAACAGAATTTCGCGGCGGGCAATTCGCTGTTCTTCGGCGCCGTGGATATGTGGAACGAACCCGACCGGCGCGGCTTGAATTTTGGAATCAAAAGCGCGCTGATTGACCAACATTTCTTCCAGCGTGGCAGAGCCGGCAGATTGCTCAACGCCGTCTGCCTGCCGGACGCGCCTCACGTTGGAATCGGCGTGGACGCTTACACCGGCTTGCAAATCAGCGACGAAAGAATCGTCGGCGGAGTCTTTGGCTTATACGACGTCGCCGTCTTGGACGCGGAAACTTACCGCGCTGCGGATGGCGCGCGTTACCTTCCGCTCGGCGGCGGATACGTTCTCTCCGCGCGGAACGTGCTGACGCATTTGCTCGCTCAGGGCGATTTTACCTACGACCTGGAGACCCGCCAACACAGCCTGAAGCCTTACCTGCCCGTCGTCAAGCGCAATTTCGATTCCCTTCGCGCGCCGAATGGGGCGGGGACGCTGATTCTCGCGGGCGATTTGAGCAAAGCCCTGGAACCATCCCCCGTCCTCGCGGAGTTTATCCAACTGGCGGGCGGAGAAAACGCTCGCGTCTTGATTCTCTCCGCCGGTTATCCTTCGCAGCGCTCCGCGCAAACCAACGCGGAAACCTACCGCGACGCGCTGGGCGGCGCGAAGACGGAAATTATCGCGTTGGAAAAAAACGCCGACTCGCCCGCGCAAATCCCGTCGGGAATCAGCGGAATCTTGCTGATTGGCAAAGACGCCGCGTTGATGAATCCCGCCGCGCTCGCGCCCGTGAAAGAAGCGTGGCTCAAAGGAATCCCCGTTCTGGCGGATAACGCCGCCGCTTCGCTGCTCGGCGCGGCGTACGCCAATCACGGACCCACGCCGGGCGACGCCGAACAGGAAGAGCGCCTGACGCAGAAAGCGTTGATTGACGGCGTGGTTGAAATCCGCGATGGGTTGGGTTTGCTTCCCGTCTCCGTCGAGCCGCGCATGTTGCAGGATAACCGCTGGGGGAGATTCTTTGCCCTCGGCTACCAGCGCCCGAAAAATCTTGTTCTTGGCTTGAACGACGCGACCGCGATACGAATCGATTCGCAAGGGGCGCGCGTTTTGGGCGATAACGCCGTTTTCGTTTTAGATTTGCGCGGCGCGACCCTCAAACTGGGAACCAACGGCGGATTTGCGATTGCCAACGGGTTAATGGACGTGTTCGCCCCCGGCGAGATTCTTGCCGCGCAGGACGCGGACGTGAACGCGCAGATTGCGCGCGCCGCGACTCCCGCGTTGCCGACGACGCCCCCGACCCCTGCCCCGACTTTGACCTCCGCCCCGACTTTGACCGCGCCCCCGACCGCTTCTCCTCAGCCCGCCTCTGCGCCTCAAAAGAGCAAATCCTTTTCCGCCTGGGAAATCGCCGGGCTGATTGCGCTGGCGCTGGCGGTCCTTGCGCTCTGGCGAAGGCTGCGCGGCGAAAAGTAGTATAATTGCCTTATGAATGTTTTGCCGGCCATGCAGCATGTCGGCGCCGCGCTTGCGGATGTTTAATCGTATCTGGTCAGAGGAGAGATTCCCCCGACCAGATTTTTTTCTTAAAACGACTCGTCCCAAAGAATCTCGCAGCCTTTGGGACGAGCGTCGCCTGAGCGGAATCAACCGCGCCGCCGCAAGGGAGCGCGGGTAAATATTTTGCAAATCTCGCTTTACGCAAGGAGAACCATGAAACTCAGTAAATTAGCGCTCGACATTGCCGAATCTCCGACTTTCGCGCTGAACGAAGAGGCGCGGCTATTGAAAGAACGCGGCGAAGCCGTCATCAATCTCGGAATCGGCGAACCGAAAAATAAGACGCCCATCAGCGCCATGTTGGCTTCGGGCGCGAAGCTTTCCAGCGGGGAGATTAAATACACCCCGCCGGACGGCTTGCCTTCGATGAAAAAAGCGGTCATCCGCTATACGGAAGAAAACTACGACCGTCTGGTCGCGCCGGAAAACGTCATCGTCACCAACGGCGCGAAACAATCGCTGTTCAACATCTTTTACTCGATTTTGAACCCGCAGGACGAGGTGATTGTCCTCGCGCCCTATTGGGTTTCTTATAACGAGATGATTAAGATGTGCGGCGGCGTTCCGGTGATTGTCACCCCCGAAGACGGGACCTTCGTCCCCCGCTTTGAAGATATTGAACGCGCGGTCACTTCCTCCACGCGGGCGATTATCGTCAATTCGCCCAACAACCCTTCCGGCGCAATTTACCCCGACGAGCTGATTGAGAAAATCGTCGCGCTGTGCGAGAAGAAGGGCATTTTCATGATTTGCGACGACATCTATCACAAACTGACCTTTGATAGAAACGTCGCTACGCCCGCTTATCGTTTCACGAAACGAGACGTGGAAAATTCCCACGTCATCGTGGTCAACGGCGTGGCGAAACTCTACGGCATGACCGGTTTCCGCGTCGGTTGGGTGGTCGCCCCGCGTGATTTGATTCGCGTGATGAGCAACGTGCTGGCGCAGACGACTTCCTGCGTTTCGCCTATCGCGCAAGCCGCCGCCGAAGGCGCGCTGAACGGTTTGCAGTCCGTCGTCGAGGCGTTGCGTCTGCAAATTCAAAACAATCGCGACGTGTTGCTGCAAGAGATGAAAACTTTTAACGGCGCGCGGCTGATTCCGCCCAAAGGTACGTTCTACGCTCTGCCGGATATCCGCGCTTTCAGCTCCAATTCGGTGGAGGTTTCCCGCTTTCTGCTGCAAAAGGCGCGGGTGGTGGTTGTGCCGGGCAAGGAATTTGGCATGGAAGGACACATTCGCATCTCCTTTGCGGGCAGCGTCAAGGACGTCACCGAAGGCGTGGCGCGCATCAAGTGGGCGCTCGACCCAACCTCGCCTAACGAAATCTACATCGGCGACAAGAAGATGATTCGGGATTGGTTGTAGTGATTCGGCGATTCAGTGATTCGGCGTTGCGGTGATTCAGCGTTGCATGACACAGGAGCGCATGGCGCAGGAACACAGGAACACGTAACGCTGCCAGGAGAATAACTTATGAACAACTTACTCAATATCAAAACCCCCGCCGAGGCGATTGCCCAAATTCGCAAGGCGGATTATCACTTAGGCAATATCGGAATCGGCAACTTGCGGCTGGCGTATTGGAATCTGCCCGTCGAGGCGCTGGTGGAAGAAGCGACCTTTCGCGGCGAAGGCGCGCTGACTCGCGGCGGGGCGTATGTCGCCAGCACGGGCAAACACACCGCCCGCAGCGCCAACGACAAGTTCGTCGTCCGCCATGTGGATTCCGAAAACAATATCTGGTGGGGCGTGTATAACCGCCCGTTTGAACCCTCAAAATTCGAGGAACTCTACGCCCGCATGTTGGGATTCCTGCAAGGGCGCGACGTCTTCGTGCAGGACGTGTACGCGGGCGCGGACGAATCTTACCGCCTGCCTGTCCGCATCGTCACCGAGCTTGCCTGGCACAGCCACTTCGTCCGCAATATGTTCATCCTGCCGCAATCGCTGGAAGAATACAAGCGCTTCGCGCCGGAATTTACGCTGCTCGCCATGCCTTCCTTTAAAGCCTCGCCGATGGTGGATAACTCGAACAGCGAGACCTTCATCTGCCTTTCGTTTGAGCGTAAACTTGCCATCATCGGCAACACCGCCTATGCGGGCGAAATTAAAAAGTCGGTCTTCACTATCTTGAATTACCTGCTGCCGCTTGAAGGCGTGCTTTCCATGCATTGCTCGGCGAACGTCAACCCCAACGACCCCGACGACGTGGCGCTCTTTTTCGGGCTGAGCGGCACCGGCAAGACCACCCTCTCTGCCGACCCGAACCGCCGCCTCATCGGCGACGACGAACACGGCTGGAGCGACGAAGGCGTCTTCAATTTTGAAGGCGGATGTTACGCAAAGGTCATCGGCTTGTCCGAATCCGCCGAGCCGGAAATTTACGCCACTACGAGCCGCTTCGGCACAATTTTGGAAAACGTCCCCTACGACCCGGTCACGCGCTTGATTGATTTAGACGACGATACCCTGACCGAAAATACCCGCGCTTCGTACCCGCTCGAATTTATCGCCAACGCCGTGCCGGAGAAGAAAGCCGGACGCCCGAAAAATATCATCTTGCTGACTTGCGACGCCAACGGAGTCATGCCGCCTATCGCGCGCTTGACTCCCAATCAGGCTTTGTATCAGTTCATCAGCGGCTACACTTCCAAAATTGCCGGGACGGAAGTCGGGCTGGGCAAAGAGCCAGAGATGACTTTCAGCGCTTGCTTTGGCGGACCTTTTATGGTGCACCACCCTTACAAATACGCCGAGCTGCTCAAACGTAAAATCGAGCGCTACGGCGTGACTTGCTGGCTGGTAAACACCGGCTGGGTGGGCGGACCTTACGGCGTGGGCAAACGGATCTCCATCAAGCACACGCGCGCCTTGCTCAACGCCGCGCTGGAAGGCAAATTGAACGACGTCGAATACAAAAAAGACCCCGTCTTCGGTTTTGAAGTCCCGCAGTCCTGCCCCAACGTCCCCTCCGAGCTGCTGAACCCCTCGTCTTCCTGGGGCGATAAGAAAGAATATGACCGCCGTTATAAAGATTTGGCGATGCGCTTCATCGAAAATTTCGCCAAGTTCACAGACGGCACGCCGCAGGAAGTGATTGACGCAGGACCCAAAGTGTAACGAGCGTTCAGAATTTGGAAAGCCCTTCGGGTTGCAAGCCTCGGAGGGCTTTTTTTTTAAGTACTTTTGGGTGGGCAAACGAGATGATCGGCGTGGTATATTTTATAAAATTATCAGGATAGAAAGGAGCCTTTATGACCCCTTTGAAATCATCCCGCTTTTTACAATTTGCGCGTTTGCTGGGGGCAATCTTGCTGGCGGCTGCCGCTTTGCCTTCAGCCGTTCAAGCCGGGCAGCCGCTTTTTGCGCCTGCCTTTCAATCTCCAATTCAATCCTCTTTGCGCTTTTACGGTCATGGCGTTGGGCAAATTGACCGCGTCAAAATCAAAATTGACGCGCCCGAAGTTCCCGCCGACGTCGGCGGAGATTTCACCATAGAATTTTGGATGAAAGCCGACCTTACCGAAAACGCCAGCGGACCTTGTTCCTCCGGCGGCGATAATTGGACCTCCGGCAACGTCGTGATTGACCGTGACATTTTCGGCGCGGGAGATAATGGCGACTTTGGCGTCTCTCTCTACGGCGGAAGAATCGCCTTCGGCGCGGCGAGCGCTTCAGCCAACCAAACTCTGTGCGGCGGAACAAACGTCGCGGACAATACGTGGCGGCATATCGCCGTCACCCGCGCGCAGAGCAGCGGACAAATGCAAATCTTCGTCAACGGCGTTTTGGACGCGAGCGGAACGGGACCGACCGGCTCGCTCAGCTATCGCAACGGGCGGACGACCTCCTACCCCAACGACCCTTATCTCGTCTTTGGCGCGGAAAAGCACGACTACGACAACGTAAACTATCCCTCTTACAGCGGCTATCTTGACGAAGTTCGCATTTCAAACGTCGTTCGTTATTCGGCGAACTTTACCCCGCCCTCCGCGCCTTTTACGCCGGACGCAAATACCGTCGCGCTGTATCATTTTGACGAAGGAATCGGAAATTGCGTCGGCGCGATTGTGGATTCCTCGCCAAGCGGGCAAAGCGGCGGCGCGTGTCATTTCGGCGGGACGGGGACTCCGGGTCCCGTTTATTCTAACGACGTCCCGTTTTCCACCCCGCCGCAAGTTCTTTCTATTTCTCGCGCGGGAGCGGCTTATTCCAACGCCGCGACGGTTGAATTTATCGTCATGTTCAGCGAACCTGTGACGGGCGTGGAGGCGACTGATTTTTCCCCCTTTACCGAAGGCGGAATCAGCGGCGCGTCCGTTCAAACCGTTCTGCAAACCAGCCCAGGCGTTTACCGCGTCTCGGTCTTCACGGGCAGCGGCGACGGCTCCCTCCGCCTCGACGCGCTGGACGACGACAGCATCCTCAACGGCGCGGGGATTCCTTTGGATGGAGGATTTGTTTCCGGCGAAACCTATGTCATAGACAAGACTGCCCCCGTCGTGAGCGCGTTTTCCGCCGCAGCGCCTGCCGAAGGGGTGAAGATTTCAATTTCAACCTTCCGCGCGTCCGACAATATCGGCGTGGCCGGATATATGATTACGACGTCGCCTGCGCCGCCCGCGCCGGACGCTTCGGGCTGGGCGGCTGCCTCGCCCCGCGCTTTTATCTGCCCCGCAAGCGGGACCTTTGACCTGCATCCCTGGGTCAGGGACGCCGCAGGGAACGTTTCGCCGCTTTTCGCTCCGCCGGTCAACGTGACGGTATACCCGCGCGTGTTTTATTCCGCGCCTGCGCGCGACGGTTGGGTTCTCGAAACTTCGGAACAGAGCGGCGTCGGCGGGTTCACGGGCGTCTTCGGCTGGCTGCGCGTGGGCGACGACGCTCGCAACCGTCAATATCTTTCCATCCTGTCTTTCGATACCTTCGGGCTGCCAGACGACGCGACGGTTACGCGGGCCGCGCTTTATGTCAAGCTGGCGGGGACGACCGGCGACGTTTCGCAATTGGGCAGCTTGACTGCGGATATTAAGAACGGCTTTTTTGGACGGGCGGCGCTGCAACCGGGCGATTTTCGCGCGGCGGGGGAGCGACTAAGCCTGCCAGCCAAATTCTTCCCAGACGACCAGCCGAACTGGCTGCGCATGAATTTGCATCGCGGCTATCTCCAAAACGTCAATTTGCGAGGGACCACTCAATTCCGCTTGCGTTTCGCGCTGGACGATAACAATAACAAACAGCAGGATTATCTTCTGCTCTATGCCGGCGAAGCGTCGCCAGCCGACCAGCCGCGTCTGATTGTGGAATACTACGTCCCCTGAAAGGCGCAGCCCCTAATTTTGGCAAAAAACCGAATTTGGAAGAAACCCTTTGAAACGTCCCAAAGGCGTTGCGCGAGCCGCTTCAAAAGGCAAACTCCGCCTTCTGGACGATGAGGTTGAGAATAAAAAACTCCCCGCGCAACTTCTCGCAGGGAGTTTTTGTTTTCGTTGATTTACTTAAAAACCGGCGTCGGCGCGGCGGGAACGAATCCGCCGACTTTGGCGGCGCTGCGCATCGCGCGCGCGAAGGCGCGGCGTTCCGCCTTTTGCGCGTCTATTTTACGCTGCACGTGCGGCGAAAAATAGCCCGCGTATTTCTTTTGCAACTCCGGCTTTTGCCAGTCGTTGCCGGTCACCTTGCCGCGGCAATTGGGCGCGCCGCAAACGCACTCAAATTCGTCGTAGGGCATGGTGTCCGACATGGCGTAATCGAAGCACACTTCTTCGCCGGCTTTAATGTCGCGCATGGCAACAAGCCCAATCTGGCCCGAAAGTCCCGCGTTCGGGTTGCACGAGTGATTGACATAATCTCCTTCGCCAATCGGGCGCGGCACCAAAAAGTGCCGGTCTTCCACCTGAATACACAGGCTGCGCTCGCGTTCGGGAAGGTGGACGAAGGTCTCCCATTCATACACAACGCCGCCGAAAACGGCGACCAACTCGCCCTTTTTAATAGGCTCGATGGCGAAAATGCCGTTTCCGCTTTTGTCGGCTTTCAGGCGACCTCGCAATTTAGGCGACAGATAGGAGCTGGGCTGCTTGGACATTCATAAAATTTCCTTTTTTCTTGGATTAAAGATTAACAGCGCCTCCCGCGGTGGTCGAGCCGCGAAAAACGCCATTGATGGCGCTATGATACTTCAAATATCCCTCATGTAAAGGTTTTAAGCCCGATGGATTTTTTTCGTTTTGATGACGATTCGGCGCTGAAATCGCCTTTACAGGTCATTAAAAATAAAAATTCGATTGTTTTGATGAAAAACAGAACGCTCTGAAAACTCGTCCACCTTGTTTGTATAACCGAATCAACGCGCGTCTGGTCCTCCTGAACGTCTCGTCTATCCTGTTTAACCAAGAACGGCGCGTTGGACTTGCGCCCCGACTTGCGATACAATCCCGCCCATGTCCGAGGAAAAGAAAAATTACGTCTTCTGGCTCGACCTGACCCGCGTCATCAGCATTTTCATGGTGATTGTGATTCACGTTTCCAGCCCTTTGTATAATCACATGGGCAGAAACGAATTTCCCAATTGGCTGGCGGGCGTGATTTATAACTCCATCGCGCGCGTGAGCGTGCCGCTGCTGTTTATGGTCAGCGGCTATTTGTTGCTGCGCCGCGAAGAAAGCCTGTTGTCGTTTTTCAATAATCGCTTCCGCAAGGTGCTGATTCCGATGGGCGTCTGGCTGGCGATTTATTTGCTGTGGGATCGCGGCGGATTCGCCAACTTTACCTTGCTCAACGCGCTCAAAGCCATGCTTTTCGCCATGCTGACCGGCTCGGTCTATTATCATTTCTGGTTTCTTTATTCCCTCGTCGCTATTTACTTCTTTGTCCCGGCGCTGCGCGGCTTCGTCCGTTCCGCCGACGAGACCAACCTGTGGTATCTGGCGCTGGTCTGGTTTTTCTTTGGGCCCTTGATGGACTATCTGGAACGGACGTTTTTAGACGCGGCGTTTGTCCTCAATTTTGGCTTCTTCACTCGTTACTTCGGCTATTTTTATCTCGGCTATGTTTTGGGGCGTACGCGCTTCTCTCCGCGCGCTTCGCTGCTGGCGGCGGCGGCGCACCTTGTCTTGATTGTTTTCACCGCCTATTCCACTGTCGCGCTCAGCCTGAAGACGGGCGAGTTTCAAGATTTCTACCTTTATTACCTGCGCTTGAATCTGGCGCTGATGAGCGTCTTCGCCTTTATCTGGTTGAAATCTTTGGGCGAATGGTTGGGCGAGCGCGCCAGCCCCGCCTTGATGCGCCTGTTTCGTTCCCTTTCTTCCGCCAGCTTCGGCGTGTATTTGATTCACGCCATGTTGCTGACCATGCTGAGAAACGGAACTTTTGGATTCAAGTTGACCGCGCTTTCCGCTCCGCCGTATCTGATGATTCCCCTGCTTTCGGCGCTGGTCTTCGCTGTGTGTTACGCGCTCGTCCGCCTTTTGCAGCGCCTCCCTTATTTGCGCGCCATCGTCCCCGCCTGAGGGCGAATCATTCTATCCAATCCGCGCCCCAATCCGGTTCGGGGTCGTTGGTGAGTTGAGTCTGGTTCGAGCCGTCCGCGCGCATGATGTATAAATCCGCTTGCCCGCCGTTGCGTAACGAATTGAAGACGATATACCGCCCGTCGGGCGAATACGCCGCGCCCGCGTTATTCCCCCCGAAGGTGATTTGAACCGTCTTGCCCGTTCGCGCGTCAAGTTTGAAGATGTTCTTGTCCTCGTAGCGTCCGGCGTGAATGAGCAGGTGCGTCCCGTCGGGCGACCAGCTCAGGCTGCCGCCGATTCCTGCCAGGTTTTGAGTCAGGCGCGTATGATTCCTCCCGTTGACGTCCATCGTAAAAATTTCATATTCCTGCGGCAGACCGACCGACATGGCGTAGGCGATGACGTCTCCTAGCGGCGACCACGCCGCCGCCACAATGTTGCCCTTGCCCGCGTATAGCTGGCGCGGATTCGATCCGTCTGCGTTGGCTATCCAGATCGAGGCGGGCGCTTCTCCCACGCGATTGACGAAGACCATTTGCCTGCCGTCGGGAGAGTAATCGGGCGAGACCACGTTGCCGACTTCGCGGGTGAGCTGCAAAATATCCTTTTGGGTAAACGAGAGCAGGTACAGGTCGAAGGTCCCGTTGCGGTTCGAGGCGAACAACACGCCGCCGCCGTCGCGCGTGAAGACGGGATAGTAATTGCTCGCCTCAATATCCGTCAGTTGAACCAGCCCCGACCCGTCGCGGTGAATCATGCACAATTGATTGTAGTCGCCGCGCGTGCAGGTGAAGACAATCCGCCCGCCGTGTTCGTCGGTGGGGCGCGGCGCAGGCGCGGCGGCGAGAGTTTCCGTCCATGGCGGAATTGGCGGCGCGAAGAGGGCGGTCTCCGTTGGGGCGGCGGGCGTTTCCGGTTGCGGCGCGGGGCGGATAAAAAACAACAGCGAGGCGAATCCCGCTAGCAGCAAAAAAGGCAAAATGGGAAGGAGAGCCGCGCGCGTTCTTTTCTTCGGGCGGGCGGAATCCAGCGCGGCGAGCCTTTCTTGCAAGGGAGGCGCTTCGCGCGTCGTCAGGGCGGGCTTGGGCGGCGGAAGATACCTCCGCTCGTCGAGAATTTTCGTCGTCAGGAAAGCGCCGCCTGTTCGGTCCGTTTCGCGCGGAACGTGGCGCGGAAGCGCTTCGAGGGGAATCTTCGCCGCGAGGCTTAAAGCCGAAAGCAGCTCCGTCGTCGTTTTGAAACGCTCTTCGGGATTTTTTCTCAAAGCCCATAGCGTCATTCGCGAAAAGTGGTCGGGCAGTTCGCCGTTCAGGCTTTTTGGCGCGGGCGGAATCCCTTCCAAATGAAATTTGCGAATCGCGTCTTTGGTCGTCGGCGCGTCTTTGCTGTTAATCCACGCGGCGGCGACCATTTGATACAAAACGACCGCCAGCGAATAAATATCCGCCGCCGAAGTCGGCGGCTGCGCCGAGAAAGTTTCCGGGGCGGCGTACCAGCGCGGATACTTGCCGGTCTTTCGCAAGGGCGCGCCCGCTCTTTGCGCCGCGCCGATTCCGCCGAGACGGATTTCCCCTTGCCTGTCCACGCGAATCAGTTCCGGCGCGAGGTGGAGGTGCAGGAAGCCGTTTTTATGCAAGGTTTCCAGCCCGGCGCAAACCGCCCTGACGAAGGTCAAAGCTTCTGTCGGGCTTAACGGCGTTTTCAGCGCGAGAACGTCGCGCAGGGAGGGCCCGTCTATCCACTCTTCCAGCAGGAAAGCCGTTTCGGGCGTTTTGCGCAGCCCTGCGTAGGGAATCAAATTGGGATGCGAAATTGCGCGCAGCGCGGCGGAGTGCGCTTCCAACTCTTTTAGCGCGTCGCCGTCTTCGCGCGTCGCTTTGGGCAGCTCGGTCAGCGCGTAAATTTTTTCGCTGCGCAAGTCGGCGGCGCGATAGAGGTCCCCCAGCGGCGTGGATGCGACGAACTCGTCCACGCGGTATTGGTTGAGCAGGGTTTTTCCTTTAAGCGCGGGCATGCGCGGATTTTACAACGCCCAGGCGAGCATCATCCCAAAGATGGCGATAATCAGCCCAATGTGCAGCAGAATGTTCGCCGAAGCGAAGAAACTGCCGGGGACGACGAATTGCAAAACGAGGTTGAGAAAAATAAACCCCAACCCAATAAGCGGTAGCAACCCTTTGCGATGAGCGAAATACTCGGACGCCCAATCGAGAAACTTTGACATGCGAGCCTCTTCTTATTTTTCTTCTAAGTTTGATTCCAGCGCAAGCGGTTTGGCGCGCCATGCGGCAAATTGCGCCAGCAGCCGCCCCGGCAGCCGTCCATGCATCAAGACGCCGCCGCGCTCATGTTCCACGCGCTCCACCCGCCCCAGTTCGTGAAAGAGCGAAATCAGCGCGCCTTGCGCGTAGGGCAGGCGGACTTCAATCGGCTCATAAGATTCGTATAGTTCTTCGCGCAACAGTTGTAAAAGTTCGCGCACGCCGCTTCCGTCGGCGGCGGAAATGGCGACGGCTTTGGGAAAATTTTTTAAGGTCTCGCGGGCGCGTTGCGGGTCGCGCAACAGGTCCGACTTGTTGAACGCCGTCACGGCTGGGATGTGCGCCGCGTCAATTTCCTTGAGCGTTTCCTGCACGGCTTCATATTGGTTGAGCGCGTTGGGGTGAGCAATATCCACCACGTGCAGCAGCAAATCGGCTTCGGCAATTTCTTCCAACGTGGCATGAAAGGCGGCAATCAGCGCGGTGGGCAGTTTTTGAATGAAGCCGACGGTGTCGGTGAAGAGCGCCAGCTCGCCGCCGGGCAGCTCGACGCGGCGGGTGGTGGGGTCGAGCGTGGCAAAGAGCTGGTCTGCGGCGTAGACGTCGGCTTTGGCAATGCGGTTGAGCAGGGTGGATTTGCCCGCGTTGGTGTAACCGACCAGCGCGACGGTGGGGATGCGCGAACGCTTGCGCTGGGCGCGGTATCTCATGCGATGGGCTTCCACTTTTTCGAGTTCTTGTTTGATGTGGCTGATGCGCTTGCGAATGGCGCGTTTATCCGCTTCAAGTTGGGTTTCGCCGGGACCGCGCAGACCGACTCCGCCCGTCGAGCCGGCGCGCCCGCCGCCGCCGCCCGCCTGACGTTCCAGGTGAGTCCAGGCGCGGGTCAGGCGCGGCAGATTATATTCGTATTGCGCCAGTTCCACTTGTAACATGCCTTCGCTGGTGCGCGCGTGTTGGGCGAAGACGTCTAAAATAAGCGCGGTGCGGTCAATCACCCGCAGGTTCAGCGCTTTTTCCAGCTCGCGCTGATGACGCGGCGAAAGCTCGTCGTCGAAGATGACGACGTCGGCGAGGGTTTCTTCGGCGAGCGCTTTGAGCTCTTCCACTTTGCCGGGGCCAATGTAGGTGACGTTGTGCGGGCGGTCCATTTTCTGGGTGAGTTCGCCCGCCACATCCACCCCGGCGGTATCTGCCAGCAGCGCCAGCTCGGCGAGCGAATCTTGGGTGGATAAAATTTGTTTCGCCCCGCGAATTTCCACGCCGACGAGAAAAGCGCGCTCGCGTGGCGCGGCGGTGGGATGGGGAGTGCGTTTGGTCATTCGTTTCCTTTAACTTCCGCTTCTTGTTCTTGCGGCTTGCCTTTTTCCGCCGCCTTGCCAAAAAGCTTCGCCATGCGCGGGTCGGTCGGTTCGGCGTGAGTGGGCAGCAGCAAATGGAAGGTCGAGCCGGGCAGCTTCACTTCGTCGTAGCCTTCGGATTCGACCCAAATCGAGCCGCCGTGCGCTTCGATGATTCCCTTGACGATGGACAAGCCCAGCCCGGGTCCCCCGCCTTTGAATTTGGTCTTGCCGCTGGAATGCAGGTCGGTGCGCCCGAGCTGCCCGAACTTTTCAAAGATGGAGTTCTGGTCTTTGGGCGCGATTCCGATTCCCGTGTCGGTTACGGTGATTTCCACAAAGCCCGGCAACGCGCGCCCGTCTATGGTGATGATTCCGCCGTCGGGGGTGTATTTTACCGCGTTGGTGACGACGTTATACAGCGCCTGATACAGGCGCGCCGAATCGCCGTAAATCATCATATCGCGCCCTTCAAAATCGTTGATTGCCAGATGCTGCTTGCGCTGCGCGACGACGTTCTTCAAGTCGTTTTTCAGCAGCGTGAACAGGTGCGAAATCCATAGCGGTTGAATATTGAGCGTCAGCAAGTTGTTGTCAATCAGCGAGACGTCCAGCATGTCGTCTATGATGCGCTTCATGCGGGCGATTCCCTTTTGCATTCCTCGAAGCAGGCTTTCCATTTGATTTGGCTCGGAAGCCTGCATTGTATCCGCCATCATGGTGGCGTAGCCTTCGATGAGCGTCAGCGGGGTTTTGAGCTCGTGCGCGGTGACGGAGATGAAGTTGGACTTTTTGTGGTCGAGCTCTTGCAGTTTTGCCTGCGTTTTTCCCAGCTCGTCGGAAATGTGCTGGACGCGCGCCTCCATTTCGTAGCGCGCAATTACCGTCAGGCTATGGGCGAAGATAGGCATGACGCCCGCCAGCAGCTCCAGCGCGTCTTCGGCGCTTAAGTTGCGGCGCGAGACTTCCACCATCTGCGCGATGATGCGCGTCATCACAAACGAGGCGAAATAGTCGCCCTCTTCGAGGTGGGTCTCGGTGGCGGAGCGCCCCCAATCGTACAACACCGGGTCGAGCCAGGCGATGTTGCCCGTCTCGACGGTTTGTTCGAGCAGGTCGTAAAAACGCTCCAGTTGCTCTTTAAAGCCGGCGCGGACGCTCTCGCCGCTCGCCAGCTCGCGGGCGATTTTCTCCGTCCACAGCGGACGCATGCGCTTCAAGGATTGCAGGATTGCCATCGAGTTAAGTTTAAGCCCTGTTCGTCTTTTTGACCATGCCCGCGCGGAGTTCGTTTTATTGTTCCGTTATCCAATGCCAGAGCGTATCGCCGACGACCTGCAGGCTTTGCGCCGAAACTTTATCGAGCGTGTCGGCGGCGGTGTGCCAGTAGGAATAATCGAAGTCAATGACGTCCACCGCCGGAATTCCTTTTTCCAAAAAGGGGGTGTGGTCGTCCAACATGCTGTATTTTTCGGCGTTGATAAACTGCGGGTAGCCAAGCCGCTCCGCCGTCGCCCAAATTTCCGCGCGAATTTGACGGTCAGAATTTTTTTCAAGGTGGAGATTTAAATCCGCGTCGCCGACCATGTCCACAATCACGATGGCGCGCGGCGCGACTTCCATTTCTTCCGCGAAGGCGCGCGAGCCGAGAATCCAATCCCAGCCCGCGACGCGCCCGTTGTCTTCCGCGTCGAAGAAGACCAGCCAGACGGGGGCGCAATTGGCGGGGAGGGTTCGCGCCAATTCCAGCAGAACTGCGACGCCTGAAGCGCCGTCGTTGGCGCCGGGAACCGGCTCGCTCCGTCGGTTTGGGTCGGGGTCCTGATCGGCGTAGAAGCGCGTATCGTAGTGCGCGCCGAACAAGACCTGCGGGGGCAAGTTGCCGCGCCGCGCAACGATGTTGCGAATGGGATGACCGAGCCGCGTCGTCGCGTGAACTTCAACCTGCCAGCCCGCCGCTTCTAATTCCGTTTGAATGTAGCGCTGAACCTGAGCGTGACCTTCCGTTCCGGGCGCGCGCGCGCCAAACGCCAATTGGGCGCGAACGTCTTCGTAGGCGCGCTCGCCTTGAAATCCCGCTTTTTTTTGCGCGGCGAAGGCGTAGGCGCACCAGCCGACGACGGTCAGGGCTAACGCCGCGTAGAGGAGAGTCGCTTTTTTGTTCATAGGAGCGCGCGTTACCATTCGCCGACTTCCGCCAGAAATTTGCTCAGCGTTTCCGCCGCCCGTTCCGCGTATCGCTGTCCGCGTTTGCGCTTGCCGGTTTTGCGGTCGAATTCCATTGGCGGCAGGACGCCGAAGTTGGCTTTCATCGGTTGAAAATCTTTCATATCCGCGTGGGAGACGTAATGACAAAGCGCGCCCAGCATGGTCTCGCGCGGCAGGACGAGCGGCGGCAGATTCTTTAAGATTCGCGCGGCGTTGATTCCCGCCAGCGCGCCGGAGGCGATGTTGCCCATGTAGCCTTCTACGCCGATAATTTGCCCGGCGAAGAATAAGTCTTCGCGCGCGACGTGCTGCAAAGAAGGGCGCAGCAAGCGGGGCGAGGCGATGAAGGTGTTGCGGTGCATTTGCCCGTACCGCTCAAACTCCGCGTTTTGCAAGCCGGGAATCATTCGCAGCACGCGCTTTTGTTCGGGGAATTTCAGGTTGGTTTGAAAGCCGACGAGGTTGTATAAATCGCCCGCGAGGTTGTCCTGACGCAATTGCACGACGGCGTAGGGACGTTTGCCCGTGCGCGGGTCGCGCAGCCCGACGGGGCGCATGGGACCGAAAGCGAGCGAATCGTCTCCGCGTTCCGCAATCACTTCGATAGGCAGGCAGCCTTCAAAGAACTGTCCGGCTTTTACGCCCGATTTAATCGCCTCTTCAAAAGAGCGCAGCTCGATGCGTTCCGCCTCCTTGAGGGCGGCGACGAAGGCGTAATATTCTTCTTTCGTGAATGGGCAGTTGATGTAGTCGCCTTCGCCTTGTTCGCCCTTGTCGTAACGCGAGGCGCGGAAGGCGACGCTCAGGTCAATCGAATCGCCGCGGACGATGGGGGCTATCGCGTCGAAGAAGAATAAATGCTCCTCGCCGCTCAACGCCGCGATGGAACGCGAGAGGCTTTCGGAAGTGAGGGGCCCGCTGGCGACGACGACCGGCGCAGCGGGAATTTCCTTGACTTCCGCGCGGATGATTCTGACGTTTGGGCAGCTCTCGACGGCTTGCGTGACTCTGCGGGCGAATTCTTCGCGGTCCACCGCCAGCGCCGCCCCGGCGGGCAAAGCCGTTTCTTCGGCGCAGCGCAGCAGCAGAGAATCGAGCGCGCGCAATTCGTGCTTGAGGACTCCGGAAGCGCGGTCGGGCAGATTCGAGCCGAGCGAGTTGGAGCAGACCAGCTCCGCCAGCTGGTCGGTGAGGTGCGCGCCGGTGGAAACCAGCGGGCGCATTTCATACAAAGTCACGTTCACGCCGCGCCGCGCCGCTTGCCAGGCTGCCTCGCTGCCCGCCAGCCCTCCGCCAATGACGAGAAGTTCTTTCATGCGGGGGATTGTACCATCAGCGCTGGATGGGACGGGGCGTTGCCGGCAGTACGCCGAAAACTGCGTAAATTCGTACTGCGAGATTAATCCCGCGCCACTTTTACACAAAGATCAAGATACTATCGCGTTGCCGAAGGCGCAATCTGGACGTCTTGCCGCCGGGCGTTGAGTTACGGGAAGCGCCGTCCACGAATTTTTTCCACGAATGCGCGAAGGGCGGATGGCGGATTCGGTTTGGACAAAAACTCACAAAGGGGTAAAATTTTAAAGCCAATTTCCCTTGAACAGGAGCCGCCATGCAAGATATTGCCGTCGTCACTGATAGCGCCGCCAGTATCCCCGAATCTTTGTTGAAAGAATTGAATATCCACGTCGTAGCGTATTACATCCATCGCGGCAAGGAAGTTTTGCGCGATTTGGTCACCGTGCAAAGGGACGAATTTCTGCGCTGGCTGCCTTCCGCTTCGGTTTTGCCTACCACCGCCAGCCCAGGTCCCGGCGATTATTTGGAGTTATATCGCTCGCTGGTCGCGCGCGGCATTCGCCAAATCATCAGCGTTCACATGACGTCGAAAGGCAGCGGAGCTTATCAGGCGGCGACGGTCGCCCAATCCATGCTGCGAGAGGAATCCCCGCAGGCGCGCGTCGAGGTGGTGGACTCTTGCAACGTTTCGCTCTGCCAGGGGTGGATTGCCATCGAAGCCGCTCGCGCCGTCCTCGCCGGCTTCTCGCTCGACGACGCGCTCGCCCGCATTAAAAAAATTATCCCCGCCGCCAGCATGATTCAAACCGCCGACACGTTGAAATATCTCTATCTGGGCGGGCGAATCGGCATGGCGAAACGGCTGGTCGGCTCGCTGCTGAACATCAAACCGCTGATTGGCATGAAGGACGGCGTCATCGTCTCGCTTGGGCAGGCGCGCAGCCGTATGCAGGCGTATACCATGATGGCGGATATGGTCGCCGAGGCGGTTGGCAAGGGCAAAGCCAAAGTCGCTTACGTTCACGCCGGCGCGCTGGAAGAGGCGCAAAAAATTAAGCGGCTGGTGGAAGACCGCGTAGAGGTGGTTGAATCGTTCTTTGCCGAGCTTTCGCCCGCGCTGGCGGTTCACACCGGGCCCGGCACGGCTGGCTTGTGTTTTTACCCGCTGGAATAGCAAAAGACTGTTAGCCTAAACATTCGCTCAAATCATTGATAAGGAAGAGCCGCATGACCAGAAAAGCAAACGTTCCCGTCGCGCCCGCCTTTGACCAGGATTCGATTCGCCTGTTCATCGGGCTTATCGCGCTGTTGCTGCCTGTCGCCGTGGTAATCGCCGCGTGGGGCGTCCCCGAGTCCATCAGCGGTTCGTATCACGAGCCGGGCGATTTTCCCTTTCTGCCTTACTTTCCTCAGCCGCGCGATATTTTCGTCGGTTGCTTGTTCGTTATCGGCGCGTTTTTAATGAGCTATCAGGGATGGGAGCGTCAGCAAATCGGGGGCTTCTGGCTGTGGCTGGCGCGTTACCTTCCCGTCGCGCGCAAATGGGGCGCAACATGGCGCCGGCGGCAGGAGGATTTCATCAGCTCTCTAGGCGGAATCTCCGCGTGGATTGTGGCGCTCTTCCCTACCGAAAAAGCCGACCCGGCGGCGGCTTGCCGCGCGCCGCTGGCGGGATTCGATCTGACGACTCCCGCCGACCCAATCGCCGCGGGCGTTTCCACTATTCACATGATATTCGCCGCGATTTTGTTTCTGACCACCGTGTATTTTTGTCTCGTCGCTTTTCGCGCGCGCGTCGTCGGAAAAATTCAGCGGCGCGGGACTCGCGCATGGCTTCAAGACGCGCTGCAGTGGCGGTTGACCATCTATTACGTTTCCGGCTATGGCATTCTGCTGGTGATTCTCTTTTTAGGCGGCTTCGCGCTCTTCAACAAAATCAACAGCGGGCAAGATTTCGCCTGCCTGATACGCAAGCAGACCTACTGGGCGGAAGTCGTCATGCTTTTCTTTTTCGCCGCCGCATGGATAACCGCCAGCAAGCCCTCTTTTCTGAAAGACGCGAGCGAAAAGTCGAGCGGGACGACGGCGGAATAACCCCGCTACGGCAGAATTTCGTACACCTGCATGGTTTGCGAGCGTCCCTTCATGCTGATTTCCCCGATGCGCTGGACGCGATATTTGCCTACAATCGCGGCGACCGTCGCCGGACCCGCCACAATGCGATTCGGGCGGGCGTATTCCTGAATGCGATAGGCGACGTTCACCGTATCGCCGAGCGCGTTGAACTCGGGCTTTTCAGACGTGCCTACATAGCCTACCATCGCAGGACCCGTATTGATGGAGACGCCAATCACTGTGCGCGCTTCCGGCTGCAATCTGCCGGTGGTCTTGATGCGCCGTAGCAACTCGTAACCGGAAAGCGCGGCGCGTTCTTCCGCAGGCGGCAACTCCTCCGAATCGGAGTCGAGGTAAATTGCCATAATGCCGTCGCCGACGTATTTTAAGACGCCCTGATGTTTGAAAACAATTTCCACCGCGTCGGCGTAAAATTTGTTCAAAATCTCCGCAAAGCGCTGCGCGCCCAGCCTTTCGCCCATGCCGGTTGAATCGGCGATGTCGGCGAAGAGGATGGTCACTTTGCGTTCGGTCAGCGGAGGCAGCCGCCCGCTGCGCAAGTAATCTTGCAGCAGGAATTTGGTCTCGGCGGGCGAGACGAAGCGCATCAGCAGCTGCCGCGCCTGTTCTTCTTTGCGAATCTGATCGAGCAACATCATGCGCTGCACGGTCAACGCGGCTTGATAGCTGATGGCTACCGCCACCTGCAAATCGCTGTGGTCGAAGGGGCGGGTGGGGGGCTTTGCCTTTTTCATGTACAGCACGCCCATTGTTTCGCCTTCGCCCAGCGTGATGGGGACGAACATCTCGGAGGGCGAGACCTCCGCCGCGCGATTTTTCGCCACCCGTAGGATGATTTGCGCGTTGGCGTCTTGCGGAGTGAGTTGGTTAATTTGATTGCGAGTCAAAACCGCGCAGTTCGCCACGCCCATGGCGTTCTTCACCAGCTGTTCGAGCTCCGCCGACATCGCTTCCGGCGTGGTGGTAAGGTTCAGGCGGCGGGCGACTTCATAGAGCAGAATCGAATGCTGGTCGAGCGCTTCCAGCAGCAGCTCGCGCGTGAACATGTGCGAGGATTTCGCCTTTTGCTCTTGATTCGTTTCCTGCCGCGTCAATTGAACGACTACCTGCCCGACTCGTATCAGGTCGCCGGGCTTGAGCGCCAGCGTGCCGTTGATGCGCTGCCGATTGACGTACGTCCCGTTGGTGCTGTTCAGGTCGGTGATAAAAACCGTCTCGGTTTCATCCATGGTCAATTCGGCGTGCGAACGCGAAGCGGAGCTGTCTTCCAAAATTAAATCGTTAGAGGAAGCGCGTCCGATGGTTAATTTCCCTTTGGTCAAAGGGATGCGCCGGGGCTCGTGGTCTGGGGTGTGAACGACAATATATAACATTTTTTCCGCTGCCTGGCGCGCTTCAACAAAGTTTTCGCGCCGCAATTGCTTATCGTTTTGCGCCCGAAAACCGAAATGGGCTGAGTGGACGGACATGCTTGACCGCGCCTTTTAAGCAAGGCAAGCGTTTGTTCCTGGCTTTTTGGGTCTGCGTTTTTTGAGAGTTTATCCGGCCCGCTTAAAAAACGCGGATTTAGAAACAATCTCTATTTTGAATCGACGCCTTTCATTTTTGCAAGGCTGCTCGTCTATATTATACACAAGTTTTCCAAATTTCGGACTCTCAATTTCATTGCCAAAGACGTTTAGCCGTCTTCAGACGGCTTCGTGAGCGGGGCTGGCGCAAAAATAGATTTTGGATTGATTTGCAAAATCTCGCCATACGAATTTACGCCTCGTTCTTCGTCTGATAAGTCAGCGTCGCTTCCAGCGCCCCGCCGCCGATAGCGAGGGATTTATCCGAAATCAGGCGGCAGAGCATGGGGTCGTCGCGCGCGTCCACGTCGCCGATTTTCATATCCCGTCGGATTTCCACGTCGGGGTGAAGCAGCCCGCGCAGTACGCCTTTGAAAGGGCTGAGCACGTCCGCTGTGACGCCGTCCGCTGCGACAATTTGCGCGATGGGTTGACCCTCTTCCAGGTGGTCGCCGATGCGCGCGCGGGGAATCAGCCGCCCGGCAATGGGCGCGCGCAGCGCGCGGCGTGGGTCTCCGTCGGGCAGGCGGCTGTCTTTTTCCGTCCCGCCCTTCCAATACACTCTGCCCAGCGTGTGTCCGCGCTTGGTTTCGATGACCGCGTCGCAGTTTTCTCCGGCGATGAAGCCGGGTCCCAGCCCGATGTGCAGCGCAAATTTCGCGTCCAGTCTTTCTGGCTCCGATTTTAACAACCGCGCGTCAATCACGATGGTGGATTGCGGGCTGACGACGAAGGTGTTTCGCAGCACGCTGGCTTCGGGGTCTATCAGCACGGGAATTTCGCCCAGCTCCAGCGCCACGACAATCTGGTCGGGCGAGGCGAGTCGCGCGGTGATTCCTTCGACGGTTTTCGCGCCTTCGTATACGGCGTCTCCGAAGGAGACGCTGCGACGCACCATCAGCGGCTTGGGCAATTCTAAAATGACGACGGGAAATCCGGCGCGATGCAGCCGTAGCGCGACTCCGCTGGCGAGGTCTCCGCCGCCGCGAACGACAATTAAAGGTTTCATGGCTTTTCCTGTGAAGAAGCTTGCCGCGCCTGCACAAGGTGAGCAAACGCATAAAGGGTGAGATAGACGAACAGATAAAAGACCGCGAACAACACAGTGAACGCAATCAACCGTTTAGAAGGCTCGATTGCCAGCCCCAGCACGGTGAAAGCGACTTCCTTCGGGTCGTTGAACAGGTCCCATGAATTGAAGCGCGCGAAGCGCCCAAGATAAACGCCGAAGCTGCTCAACGCGGAAACCAGCGACACAAACGCCCAGCCGCTTTTACGCCCGAATAGCCGCAGAATAATATCATGCATCAGATAAAGCGAGACCAGCCCCAGCAGCAAGCCCGTCCATGAAAACCAGACCATGACGACGACGTCGTACCATAGCGGCGCGCCGCTGGTCATAAACAAATGCTGCAAGTCGGTGAGCAGGTAGGGCGCGTTGGGGAAGAAAATCAGCCAGAGGAAGACGGCGAAAGGCAAAAAGAAATAGAGCGCCCATTTTTTCCACGTCAGGACGTAAATCAGATACGCCAGAATGAGCGGAATCCACGCGAGGAAGAGATTCCATATCAGGCTGATGTGCCGCCGCGAGTCGGCGTATTCCACCCGCGCCGCCACTAACCCCACGCACACCAGCGAAGCGAAGACCATCAAGTCGAAAATGGCGACTTCGTATCTGTGCCGCAAAATAAACTGTTTGAAGCGTTCCTTCATCGTTCACGCGATAAAAATTCCAGCAGGAGCGGATTGACGATTTCCGGCTTTTCGTAATGGGGGATGTGTCCGCAATGGGAAACGGGGCAAAACTTGACGCCGGGCAGAGCGTTTCGCAACGCCGCGCTGTGTTCATAAGGGACGGTGCGGTCTTGCTCGCCCCAAAAGAGCAGCGCGGGCTTGCCCAGCTTTCCGACGCGCCGATACGTTTCTTCAAATGAATCTAACATACCGCCGCGCATGGTGGAAAGTAGCGCGCGCTTAAAGCCCTTGAAGCGCATTTGAGTCTTGTAACGCTCGACGAACATATCCGCGAGGCGTTTGTCGAACAAGTCGTCCGCCAGCCCTTTGAGCAGGCTGCCGTCGCCCATCCACCCGAAGAACAACTCGGCGAGCAGGGGAATCTTCGCCATGCGGACGCTCCAAGGCAGCGCGAGCGACTGCGCGCCGGCGGGGTCAATTAAAACATATTTGCGGACGTCTTCGGGGAAGCGCTCGATGAACGCGGCGACGATCGGACCTCCCATGGAAAGCCCGACGAGGTGAACGGGTTGGAGATTCAGCGCGTCGAGCAGTTCCTTTAATTGACGGACGAACAAATCAATATTGTATTGGACGCGCGGGCGGTCGGAATATCCGCGCCCGAAGAGGTCGTAACGCAGAACGCGAAACCCGTTTTGGACGAGGAAGTCAAAAGTCGGGTCGTAGATGAAATAGGGGACGGAGAATCCGTGAACAAGGACGACGGTCTGCGCGGAAGGTTCGCCGCTTAATTCGTAATGCGCGATTCCATCCGAAAGCGCAATGAACGAACCGCCCGCTTGCTTGCGGGTTTCTTCGTTCAATTCCAAAGTTTCGCCGAGATAGGGAAAGGTCATAGCGAACGTTTAGACCTGACGGGAATCCGCGCCCGTCAGGTCTTGTTTTTTTATCGTCTCTTACTTAATCTTCCCCAGCGCCCGCAGGACTCTTTCCGGCGTGAAGGGGAATTCGTTTATCCAGACTCCGGTGGCGTCGTGAATGGCGGCGGCGATGGCGGGCGCGACGGGCAAGAAGGGCAGCTCGCCCAGTCCGCGCGCGCCCCAGGGCCCGTTCGGGTCGGGGATTTCCACCAGCGCGGCTTCCACTTTTTCGGGAATATCCTGCACGGTGGGAATCAGATACGTGCTGAGCTGGTCGGTCAGGATGCGCCCCTCTCTGGTTTTGTAATCTTCCATCATGGCGTAGCCTTGCGCCTGAGCCACCGCGCCTTCAATTTGCCCGACGACCAAATCGGGGTTGATGGCTTTGCCCACGTCGTCGGCGCTGACCACGCGCAGCGCTCGCAGGTGACCGGTTTCAGTGTCTACTTCCACTTCGACGGCTTGCGCGACGTAGGCGTAAGAGAAGTTCGGACGCGAATAACCGGTGTCGTGATCCATGTAGGTCGTCGGCGGCGCGAGGTATTTATATTCGGCGATCGCCGGGCGCTCTTCGGCTTTCCATTTTTCCAGCGCCGCTTCCGCCGCGCCTTTGATGGCGTTGCCCGCCATGAAGGTCATGCGCGAAGCCGAGACCGAGCCGGAGTTGCCTTGCGTGGCGGAGTCGGACGTGCGGAGTTCGACGATTTCGACGGGAACTCCCAGCGCGTGCGCCGCCATTTGAATCATGGCGGTATGCGTTCCTTGCCCCACTTCCGCGCCTGCGTGATGCAGCACGACTCGCTCAATTTCTACCTGACCGTGCAGCTCCACCTTCGCCCAGCAGTTTTCTTGATAGCCGAAGGAGAAGCCGACGTTTTTGAATCCGGCGGCGAAGCCGCGTCCGCGAACCTTTGGGCTCTTTGCTTTTTGTCCTGCGCCGTTTGTCCGCTTCGCGCTTTTCTTCCATTTGAATTTATCGCGCGCCGCTTCAATGCATTCGACCACGCTGACGGGCAGGGGAACTTCCGTGCCGACGTTGAGCGTATCGCCCGCGCGCAGCGCGTTCTTCAAGCGAAATTCCACCGGGTCCATGCCGAGCTTTTCCGCCAGTTTGTTCATTTGCGATTCCGCCATGAACAAAGCTTGCGGCGCGCCGAAGCCGCGAAACGCCGCGCCCGGCGCGTTGTTGGTATAAACGCCGTACACGTCGGTCTTGACGTTGGGAATGGCGTAAGGTCCCGTGGAGGTGATGGTGGAATTGCCCAGCACCTTATTGGTAGTGTACATATAAGCGCCCGCGTCGCCGATGATTTCAATTTCCGCCGCGACGAGCTTGCCTTCCTTCGTCGCGCCCCATTTCGCCTTGATGGTTGTGGCGTGGCGCTTGCCGTGTCCGATGATGGATTCGCGCCGCGACCAGACGATTTTGACCGGGCGGCGCAGCTTCATCGCCGCCAGCGCGATGACGATTTGCACCGAAAGGTCTTCTCGCCCGCCGAACGCGCCGCCGATGGCGGGATAAATCACGCGCACCTGCTCGACCGGCAGATTCAGCGCGTGAGCGATTCCTTCGCGGTCGGCGTGAGTCCACTGTCCGGCGGCTTCCACCGTCACGCGCTCTTCTTCGTCAATGTAAGCCAGCCCGGCTTCGGGCTGCAAATAGGCGTGTTCTTGAACGGGCGTGCGATATTCGCTCTCGACGATAACGTCCGCCTGCGCGAAGCCCGCTTCCACGTCGCCCTTGCGAATGCGGTAATGCACGCAGACGTTAGTCTCGCCCCGGTCGGGATGCAAAATTGGCGCGCCGGGTTGCAGCGCCTTTTCGGCGCTATCCAACACGGGCAGGTCTTCATATTCGATTTCAATCAACTTTGCGGCGGCTTCGGCTTCGCGTTCCGATTCCGCAATCACCGCCGCCACCTGGTCGCCTACGAAGCGGACGACGTCGGTGTAAGGTTTCGCCGCGCCCGGTCCGCACAGCACGGGCTGGTCTTTAACTTGCAAGCCATATTCGTTCACCGGCACGTCTTTGGCGGTGTAAACGGCGACCACGCCGGGCGCCGCTTTCGCTTTGCCGGTTTCAATGCGTTTCACCCGCGCGTGCGGGCGTTCCGCAAAGACAATCTTGGCGTGGAGCATTCCTTCGCGGCTCAAATCGCCGGAATAAAGCGCCTTGCCGACGACTTTATCCAGCGCGTCCACGCGGGGATAGGGTTTGCCGATGGATTTAGTAGTCATGGTCGTTTATCTCTTGTATTTCTTGGCTTTGACTTTGGGAGGAGGCGCGTCGTACGGCCCGTACATGCGCGGATTGACGGCGCGGTAGATGAAGGCGTATAGCAGCGAAATGAAGCTGCCCAGCGCTATCATGTATAATGCGCTGATCACGACGATGGCGTACAAGTTTTCGATGTTCGCAATCGGTCCAAAGACCATCGCCAGCTCGTTGGTGGCGAACAGCGCCGGCGGTAAAATAGGGTAGCCCATGAGCTGATAAGGCAGAAGGGGCTGCGCCCAATCCGCCGAGACGGTCAGCGAGGCGGCGGCGATGGAGACGGCGGGGATGACCGCCATCAAAGCGCAGCCAATGCCTCTCCACGCCAAATTTTTCGTCAGGTCTTTTTCAATTTTTTTATCCGGTACTCGGCTGGTAAACTTGCCCATAAAACGCCTCTCAGCTTTTCAATTTGGCGGCGTCTTCAATCGCTTGCACAATCTTGTAATAGCCCGTGCAGCGGCAGAGATTTCCCGCGATGGCTTGAGCGATTTCGTCGCGCGTGGGGGCGTTCTTTTCTTCCAGCAGCATCGCGCCGGACATGACGAAGCCCGGCGTGCAATATCCGCATTGCACCGCGCCGTCCTGCACGAAGGCTTCCTGCACGGGGTGGAGACGCCCGTCTTCGGCGAGTCCTTCCACCGTGACGATTTCCGCGCCATGCGCGCGCGGCGCCGGGACGAGACAAGCCATCACCGCCTGCCCGTCCAAAAAGACCGTGCAGGCGCCGCATTCGCCTTCGGCGCAGCCTTCTTTTGTTCCAATTAACATGCCTTCTTCGCGCAGCAGGCGCAGCAGCGTTTTGTCGTGTCCGCCGGCGAAGGTGTAACGCTTGCCGTTGACGGTGGTTTCGATGGGCGAGGCGGGAAACGCGCTGGAAGCCGAAAGCGCCAGGGCGGCGAACTTTTTACCGCGCAGCAGAATCGGCTTCTTGGGCATGCCCGCCTGTTCTTTTCCGTCGCGGATGGCGGTCAGGGCGCGGGCGGTAATCACGCGCGTCATTTCGCGCCGATAATTTGCCGAGCCGCGCACGTCGTCAATCGGTTTGGCGGCTTTCATTGCCAGCAGCGCCGCTTCGGCGATGTTTTTGTCGTTCAGTTTTTTGCCCGCGAGGAATTTTTCCGCCCGCGTCGCGTGAATGATGACCGGCGCCACCGCGCCCAGCGTGATGGATGCGGATTGAACCGTCTGCCCGCGCAGCGTTAAGACGACCGCGACGTTCACGAGGGAAATCGCTTGCGCGCGCCGCAGCGCCAGTTTGATGAACGCGCCGCGCTGATTCTCCTGCAGGGCGGGGAAGGAAATCTCCGCCAGCGCCTCGTCCGGCTGCATGACGGTCTTCCGCACGCCAGTATAAAACTTCTTCAACGGCACGACGCGCGCGCCGCGCCGCGAAACCAGCGTAACCTTCGCGCCGAGCGCCATCAGCGGGGTGATGGTATCGTTGGCGGGCGAAGCGGTGATGAGGTTGCCCGCCACCGTGCCGCGATTGCGAATCTGCGGCGCGCCCACTTCCCACGCCGCCCGCGCCAGCGGATACGCCCGCTGGCGGATTAACTTCGAGGCGGCGCAATCGTTATGCGTGACCGTCGCGCCGATGTGAATCACGTCGTCTTCGTCGAGCGTGATTTGATTTAAAAAAGGAACGCGCGTCACGTCAATCAGCGTATCCACGCCTTTGCGCGCGCCGCGCTCCAATTCCAAAATGAGGTCGGTGCCGCCCGCCACCACGCGGGCGCGCTCCTGCTTTTCCGCCAAAATTTCGACGACCTCTTCAAGAGATGTTGCGTTGATGTAAGTGTGCCACATAATCTTTTCCTGTTGCGCCAAGTTTGGCGGCGCGCTATTCTTCCGAGCCGTTGACGACCTCCGCGCGCCGTTCAAAAGTCTCCACCGCCAGCCGCGCGAGCGAAACCAAATGCCGCACCGCGGCGGGCAGCCCGTTTTCGTCGTTGAGCGAGGCTTCCACGTTATCCAGCGCCGCCCCGATTTGTTCGCCCAGCGTAAAGAACGCCAGGTCGAACTGGTAAATCGCCTGCAATTCCTTTTCGTTGATTTTCACCGCGTCGAATACGCCGGAATAGCCTCGCGCTGCGCGGGAGATTTTGTCAATGAAAGTCCGCAGCGCGAGCGGAGCCTTTTCCATGTCGTCCACAAATTCAATCTTGCCGTTGGCGACCAGCTCCGCCTGCAAGTTGGAAGCGCGGTTCCAGTATTCCTCAAAGCGGCGGGCTACCGTTTCGCGCAGCAGTTTGTCCGCCGCGCGGCGATTTTGCCTTTCAATGTATCCGCCGAAACCGGGAATGTAAGCCAGCAGTTTTTGGAACGGGTCCGCCTGGCTGGTCACCTTTTCAAAGAAATCGTTCATTACGAGCCTCCATTCGACCGCATGGGTTCGATAATCCGACGACGAGCCTATTATATCGTTTATTTCACGTTATAATGCAATTCGCGGCGTCTTTCGACGCGAATTTAAAGCCATGTTTTTTTGTTTCAGGAGATTGTACGATGTCAGACCATAAAGAGTTGCTCGAACTTGTTGAAAACAGCCTGGCCATTGAAGGGACGGCGGTGAAAGTGTTGGACGCCGAAAAGTTTAGGAAGAACGTCGGCAAGCTGGTGGAGCGCTCCGCGCTGGGAAGCGGACCTTCCGTCGGGTGGGCGCGCTATCTGATTCGCGCCGCCGCGCTGGAATTGGGGATCATCCCCGCTTCGATTCACGACCTGTACATGGCGCGCGGGCGCGGCGACGTTCCTATGACGTTCTGCACCCCGGCCTTTAACCTGCGGGCGCTTTCTTATCACGCCGCGCGGGCGATGTTCCGCGCCGCCTTGCGCATCAACGCCGGCGCGTTCATCTTTGAAATCGCCCGCTCCGAAATCGGCTACACCGCCCAGCGCCCGGCGGAATACGCTTCCAATATCCTTGCCGCCGCCATCGCCGAAGGCTTTACCGGTCCCGTCTTTTTGCAGGGCGACCATTTTCAGGTCTCGGCGAAGAAATACGCCGCCGATCCCGAAGGCGAATTGAAAGCCGTGCGCGACCTGACTGTCGAGGCGATTAAAGCGGGCTTCTTCAATATTGACGTGGACACTTCGACTCTGGTGGACGTTAACAAACCCACTGTGCCGGAGCAGCAAACTTTAAACCACCAGCTTTCCGCGCAAATGTCCGCTTTCATCCGCGAACTTCAGCCGCAGGGCGTTGTTATTTCCATCGGCGGAGAAATCGGCGAGGTGGGCGGGCACAACTCCACCGAAGAGGAACTCCGCGCCTACATGGACGGGTATCTTGCCGAGTTGAAGAAACTCGCGCCCGGACAACCGGGATTGAGCAAAATCAGCGTTCAAACCGGCACATCGCACGGCGGCACGGTGTTGGCGGACGGCTCGATTGCAAAGGTTTCCATCGCTTTCGACGTGCTGCGCGACCTGAGCCGCATCGCCCGCGGCGAATACGGCATGGGCGGAACGGTGCAGCACGGCGCTTCCACCGTCTCGGAAGAAAACTTCAACCTCTTCGTGCAAAACGAAGCTGTCGAAGTTCACCTCGCCACCAATTTTATGACGATGTTCTTCGATAACATCCCCGAAGCCTTGCGGAAGGAGATGTACGCCTGGCTGGACGTTAACTCGGCGAGCGAGCGCAAGCCCGGCATGACTGACGAACAGTTCTACTACAAGGCGCGCAAGAACGCGGTGGGTCCCTTCAAGGCGAAGGCGTACGCCCTGCCCGAAGAAGACAAGGCGAAACTTAGCGCCGCGTGGGAAGCGCAGTTCAGTAAACTGTTTAACCTGTTGGGCGTCAAAGACGCCAAACGCTACGTGGAGCAATACGTTCACCCGGTGAAAGTCGCCCCCGTTCTGGCGGATTACGTTCAGGAAGAAGCCGCTCAGGAAGACGTGAGCGACCTGGCGGATTAAGCGGCGCGGCTTTTTCTTCGCCACAGAGAGCGCGGCGGCGCGGAGCATCCTTCGTCTCGCGACTCTCTGTGGTGAAATTTTTTTCCCGATGAGCGATTTCATTCCCCGCCCTTCCCAACAACAAATTCTCGCATACTCCGGCGGAAGGCTCGGAGTCGCCGCCGTGCCGGGCGCGGGCAAGACGCACGCGCTTTCCGCGCTGGCGGCGAAGATTATTCGCGGCGGATTCTTGGAAGAAGACCAGGAAGTCTTGATTGTCACGCTGGTCAATTCGGCGGTGGATAATTTTGAAACGCGCATTCGGAGTTTTTTTGAAAACCCGACTCTGGCGGCTTATAAATACCGCGTCCGCACGCTGCACGGGCTGGCGCACGATATTGTGCGCGAAAGACCGGCGGGCGCCGGGCTGGATAGCCAGTTTAAGATTCTCGACGATAACGAGGCGCAAAACATCCGCCGCGAAGCGGCGCGCGCGTGGCTGGCTTCTCATTCGCTGGATGAATATCTCGACCCGGGACTGGATCCTTCCCGCCGCGATTGGATTATCCGCGAGCGGCTGCCCGAAACGGCGGAATCGCTCGCGACCGCTTTTATTCGCTCGGCAAAGGATAGGCTGCTTACGCCGGAGACGCTGCGCCTGCGGTTAAACGCGCTGCCCGCGCGGCTGCCGCTGGCGGAGATGGGCTGCGAAATTTACGAGCAATATCAGCAGGCGCTTCGTTATCGCGGCGCGGTGGATTTCGACGATCTGATTCGCCTCGCCCTCGTCTTGCTGCAAAACGACGCGGAATACCTCGCGCGGCTGCGTTCTCGTTACCCGTACATTCTCGAAGACGAGGCGCAAGATTCAAGCCAAACGCAGCAGCGCATTTTGGAAGCGCTCAGCGGTCCCAACGGAAATTGGGTTCGCGTGGGAGACCCCAATCAAGCCATCTTTGAAACCTTCACCACCGCCGACCCGGAATTGCTGCGCGCCTTCATCCGTCAAAACCCAAGCGCGGATATGCGCGAATCGGGGCGCTCGCAGCCTTCCATCATCGCCCTGGCGAATCGTTTGATTGAGTGGACGATGCGCGAACATCCCGTCGTGGAAGCGCGCGACGCGCTCAGCCCGCCGTTCATCTATCCCGCTCCTGCCGGCGATTCCCAGCCCAATCCGCCCGACGATCCGAAAGCCGTCAAAGTAATCGTCAAAAAATTTTCGCCGGAAGAAGAGCTCGCCGCGGTGGTCAAATCCATTCAGCAGTACGTCGCTTCCTTCGCCGATTTGCCCGAAGAGCAAAAGCCGACGGTTGCCGTTCTCGTCCCGCGCAACAATCGCGGCGTTGAGTTCATTGAAGCGCTGAAACGCGCCAATATCGAAACGGTGGAGATGCTTTCTTCCACTTCCGAAACGCGCGCGGCGGCTGGCTCGCTCAGCCTGCTGCTTTCCTATCTCGCCGACTCGAAATCGGCGAGCAAACTTTTCAAAGCCTACGAGGTCTGGCGGCGCGATTGGCGGGGAAAAGAAGCGCAAGACGGCGGCGCGAACCCCGACCTGATGCGCCGCGTGACCGCGCTGTTGAAAAAGATTCTGCATGTGGAAAACTACGTCGCGCCCGCGCACGAAGATTGGCTGCGAAACCTCGCCGAGCCGCCCGAAGTCCTGGAGGAAATGCAAGCCTTTCGCGCCAACGTTCAACGATGGCTGAACGCCGCGCTGCTGCCGATTGACCAACTGATTTTGACTCTCGCTCGCGACGTTTTCACCCGCCCCGCCGACCTGGCGCTGGCGCATAAGCTGGCGCTGGTGTTGCGTCAAGCCGCCGAGGACCATCCCGCGTGGCGGCTGCCCGAACTGACCGACGAGCTGACTCTCATCGCCAAAAACGAGCGGAAGTTCATTGGCTTTTCGGAGGACGATTCCGGCTTCGACCCGCGACGCCACCGCGGCAAGGTCGCGGTGGTTACGATGCACAAAGCCAAAGGGCTGGAATGGGACCGCGTATATTTGACTTCCGTGAACAATTACGACTTTCCGGCGAATCTGCCGGGCGATACGTTTATCTCCGAAAAACGGTTTCTGCGCGGCGCGTTGAATCTGGAAGCCGAAGCGCTGGCGCAGCTCGCGGTTTTGGAATCCGGCGGCGAGTTTGACTGGTATCGGGAAGGGGAGGCGACTCTACAAGCCCGGCTGGGATACGTCAAGGAGCGCCTGCGGCTGCTGTATGTGGCGATTACGCGGGCAAAGAGCGACTTGATTATCACCTGGAACACGGGGCGTAAGGGCGAGGCTGTTCCCGCGCGCGCGCTCGAAGCCTTCGCCGATTTTCAACAGTAGTTCTCTTAACGCGAGTTCGGAATAAGGGCATGGCTTTCTCAAAGTCCGGTTTCAGGTTAGAAAACAAACCGGATGGACAGGGTTTTTAGGATGAGCCGCGCAGAAAACAGGGGGAAGACGTCCTGTTGATCCTGTTAAACAAAGCGGCGCGAGCGATCATGAGAAAGCCATGGGAATAAGGGTTAAATTCAGAACAGAACGCCGCCCAAAAGGGCGGCGTTCCGCGTTTGATTCGATTTCTCAGGAATACATACCCCAATCCAGCGCGGAGGGGTCTTCCATCATGGAGAAATCCCAGACCTCCATGCCCATTTCAATCGTCACGGGCATATTCAGCCCTTCGACGGCTTTGGCTTTGGTCATCTCGACCATCGCGGGTCCGTAAGGGCAAAACGGCGTGGTGAGAATCATCTTCAGCCGCGCCGTGTCGTTTTCAATGATAATATCGCGCACCAAGCCCAATTGAATGATGTTCATGCCAATTTCGGGGTCCACCACTTCCGAGAGTTTTTCGCGGGCGGGCTTGACCTTTTCGGGGTGGGTGGCGTGGATGCTCCACTGAATTTCGTTTACGTTTTCTTCGCTCATCGGTTCGCCTCTTGAAGTTTATTTTCGCTTGTTGGAGGAAGCGGGCTGAACGACGTATGTGCAATGCGCGCCGCCGTCCAAAACGCACTGCACCTTGTTCGCCGGCAGCGCCAGCATTTTGGAAATCAGGGTCTGATCCACCGCGCAGACTTCGGGATGCGCCACGCCGATTTGGTAGTAGGGGCAGCTAATTTCGTGAATTTCGTATTTGCCGCCTTTCTTTTCCCATTCGACGGTGAAGCCTTCCTGAGCGAGCATTTCCTTCACGAAGTCGAGCCGTTCTTCCATACTCAAGCCGCTCATGTCTTTGGCGTATTCTTCCGCCAGGTCTTCGGCGATCTGCCCGAAGAGTTTGCTCACCATCGGCGCGGGCATGGATTCTTTCATCTGCGCCAGCAGCCGCGTGGTCAATTTGAGGTAACGGGTGGGGAAGCGCTCCATGCCCGCTTCGGTCAAAAAGTACGTCAAGCGCGGGCGCCCGACCCCGTGACGCTCTTCCTGCGCTTCCACCAATCCTTCTTTTTCAAGGTTGTCCAGATGGTGGCGCGCCGAAATCGGGTTGACGCCTACCGCCTGCGCCAGCTCGTTGATGGTGGAGCGCGGCTTGCTCAACAGGGTTCGCAGAATTTTATCTCGCGTGGATTTCATGCGCCGGAGTATACCCAAGAAGGCGAAAATTGTCAATATACTAGAAAATTATTATAAATATTGACAAATCCCCTTCCGCCTGCTATAATGCGCCGCGTTCGATAAAAACGCCCCTTGGGCTTGATTTTAAGGAGTAAAACGCATGGCGTCTTTGGAAATTAAAAATCTGCATGTGGCAATCGAAGGCAAGGAAATCATCAAAGGTCTATCGCTGACCGTCCGCCGGGGCGAAATTCACGCCATCATGGGACCCAACGGCACGGGCAAATCCACGCTGGCGTATACGCTGATGGGGCATCCCAATTACACGGTGACGGAAGGCGAAGTTTTGTTTAACGGGCAAAACCTTTTGGAAATGGAGCCGGACGAGCGCTCGCGCGCCGGAATCTTTCTGGCTTTCCAATACCCCGTCGCTATTCCCGGCGTGACGGTGGCGAACTTTTTGCGCTCGGCAATTAACGCCCGCCGCCGCGCCGAAAACCCCGAAGACAAGGGCGTGCCTATTCCCGAATTTCGCAAAATGTTAAAAGAGAAAATGGAAGCGCTTAAAATGAGTCAGGACTTCGCCGGGCGCTATTTGAACGACGGCTTTTCCGGCGGGGAAAAAAAGCGCGCCGAAATTTTGCAAATGGCGACTCTCAAACCCTCCATCGCCATTCTCGACGAAACCGACTCCGGGCTGGATATTGACGCGCTGCGCATCGTCTCGGAAGGCGTGAACGCGCTCGCCGGTCCCGACCTTGGCGTGCTGGTGATTACGCACTATCAGCGCTTGTTGAATTACATCAAACCGCAATTTGTGCATGTGATGATGAACGGGCGCGTCGTCGAATCGGGCGGGCCCGAGCTCGCCTTGCATCTTGAAGAGCATGGTTACGACTGGGTGCGCGAAAAGTACGAAGAGGAAGCCGCCGCTTAATTTACCGGTTTTTATTGCAATATGAACGGAGACCGCAATGTCTGAAGACGCAAAGATTCTGGAAGAGCTGGGCGAATATAAATACGGCTTTCGCAGCCGCGACGATAATTACGCTTTCAAGTCGCAAAAAGGCTTGAACCGCGAAGTGGTGGAGCAGATTTCCTACATGAAGGGCGAGCCGAAGTGGATGTTGGACTTTCGCCTCAAAGCGCTCGACCACTTCCTCAAACGCCCCATGCCCAACTGGGGACCTGCCTTAAAAGACTTGAACCTTGACGATATTTACTACTACGTCCGCCCGACGGAGAAGCAGGAAAAATCGTGGGACGATGTGCCGGACGACATCAAGAAGACGTTCGATAAATTGGGCGTCCCCGAAGCGGAACGTAAATTCCTCGCGGGCTTGGGCGCGCAATATGAGTCCGAGATGGTGTACCACTCCATTCAAGAGCATCTCGAAAAGCAGGGCGTTATCTTCCTTTCGATTGAAGACGGGCTGAAACAACACCCCGACCTGTTTCGCGAGTATTTCGGCACGGTCATCCCGATTGAAGACAATAAATTCGCGGCGTTAAACAGCGCCGTTTGGTCGGGCGGCTCGTTTGTTTACGTTCCCAAAGGCGTGAAAGTAGATTTGCCCTTGCAGGCTTACTTCCGCTTGAACACCGCCAACGTCGGACAGTTTGAGCGCACGTTGATTATTGTGGACGAAGGCGCAAGCGTACACTATGTGGAAGGCTGCACCGCGCCCCAATACACCACCGACTCCTTCCACAGCGGCGTCATCGAAATCATCGTCAAGAAGGGCGCGCGCTCGCGCTATTCCACCATTCAGAACTGGTCGCACAACGTTTACAACCTTGTGACCCAACGCGCTAAAGTCTACGCCGACGCCACCCACGAATGGGTGGACAGTAATATGGGATCCAAGGTCACGATGAAGTACCCCTCCTGCTACCTGATGGAGCCGGGCGCGCACGGCGAGATGCTCTCAATGGCGTTTGCCAGCGCGGGGCAGATTCAAGACGCGGGCAGCAAGATGGTCCACTTCGCGCCCAACACCACCAGCAAAATTACGTCCAAGTCCATCAGCAAGGCGGGCGGACGCGCCTCCTATCGCGGCTTGCTAAAAGTCTATAAAGGCGCGAAAGGCGTCAAATCCAACGTGGTGTGCGACGCGCTGCTGCTCGACCCGCAAAGCCGCTCCGACACGTATCCCTACATCGAGATTGACGAAGACGACGTGACGATTGGACACGAAGCCTCCGTCTCCAAAGTCGGCGAGGAGCAGTTGTTTTACCTCATGTCGCGCGGGCTGAGCGAAGAGGAAGCGACGACGATGGTCGTCTCCGGCTTCATCGAGCCGCTCGTCAAAGAATTGCCGATGGAATACGCGGTGGAAATGAACCGTTTGATACAATTGCAAATGGAAGGCAGCATCGGTTAAACGCCTTGCGTTTACCGTTCAACGAGAAAACTATGCAAGAGAAACCTAAAGTCTCAGTAGCCCGAACCCGGCGCGAAGCCGCCGCAAAGGAATTTTCCTTTTCCGCCGATACCCTTCCCGCCGACGAACTGCGCGAGCTGCGCGCTCAGGCGTGGCAGGCGTTCGCCCGCCTCCCCATGCCCGCCGCGACGGATGAGGCGTGGCGGCGCACCGATTTGCGGACTCTCCCCGCGCCCGATTTCAAACTCCCCAAAGAAGGCGCGTTTGAAGATTTGCCCCCCGCCCCCGAATTTTTGCTTCAGCCGCTCATTGGAGAGCGGCACGGCGGACAAATCCTCCTGACTCCCGGCGGCTCGCGCTTTGCGCTCGCTCCGGAACTCGTCTCAAAGGGCGTCATTTTCGCCGACCTTCGCTCGGCGCAGCGCGACCATCCCGCCCTGTTGAAAAAAATAATCGGCAAAATTGTCAGAGCCGACGAAGGCAAGTTCGCCGCGCTGGCTTCCGCCCTGGCGGAAAACGGAGTCCTGCTTCACATCCCGCGCAACGTGCATGTGGACGCCCCGCTTCATTCCGTGCTGTGGGGACCAGGCGGCGGACTGGCGCACTTCTCGCATTTGATTGTCAACCTCGACGACGGCGCCTCGGTCACTTACATTCACGAAGCCGCCTCGCCCGACGAACCGCAGCAATCTTTGCACGCCGGCGTCGTGGAAATTCACGTCGGAGAAAACGCCAATTTGCGCTTTGTTGAATTACAATCATGGGGCAATCACGTCTGGAACTTCTCGCATGAGCGCGCGCGCGTAGAACGCGGCGGAAATCTGGATTGGGTTTTCGGCGCGGTCGGTTCGCGGTTGACCAAGAATTTCTCCGACCTTGATCTTGCCGGCGAGGGCGCGACGGGTCGCATGTCGGGCTTTTACTTCACCGACGGGACCCAGCACCTCGACCATGACACGCAGCAGAATCACCTCGCGCCGTACACGACGAGCGACCTGCTCTTCAAAGGCGCGTTGAAAGGCGCGAGCCGCTCCGTTTGGCAGGGCATGATTTACGTCGCTCCGGGCGCGCAGAAGACCGACGGCTATCAGGCGAATCGCAATCTGGTGTTGGATGACCGCGCGCGCGCCGATTCCATCCCCGGACTGGAAATTCTCGCCGACGACGTGCGCTGCACGCACGGCGCGACGGTTGGTAAACTTGAGCAAGAACCCCTCTTTTACCTCAAGTCGCGCGGAATCCCGCAGCGCGAAGCGGAACGGTTGGCGGTGGAAGGCTTTTTCGACCCGATTATGCAGCGCATCCCGTTTGACGGCGTGCGCGAGCGCTTCCAGCAGGCGATTCAAGACAAGTTATCCGCGTAGGGCGTCTTGCTTGGGGCTGCCCTACCTAAAAACGAGGATGTAAGAAATGGCAGCAAAAACAAAATCCGTTTCAAAGGCAAAGCCTCAACCGAAAAAGGCGGCGAAAAAACCCGCCTTGAAGAAGGAAGCGCCCAAGAAGAAAGCGTCCGCGCAAAATGCGAAGACGGCGGCGGGGAAGCCTGTTGCCCGCCCCGTCGTAAAAGAGGCGAAACCCGATTCTGCGCCCGTTCAAAAGGCGGAAAAAAAATCCGCGCCGCCCAAGAAGCCCGTTCCTTTGGTAGTCAAACGGGTGACGCTTTCTGGCGCGGAACGCCGCCCGCCGAAAAAGCCCCTTGTTCCGCAGCGCAGCTCGCAGTTCAGTTTTATGAAAAAGCCCGGCGCGGAATATCAATTTGAAGTCGGCGACGTGGTGGAAGTATTCTGCGACCACGAGAAAAACCGCGACCGCATTCGCGGCTGGGTGAAGGGCGTCATCGTACAGGTGGATCACAAACTGGCGGCGGTGCAATTCCGCTCCAACGTTTACCTCACCGACGGCTGGATGGTGCCGGACCGCATCCTGTGGTTTCCGGTCAATTCCGAGCATATCCGCCCGGCGGCTCCTAAAAAGACCGTCGAGAAAAAAGACTTCATCCCCGACTATTAAACCCGACGGCCGCCCTTTATTTCTTGCAGCCTTTTCCGATTATCTTTCATGCTAAACCTCGAACAAATCCGCAGAGACTTTCCCATCCTCAACCGCGAGACCGCCAACGGCAAGCGCGTGATCTATCTTGATTCCACCGCCACCGCGCAAAAGCCGTTGCAAGTTATCGAGGCGATGAACGACTACTATCGCCGCTCCAACGCCAACATTCATCGCGGCGTGCATACGCTGGCGGAAGAAGCCACCGCGCTATACGAAGGCGCGCGCGAGAAGATTGCCCGTTTTGTCAACGCCGCGTCTCCCCGCGAGGTGATTTACACGCGCAACGCCACCGAGTCCATCAATCTGGTCGCTTACGCCTGGGGACGCGCGAATCTCAAGGCGGGCGATTTGGTCGTCCTGACTGAAATGGAGCATCATTCCAATTTGGTCCCCTGGCAAATGCTTCAGGCGGAGCGCGGAATCGAGCTCGACTTTATCCCCGTCTCCGCGGAAGGCTTGCTCGATTTGAACGCTTACGCCGCGCTGCTAGAACGCAAGCCGAAGCTGGTCGCCTTTACGCACATGAGCAACGTGCTGGGGACGATTAACCCCGCGCGCGAGATCATCCGCATGGCGCACGAGGCGGGCGCGCTGACGCTGGTGGACGGCGCGCAATCCGTCCCGCACCTGAAGGTGAACCTGCGCGAACTGGACGCGGACTTTTATGCCTTTTCGGCGCATAAGATGTGCGGACCTACGGGCGTCGGCGCGTTATACGGCAAAGCCGAGCTGCTCGAAGCCATGCCGCCTTTTTTGGGCGGCGGCGATATGATTCGAGAAGTCCAGCTGCGCTCCTTCCGTCCCAATTCGCTGCCGCATAAGTTCGAGGCTGGCACGCCCGCTATTGCGGAGGCGGTCGGTTTCGGCGCGGCGACGGATTATTTGAGCTCGCTTGGCATGGAAAACATCGCCGCGCACGAGCATGAAATCACCGCCTATGCTTTGGAAAGGCTGGAAGAAATTCCCGGCGTGCGGCTCTTTGGTCCCGCGGCGGAACACAAAGGCGGCGTCGCCGCGTTTACGCTGAACGGGATTCACCCGCACGACGTGGCGCAGATTCTCGACGGCGAGGGAATCGCCGTCCGCGCCGGACATCACTGCGCCCAGCCGCTGCACGAGAAGTTTGGAATTCCCGCCACCACCCGCGCTTCGTTTTACCTTTATTCCACCAAAGAGGAAGTGGACCTGCTGGCGAGCGGCTTGTATAAAGTCAAGGAAATGTTCGAATAAATGACGAAACGAATCGCATATCTCGATATTGCCCGCGCGCTGGCGATGTTCGTCGTTTATTACGGGCATTTTATTGAAAAACTTTTCCGTGAGGGCGGGGTTCAGCCCGCCCTTCTTCATTGGAAATTTGTTTACGCCTTTCACATCCCGTTTTTCTTTTTTCTTTCCGGCGTGTTTTGGAAGCCCGTCCCTTTTTCGGGCGAATTTTTTCTAAATAAACTGAAAACCCGCTTCGTCCCGGTCCTGTTCTTCTCGCTGCTGACTTTTCCGCTGTGGGCGGCGTTCGACTTTAAGCGTTTCGTCAAAATTGCGCTGCGCGGCGAATATCTTTCCGGGCGTCCGACCTTTAACATGGTTCTCTGGTTTCTGGTTTGCCTGATGGTCGCGGAGCTGCTGGCGGGGCTGGTCGTAAAGTTTCTCAAACTCGACCGTCGGCGCTTGCTGATATACGGATTGCTCTCGCTAGCGTTCGGCTATTATATCCTCGTCATGCAGCGCGCGCGCGTGGAAAATTACTTCGGCTTCAATCCCCGCGCGTGGTATCTGGGCGACGCCTTCATCGCGCTGGCGTTTTACTTCTTCGGCTCGCTTTCCCAAGGCGCGCTCGTTCGTTTGAGCGAGCCTTGGGGCTGGCTGCCCAGCCTGATGGCCGCCCCGCTGTTTTTCGCTTTGACCTGGTTGCTGCATGGCTTGAATAGCGTGGAAGACGGGACGGTTTTGGTTGTGATGAGCGCTTCGACGTACGGTAATATCTGGTATTTTCTACTCGCTGCGCTGGCTGGCTGCGCCTTCCTGCTCAGCCTCGGCCGCGTCCTCGACTTAATAAAATGGAAGCCTTTGTTTTTCGTCGGGCAAAACACCCTGATTTTTCTCGGTTTGAACGGAATTGGGTTTCACTTCGCCGATTCATTCTTCGTCCGCCGTTTCCCGTGGCTGCCCGATTCTTCCTTCGGCGTATTTGCTATTGGCAGCGCTTACTCCTTTGCCGCCATGCTGCTGGCTGCGCCCTTCGCGTGGGCGCTGCGCCGTTGGCTGCCGGAATTGTGCGGCTATGAATGGTCGCCGACTTCCGTCCTGCCGCCGATGAGCGCATGGACGCGCGGCAGGCTTGGCTCGTTTTTCAAAACCTATCTCGTAAACTAGGAAACTTTTTATGGACGACCTGTATCGTGAAATCATCATCGAGCATTACAAACGCCCTTCCTATCGCGGCAAGCTCGACCCGCATGATATTTCCTTCGCCGATAACAACCCGCTGTGCGGCGACCATATTCAAATTGACCTGCGCGTGGATCCTAACGGAATCATCGCCGACGCGCGCTTCGACGGTCATGGTTGCGCCATTTCGCAAGCTTCCGCCGATTTGTTGGTGGAATCCATCATCGGCAAATCGCTGGAAGAGGCAAAGAAACTCAACCGCGAATCCGTGTTGGAATTGCTGGGCATAGATTTGGGACCCGTCCGAATGAAATGCGCCCTGCTTTCGCTCAAAGTGTTGAAAGCGGGCTTATACGGGCTGGGCGAGGCGAGCGACGACCTGGTGGAGTGAGCATGTACAATTACGTTGCCCAACCTGAAGAAAATCTTGAATTTGTGGAAATCGCCCCCGTCGAAGAGCTGCCCAACGGCGAGCGGCTCTTTGTGGAAGCGGGCGGCTCGTCCATCATTATTTTTAACATCGCTGGGCAATTTTTTGCCATCGGCGATATTTGCACGCACGACGACGGGCCCTTGGGAGACGGAACGCTGGAAGGCTACAACATCGTCTGCCCGCGTCATGGCGCGGAGTTCGACGTGCGGGACGGCAAGGTGACGTCCATGCCCGCCGTCGTGGATATTCCCGCCTATCCCGTTCAAGTTCGGGATGGAAAGATTTTTATCGGTTTGCCGAAAGAATAAAGCCCGTTCGTTTCGCCCGCTTAATATATCGGCAAATTTTTATCCACTTCCTGCGCCCAGGCGTTAATTCCGCCTTTAAGGTTTTTCATTTTGCGGAAGCCCGCGCCGGCGAGAATTTCAATCGCGCGCGCCGAGCGCGTCCCGCGTTTGCAGAAGACGATCATCTCTTTCGCCGAATCGAGCTCGGACATGCGCTCGGCGATTTGACCGAGGGGGATGTTCAGCGCGCCGGGGATGGCGGAAATTTCCAGCTCGTGCGGCTCGCGCACGTCCAGCAGAATCAAGCCTGGTTCGGACTCCAGGCGCGCCTTCGCTTCCTGCGGCGAGACGTCCCAGCCCGCCCCGGCGCCGCTTTCGTCGTGACCGCTTCCCGGAACGCCGCAAAACTCGTCGTAGTCAATCAATTCCTTCACGTCGGCGTTTGGTCCGCACACGCGGCATTTGGGATTCTTTTTCAGCGTGACGAAGTCGAAGGACATATCCAGCGCGTTGTAAAGCAGCAGTTTGCCCGTCAGCGGCTCGCCGATTCCCAAGAGAATTTTTATCGCTTCGGTGGCTTGCAGCGCGCCAATGACGCCGGGCAGCACGCCCAGCACGCCCCCGTCGGCGCAGGAGGGAACCAGCCCCGGCGGCGGAGGTTCGGGGAACAGGCAGCGGTAGCAGGGACCTTCTTTCGCGTAAAACACGCTGACCTGCCCGTCGAAGCGGAAAATTGAGCCGTAAACGTTCGGCTTGCCCAGAAAGACGCACACGTCGTTGCTGAGGTAGCGCGTGGGGAAGTTATCCGTGCAGTCAATTAACACGTCGTAGCCGCGCGCGATTTGCATTGCGTTCGCCGAGGTGAACGGCTCGTTGTACGCTTCGATTTGCACGTCGGGATTCAAATCGCGCAGCCGCGCGCGCGCGCTTTCCACTTTCAGCCGCCCCACGCCGCTCGTCCCATGAATAATTTGTCGTTGCAAGTTGGTGGAATCCACCGCGTCGAAATCCACCAACCCCAGCCGCCCGATCCCCGCCGCCGCAAGGTAAAGCGAAACCGGCGAGCCAAGCCCGCCCGTGCCAATCACCAGCGCGGACGAGCTCTTCAATTTCATCTGCCCTTTTAACCCAACTTCGGGCAGCAACAGGTGACGCGAATAACGCAGAATTTGTTCGTGAGTGAGCGGCTCCATAATCCCTTTGATGAGAGACTTTGCACGGAAGCGTTTTTCCGCCGCAGATTCCACGGATGAGCGCGGATTTGTTTCGTCCAATCTACGAAAATCCGCGTGACCTGCGGCGAACGCCTGACGCAAAAGGTTTATTTTTTAATGATGATGACCTTCGTCGTGAACGTGGCCGTGTTCGAGCTCTTCGGCGGTGGCTTTGCGCAGCCCGACCACTTTGACGTTGAAATGCAGCTCCGCGCCCGCGAGGGGGTGATTGAAGTTCAGGCTGACGATTTCGTCGTCAAAGCTTTCCACAAACGCCATTTGCTGATTGCCGTCTTCGTCGGTGACGAACATTTCCAAGCCTTCTTCCATTTCCATATCGGGAGGAAACTCGCCGCGCGGCACGTCCAGAAACGCCCCTGTGTCAAATTCGCCGTACCCGTCTTCGGGCTGCACCACCACATCCTTGCTCTCGCCAATTTTCATGCCGAGCATTTCGCGTTCCAACCCCGGGACGATATTGTCGTAACCGACCAGAAATTCAAAAGGTCCCTGCTCTTTGGAAGAGTCCAACACCTCGCCGTCCACTGTTAGCGTGTATTCCATTGCGACGACTAAGCCCTCTTGCACTGTTTCTTTGTCCATGTTTTTATCCTTTCTTTGATAAACTCATTTTACCAGATGGCGGGCGCTTTATAATCCGCTTATGCGCTATGACTTATGCCTGCCCTGGTATTGGGAATATGACGATGTGTTTGTCGAAATGGTGGAACGCGCTTGCGCGGAGCAGGACGTTTCGCTCTGGCAAATTCGCCCGGATAATTTGCTGGAAGCGGTCACCGCTTTGTATCAGGGGAGGACCACTTTCAAAACGCTGCTCAATCGCGGGCAGGGCGAGCCGGGCTTTACGCCGATTGAACGCTGGGCGCGGGAGTTTGGCGCGCGCCGCATCAACCCGAGCGAGCTTTCCGCCTGGTCCGAAGATAAAGCCACCATGCATTTGGAGTTGATTTCCGCCGGGCTGCACACGCCTTATGCCGTTTTGCTGCCGCCTTTTATCGAGCAGCCCATCCCGCCGCCGATAGACCTTTCCCCGCTGGGGCGCGATTTTGTCGTCAAGCCCGCCAACGGCGGCGGCGGGGAAGGCGTCTTGATGGGGGCGAATTCGCTCGAGGAGATTTTAAGGGCGCGGGTGCAATTCCCCGAACAGAAATACATCGTGCAGGCGCGCGTCGTTCCGCGCGTTTTGGAAGGCAAGCCCGCCTGGTTCCGCGTCTTCTACGCCAACGGCGAGACCTTTCCCTGCTGGTGGGACCCGCTCACTCACATTTATACTTCAATGGACGCGCAGGGCGCGTTTGGGGAACACGCCGCGAAGTTGGGCGAAATCACGCGGCGGATTGCCGCCATTTGTCGGCTGGATTGGTTTAGCACGGAAATCGCGCTGGCGGACGAATTTCTCGTGGTGGATTACGTGAACGACCAGATTGACACGCGAATTCAATCCCGCGCGCTGGACGGAGTTCCCGACGAAGTGATGAACGGCGTCGCCCGGCGTTTGGTGCAAATCGCGCGTCAGAGCGCCTGAAGCCGCCGCGCACAATGATAATAAACGTCCCGAAGGTTTTCGCCTTCGGGACGTTTCATAAATTTGGGGGATTTACTTGACGCGCAGAAAGCGCCGCTTGCCGACTTGCAGCACGCCGGGGTGAGGGAAGGGCCCGTCGCGTTCAATCAGCTCGCCGTCCAGCTTCACGCCTTTTTGGTCAATCAACGAGCGCGCCTTACTTTTGCTTTCCGCCAGTTTCGCTTCGATGATGACGTCCACGACGGTTTGACCGGCTTTGAGATCGTATTCGGGCATATCTTCGGGCGTTTCTTTTTGCTGGAACATCTTGACGAAACGCTCTTGCGCGGCTTGCGCTTCTTCCTCGCCGTAAAAGATGGAAGTGATTTCATGCGCTATTTTCATCTTGGCGTCGCGCGGGTGCAGCTTGCCCTCGGCGATTTCTTTTTCCAGCGCCGCAATTTCGCGCGGAGTCCAGCGCGTGGTCAGCCGCATGTAAACGCCCATCGCCGAATCGGGGATGGACATCAACTTGCCGAACATATCGTCTGCGCCGCTATCTATCGGCACAATGTTGCCGGTGGATTTGGACATGCGCTGTACGCCGTCGGTGCCGGGCAGGATGGCGGTGACGATTCCTACCAGCGGCTTTTGCCCCAGCGCTTCCTGCAGTTTGCGCCCCGCCACGATGATGTTGAAGAGCTGGTCCGACCCGCCGACCTGCACGTCGGTTTCCATCGCCGCCGCGTCGTAGCCTTGCATCAGCGCGTAAAACGTTTCATGCAGGAAAATTGGCTCGCCTTTTTCAAAGCGCTTGGCGAAGTTGTCTCGCGCGAGGAATTGCTGCACGGTGAAGTGTTGTCCCAGCCGAATCAAATCCACCAGAGTCAGTTTAGAAAGCCACTCGCCGTTGTAGCGGATTTTGGTCTTTTCCTTGTCCAGCACGCGAAAGGCTTGCTCGGCGTAGGTGCGCGCGTTTTCCATCACCTGCTCTTCGGTCAGGATGGGGCGCGCTTTATTCTTATCGGAAGGATCGCCGACCAGCGCGGTGTAATTCCCAATCAAAAAGGTGACTTCATGCCCAAGGTCCTGAAACTGGCGTAGCTTGCGCATGGAGATTGTGTGTCCCAAATGCAGGTCGGTGGAGGTGGGGTCGTAACCGCAGTACACCCGCAGCGGGCGTTTTTCTTTTTCCGCCAGCAGCAGCTTTTCGCGCAGTTCCGCCGCCATCGCTTTTTTTAAGTCTTCATCGCCGTATTCGGCGCCTTGCATCAGCAGCTCAACTTGTTCGTCAATGTTCATGAAAAAAATCTCCTAATGGAAAAATGGCAAACAAAAAACGCGCCCGCGATGAGGGCGCGCCAAAAAACGCCTTCGCGGGGAATTTATGCGCGGACGCGGTAATCGTACTCTTTGCGCGGAGCGTTGTGCGCGGACATGGCGTTATTATACAACAGGAAATTTCATTTCGCCAAGCGCGTTACGGAGCCGTCTGTACGCTGAAGGGAAAGACCCAGGGGCCCTTCACGGAGTAAAAATCAGGGCTGTACACCAGCTCCTCCGCCTGCTCGCGGGTCATCTCCGGCGGGAAGCTGACAATCTGCATGGTCTGGACGCCGTTCACGTCCGAACAGGCGAGCGCGATTCCAATGCCGCGTTCCAGCAGCGATTGTTGAATCTTCGGCATGTAAATTGCGCAATAATCGTCTCCGCGCGGGGTCGCGCCGATGGAATCAATAATAATTGCCGCGTTGGAAAGGTCGGCGTCGGGCGGAATGACGAAGGTGAGCTTGTCGCAGCGCAGCCCGGGCCCGCCGTTCGTCGGCTCTTGTAAGCCGATTTGCAGCGAGCCAAATTCGCGCACGTTTTCGCCGCCGTAGGTCAGGCTGGCGGATTCGATTCCCCAGTCGGAACTATCCGGCAAGGTGAAGCACACGTCTGCGTTCAGCGTTTTTCCCTCGACGGAAACGCTCTCTATGCGGACGTAAATTCCGCCCGCGCTTTGGTCGGGCGCAGCGACCCTGGCTTCCGCCGTCGGGTATGAGGCGGGGTCAATATACGCCGTCGCTCCGACGGCTTGCGGAGCGCTCGCGGCGGGCGGGTTCACCCCCGCGCCGCACGCCGCAAGGAACAGCGCCAACACGGCGAAACACGCGGCGTTTTTTTTCATCTTCAATCTTCCTCCTCTTCTATCATTTTGCAAAAGGCTTCCACCACTTGCGAGTCGAACTGTTTTCCCGCGCGGTCTTTGATGTATTTTAGCGTTTGCTTGTCGCCCCATGCGTCGCGGTAGGGACGGTCAGAGCGCAACGCGTCCCACACGTCAATCACGGCGAAGATGCGCGCCGGCAGCGGAATTTCTTCCCCTTTTAATCCGCGCGGGTAACCGCTGCCGTCCCAATGCTCGTGATGACAGTAGGGAATATCCAGCGCGGGGCGCAGGTAGGCGATGGGGTAAAGCATGTCGTAGGCGTATTGCGGGTGCTTTCGCATTTCCGCTTTTTCTTTCGCCGTGAGCTTGCCTTCCTTCCGCAGAATGCTATCCGGCACGCCCATCTTGCCGATGTCGTGCAGCAGCGTGCCGCGACGGATATGCACAATTTCAAATTCGGGGACTCCCATCCGCCGCGCGAGCTTTATCGTCAGCTCCGAAACGCGCCGCGTGTGACCCTCGGTGTCTTTATCGCGCAGTTCCAGCGCTCTGCCCCAGCCTTCCAGCGTGGTATCGTAAGCCAGCGAAAGCTCCTGATTGGCGCGCTGCAAAGTTTGGAAGAGGTGCGCGTTGTCAATGGCGATGGTCGCCTGACCGGCGAGCGCGTTCATAAAGTTGCGCCATTCGACAGAGAGCGTAATCGGCTTGCGGAAATACATTTCAATGACGCCCTTCGCCGCGCCCTTGCCAAAAAGCGGAACGGCGTAATAGCCGACGAATTTTTCTTTCGCCAGCGTTTTGAAGCGCGCTTCGCCGCTTGCGGAAATATTGGGGATGAAGACCGCCTCGCGGCGCAAGAGCAGAGAGCCGGGCAGCTCGTCGTTTACGGCAATCGGGGCGCTTGCCTCCTGATAATGGCGAAAGCCCCGCAGCGTGGCGCGCGTCAGGATCTGGCTTTCGGGGTTGAAGACGAAAATCGCGGCGGCGTCCGCGCCCATTTTTGCCAGCAAGCTTTCCGCCAGAATTTCGAGGGTGAGACTTAAATCCAAGCTGGAGATAATCGCCGCGTCCAATTCACGCAGCATGGTGAGCTGGTTCACCTGCTCTTCGCTGCGCTCGTATAGTTGAGAGCGGTAAATAGCGTTGCCGGCGATTTCCGCCAGCGTGTTGATCAAGCGGATGTGATAATCCGCAATTTTGCGCGGCGCAGGCAGCGCCGCCGCCATCGCGCCGATGGTCTCGGACGCGGTGCGAATCGGCGTGATAATTCCCGAATAGCCGCGACCGAAGAAGTTATATTTGAATGGAAGAGGCGCGACGTACCCATAAACGTAAATTGGCTCGCTTTCGCGCCGCCTTTTTTTGCGTCGGGCGGAATCTTTGGGCGGGGAAAAAGCCTGATGATTGCGCAGCGACGGGGCGGCGAAAAAATCCTCGCTGATAAAGGAGACGCCGCTGGCGTAGACGCCGCCGACTGCGCCTTCGCCGGGTTTGTAGGCGGTTTTGCGGCTGAGAAACTGCCCGCTTGCCGCCGCCGCCAGCAGCTTCTCTTGCTTCGGGTCGTACATCCAAATCGCGGCCGAATCCGTTTCCAGGCTGAGTTTGATTTCATCCAGCAGGATGGAGAACATCTCGCGCGTATCGCGCGCGGCGCGCAGCGAAAAGGAGATGCGGCTAATGATTTCCAGCTCCGCCAGCCGTTGGCGCGTTTCGCTGAACAGGCGGATGTTTTCCAGCGAGGTGGCGGCTTGAAAGGCGAAGGTCTGCGCGAGGGCGGCGTCGTTCTCGCTGAACGCGCCCGGCTTAAAACTGTCTATCGTCAGGTAGCCGATTAATTTGCCGCGCGTTATCAAGGGAACGCCAATCCAGCCGCGCGAGTTGGTCTCGCCCCAGTTTTCAAAGCGCGGGTCGCGCCGGCAGTCTTCGACGACCAGCGGCTTGCGCGTTTTCCGAATGACCGTGAAGAGCTCGTTTTCGACGGAAAACAGCTCGCCCAGCAACTCTGCGCGGCGGGGGTGATTGCGGAGCGCCGTCACGCGCGCGCCTTCCTCTTCAATTTCCATGATAGCGGCGCTGTCGTAGTCAACGATTTTCTTCAGCCAGTCGAAGATGGTTTCGTATAGCGCGGGGACGTCCATCGGGCGGGCGAGCTCGGAAGCCGCCTGTCGCAGCAGCTCGGCTTCATGGCGGCGTTTTTGTTCCATTTCAAACAGGCGCGCGTTTTCAATGGCGACCGCCGCTTGTTGCGCGAGGCTGTTCAAAAAGTACAGATTTTCGGGTTGAAATTTTTTCCCGCCCACGCGCCAGACTGCCAGCAAGCCGGTTAATTCTTTCTTGAAGAAAATAGGTACAGCCATCAAGCGCTCGTCCGCCGGGGCTTGCGTGCCTTTCACCACGATTCGGCGCGGGTCGCTTTTCGCGTCGTTCACAATTTCGCCGAAACGTTGCAGCGCGATGTTGCCGAGAATGCCTTCGCCCAGCTTGACCGGGTCGGCTTTAATTTCTTCCGCGTCCACGCCTACGGCGGCGATTGCTTGCAGCAAAGGCGCGCCGGGTTCTTGCAGATACGCGGCGCCGGCGTCGGCGTCCAGCAGATTTTGGGCATAAACGGCGATGCGTTCCAGCACGCGCTCAAGCTGCAGGGTGGCGGAAATATCGCGCCCCACTTCGGCGATGGCGGAGGCTTGCTGCGCGTGCTGGCGAACTTCCTCAAACAGCCGCGCCGATTCGATGGCGACGGAAATTTGATGCGCGACGCCGACGAGAATATTTAACTCGGATTGGTCGAAGGGGCGTTCCGATCTGGCGCGCCAGGCGTTAATGGCGCCGCGCGGCTTGCCGTTCAAAATCAGCGGCGCCGATATCAGCGCGTCGTGCCCCGCGTCTTGTTCCGGCGTGCCGGGAACGACCTGATGACGCGGGTCGCTCGTAACGCTGGCGATAATTTCCGGCTTGCCGTTGGCGATGACGCTGCCGGTAACTCCCTGTCCAATTTTGATGGAGCGCGAGAGCAGCTGCTCTTGATAATCGCCGCGCGCGCTGATGACCTCAATGGTTTCGTTGTCTTCTTGCAGCAGATATACCGCGAAGGAGGCGGCGTTTAACAGCGTGAGCGAAGCCTCGGCGATGCGGTCCAGCGCGGGTTTGAGCTGCGAAACGTTGGTAATTTCGGCGGCGATGTTCGCCAGAGTCTCGATGATTTTTGCGCGGCGGCTTTCTTCGCGGAACAGGCGCGCGTTTTCAATGGCGACCGCCGCCTGACTGGCGAAGGTTTGCGCCATGGCGGCATGTTCTTCGGTGAAGAAGCCTGCCGTCTGGCTGTGCAGGTTGAGAAACCCGATAATCACGTCTCTCGCGCGCAGCGGGACTTGCGTCCAGCCGCGCAGGCGATAGGCGCGTTCTTCTTCCGTCAAGAACGATTCCCGTTGCGCGTCGAAAATCACAAGGGGGCGCCGCAGCGTTTCCCAGCCCATGCGGTCTTCCGCTAGGAAAAGTTTGCGTTGTCCTATAAATTCTTGCGGAAGGTTTTTCCCCGCCGCAATCGTCAGATCGTCTCCTTCTAACAATTCGACGTCGGCGCTATCGTAAGGGACGAGCTTTTCCAGCGCGGCGAACAGATTTTCAAAGAGGACGTTGAGGTCGAAGGAGGAAGCGAGAATCTCCGCCGATTGGCGCAGGACCTCGGCTTCTTTGCGGCGCTTTTGCTCCGACGCCAGCAATTGAATTTTTTTGATAAACGTCGCCATGCTGCCGGCGATGGTGCTGAGCAGCCGCTCGTCGTCGCGGGTGAACGCGTTGAGCTTGCGGCTTTCCACGTTGATGACGCCGATGACCTGCAAATCGTAAACGACGGGGACGCACAGCTCCGATTGCACGCCGGGAGTCGTTTCGTAATACGCCGCTTCTTTCGAGACGTCGTTTACGACGATGGATTTGCCGGAGGCGACGACCTTTCCCGCGATTCCTTCCGTTGCCGCGAAGCTGCGGCGCTCCTCGTCTTCAATGCCGCGATAGGAAGGATGCGGTCGCAGATTCTTGCCTTCCTCCTCCAACAGCAAGAAGCCGCAGTTGTCGGGGTAGAGTGTATCGCCGATGATGGCGGTGACGCGTTCGATGATCTCGTCCACGCTTTCGGCGGAAGCCTGCGCTTGCGAAACGGCGTGCAGGATAATCAGCTCGTTCAAATGCCGCTGCGTCGTTTCTTCGGCTTCCTTTTGCCGGGTGACGTCCGCCATGACGCCCTGCCAGTATAAGGGCGCGCCGTCTTCGCCGCGAATCAGAGCCGAATTTTCCCGTATCCAGACGTAGCTTCCGTCGCGGCGGAGCAGGCGGTATTCCATGCTGAACGGCTCGCCCGTTTCGTTTGTGCGGTAGTTTTCTTCGAGGACGCGCTCGCGGTCTTCCGGGTGAAGCGCTTGTTTCCACGCGCGTTCGATGGCGAGCCATTCTTCCGGCGAATACCCCAACAGGTCTTGAATGCGCGGGCTGACGTAAATTGGCGTTTGCCTCTCGTCGGCTTGATCCATAAAAACGACGACGGGAAGCTGCTCTAATAGAATTTGATAGCGTTTCTCCGCCGCGCGGCTTTGGAGAAAATCTTTTCGCAGCAAGGCGAAGAGTATTATAGCGGTGATGAAAACGTACGACCACCCTTTGAGCGTTTGCGCGAACGCCAGCCGCGCCGGGTCGCTGAAATAGCGAGCGACCAGCTGATCCGTCAGTAGAATCCATCCCACCCCTGCCAGCGCGTATATAACGCTAATTTTTAGCGCGCGTGAATCTTTGAATATTTTCATCAGGTTTGGGAAGATAATCTTCCTTATGTATTATAGCCTGTTTGCGGATTTACGCTTCTTTCAATGGAGCGAAACCCGCGCCTAAAATCTCTTGCGCCGGCGCGACGATGACCACCGCTTTGGGGTCTTCTTTGGCGACCGCCGCCTTTAAGTTGTGCGCTTCCGTGACGGTCAAAGCGCACATCAAGATCGCGCGCTCCTTGCCGGTGTACATGCCCTTGCCTTGCATGGCGGTCACGCCGCGTTTCAAGTCGCTTAAAATGCGACTGGAGACCGACTCGGCTTTTTCGGTAATTATCAAGGCGAGCAGCTGTTTTCTGCGGCGGTGGGGCTTGAACAGTCTTTGCCAGTTTCCCGCTTTCCCTTCTTGGTTTGGCGCGTCGGGCGCGGATTCATCCCCAAAGCGCGGAAGCGCTTCGCCCGTCGCTTGCGTCGCTCTAATCGTGGCAAGCGTAAGCGTCACGAGAAGAACGTACAGCGCGCCCAGAAACCCTGCGATAACTTCGCCCTGAATGTGACCGACGGCTGCGCGTTCAATCAATTCCTGCAAATTGTTCGGCGCGGTAGGAAACAGCCATATCTTGCCCGCCCAAGCCGCTCCGTTGATGATAAAAATCCACAAATAATTCCGCCTTAGCCGACTGCCAAGCGCCTCCAGCATGGAGATGGGAAAGCTGGGCAGCAGCAGACTTTCCGCCAGACTTTCCGCCCATTCAGGAGACGGGTGAAAAGGCGGCACGAGCATCGGCGCGTAAAAATCCGTTTCCATTAGCCGCACGCGGTAGCTCCACAATTCGTAATAGCGGTAACGCCGCGCTTCGATGACTAAAAACCAGAACACCAGCAGCAAGTTCAACAAAATCACCGCGTGATGAACGTCTTGCTGGCTGAACGCGATGGAAAGAGACGCGCCGGTGGAGACCACCGCCCAATTGGTGGTCGTATCCAGCCTTTGCCGCCAAACGTTCGCCCGCTGAACTTCGGCGCGGAAGAGGTGCGCCATCGCGGTCACAAATTCGCCGGTTTTCAAGCGGTAGCCGCGATACGTCCAGACGGTTTCTTCCGATGCGCCTTGCTTGTTTGGCTCTTGGGCTTCTTCGTTTTTTGCATTCATGCGGGTATTGTACAACAAACCCGCTTGCCGCTCCTAGATGACGAAATCTTCCCAATGCCAGACTCCGTGGTCGGGAGCGTGCAGCGCCGGCAGGGGATGGGCGTGGCCGTTTATCTTTTTTTCCAACCGCTCCACATGCGCAACCAGCGCCGCCACCGTCTCGCCGATGGTATCGGGCAGCAAGCCATGTTCGAGGTCGGGCTTGCTGGGGCGTTCGCCGCTGCGCAGCGCCACCTGTCCCGGCACGCCGACAATCACCGAATTGGGCGGCGCCGATTTGACCACCACCGCGTTCGCCCCAATGCGGCTGTTCGCTCCGATGGTGATGGCGCCCAGCACCTTTGCGCCCGCGCCAACCACCACGTTGTCTTCAATGGTCGGATGCCGCTTGACTTTATTCAGGCTTGTGCCGCCGAGCGTCACGCCGTGATAGAGCGTGACGTTATCGCCTATTTCCGCCGTCTCGCCGATGACCACGCCCATGCCGTGGTCAATGAAAAATTTTTTTCCAATCGTCGCGCCTGGGTGAATTTCAACGCCCGTCAGCCCGCGCGCCACTTGCGAAATCCAGCGCGCCAGCAGCTTGAAGCCTTTCTTCCATAAGATGTGCGCCAGACGGTGCGCCCAAATGGCGTGCAGCCCCGAATAGCACAAGACGACTTCCAGCGCGTTGCGCGCCGCTGGGTCGCGTTCTAAAACCGATTGAATGTCGCTGCGAATTGAGTTAAACATATTTTATCCTGCAGATGAACGCAGATAAATTGGACGTCAAATCTGCGTTCATCCGTGTTTATCTGTGGTTTACAACCCCGGCTGCGATTCCGCCAGGTCCGCGAACAGCGGCGTGGAGAGATAGCGCTCGCCAAACGAGGGGATGACGACGACAATGATCTTGCCGGCGCTTTCTGCGCGCTGAGCGACTTGCAGCGCCGCCCAGGTCGCCGCGCCGGAAGAAATGCCCACCAGCAGCCCCTCTTCTTTCGCCATGCGCCGCGCCGTGGCGAAGGCGTCGTCCGCTTTGACGCGAATCACTTCGTCGTAAATGTTTGTGTTCAACACGTCGGGGACGAAGCCCGCGCCGATTCCCTGAATGGGATGAGGCCCCTTCTGCCCGCCCGAAAGCACGGGCGAAGCGTCCGGCTCGACAGCGACAACCTTAATCGAAGGCTTGCGCGCTTTGAGAACTTCGCCCGCGCCGGTGATCGTTCCGCCTGTGCCGACTCCCGCGACGAGGAAATCCACCTTGCCTTCGGTATCGCGCCAGATTTCCTCCGCCGTCGTCTTGCGGTGAATTTCGGGGTTAGCGGGGTTTTTGAATTGTTGGGGGATGAAATATTTGCTGGGGTCCGCAGCGGCGATTTCTTCGGCTTTTTTGATGGCTCCGCCCATGCCTTCCGCGCCGGGCGTGAGGACCAGCTCCGCCCCGTAGGCGCGCAGCAACATGCGGCGTTCCTTGCTCATCGTTTCGGGCATGGTGAGGATGAGCTTGTATCCGCGCGCGGCGGCGACCATCGCCAGCGCAATGCCGGTGTTGCCGCTCGTCGGCTCGACCAGCACGGTATCCTTGTTGATTTTGCCCTCGCGTTCCGCCGCGTCAATCATAGCGAATCCGATGCGGTCTTTGACGCTGTGCGCTGGATTGAAAAATTCCAGCTTGGCGAGAACTTCCGCTTTTGCGCCTGCGGTCACGCGATTCAGCCTGACCAGCGGCGTGTTGCCAATTAATTCGGTTACGTCTTTTGCGATTTTCATCTCTAAAAATCTCCTTTGGATTGGGGTTAAATAAATAACGACTGCCCGCGCGCCGATAAATTCGGCGCGGCAAACGGGGAAAGACCGAAAGCGGGCGAAATGACTTTCGCCTTGCGGGAACTGCGGGGTCAAACCGCCGTTTGCTGCGGACAGCCGCTTATCTCAAACGATACGCGGGCGGCGGTTAGAAGCCCCGCCCGATACACAAGCAATGTCGTCTCTTCATGTGCATTCAGAATCCTTTGCGCTTAAAAATCTTACGGGCGCAGATTGTACCAATCCTTGAAAAAATTGCAAGTCAAAAATTCCGCTTTACCGTGTTTCGCTCAGGCGAAAGACGGGGCCCTCTTTGCAGACCATCTTCCACTCGCGCCCGATAGGGAGCGCGCAAACGCCGCATTCGGCGAGACCGCCGCAGGGCATGGGCGCGCGCAAAAGAACTTGCGTTTCGCGCGGCGTCCGCCCGGCGAGCAGCGCTTTGAGCTGAGAAAAATTTTCGCGGGCGCAATCGGCGGCGAGGTACTCTGCCCATTGCAGGATTTCGGACAGCGCCCGCAGCGGTTGAATTTCCACTTCGGCGGGCAGGTCGCGCACGGCGGCGTGACTGAGCAGAACGACGGCCGCGCCTTGTTGAAAGGAGGGCGCGAGCAAGGCGCGCAAACGGGCGGGAGAATCGTCGTAGGCGAGCAGGGCGACTTTTCTTGCGCCGGGAGGAATCTCGAACCCGCGTCCCAGCGGTCCCCGGGCGAGGAGCTTCGCGCCGGGATTCCACGCTGCGGGGAAGGCGGGGGCGCAGCGAAACCCTTCGGGAGTCGATTCCATGGGGAACAGGGGAGTCGCCAGCGGGGAATCCGCTTCGCGCAGGTCGGCGAGCAGATATTGCCCGGGTCGCGGAATCAATTTCGTCGGACAGCGTATCTGCGCCGAGCCGTCCAGATAGATTTCTTTGATTTCAAGTTCGCCGCTTTTCATGCGGAAATGGTAGCGCCTTTGCGCGGGGCGCGCAACGCCGACTCCGATTCGCGGAGCGGATGGGACGCCTTTTGCCGCGCTTCTCCTGTTGTTATCCCGACTTTGAGAAAACCAGATTCGGCGCGAAATTTTTCTTGACTTTTTGCGGCTTTATTGGTAATATCTCCCTTCGCAATTCGATGCGGGGTGGAGCAGTGGCAGCTCGTCGGGCTCATAACCCGAAGGTCGCAGGTTCAAGTCCTGCCCCCGCTACTAAAAGAGGCGTCTCCGCCTCTTTTTTTGTTTAACTTCGCGTTAAATTCACCAGCCGCAGCCGGGCGCGGTGTTGATTCCGGCGTGTTTTTCCACGCGCTTATACATGGTGACGTTGGTGAACGGTTCGCCGAGAATTCCATCGTGAATCGCCCAGGAACGTTTGCGAACGCTGTTCGCCGCGTCGGGCATGCGGAACGGATTCGAGCCGTCCAGCGCGGCGATTAAATCTCCGCCCGGCTGGAAGCCCGCGTGAATGCTATCCATAAAACGTTTGCCGATTTGGTAGGCGAAGCCGTAACGCTCGAAGATAACGGCGACGTGATAATACAACGGCTCGACGAAATACATTTCGTGTCCCAGCAGGGAGACAAACTGCTCGAAGGAGGCGATCGCTTCGCCGAGCATTCGCAGCCCGCGCCGCACCTGACCGGGGGCGAGGCCCGCGGCGAAGGCTTTTTCCTCTTCGGGAATGTTGCGTTGCAGCGTGCCGAATTTGGTCGGCGAGCCGTCGGGCATTTTATCCACGTTAAAGCGCGGGGCGTCCGGGTCGTTTAGCACGTAGAGCAGGATGTGCAGCTGCCCGGCGATGGTGTCCGTCATGTGGACGTAAAGCAGCGGGTCGGGGAAGTCGAGCTGGTGATACAAGCGCATTTCCACGTCGGACGAGCCGCTTTCAAAGCGAAATTGCAGCAGGTGATAGCCCGCGGCGGAGGTCAGCGGAGGAAGGTTGTAGCGCTTCAAAAGAGATTGGGGGATATACCGCGCGTACATTGCGCGTTTTTCCGGCTCCGGCAGTAAGTTGATTCCGCCGATGGTGGAAGGCATGGGGCGCTCCTTGATGAGTCTGGTCGCCTGATAGTCGCAGGGGCTGGCTGTTCAACGACGAGACGATCAGACGCTTGACTATCTAACTCTCAACGCTCTCTCGTGTCCGCGCGCTTCGTCGCGTTTGGCGATTGCGGCGCGCTTGTCGAAGGCTTTCTTGCCTCTGGCAAGGGCGATTTCCACTTTGGCGCGGCCGTCTTTCAGATATACCCGCGTCGGCACGATGGTCATCCCTTTCATGCGGACGCCGTTCCACAGCTGGCGAATTTCCTTTTTGTGCAGCAGCAAACGACGCTTGCGTTTCGGGTCGTGGTTGAAGTAGCTGCCCGCTTGTTCATACGGCGCGATGTGCGCTTCGAGCAGCCAGGCTTCGTTCCCGTCCGTGTCCACGTAGGCTTCCTGAATGCTGATTTGTCCCGCGCGGATAGACTTGATTTCCGAGCCTTGCAAGGCGAGACCTGCCTCGAACTTTTCCAGCAGAAAATATTCAAAACCGGCTTTGCGGTTGACGGAGATCACCTTAATGTTTTCAGTCACGGCTTGATTGTAGCATGAATCGCCTCAGCCCCATTTCAGAATCGAAAGCCCGGCAAGAACGCGCATTACGCCGAAGACGACCAGCGCCAGAGTCAACCCGGTGAAGCCGGCGATGAGCGGTCCCGCCAGCGAGCTGCTGAGAATGGCGAGATTGAGAATCAGGTTGTGCCATGCCAGATACGCGGGGCGGTCGTGCGGGGGGATTTTTTCCAGCAGGTAGTTGGCGTACGCGCCGTTCACCAACGCCCAGACGAATCCGCCCAAAAAAGAGAGCAGATAAAAATGCCAGACGTTGCGCGCCGCCGCGAGCGCAAAGGTATAAAACGATAAGCCGACCACGCCCCAGCCGGTCGTTTTCTTGTTGCCGTGACGCTGCGCGATTTTCCGAAACTGCGTGGAACCGAGCAGCACCGAAAGATAATATAACGCCGTGCCGTTGCCGATGTGATTATCCTGCAAGCCCAGCACATGCACGTTGTAAGGCTGGTAAATGGGCGTCGGGACGTAATGCGAAAAATGAAAGAAAAACATAACCAGCAGCGCGCTGCGGAAGGGAGTCTGCCAGACGTCGAGCCGCAGCAGCGCCTTGATTCCGCCCGACGATTGGGCTTGGGGAGCCGACTCGGCTGGAACGTTCGCCCGCCGCGCGCCCTCCAACGGGCGGACGTGGTACAGGTGGTAGCTGCTCATCGCCGCCCCGAAGGCCCCAATCGCAAAGACAAGCTGGTAGCCCTGCGGAAAAGGCATGACGTCGAGGATGTAGCCGGCGATGAACGAAGTCGCCATGAAGGCAATCGAAAAGGTAATATTGCGCCCGCCCGCCACTTGCGCGCGGTAGCGTTCCGGCACGGCTTCGGCGAACAAGGCGTTGAAGCCGACCCCTAGCGGGGTGAGCGGAATCGCCATGAGGAAGGAGAGAATAATCAGCGCCCAAATTTGCTCTTGCGCGCCGAGCAGCCAGGGGAGCGGAATCCATAAGGCGTAGCCCGCGCGGAACGCCACCGAAGTCCAAAAGACGGCTTTGGAGGCTTCTTGTTTTTCCAGCCAGCGTCCCGCCGGAATGGCGAGAAAGAGATTGACGACGGCGGAAGCCGCCGCCAGCAAGCCGATTTGAAATTCGCTCGCGCCCAGCCGCGTGGCGTAAACGTTCAGGAAGTTGACCGCCGTGCCGTTCAACACGCCAAACCATGCAATATCGAGATAAAGATGGTTAAAATTGACGCGGTATTTTTTGGGCATGTCGGGTTGTTCAAAAATCTTTAAACGCATAGCGAAACGATTATAACGAGAGGCGCGTTTTTTTGTCCACGAGGAAAAAATCATGTTTCATCTTGAATCGTTCTTTTTGCTCGACCCCGCCGTGACCTTCCTGAATCACGGCTCGTTTGGCGCGACGCCCAAGCCGGTCTTTGAGGAATATCAACGCTGGCAGCGCGAGTTGGAGCGCCAGCCCGTCGAATTTTTGGGCAGGCGCTTTCCCGCTTTAATGGCGAAAGCGCGCGCGGCGCTGGGGGCTTATTTGGGAACGCAGGCGAATAACCTTGTGTACGTTTCCAACGTGACCGTCGCGCTGAATATCGTCGCCCGTTCGCTGAATCTTGGCGCGGGGGACGAGGTCGTAACCAGCCAGCACGAATACGGCGCGATGGATAGAACGTGGCGCTTTCTTTCCAAAGAGCGCGGCTTCGCTTACGTTCAGGTTCCCGTTTCGCTTGAATCGAAGGAAGCGTTCGTCGAATCGTTTTGGGCGGGGGTGACGCCGCGCGCGCGGGTGATTTTCCTCAGCCACGTCACTTCGCCGACGGCGGTCATTTTCCCCGTTCAAGAAATTATCCGCCGCGCGCGCGAAGCGGGAATTTTCACCGTGATTGACGGAGCGCACGCGCCCGGACAAGTTCCCCTGCGGCTGGACGAGCTCGGCGCGGATTTTTACGGCGGAAATTTGCACAAATGGCTGTGCGCGCCGAAGGGCGCCGGCTTTTTATACGCCCGTCCCGAAGTTCAGCCGCTGCTCAAGCCTCTGGTCGTCTCGTGGGGATACGAAGCCGAAACGCCGGGCGCCTCGCGCTTTGTGGATTATCACGAATGGCAGGGGACGCGCGACATTTCCGCCTTTCTAGCGGTTCCCGCGGCGATTGAATTTCAGAAGAAGCACGATTGGGATTCCGTGCGCGCGGCGTGTCACGCGCTTGCGAAAGAAGCGCAAAGGCGCGTTTGCAATCTGACGGGCTTGCCGCCGCTTCATTCCGAAGACGATTCGTGGTTCGGGCAGATGGCGGCTGCGCCGCTGCCGCCGCAGACCGACGCCGCGCGTTTGAAGGCGCGGCTGTACGACGCGCGCCGCGTTGAGGTTCCGTTGATGGATTGGGGGGGGGGATGAAACTTATTCGTGTATCCATTCAGGGCTACAACACCGAAGCGGACGTGGATAAACTGATAGACGCGCTGCGGCATGAGTTGGATTTCGCCGCGATAAAAGCGTGAAAGTTAATGTACAATAAAATTTAAATTTCGCCGACGGAGGAAAAGAGAGATGACGCATATCGTCGATTCGGTTTCATTGGGCGCTATCGTTCAGGTGCGCGACCGCTTGCTGGACCAGCAAGCGAAGGGGCGGAAGGTGTTGCGGCTTGAATCGGGCGACCCTTCTTTTGACGTTCCTGCCCGCGTGCGCGAGGCGATGGAAAAAGCGCTGCGCGACGGCTTGACGCATTACACCGCTTCCACTGGAATCCCCCCGCTGCGTGAAGCCATTTTCAAAAAAGTCACAACCGAAAACGGGCTCCAGGTCCCCAGCGCGGATAACGTCGTCGTCACCAACGGCGGGATGCACGGGCTGTACGTTCTCTTTCGCGCCATGCTGGAAGAAGGCGACGAGGTGATTCTCCCCGACCCGATGTGGACCGAAATTGCGGAAAACATTCGTCTGGGCGGGGGCAAGCCCGTTCCCGTGCGGTTGCGTCCCGAAAGCGGTTATCAATTCTACCCCGAAGAAATCGAAGCCGCCGTTACGCCGCGTTCTCGCGCCATTTTCGTCAATACGCCGCACAACCCCACCGGCGCGGTCGCTTCGCGCGAGACGCTGGAACGCATTGCCGCCATCGCCGAAAAGCATAACCTGACGCTGGTCAGCGACGAGGCTTACGAGCATGTCATCTTCGATGGGCGCAGGCACGTCAGCCTTGGGTCGCTGCCTGCCGCGCAAGGGCGGACGGTCAGCGTATATTCCATGTCGAAAACGTACGCCATGAGCGGACTGCGTTTGGGATATGTGGTCGTTACGGACGCGCTTTTGCTGGAACGGCTGAAAAAACTGGTGCGCTGCACCATTAACGGAGTCAATTCGGTGGCGCAATACGGCGCGCTCGCCGCGTTGACGGGACCTCAGGACGAGACGCGCGCGATGGCTGCGGAGTATCAATCCCGCCGCGATATGTTATGGGAGGCGCTGCGCGACGCGCCTTACCTTGAGCCTTTCAAGCCCGGCGGCGCGTTTTATCTCTGGGCGAGAATCAAAGACGATTGGCGCGGCTATCAAGGCAAGACCGACGATTGGTCCATGACGAATTATTTGATTGACCAGGCGGGGGTTGGTTCTTCGCCCGGCTCGGCGTTTGGCGCGGCAGGCGCCGGGCACATCCGCTTTGCGTTCTCCTGCTCAACTGAGCAAGCGCGCGAGGCGGCGACGCTGATTCCAAAGGCGTTAGAGAGTATTTGATAAATCGGGGTTTACCATAGATGAACACGGATGAACGCTGATTCTGAAGAAAAACGGGATGAAATTACCTTGTAAATCTGCGTTCATCTGTGGTTGGAACATGAATTTCAAAACACTCTCTTCAAAGAAGCGGCTGGATAACCAAACAGCCCGCCTTGAGAGAGCCTCAGGGCGGGCTGCTTTTTCGCTTATTCGCTCTTTTCTCGCCATGCGCGCAAAAACACTTTGACGACTTGCGGGTCAAAATGCTTTCCGCTTTCGGCTTTGATGTATTCAATCGCTTTCTCTTTCGTCCATGCTTTTCGATAGGGGCGTTCACTGGTCAGCGCGTCCCAGACGTCTACCACTGCGAACAGGCGGGCGGCGAGCGGAATCTGTTCCCCTTTTAAGCCGCGCGGGTAGCCGCTTCCGTCCCATTTTTCGTGATGACAATAGGGAATATCGAGCGCGGGTTTCAGATAGGCAATGCGCGAAAGCATATCATGGGCAAGCTGCGGATGCCGGCGCATGATTTCCTGCTCTTCATCTGTGAGCTTATCTGGTTTGAGCAAGATTTTATCCGGCACGCCTATTTTGCCGACGTCGTGCAGCAACGCGCCGCGCCGCACTTGCGCCAATTCCTCTTCCGTCATGCCTGCGGCGCGCGCCAATTGCAAGGTGAGCTCGGTGACGCGTTGGGAGTGGCCTTCGGTCTCTTTATCTCGCAAGTCGAGAGCCAGCGACCAGCCTTCGATGGTGGCTTCATATGCCTGGACGAGCTCGGCGTTTGAGCGTTGCAGGTCGTCGAACAAACCCAGATTATCAATGGCGATCGCCGCCTGACCAGCCAGTGCATCCAGAAAGGAGAGCCGCTCGTCTTCCGGGTTGAGCGCGGCTCGGTGGAAGATTTCGAGCGCGCCCCTGACCTGCCCTTTCGCAATCAGCGGCGTGCCGATATAGGCGATAAATCCTTCTTGCGTCAGCGCAAGGGCGCGGGGCAGGTCGCTTTCAACTTCGGCGAGGTTAGGGATGTACACCCGCTTGCGTTCCAGAATGGCGCGCTCGGCATAGCCTTTGCCGAGTCGCAGGCGGGTGCGCCGCAGCGCCTCGGAGCGAAAGCCGCGCTCGGCGGCGTATTCCAACATCTTCGTTTGCGGGTTAAACAGCAGCACATCCGCCGCGTCTACCTTCAATTCGTTGACGACTTGTTCAAGCGCCACGTCCAGGGTAATGCGTAAGTCAAAGCTGGAGGTGATGGCGGAGTCAATTGTGCGCAGGGCAAGCAAATGGCTCGTTTGCCGGGCTGCCCGTTCTTCAGCCCGTTTGCGGTCGCTAATATCCGCGGACATGCTCACGGCTTGCGCGATGACGCCGTCTGCGTCGCGTAGCGGGGCAGACGAAAAACTAATGTCGATCAGCGAGCCGTCTTTCTTTTGGCGGCGCACCTCTACATCCAGTAGCGTTTCGCCGCGAAAAACTTTGCTTAGCAAACGGTGAAACTCGCCTTCTTCATCTGGCGGCAGCGCAGGATAAGGACGCCCCACCACTTCTCTTTCGCTCCAGCCGAAGATGCGCTCACAGGCCGGGTTCCACAATCGCACCTTCCCTTCACGATCTAACGCCATGATTCCCAGCGGCGCATTTTGCACGATGCTTTGACTGAATTCCAGCGAGAGCCGCCGCGCCTTCAGCAGATTTTCCACCCGCGCCTGCAACTCGATTTTTTCGATGGGGCTGATGATCAACTCGTCAACGACTTTCCACAGGAAGCGGGTCGCCATCTTCACATCTTTACGCGGGGTGACTAACAGAAAGGGTAGAAATTGCGCCATAACGGTGTTCTTGCGCGCCTGAATCTGCTCCCATAAGCGGTCCAGCGCGGGACCATCCAGAATGCACAGGTCAAAGCCGCCTTGCAGAGCGTCGTCGTTTTTGGGGAGGATGACTTCGTAACGGCGCGCCAGCGATTCAGACAGCAGGCGGCGATTTTTTTTGTTATCTAGCAGGAGCAGGATTTGGCTCATGGGGAGTCCTGTGGTTTCAGGTTGACGCAAGTTAGCGCGCGCTACTTTTTGGAAGGGGGTGTTTCAGCCCACTCTGTCGCCCCTCTTAGCACGCCGCGCATCCCGGTCAGCGGGCGCCCCACTTTGACGCCGTAGCGGGTAATTTCAAATTCGCGCAAGGTTTTTTCAAAACTGCTCGTTCGTTTTTTCAATACCCCGATGGCTTTGCGGATTTCTCCGTCAATTTCCAGATAGCGCAAAAAGAGGATGTTATCCGCCAGGTAACTGACGCCGTCTTCGGTAATCTGAAAATCGCCGACGACGTTGGGCGCTTCGGTGATTAAAAAGACTGCCGTGCCCATGTTTTGTAAGTACTTGCACAGGGCATGCAGGCGGCTTTGAATATCTTCGCCGCGCAGCGAAAGACGAAAACCGGCGACGCTGTCAATCATTACCACGCGCGTCCCTTGCTCTTCCACTTCTCGGCGGACGAGGTCGGCGAATTCGTCGGCGGAGTATTGCAGCGGCTCTATCTTGACCAGCAAGAGACTCCCTTTTTTGCTCATGGCGCGGGCGGGGATGTTCACGGCTTCGCAGCGCCGCAGCATAATCTCAATTTCTTCCTCGAAGGAATACACTACCGAACGCTCTCCCCGCGCCGCGGCTTCCTTCATGAATTGCAGGCCCAGGGTGGTCTTGCCTGCCCCGCTCGGGGCGGTGATGAAAGTGACCGTGCCCCGCTCCAAGCCGCCGTTCAGTAGTTCGTCAATTTCTGGCACGCCCGAAGGAATCATCTCTCCCAAAAATTCCTGCTTAAGGGCGACAGGCAGCAGGCGCGGGAAAACCAGGATGCCCGAATCCGTCATCTTCATGGCATGGCGTCCGTCGTGAAAGTCGGCGCCGCGCAGTTTATTTACGCTGATGGCGCGCCCGTTGGCGTCGTTTTGGACTTCTATCACGCCGTCGCTCATGAATTGCAAGTCGTCGTCGGGCGCTTCGGCGCTGCCCTCCGAAGTGAAAAGCACGGTGGCGCCGGTTTCCACCAAAAAGCGCAGGAACGAAAGCGCCTGCCGCCGAAACTGGAATACGTCGGAGGTCAGATAGCGAAACTGGGTCATCGGGTCGAGAAAGACGCGCTGCGGCTTCACTTTCTCGACCTGTTCGATGATCTTGGCGGTGGTGGGTTCGCGCTCGATCTCGGCGGGGGAGAAGATGTCATAGGTATCCGCTTCGCGGAAAAAATTGGAGGTGGGGCCGAGGTCGAGGAAGCTGAGGCCTTTCAGGTCGAAGCCGCGCGCCTCGGCGTTTTGCCGGACGTTGTCAATCGGCTCTTCCAGGGAGATAAAGAGCGCCCTCTCTCCTTGCGCCGTGCCCGCGGTCAGAAAATGCAGGCCGAGCGTGGTCTTGCCGCTGCCCGGCCCGCCGCGCACCAGATAGGCGCGATGGGGGATGAGCCCGCCTTCCAGAATCTTGTCAAGCCCGGCGACGCCGGTGGATAAACGTTGGGTGAGGGGCTTTTTCATCTTGCGCTCCTTGATTCTCAAAAATTAATTGTACTCGCTTTATACGAAGGGAGGGGGAGTCTTTAAGTGCGGCTTTCTCAAGTCTTTGAAATCTACAAGATAGACGGGACATTCAGGGCAAGTCGCCTGCCCAGCGCCGCCGGTGGCGTCTCTATGGTTACGTAAAAGCGGCGCGAGATGAATCCCTTGGCGCGAATGTACGTAATCTTTGGCTACGACCCTCCCCGCCAAAAAACAGCCTGCTCATCCTCTTCATCTTGCTAAAAAAAACTCAATTCGGGATAACCGCCGAGACGCGGAGAACACAGAGAAGCCTATGGAAAAATCTCCGCGAACTCTGCGGCGTATTTCTGAATTTAACCCTTATTC
>DAOUBR010000040.1:0-67589 GCA_034432535.1 Anaerolineales bacterium | reverse complement strand
TTATAGGTAAATTCACCGCGTTTTTTATCAGAATCAGCGTTCATCCGCGTTTATCTGCGGTAAATCTCGATTTATAAAACGCTCTCTAAGGAAACGAGTTCATTATGTTATGATTTGCGAGAAAGGAAACGAAACCATGAGCGAATTTGCGATCAGGTTAAGCGCCGAAGTCGAAACTCTTGTCGCCGAAGCCGATACCGCCGCCAAACTGGGCAGCGGACTCGTCCCCGTTTTTGGAACGCCCGCGCTGGTCGCCTTGATGGAACTGGCGGCGGTGGAAGCGTTGAAGCGCAGCCTCTCCGCCGGGCAAACTTCCGTCGGCGGGCGAATTGACGTCCGCCATCTGGCGGCCACGCCGATTGGCATGAAAGTCCGCGCGCGGGCGGAACTGACCGCCGTCGAAGGACGCAAACTGACCTTTCGCGTCGAGGCGTGGGATGAAATTGAAAAAGTCGGTGAAGCCTTGCACGAGCGTTTTGTCATTGACGCGGGAAAATTTATCGCCAAAGCTCAGGCGAAACGCGCGCGCGGCGGCTAACGCCCGCACGAGCCGCAATTCCCGCCCGAACACGAGCCGCATCCCGAAGCGCTTCCTGCCGAAACGACCGGCAGCGCGTTGGCGAAACTTTTCGCGGCGGCGGTCAGCTTGCGGCGGGTCTTCTTGCTGCCGCATTTTTTGCAGGCGATTTTCTTATCCTTCTCGCTCATCGGGCGGATGGCTTCAAATTCCGCTTTGCAGTTCTGGCAAACGTATTCGTAAATGGGCATACACGCGCCTCCTCGCGCCGAATTATAACCTCGCGCGGTTTTAACAGGATGGACAGGATAGGCGGTGCTCAGCCCCTTTCGCCTCCCGTCGGGGTTATAATCTTCCCAACTCCCAATCTCCACCCCCCCCGCGAGGCTCCATGTTTGACCTTTCCGATAACGAAATTCTCCCCCTTTCCAAAGAACATGTCTTTTGGACCTGGTCCGCGCAAGCCAAAGTGAATCCCATCGCCGTCAAACGCGCGAAGGGCGTTTATTTTTGGGACGTGAACGACAAACGCTACCTCGACTTTAACTCGATGACCATGTGCGTTAATCTGGGTCACGGCGACGAGCGCGTGATTAAAGCCATGCAGGAACAAGCCGCCGATCTGCCCTACGCCGCGCCCGGCATGACGACGAAGATTCGCGCGTTGGCGAGCAAGACCGTCGCGGAAATTACCCCGCAGGGCAGGCTGAGCAAAATCTTGTTTACCCTCGGCGGGGCGGACGCCAACGAGAACGCGATTAAACTCGCGCGCGGATATACCGGACGCCATAAGATTCTCGCGCGCTATCGTTCCTATCACGGCGCCAGCGCTGGCGCCATGGCGCTCACCGGCGACCCGCGCCGCGTGGCTTGGGAACCCAACCTGATGACCGGCGCCGTTCACTTCCTCGATCCGTACCGCTACCGCTCCACCTTTCATCGGACGAATCCCAACATCTCCGAAGAAGAGTTCGCGCGCGATTACCTGAATCACCTCGAAGAGATCATCCTCTACGAAGGCCCCGAATCCATCGCCGCCATCATCATGGAATCCGTCACCGGCACGAACGGAATCATCATCCCGCCGCGGGGATACATGCAGGGCGTGCGCGCGCTGTGCGATAAATACGGAATCGTGATGATTGCCGACGAGGTGATGAGCGGCTTTGGGCGCACGGGCAAGATGTTCGCCATCGAGCATTGGGACGTCGTCCCTGATGTGATGACCATGGCGAAGGGCCTTACCTCCGCTTACGCCCCGCTGGGCGCGGTGGCGATGAAGCCCGAAATTGCGGCGGCTTTCGACGAGCATGTCTTTGAAAGCGGACTGACCTACACCTCGCACCCAATCTCGCTCGCCGCGGCGGTCGCCAACATTCGCGCGATGCAGGAAAGTCAGGTCGTGGAAAATTCCGCGCGGATGGGCGCCGTCCTCCACCGCATGTTGACCGAGCTCGGCGAAAAACATCCCTCCGTCGGCGAAGTCCGCAACATCGGCTTGTTCGGCGTTATCGAGCTCGTCAAAAACCGCGCAACCAAAGAGCCGATGGCGCCGTGGAACGGCGCTTCGCCCGAAATGACCGCCTTGCGAAAATACTGCCTCGATCATGGCTTATTCCTTTACACGCACTGGCACACCATTTTAATTATTCCGCCGCTGATTATTAACGAAGAGCAATTGAAAGAGGGCGTGGACGTCCTTGATCAAGCGTTGGTAATCGCCGATAAAGCGACGCAATGAAACGTTTTTTGCGCTGGCTGAATTTTAATTTGTGGTATCTGGGCAAGCCGCGCTGGGATACCGGAATCTCGCCGCCGGAACTGTTCGAGCTCATCGAATCGCATCCCGTCGGGCGGGCGATTGATCTTGGCTGCGGCACGGGAACCAACGCTCTGACTCTGGCGCAGCGCGGCTGGCGCGTCGTCGGGGTGGATTTTGTCCCCCGCGCCATTCGTCTCGCCCGTCAAAAAGCCCGCCGCGCGGGACTCCCCGCAGGTCAGGTTGAATTCCGCGTGGCGGACGTCTCGCGGCTGGAAGGCGTCGCTCCGCCCTTCGATTTGGCGCTGGATATTGGCTGCTTTCACGGCGTGGCTGATAAATCCGCTTACCTGCGCGAGTTGAATCGTCTGCTCGCCCCCGGCGGAATCTGGCTGCTTTACGCCTTCTTCCAGCCCGAAGCGGAGGGAACTTCCCCCGGATTAACGAAAGCCGATTTGCAAGCCATCGCCGCCGCCGGGCTGACGCCGCTCCGCCTCGTGGATGGCTTCGACCGTTTCGGGCGCGCCTCCGCGTGGATGACGTATCAAAAACCGCGGCAGCCTTAATCCCGCGTAGATTTCTCGTTCTTACTCTCGTTCACTGCGTAATCAGGCGTCCAGCGGCAGAATCGCTTCTTTCTCTTCGATGACTTCCGCTTGCAATTTGCCCGCCGAGAGCTCGCGCATCTGCGCTTGAAACGCAGCGAATCGCTCGGCCGGAAGTTGCGCGGTCAGCGTAACGTCCGCCCCGAAATCCTCCCCCAGGCTTTGACCTCCATGCCGGGCAATCAGCAGCCGCGCGCGTTCCAGCAAGGCGTAAGGGACGGCGAGCATGACGACCAGCGCCGGGATTCTCCTTCCGCGCGGCGCGGCGTGAACGACCGCCTGAGCGGATTCCGTATACGCTTTGACCAGTCCGCCCGTCCCCAGCAGAGTCCCGCCGAAGTAGCGCGTGACGACCAGAACGACGTCTCCCAACCCGCTGCCGCGCAGCACGGTCAGCGCGGGCCTGCCTGCCGTGCCGCTTGGCTCGCCGTCGTCGGAGGAATACTCGGTCACGCTGTTTCCCCCGCCGATAATGTAAGCCGGGACGTTGTGCGTCGCGTCCGCGAATTCCTTTTTTATGCGGGCGATGAAGGCGCGGGCTGCTTCCACGCTCAACGCCGGGGCGAGGGTGGCGATAAAGCGCGAATTGACGACGGTTATCTCGCGCCGCGTTTCCGCAAGGGGCAAGGCGTAATTGTTTGCTTCCATGCCCAAATTTTAACCGAAAAAAATTATGATAAACTCGGCGTATGAAGGCTTTGGCGTTTTCTTTTTTGCGGCAAGCGCGGGAAATCTTTCCCGTCGCCGTGTTTTGCGTTTACAGCTGGGCGCTGCTGGTCTTCCTTTGGGATCTGCCCGCTTTTTTCTTTTACTTAAGCGCGTGGGATATTCTCGGCTATCTGTCTTATCAGCTCGCCTTCGCGCTGGGCGAAAGCGCCCTCGCCGCGCTGGTTGCGGCGGCGCTGCCCCGCGTCTTTTTGAAAAAAGGCGAACCTCTCGCCGCCGGCGCGCTGTTGCTTCTTTCTTTCGCGGTCTCCGCCCTCGTCTTTAAATGGATGGGCAATATCGCGCAAGGGCTGGCGCGGACTCTGCCCATTTCAAACTTTGCCGCCGCCCAAGCCGCTTTGGGCGTGTGGGCGTTCTCCGCGCTGGCGCTGCCGCTGCTTTCTTTTCGGGCAGCCCGCTCCCCTAAAACGGCGCGCCTGACCCGCAACTTTATCGAAAGTTTGAAAGTCCTCTCCGGGCTGTATGTGATTCTCAGCCTGTTGGGCGCGGCGATTGTTCTTTATCGAAACCTTTAAAATCGGAGTCGTCGTGAAGTCGAATCGTTTCACCCGCAGAGATTTTTTGAAAGTTCTCGGCGCTTCGGGCTTGTTTTACCCCGCCTCGCGGCTGTTCAGCCCTTTGGGGACGGGGCGCGGCGCGCGCGATTCTAACAAGCCGAATTTTCTCATCCTCTTATTCGACGCCCTGACGGCGCGGCACGTCTCTTTATACGGCTATTCGCGCCCAACTACGCCCAACATAGACCGCTTTGCAAAAAACGCCGTTGTCTATCGCCGCCATTATTCTTCGTCCAATCATACCAAGCCGTCCACTTCCTCGCTGCTAACCGGCGCTTACCCCTGGTCGCACCGCGCGTTCATCTACTATACCGCCATGCTGGAAAAATACGGCAAGGCGAATCTGTTCTCCCAAACGCCCGCCGAATATTACAACCTGACCTTCACGCACAATACGTTCGTGACCGGCATTTTGGAAGAATTTCGCGTGGATATTGACTTGATGAAGCCGATGGAAGAATTGGCGGTTTACAACCCCAACGCCTTCCAAAACCTGTTCGCTCACGACCCGCGCATGGGCTTTTACGCTTCCAAACGTTGGCGCGACGATTACATTGGTCCCGCCAATTCTCTTTTCCTGCATCCCATTTTCAAAGTTATCAACGGCGCTTCTTCGCTTGCGGCGCAGCGGGCGCACGGCGAAGCCTACCCGCTGGGATTGAGCGATAACATGGAGGGATATTTATACAAATTGGAAGACGCGATTGACTGGCTGGCGGAAAGCGCCGCCGCCTTTCCCAAGCCTTATCTCGCTTACGTTCATCTCCTGCCGCCGCACGAGGCTTACAAACCCCGCGCCGATTTCTTCGGCATGTTCGCGGAAGACGGCTACCACCCGCCGCAAAAGCCCGAGAGCTTTTTTAGCGAAGGTCTCAGCCCCGAATTTTTAAGCGAGCAGCGCCGCCTATACGACGAATACATCGCCTTTGTGGACGAGGAGTTCGGGCGGCTCTACAATCAATTGGAACGTTCGGGCGCGCTGGATAATACCTATTTGATTCTCACCTCCGACCACGGGCAGGGCTTCGAGCGCGGTATCCACGGTCACGGTCAGCCCGTGTTATACGAAACCAATATCCACATCCCCTTGATTATTCGCGCGCCGGGGCAGACTCAAGGCGCGGAAGTCTCCGCGCCCACTAGCATTGTGGATTTAACTCCCACCATTCTGCATCTGGCGGGGCAAAGCGGATTCGACGCGGGCGAGGGCAGGCTGCTGCCGCTCTTCGGCGGCGCGGAAGATCAATCCCGCGTCGTCTTTTCGATGGAAACCAAGAGCTCCTACAAGTTGCAGCCCATCTCAAAGGGGACGCTCAGCGCCCTCCGCTGGCCCCATAAACTCATCGTTTATAAAGGATACGAAGGGCTGAGCGAAGCCGACGAACTTTACGACCTTGAAAACGACCCCGAAGAAATGAACAATTTGATAAAGCAAAAGCCCTCGATTGCCGCTTCGTTGCGGGACGAGCTGGAAAAAAGCCAAAGCGCCGCCGAGAAAATCTCTCTGGGCTGATAAAGGATGGAAGCGATGAATTCCGAAAACGAAATCGAACTGAGCATTGTGCTGCCCTGCTTAAACGAAGAGCGCACCGTCGGAACCTGCGTGAACAAAGCGCTGGGATTTTTGAAATCGCGCGGCGTCAACGGCGAGGTCGTCGTCGCCGACAACGGCAGCTCCGATAAGTCGGTGGAAATCGCCGAAAGCCTGGGCGCGCGCGTCGTTCACGTTCCGCAAAAGGGCTACGGCAGCGCCCTGCGGGGCGGATTCGCCGCCGCGCGCGGCAAATACATCATCATGGCGGACGCTGACGACAGCTACGACCTGGAAAACCTCATGCCCTTTTTGGAAAAACTCCGCGAGGGCTACGACCTGGTGATGGGCAACCGCTTCAAAGGCGGAATTAAACCCGGCGCCATGCCCTGGCATCATAAATACATCGGCAATCCGGTTCTTTCCCTTTTGGGCAAATTGTTCTTCAAGACCCCCGCCAACGATTTTCACTGCGGCTTGCGCGGCTTTACCAAAGAAGCGGTGCAACGCATGGATTTGCAAACGACCGGCATGGAGCTCGCCAGCGAAATCGTCATCAAGGCGTCCATTTTTGAAATGAAAGTGTGCGAAGTTCCCACCACGCTTTCGCCCGACGGCAGAGACCGCCCGCCGCATTTGCGCAGCTTCCGCGACGGCTGGCGGCACTTGCGCTTTTTGCTGGTGTATAGTCCGCAGTGGGTGTTTTTATATCCGGGCTTGCTGATTGTCCTGCTCGCGGGAATCGCCAGCGTGGCGCTATTTTTCGGCCCCGCCAAAATTGGCGCGCGCGTTTTCGATTTTCACAGCTTCATCCTCGCCGGCTCGGCGCTGATGATCGGCGTGAATCTGCTGGCGTTCGCGGGCATTACGCGCGTCTTCGCCTACAACTTCAACCTGCTGCCGAAACGTCCGTCCTTTTATGCGCTTTTCAAATATTTCACGCTGGAAACGGGAATCGTCGCCGGCGCGCTGCTCCTCTTAATCGGGCTGGCAATCATCCTTTACGCCGCGAATCTTTCCTTCTCCGTCGGCTTTGACCAAATCGGCTTCGGCAAAAGCGTGCGCCTCGTATTCGGCGGCTCCATGCTGACGACGGTCGGCGCGCAGGTGATTTTTTTCAGTTTTGTCTTAAGCATGTTGGGCATTAACCCCACGAACGAAGCCGGCAAACAAATATGAAACCGCTGGATAGATTCATCCAAAAACTGCGCATCAACAAAGCCAAAAAATACATCCCCAAAAATTCGCGCGTGCTGGATATCGGCTGCGCCGACGGGGTGTTGTTTCGCGTCCTTTCCGGCGTCGTGCGCGAGGGCGTCGGCGTCGACCCCGGCATTGAAAGCGGCTTCTCGGAGGAGAACTTCCAAATCATCAAAGGCATGTTCCCCGAAAACGTCCCCCAAGGACCTAAATTCGACGCGGTCACTCTGCTGGCGGTGTTGGAGCATATCCCTATGGACGAGCAGCGCGCGCTGGCGGAAAACATCTACAAAAGCCTCAAGCCCGGCGGCTTGTTGATTATCAGCGTGCCGTCTCCGCAGGTGGATTACGTCCTCAACGTTCTGCTCTTCCTGCGCCTGATTGACGGCATGGCGCTGCACGAGCATTACGGCTTCGACGTTCGCACCGTGAAGGATACCTTTGTCGGACGCGGCTTCGAGTTCGTGGCGCATGAAAAATTTCAGCTCGGCTTGAACAACCTGTACGTTTTTCGCAAACCGTAGCGTGGGGGGGCGACGATGCGCCAATGGTCGCGCTGGACGAAAATCTTTATCGCGCAATGGGCGCTAATTTGCGTCGCCCTGTTCGTTTTGTTTCCCGCGCGGCTGAGCTTCTTGCACGGCGCGGCGCTCAACGGCGCGACGTTGATTGAGCTGGCGGAAAAGGCGGCGCATGCCGACCTCTTCCGCTTTTTTTTCGACCCGCTGACTTCGTTATTGAAAGCCGCGCTTGCCGCGCTGGCTTTGGTAAGCGCGGGCGCGGCGCTCCTCCCCGCCTCAAACACGCGGCGCGCTCCGTTTTTCTCCATCGCTTCCGCCTTTCTCGCCGGGCATTTTCTCTTCTCCGTCGTTTTCTTCGCGCTCGCCTTCTTCCGCGTGCTAACTCCGCTTTACGTTTCGCTCGCCTTCCTTGCCGGGACTCTCGCCGGTTTGCCCGCGCTGCGTAAAAAAATATTCCCGCCGCTAAAAGAAATCAACCTGCGCGGGTTGTTTGCAAGCGGCTACCCGTCGTTTAATTTTTTCGCGGCGGCGCTGTTCCTTTCCGCCCTGCTGCTTTCCTCCTCCCGTTTGGGATACGACGCCGTCTATCTCTATTTTTCCGACGCGAAAGCGACGGCGCTCGCGCGCGGGCTGCATTTCTTTCAGGGCAACATTTTCCCCGTCAGCGCCATGCAGACGACGATTCAATTCGCCGCCCTCGCTTCCATTTTCAGCGACCAGACCGCGCGCCTGTTTTCGTGGATAAGCGGAATCTGGGTCTTCATCCTCAGCCTGAGTCTCGCGGGCAAGCTGGGGCTTTCCGAAAAAGGGCGAAGCGTCCTCGCCGTCATGCTGACTTCCACCATCGCGCTAACCGACCTGCTGGGCGACGCCAAAGTGGATTTGACCGCCGCCGCGATCGTCCTCGCCGCTCTTTATTGGAGTCTCGCCGCTGAAAACGCGCGCGAAAAAATCTTGACGGGCCTCTTCGTCGGGCTGGCGATTTCTTCCCGCCCCTACAATCTGTTTCTGCTGGGCGTCTTCATCCCGCTCTTGCATTTGCTCGAAGCGTACGCGGATAAAACAAATCCGCGCGTCTGGAAAAACCTCGTCCAAAGCGGCGCGTGGATAGGCGCGGGCGCGGCGATTCCGCTCGCCCTCAATTTGCTGGCGAATTGGGCGGTTCTTGGCAGCCCGCTGGCGATGATTTCTGACGCGAACGGGCTGCCCGCCGACAAGTGGCAGTGGGCGTTCGACCCCGACTTCATTTGGGTGATTCGGCTCTTGCTGCCTTTCGCGCTCACTTTTTTCAACACCTCGCAAAGCATCGGCGTTTTGACCCCGCTGTTTTTGGGATTTCTTCCCCTGCTGGCGCTTGCGGAGATAAGAAAAAAAATCAGCGTTTCCCCCGACCTCAAGCGCTTTCTCGCCGCCGCGCTGACGACCCTCGCTCTGTGGATTCTCTCCTTCTTTACGATTGTTGAAATTCGTTACGTTTTCTTCCTGTGGATTTTGCTCTACATGCCCGTCGCCGCGGCGCTGGCGGCGGCGCTGGATTCGCCGGGATTTCCCCTGCGCGGGGCGCTGCGTTTTACCGTTGGCTTGTTGATGGTCTTCAATATCTTGCGCGTCCTCGTTCTCTCGCTCGATACCTATTCCCCGCTGGATAGCGAAGGCAACCCGCAATGCCGCGACCATGTTTTCTGCGATTATCTGATTCCCCTCAACGAAGAAGCGCCGCGCGGCGCGCGCGTCCTGACCCTGACCGCCTACCGCTATTATCTGCGAACCGACCTTTTCGCCTGCTCAACCTTCGACGGCGAATATTGGCGGCTGCGAGACGCTTCGCTGCAAAGCCCCGAAGCGTTTTGGGCGGAAGCCTATCGGCAGGGATACGACTACGTCGCCTACGAAGCGAATTATTCCGTCCGTCATTTGTATTTTAATTTTCAGCCGACTCCCGAAACCGCCCCGCCGTGGATGACGTTCGTCCCGCTATACGACGACCTGCCGCCCGACGTGGTCGCCGCGTATCGCATCGTTGCGGAAAATCCGCCTGTCGCGCGGGAGAAGACCTGTGCCCTCAGCCCGGAAGGCGCTTGGCAGGTTCAGCCCCTTCGCAGGTGACGTCGCTCTGCGCCACCGGTGGTAAATGACGGCGAAACGCGATTTTCAGGTAAGATTAACAATAAATTAAACGTCATAGCGGATATGGATGATATGCAGCCCGCCCAACCCGAAGCCCCCCAGCCCGCCCGCGAGGAATTGCCCGACGAAGTAGCGCTCAAATTTCTAAAAGTTCTTGAATCGCTGCGCGAGGAAGAAATGTCCTGCGCGGAGATGTACGCGCAGATTGACGAATTCGTCGAGCGCGAGCTCAAATCGCACGACGCCGCCAGCATCATGCCGCTGGTTCAGGAACATCTCGACCAATGCGCCGAGTGCTGCGACGAATACGAGGCGTTGCTCGACGTGCTGGAAAACTCTGACGAGTCATAGCGGCAAAATCCTCGCCCGTTCCTGGAAAGTTTTGCGCCGCGCGCCCGCTCATTCGGGCGCTCTTTCCATTGTATAATAGCCCTGAGAGTTAAAAAAAACGCCCCGAAGGCGCCGACGATTCCCCGGAGCCGCCTGAACCTTTGGAGCGGCGTGTTAAAAAAAGAACGCATCCGGCGGTCTTTTCAGGTTGCGCTTTGCGGAGGCTTGCATGACGGATTTAACCGGCTATTCTTTCGGACGTTATCGCTTTCTGGAAAAACTCGGCGAAGGGGGCATGGCGACGGTATATAAAGCCTTTGACGAACGGCTGGAACGCGAAGTAGCGATAAAGACTTTGCGAACGGAACAATTCAGCCCGGCGCAAATTCAACAAGTGTTGCAGCGCTTCGACCGCGAGGCGAAATCCCTGGCGAAACTTTCGCATCCGAACATCGTTTCCATTTTAGATTACGGCGAAAACGAAGGCGCGCCGTATCTGGTGATGGAATTCATGCCCGGCGGCACGCTGAAGGACAAACTGGGCGCCGCCATGCCGTGGCGCGAGGCGTTGAAAATGATTGCGCCGGTGGCGCGCGCGCTCGCTTACGCCCACGAACACGGCGTGATTCACCGCGACGTGAAGCCCGCCAATATCCTGCTGCGAGGCGACGGAACGCCGGTGCTGACCGATTTTGGAATTGCCAAGTTGCTCGAAGGCATGGAAAGCGGACACACGCTCACCGCCAGCGGAGTCGGAATCGGCACGCCGGAATATATGGCGCCCGAACAGGGCATGGGCGGCAAAGTGGACGGGCGCGCCGATATGTACGCGCTCGGCGCGACGCTCTACGAACTAGTCGCCGGGCGCAAGCCCTTTGAGGCGGATACCCCGATGGCGGTTTTGGTCAAGCACATGACCGACCCGCTGCCTCCGCCGCGTCAGTTTGCGGCGGATTTGCCGGCGGCGGTGGAAGAGCTCATCCGCAAGGCGATGGCGAAACAGCCCGACGAGCGCTACGCTTCGATGGCGGAGTTCGTCGCTGCGCTGGAAGCGCTGCTGTATGCCGAAGCCCAAACGGGCGAGCGGACTCTGGCAGCGCATCCTGCCGCCTTTTCGCCCAAGCCGGAGGCGACTCGCCTTTCCGCAGCCCCGCATGTTTCTGAATCCGCCTCGCCGAAGAAAAATTCGGCTTTGACCATCGCGCTGGGCGCGGGCGCGGCGCTCCTGTTATTGTGCGGTTTGCTGGGAGGCGGGGCGCTGCTGCTCATTTCAGCCGCGGGCGGGACGGAGACCGCCGCGCCGTCTTCCGCCGTTTCCGCGCCAATCACCGCAACCCCTCCGACTTCCCGCCCGGCGGCCGAGATCCCCGCGCCCAAGCCGGACTACGTCGTCAAGGGCTGCAACCCTTTTGACGACTGCCCCGCTTCGCCCAATATTCGCATGTTATACCCGGAAGGCGTGGAGTTCGCGCTGAACGTCGAATATCCCATTTCTATCTCGCCGAACACCAGCCCGCTGTTTTACTATGGCTGGTGCGCGGCAGACGAGCCGACGCTCGACGACAACATGACAAAGATTGATTTTGTGTTTGAGGTCGGCGAAGACGACGCGCTGCCATACGCCAAAACGCGCAGATATTCCGAGAAAGACGAAAACGCCGGCGAGCCGTATTTTTGCGACTCTATTGGCGCGGTCATCGGCGAGTGGACTCCGAACAAAACGTATCGCGTGGTTATCGGTTTACGCATAAAGGAAGAAGTGAACGACGGCTGGAATATCTATCCCCCCGGAGACTTCTTGTATGCGTACCTGATTACCGCCGATCCCGCCGTTTTGCCTGTGGAAAATCCTTGACGTACGTTGGCAATTGGGTATATAATCCACCGCTTGATGAAAAAGTCACTTCGTTATTAAGCAAGCGCTGAGAAAACATCTCATGCGCTTGCCTTTGTTTGTCTCTGCGTAATTCGAGCCATTTTCTATTATCAGGAGATACCCAAGTGGAAACCAAGGGATTGACCGCGCTCCGCATCAGCCTTGCCTCCCCCCAGACCATCCTCTCGTGGTCTTACGGCGAGGTGCTGAAACCAGAAACTATCAACTACCGTCGCTTGCGCCCGGAAAAGGACGGCTTGTTTTGCGAAGCCATCTTCGGACCCACGCGCGATTGGCAGTGTTACTGCGGCAAATACAAAAACCCGCGCTATAAAGGCATCGTCTGCGATAAATGCGGCGTGGAAGTGACCCGTTCCGCCGTGCGCCGCGAGCGCATGGGACACATTACGCTGGCGACCCCGGTGGCGCACATCTGGTACACGCGGCGCATCCCTTCCCAACTGGGCATGTTGCTAGATATTTCCCGCCGCAACCTCGACCGCGTGCTGTACTTCGCTCAGTACATCGTGACCTACGTGGACGAGGAAGCCCGTAAGAAGGCGCTGCAACGCCTGGAGGATGAAATTTCGGTTTCGGAGCGCGAGCAGGCGGCGGAAGTGAACGCCCGCATCGTCGAAATCAAAACCCAACGCGACCGCACGCTCGCCGAGTTAAAACAAAAACAAGCCGCGCTCGAACAGAGCTACGACGAAGTGATTGCCGAGCAAATCGAGCCAATCATCAAAGAAGGGCAGCGGCTTGAAAAATTGCTGCAAGAGCAAATGGGCGAAGCCGCTAAAAAAGCGGTCATCTTCGAGCTCGCCGGCGAGAAAATTCTCGACGCGGGCGAGAAGGTCTCCGGCAAGCATATTACGCACATTCAAAAGAGCGCGCAAAAGAAAATCGAAGCCGTTGAAAGCGAGTTGCGAGAAAAGAAGAACCGCGAAATTGAAGAACTGAAAACTCAAGCGGCGACGATTAAGGCGCAAGCCGACCAGGAGATGGAAGCCCTGCGGAACGAGCTGGAAAGCCAGACTTCCACCGCCGCCAACGGCTCCTCGCGGCTGCGCGACGAATTGCTGGAACTGCGCCCCTTCACCTTTTTGAGCGAGATTCGCTACCGCGAGCTCAAGCAGCGCTGGGGGCAGGTCTTCCGCGCGGATATGGGCGCGGAAGCTTTCTACGATATTCTCAGCCGCCTCGACCTGGACAAACTTTCGGAAGAACTCTGGCAGGAAGTAAAGACCACCAAGAGCAAGCAGAAGCGCAAGAAAGCCACCACGCGCTTGAAAGTGGTGGAAGCCTTTCGCCGCAGCGGCAACCGCCCGGAGTGGATGATTCTCACCGTGCTGCCGGTCATCCCGCCCGACCTGCGCCCGATGGTGCAGCTCGACGGCGGGCGCTTCGCCACCTCCGATTTGAACGACCTGTACCGCCGCGTCATCAACCGCAACAACCGCTTGAAGAGGCTGCTGGAACTCGGCGCGCCCGACGTCATCATCCGCAACGAGAAGCGCATGTTGCAAGAGGCGGTGGATTCGCTGATTGACAACTCGCAGCGCGGCAAGGCGCTTTCCCGCCGCGGACGCCGCGAGCTCAAATCGCTGAGCGATATGCTCAAGGGCAAGAAAGGGCGCTTCCGCCGCAACCTGCTGGGCAAGCGCGTGGATTATTCCGGACGCTCGGTGATTGTGGTCGGTCCTCAATTGAAATTGAATCAATGCGGCTTGCCCAAGACGATGGCGCTGGAACTGTATCGCCCCTTCGTCATCGCCAGATTGGTGCAAAACAATTACGCGGCGAACGTGAAAGGCGCGCGCCGCTTGATTGAGCGCAACCGCCCCGAGGTGTGGGAAGCGCTCGAAAGCGTGATTGGCGAGCGCCCGGTGCTGCTGAACCGCGCGCCGACTCTGCATCGTCTCGGCATTCAAGCCTTCGAGCCGATTTTGATTGAAGGCTCGGCGATTCAACTGCATCCGCTGGTGACCACCGCCTTCAACGCCGACTTCGACGGCGACCAGATGGCGGTGCATGTGCCGCTTTCGCTGAAAGCCGTGAACGAAGCGCGCACGCTGATGCTGGCGACCAAAAACTTGCTCAAACCGGCAGACGGCGAGCCGATTATCTCGCCTTCCAAAGACATGGTGCTGGGCGTCTATTATCTGACGATGACGCAAAAAGCCGCGCACAAGGGCGACGGGCGCGTCTTCGCAGATATGGACGAGGTGGAACTCGCCTACGGCTTGAGGCAGGTGGAAATTCACACCGAAATCAAACTGCGCGTCAAAACGTGGTACGACGAGAATCACAAACGCTTGCCGCAGCAGGAAACCCGCCTGATTGGCTCCACCGTCGGGCGCGCGCTCTTCAACCGCGCCTTGCCGGAAGAAGTCCAGTTCGTTAACCGCAAACTGGATAAGGGCGGCGTGAAAGATTTGATTGCCGAAGTGTACGAGCTGTGCGGGCAGGACGTCACCACCCAGGTCGCCGACCGCGTGAAAGCCATCGGCTTTGAATACGCCATGAAATCCGGCACGACGCTGGCGGTGGCGGATATTTCCATCCCGCCGGAGCGCAAGGCGATTATTGACGAGGCGCTGAAACAAATTGAAGTGGTGCAGCGCGACTTCCGCAGAGGTTTGCTAACCGAGCAGGAAAAGAACGAGCGCGAAATTGAAGTCTGGCAAGAGACTACCGATAAAGTCGCCGAAGCGGTGAAAAAGCACATGGACCCGGACGGCAACCTCTCCACGATGGCGACCTCCGGCGCGACCAAAGGCGGCTTCTCCACCATTTCGCAGCTGGCGGGCATGCGCGGTTTGATGGCCGACCCCTCCGGGCGCATCATTCCCATGCCGATTCGCTCGAACTTCCGCGAAGGCTTGACCGCGCAGGAGTACTTCATCTCCACGCACGGCGCGCGCAAGGGTCTGGCGGATACGGCGCTGCGCACCGCCGACGCGGGCTATCTCACCCGCCGTCTGGTGGACATCGCGCAGGACGTCATCATCAACGAAATTGACTGCGGCACGAAAGACGGCGTGTGGATTCGCAAATCGGACGACGTGGCGGGGCAATCCATGTCCAGCCGTTTGTATAGCCGCTTGACCGCCGAGCGCGTGATTAGCCCGAAGACCGGCGAAGTGTTGGCGGAAGCCAACGAAGTGATTACCCATGTGTTGGCACGGCGTATTGTTGAGGCGGGCGTGGAGCAGGTGAAGGTTCGCTCGCCTATGACCTGCGAGCTCAACCACGGCATTTGCGCCAAGTGTTACGGCATTGACCTGGGCCGCGGCGAGATGGTGGAACTTGGCGCGGCGGTGGGCATCGTGGCGGCGCAATCCATCGGCGAGCCCGGCACGCAGCTGACGCTGCGCACCTTCCATACGGGCGGCGTCGCCGCCGGCGGCGCGGACATCACTACCGGTCTGCCGCGCGTGGAAGAAATCTTCGAGGCGCGCAGGCAGCCGAAAGGCGAGGCGGTGGTGGCGGAAATTTCCGGCACGGTCTTCGTGACTCAGTCGGAAAAGTACGCCGACATGCGCGAAGTGCGCATCCAAAATTCGGAGATGGTTCACGACGAATACGTCATCCCCGAAGATTGGAAGATTCTGGCGAAGGACGAGTCTGAAGTTCAAGCGGGCGACGTTCTCGCCGCCAAAGATAAGGCGACCATCGTGGCGCAGACCGCCGGACGGGTGGCGGTGGAAGCGAAAGAGCGCAAGGTCATCGTCTCTTACGAGCGGCGCGAAGAAGCGATTATGGAAATCCCGAACACGGCGCGGCTTCTGATCAAGAACAATACCCATGTGGAAGCCGGGCAGCCGTTGACCGAAGGCTCGCTCAACCCGCACCGCGTGTTAAAAATTCAAGGGCGCGAAGCCTGCCAGATGTACCTGATGACCGAAGTGCAAAAGGTGTACCGCTCGCAAGGGCAGAACATCCACGACAAACACTTCGAGGTCATCATCCGCAAGATGCTCAGCAAAGTGCAGGTCATCCGCCCGGGCGACGCCAACTGCCTGCCCGGCGACGCGATTGACCGCCTGGAAATGCGGAAGATTAACGAGGCGTTGATTGCGGAGGGCAAGCAGCCTGCCCGCGTGCAGGATATTCTGCTGGGCGTGACAAAGGCTTCGCTCAGCACCGATTCGTTCCTTTCCGCCTCTTCCTTCCAGCACACCATCAAGGTTCTGGCGAGCGCGGCTATCGGCTCTTCCACCGACCCGCTTTACGGCTTGAAGGAAAACGTGATTATCGGCAAGCTCATTCCGGCGGGGACGGGCTTTACGCACGGGCGCTTTGTGGGCGCGGAGGCTTCGCGCAGCGCGTCCCAATGGTCGCAAATGCCGGATATTAACGCATAAGTTTCAAAGCCTGAAAAGCAAGCAAGGCGGCTCTATGAAGCCGCCTTTTTAATTCTGCGGCGAAAGCGGCTTGCTTTGGGGCGGGCGTTTGTGCTATGCTGGTTTACAGACGCTTTTTGACCGAATGGCAACCGAGAAAGGAGCGAAACATGCGACGGTTTAAAGCCTTTTGGGGCGTTTTAGCGGCGTTGTTGTTTTTGTCTTCTATCGCGTGCGCCGCCGCGCAGAATTTGCTTGTCACTCCGACCCCGATGGGCGCGAAGACCTTGCGGATTCATCTCTTACACGCTTCGCAGGACGCGACCGTCTGGCTGCGATATTACGAAAACGCCGAAACGGGAATTACCCAGAAGCAAAAGCCGGATAGAAACGGACGCGTGACGTTTGTCGTCCCCGCAGAAAATGGCGGGCAAGGCGCTTCTTACGGCTTTCAATTATCCTCTTCCGAAACGACGCTGCACGAGATGAAAACTTTTCGCATTCCTCCCGACCTTTCTCTGGTCGTTTTGGAATTTGACGTAGCGCGGGATACATTCAAAATTGTCGAAGGCAGTTTGATCGTTACTATCGTTATTCCCTTCCAACCTTGAGCCAATTAATATTTTGCCTTACGTAGCAGCATGATTCTTAATCTCGTAGGGAATTGAGCGCCTGCCAGGCGAAATTGGCGGGGAAGACCGTCAGCGCCATGAGCGCAGTCATTATCGCGGCGGAAGTTAAACACCACATGCAGGTCGCTCCGATGACGAAAGGCTCTAAAAACGTCAAGTAGATGGAAAACAGCGTCCCTAAAACGCTGATTCCAAAGAGCGCGAGAGCGGCGAGATGGGCGAGCCGCCCGGGGCGGAAGCGGGCAATCAGCCATGTCAAGAAGAAGAGCGCGTAGCCAGCCAAGCCCAATACGCCAATCGGCAAGATACCAAAGAGCCGCGCGTATTCGCTTTGCTGCACGCTGTTGCAATCGCCGACGGGTCCGCACACGGCGGCGACCTCGGCGGTTTCAACGTAAGCCAGATACGCCGCAACGCCCGCGCCCAGCAGCGCGAGGACGGGCAGCGCCCAATAGCGCTTCTCGTTGATTGAAATCTTTTTGCCGTTGGGGAATTGGAGGAAGGTCCACCCGCTCGCGCCGAGCATTCCCGCCAGAACAAAGACGGCGAGCGAATTGCCCGCCCGATCCTGCGCGAAGCGTTCCTGCCACGTCAGGTCCGCGCTGGTTTTGAACTGAGGTTGAACGGCTGCGAGGGTTGGCGCGGGGGGCTGAGTTGGGGCGGCGGTTTGCTCTGGGGCGGGAGGCGGCTGCGGGGTGAAGGTCGGTTCGGGGGGCGGAAGAACTTCGCGCAAGCCGGGAATATCGGGGAAGTCCACGCCGCCCTGCTTGAGATATTCCTCCACCAGAGCGGGGAACTTTTCGGGAATATCCGCCGAGCCAATCAGGTAAATATCGTCAATCACCAGAAACGGCACGCCCGCTTCCTTAAGGTTGAAGGTTTTGAGCGCGGAAAGAAACAGCTCGCGCCCTTGCGGCGTGGTGACGTCGATTCCGACGATTTGCAGCCGCCCGCCGTATTGCTCTATCATCGGGACGAGCGTTTCGTTGATGACCTTGTGACAGTGCGGGCAGGTAGGCGAATAAAACAAAACTGCGTTAACCGCAGGCTGCGGGGTTTGCCGGGCTTGCGCCGCGGACGGGAAGAGCGCCGCGAGGAGGAGCAAAAGCGGCGCCAAGGAGTCTAAAGACTTTTTCATTGTTCGATACCGCAAGCAGGATGGAGCGGCGGCTGACGCGCTCCCCAAAACGCCTTTCTCAAAATTTTCGGTCATTATACCCGCCTTTGAGAAGGCGCGTCCGCAGGGTTATCTGTTGTAATTGCGAATTATTCTTTCCGCGCCGGGGAAGCCGCGGGCGCGCGCGACGCGGAAGAGCTCCTCCGCGTCGAAATACACGCGGCGCGGATTAATGCTGAGCGTAGCGCCGGCTTGCTCAACGACCATGTATTCCGCCCATCTTAACAGGGCGGGCGCGACGCCGGGCGTGTAGGCGAAGCGAAAAGCGTTCCCCACGCTGCCGGAATTCAAAATCAGCTTTTCGCCGTGCCGCCGCGCTAACTGAATGTGCGAATGTCCGCCGATGAAAATATCTGCGTTTTGTTCGGCGAAATATTTATCCAGCGTTTCCGGCGGCGTGTGCGCTTGAATAACGTCGGTGGTTGAAAGGGGCGAGCCGTGAAAGGCGAGGATGTTCATCCCGTTGGGCAGGGAGATGGTCGCCTGCGGTTGAAACGACTCGATAAACGCCAGGTCTTCCGCCGAGAGCTGATTCTTGCACCACAGCAATTCGGGCAAGAAAAAATTGGCGACCTCGTACTCTTCCGAATTTTCGGGGCGCAGCGCGGCGTAGTCGTGATTTCCGGCAATGTATAACCCGCCGAGTTTTTTCAGGGCGTGAAGCGTTTCCAGCGGCTGCGGTCCCAAAGTCACCGCGTCTCCCAGGCTGACGTATAAGTCTATGCCCAGCGTTTCGCAGTCTTTCAATACGGCTTGCAGCGCGATAAAGTTGGCGTGAACGTCGGAAATAAAGGCGATTCGCATGTTTATAAAGCAGCCTTTCCCAAAGAACGCCAATTTTACACGAAATGCGCGGAAAACCAGGGCAAGATATTGAATTGAAAGTTTTACGTTTTTGTTAATGCTTTTGCCGCGAAAACGACAAGGAATCTGCAATCGAAAAAAGCCGCCCTGTTCATATAATAAAAATTGGAGCGAACCATGCGAGAAAGGCGTTGGAATCTTCGCCGCGCGATAGCGGCTTTCTTTTTCATCATTACGTTTTGGGCGAGCGGAATTTTGCCCGTCTCGGCGCGGACGGAAACGCGCGCGGCGCTCGATCAAATTGAATTTATCGCCAACATCGAAACGGCGGGAATTCTCGTTCGCGGGGTCAATTTGCCCGCCGACGCGGAACTTTTTTACCGCCGCGCGGGAGAATCGAACTGGCGCGCGGGACCTCCGCTGAAGAAGATTGAGGACGGGCTGCTGGCGGGCAGCCTCTTTGGGCTTTTCCCCGCGACGGCTTACGAGGTTGCGGTTCGCGGCGGGGGCGCGGAAATTTTTGGGGCGACGACCACGCAGCCCGACGAACTGTCCTTTACCCCCGCGCGAATTTTATACGTCAACGCCGCCGCCGCGCCCGGCGGGGACGGCTCGCCCGCCGCGCCGTTTCAACGCATCCGCGACGCGCTCAGCCGCGCGACGGCGGGGACCCAGATTCTCGTCGCCGATGGAATCTACCGCGAGACCCTCTCCTTCGCCGCTTCCGGCGCGCCCGGCGCGTGGATTCAATTGAAGGCGCAGGGCGCGGGCGCGATTCTCGACGGCTCGAAAAACCTCGAAGACGCGGTTTGGACGCGTTACGCCAACAACGTCTGGTACACGAAAATCAATTCCTATGTTTCCTATCTGGCGCGCGACGGACAGCGCTTTTATCGTTACGACGATTTGAACGGCTTAACCCAGGGCTACGGTCACAGCCGCGTCGCCATGACGGAGGGCTGGTACGTCGCGCCGAATTCCAACACGCTATACGTCCGCAGCGCCGACCATCCTTCCAAACATTCCTGGCAAGTTCCCTTTCTAAACATCGCCGTTCAAGCCAACGCGCAGAATTGGCTATGGGTGGAAGGCTTCGAGATTCGCTATTACGGCGCGCAGTTCGGTTGCGGCGTGTGCTTGCGGGACGCTTCTCACGTCGTGATTCGCAACAACAAAATTCACCATGTCCAAAAGGGAATCATGCTGGAATGGACGGGCGGCGCGGCGCGCGGCAACGACGCGCGCGTCGAATACAACGAGATTTACGATTCGCCCGTGAACGAATGGCCCTGGCGCGCGGTCAAAGCCACTTCGATGGAAGGCACGGCGATTATCCTGCGCGGGCGCGCCGGGACGATTGCGCGCGGCAATAAAATCCATCATATCTTCAACGGAATTTACAGCGGCTCGTCGGGCGACTTGCAAAACATGGAGCTCGCCCTCGACGCGGATATTTACTACAACTACATCTATCAAATCGGCGACGACGCCTTTGAACCCGAAGGCGCCTGCGTCAATCAGCGCTTCCGCAACAACGCCGTCGATTCGGCTTTTGTGGGCGTTTCGCTCGCGCCGGTCACTCGCGGTCCCGTGTGGGTGACGCGCTCCGCGTTCACCAATTACTTCGGGCGCGGAATCAAGGTTGATTTACATTCCAGCGGCGCGGCTTTTATTTATCACAACACTTTTTGGACGAACCAAAACGTCGCCGCGGTGGATTTCATCAGCGCCGCCCGCAACCTGACGATGCGGAACAACATCTTTCAGACCGGCGGTTACGGCGTGTACGAGCTCGCCGTCGGTTCAACGGGGCATAACTGGAACTACGATAACTTTTATACGCGGACGAGTCCGCGCTTTAAGTGGGAAGGCGCGGGCTACGAAAATACCGCCAAACTCTGCCGCGCCAGCGGGCTGGAATGCAACGGGCATGAACTTAACCCCGGACTGGCGAGCGACCTGACCTTGCAGCCGAACAGCCCGAACATAGACCGCGGCGAGCGGCTTCCCGGAATAAACGATTTTTACTACGGCGCAGCGCCCGACGTCGGCGCGTTTGAGTCTCCGTTTGGCGCGCCGTCCGCCCCGCCGACCCTGCCTTTCACCGGGACTCCTTCTCCCACGCCGACCCTGCCTTTCACCGAGACGCCGTCTCCCACGCCGACCCTGCCTTTCACCGGGGCTCCTTCTCCCACGCCGACTCTGCCCTTCACCGAGCCTCCTTCTCCCACGCCGACCCTGCCCTTCACCGAGACGCCGTCTCCAACGCCAATCCTCGCCGCGACTCTTCCGCCTGCCACTGCCGAACAGCCGCGCATCATCGTCGCTCAGGTCTTTCGTTCCATCGGTTCGCAGGACGGCTGGATTCTGGAAGCGGGCGAGGGGATGAATCGCGGCGGCTGGCTGGATAGAGTTTCAAACGTTCTCTTTATCGGCGACGACGACAAAGACCGCCAGTATAAGAGCGTTATCTCCTTCAACACGGAAGAAATCCCCGACGACGCGCTGATTGAGTCCGCGCTGCTGATTCTCGCCAAACAGGGCGTGATTGGAACGACGCCCCTCAGCTCGCACGGCAGCCTGACGGCGGAGCTCAACCGGGGACCTTTCAGCGGCAACAGCGAACTGGTTCTGGACGATTTCTCTTCGCCTTCCAACTCAGGCGCGCAGACGGAGACGCTCTCGGTCTTCGAGCCGTTATATTCCCTCGCCCTCAGCCCCGCCAATCTGGCTTTCATCAACAAAAACGGAGCGACGCAATTCCGCCTGTCTTTCCAAAAAGACGACGACGACGATATGAGCGCCGACGTGTTGAAGATTTTTTCCGGCAACGCGGAGGAAGCCAACCAACCGCAATTGATCGTGACGTATTCCATCCCCGTCGCGCCGCAGGCTGCGATTGCGCCGCCTTCGCCCACGCCCGCCGTCAATCATTCGCCCGAAATTCTTTCCCCGCCGAATTTCCTCGTCGCGGAAAACATCTTGACGGTTGGGATTCTCTCCGCGTCCGATTCCGACCTGTCGCCTCAGCCTTTGACGTATTCCATTCTCGGCGGCGAAGACGCGGGCTTGTTCTCCGTTCAACCTTTCAGCGGCGAGTTGAGTTTCCGCTTTCCGCCGAATTTTGAGCAGCCTTTCGGTTTGGATAACGTTTACAAACTGCTTGTCGGAGTCTCGGACGGCGAATTGATCGCCGCGCAGGAAATCAGCATAACCGTCCTGCCGATGAACGACAACCCGCCGGGTTTTGTTTCCCCGCCGAATTTTGTCGTCGCCGAAAACGCTTTGACGGTTGGGCTTCTCTCCGCCTCCGATTTCGACCTGCCGCTTCAACCTTTGACGTATTCCATTCTCGGCGGCGCGGACGCGGCGCGCTTCAGCGTTGATCAAAATAGCGGGCTGTTGAGTTTCGTCTCCGCGCCGGATTTTGAACGTCCCGGCGACTCCAACGCCGACAACGTTTACGAAGTCGTGGCGCAGGTTTCCGACGGCATGTGGAGCGCGATTCAAAATATAAAGGTCTCAATCGCCGACGCGGCGGAAGCAAAGCCTTAAGCGGGCGTCAGGCTTTTTTAGCGGGATAGACGGGATAAGATATAATTCTCCCGCCCATGAACAAACCGTTAAAAATCGTTCTTCTTGCCGCCGCCGCGTTTTACCTCGCCCTGATAGCGGGGACTTCTTTCGTCATTAAAGGCGAGCGTTATTTTACGCTTGTGGACGACGCGATGATTTCCATGCGTTACGCCCGCAACCTCGCGCAAGGTCACGGCTTGACGTGGAACCCCGGCGAGCCGTCTTCCGCGCAGGGCTTCACCAATTTGGGGTGGACGCTGTACATGGCGGCGCTGCATTTCCTTCCGCTGCCCGCTTCCAAAATTTCCATTGCGGTCATGCTTTCTTCGGCGTTGATTCTGCTGGCGAACGTCTTCGCCGTCGCCAAAGTCGCCGCGGCGCTCGCGCCCGATTTTGATTTCGCGCCGTTGTTCGCGGCGATTACCTCCGCGTTTTATTTTCCGCTGGTCTTCTGGTCGCTGCGCGGCATGGAAGTCGGGCTGCTGACCTTGCTGCTTCATCTGGCGCTGCTATCCGTTCTGCGCCCGACGGCGGGCAAACGCTGGCTGCCGGGGTTGATTCTCTCGCTGGCGGTCTTCGTCCGTTTGGATGCGCTGGTCGCCGCGGCGGTCGTCCTCGCTTATCTTTTCTTCAAAGATAGGCGCGCGTTCTTTCTTTCCGCCGCGCTGGTGGCGCTGACCGCCGCCGCCGTGCTGTATTTTCAATACGCTTACTACGGCGATTACCTCCCGACGACGTATTACCAAAAAATGACGGGCTATTCGCTCTACGAGCGGGCGCGGCGCGGCTTGCTGGTTTTCGTTCAATTCGCCTCGCGCGACGTCCTCGCTCCGTTTTTGTTTTCGCTCGCGGCGGTCGCGCTTTACAGACAATATAACCGCGAAACCTTTTTGCTTTTGGGAATCTTCCTCGCTCAATGCGCCTATTCGATTTACGTCGGCGGCGATTACGCCGAGCCGGAGACCAACGCCGCCAACCGCTTCATTGCGCAGGGAATTCCCGCCCTGCTGATTCTGCTCGGCTGGGCGGACGGGCGACTCGTTTCCGATTTTAGAAAAAGCGCCGCGCCCGCGATTCGTCCTGCCGTCGCGTTGTCTCTCGTCGTCCTGATGATCGTCAGCGGCGAGCCGTGGGCGCTTTCCGCCATAGACAGCCTGCCGCTGCTTAAATCCGACGTTCGCCGCGTGCGCCTCGCCTTACACGTCAAAGCCAACACGCAGCCCGAAGCCGTGATTGCCGTTCACGCGGCGGGACAGATTCCATATTATTCTGAACGCCGCGTGATTGACCTGCTCGGCTTGAACGACCCGCGCGTGGCGAAGGGACCCGGGCGCGGAGCGTTTTACCCCGGTCATAACAAATGGAATTACGAATACAGCGTCGGCGAACTGCGCCCGGACGTGATTGCCGATAACTTCGCGCCGCTTTCCGAATATATGCGCCGCAACCCCGATTACGTTTTTCTGGATAGCGATATTTACGTCCGAAAAGACAGCGCGCTGGTGAACGTGGAAGGCATGTCATCCAAATCGTACCGATAACCGAAAGGAGTTTTAAGTGGTTTTATTTCCTGTTCCGCCCAAACGTCCCCATGAAATTACGCAGCACGGGCAGACCCGCGTGGATGAATATTACTGGATGCGCGACAAGGACGACCCCGCAACGTTGAAGCATTTGCGCGCCGAAAGCGCGTATCTGCAAGAGATGACGCGTCGCGCCCAACCGCTGCAGGAAACCTTGTTTCAAGAGATGAAGGCGCGCATTCAAGAGACCGACGAGAGCGCGCCGGAAAAGCGCGGCGAATATTTTTATTACGTCCGTCACGAGGCTGGGAAGCAATATCCCCTCTTTTGCCGCAAGCGCGGTTCGCTGGCAGCGGCGGAGGAAGTCATTCTCGACCAGAATCAACTGGCGGAGGGAAAGCCGTTTTGCAGCGTCAGCGGATTCGCCGTCAGCCCGGACGGGAAGAAGCTCGCCTACGGGGTGGATTGGGGCGGCGCGGAGGAATACACCCTCTTCATCAAAGATTTGACGACGGGCGAGCTGTATCCCGAATCCATCGAGCGGACGATGGGCAGCGCTTACGAACATACCGGCGTGGAATGGGCGAACGATAGCGAGACCGTGTTTTACGTCCAGTTGAACGCCGCGCTGCGCCCGCAGAAATTGTTCCGCCACAAAATCGGAAGCGACCCGAAAGACGACGTCCTAATTTACGACGAAACGGACGAAGCGTATTTCTTGTATTTCTTCAAGACGCGCGACGACGCCTACGTCATGACCTATCATCACGCGACGGACTCGCGCGAAATGCGCTTTCTCGACGCGAACCATCCCGACGGCGAGTTGAAAGTCTTGCAGCCGCGCGCGGCAGGCTTGCAATATTTCGCCGCGCACCGCAAGGGAACTTTCTACATCGTTCACAACGACGGAGCGAAAAATTTCAAATTAAGCGTCGCGCCTGTGGAGCGATGCGGTAAGGAAAACTGGCGCGACGTCCTGCCGCCTCGCGATGGCGTCCTGCTTGAAGGCGTGGAGACTTTCGAGAATTTTCTGGTCTTGATAGAGCGCCGCGACGGAACGCGCCAATTGCGAATCAGCGACCCGGACGGGACGACCAACGTTCGTTACGTTTCATTTCCCGAACCGGCTTACACGGTGGAGCTGGCGTCCAATCCCGAATTCGACGCGAAGGCGCTGCGCTTTTTCTATTCTTCTTTCATCACCCCGAAGACGACGGTGGATTACGACGTGGAGAGCGGCGCGTGGGACGTGAAGAAAATGGAAGAAATTCCCGGCGGGTACGACAAATCGCAATACGCCATGGAGCGGCTGTTCGCGCCCGCGCCCGACGGGACGAAGGTCCCCGTTTCCATCGTTTACAAAAAAGACTTGATGAAGAAAGACGGCAGCGCGCCCGTTTTGATGTATGGCTACGGCGCTTACGGCGCGACCATTGACCCGTGGTTTAACCCCGCGCTGTTCAGTTTGATTAATCGCGGCTTCGCTTACGCCATCGCTCATGTTCGCGGCGGAATGGATATGGGCTACGAATGGTACGAGCAGGGCAAGTTGCTGAACAAGAAAAATACTTTCTCCGATTTTATCGCTTGCGCCGAACATCTCATCGCGCAGGGGTACGCCGCCAGAGACAAGTTTTGCATCGAAGGCGCTTCGGCGGGCGGGCTGCTGACGGCCGCCTGCGTGGTCATGCGCCCCGATTTGTTTCGCGCTGTGATTTGCCGCGTGCCGTTCGTGGACGTGGTAACGACGATGAGCGACCCGACCATTCCGCTGACGACGCTCGAATACAATCAATGGGGCAACCCTGAAATTAAAGAGCATTTTGATTACCTTATTTCGTATTCCCCTTACGATAACATTCGCCCGGCGGCGTATCCTGATATGTTGATTACGACCGGTTTGAACGACCCGCGCGTGGCGTTTTGGGAACCGGCGAAGTTCGTCGCCCGCTTGCGCGAAAGAAACACGGACGGCGGCGTCATTCTTTTTTACGTCAATTTTGATTCCGGCCACGCCGGCGCCAGCGGGCGCTACGACTACCTGAAAGAGCAGGCGCGCTACTATGCCTTTTTGCTTGACCGTTTGGGCATGAACCCCGCCGTAGATTAAGAGACGTTTTCAAAGTGCGTAATCAGCGGCGGCGCGGCGTTAGGCTTGCCTTCCACCGCGATAACGTCGAGCTGCCAGCAGTCAATTTCGTGTTCGGCGGAATAATGCTGCGCGGCGTTCGTCATGTTTCGCAGTTTGCGCGGGGTGACGTTTTCTTCGGGCAGCCGCGCGCCGCCGCCCGTCAAAGTCTTCACCTCGACGAAGACGGTCGCTTCGCCCAGCCGCGCAATCAGGTCAATTTCGCCGTAAGGCGTGCGAACGTTGCGCGCGACGATTTCGTAGCCGCGCCGGGCGAGCCATTCCGCCGCTGCGTTCTCGCCCCAAGCGCCGATGCGCTGCCTGTATTTGCTCATGCCCGCATTTTAATCCGAATTCTTTTTGCGAACTTCGAGAGTTTTTGAAAGCCCAGCCGGCTATAATGAAGGCGCTGTTCAGTCAGCCTTTGAAGCTTACGAATTGAATTTTTGAACGGGAGCCGCGGCGCGCTCGCGTAAACCAACGCCTGGCTCAACCAACATCTAAAAAAATATGACCCTTCCTGATTCCTCTCCCGCTTTGCTTAAACCCGTCAAGCCTGTCGGCGTTGTCGGCTACGGCGCGTATGTGCCGCGTTACCGCTTGCCCGCCAAAGAAGTCGCCCGCGTGTGGACCGGCGGCAAGAGCGGCGGATTGCCCATTAAAGAAAAAGCCGTGCCGGGCTTGGACGAAGACGTTATCACCATGTCTATTGAGGCGGCGCGCAACGCCATGCTGCGCGCGCAAATTGACCCGCGCGAAATTCGCGCGGTGTGGGTCGGCTCGGAATCGCATCCCTACGCGGTCAAGCCGACTTCCACGCTGGTTGCCGAAGCCATCGGCGCGGCTCCCAGCACGCAGGGCGCCGATTTTGAATTTGCCTGCAAAGCCGGAACCGAAGCGCTGGTCGCCGCCGTCGGCATCGTCGGCTCCGGCATGGGACGTTACGCGCTCGCCATCGGCATGGATACCGCGCAAGGCAAACCCGGCGACGCGCTGGAATACACCGCCGGCGCGGGCGGCGGGGCGTATCTTATGGGTCCGGCGGAAGAATCGCTGGCGGTGATCAACGCCTCGTATTCTTACGTCACCGATACGCCCGATTTCTGGCGGCGCGAATATCAGAAATATCCCGAACACGGAATGCGTTTCACCGGCGAACCGGCTTATTTTAAGCACATCACCGAAGCCGCGGCTTACTTAATGAAAGCGATGGGAACGACGGCGAAGGATTACAAATGGGCGGTTTTCCATCAGCCCAACGCCAAGTTCCCGCAGCGCGTCGCCGCTCAACTCGGCTTTTCGATGGAACAAATCGAACCCGGTTTGCTCGTCCCCGTCATTGGCAACACCTACGCGGGCGCGGCGCTCATCGGCTTGACCGCCACCCTCGACCTTGCTCAGCCGGGCGATAGAATTCTGATGGTCTCTTTCGGCTCCGGCGCCGGCTCCGACGCTTTTGATATTACCGTGACCGATAAGATTACCGAAAAGGCGGGACGCGCCCTGAAAACCCGCGATTACATCGGGCGGCGGACGGAAATTGATTACGCGACTTACGTCCGCTATCGCGGCAAGCTCGCGTTGAAGTAGGCTGGCTTATGACCGAAGTCGTTATCGCTGGAATTGGACAAACCGAAGCGGGCGAACATTGGGAGATTGACCTGCGCGACCTGGCTTCTGCAGCCATCCGCGACGCGCTGCGCGACGCGAAGGGCCTCAAGCCGCAAGCGCTGTTCGTCGGCAACATGCTCGCGCCGAATCTGTCTCGTCAGGCGCATTTGGGCGCGCTGCTAACTGATTTCGCCATGCTCGACGGAATTGAAGCCGCGACGTTTGAAGCCGCCGGCGCGTCCGGCGCCGCCGCGCTGCGGCAGGGCTATCTGGCGGTGAAAAGCGGCATGACCGACGTCGCGCTTGTCGTCGGCGTGGAAAAATTCACCGATAAAATCGGCGCTGGTTTGGACGAGGCGCTTGCCACCGTAACCGACGCGGATTTTGAAGCCGTGCAGGGCGTCACCCCCGCTTCGCAAGCCGCCCTGTTGATGAAACGTTACACGCACGAATACAACGTCCCGGCGGATGGTTTCGCGGGTTTTGCCTTAATCGCGCACGCGCGCGGGGCGGGCAACCCAAACGCCATGTTCAAGAAAGCCATCAAACCCGAAACTTACGCCAAAGCCGAGACGTTGCACGAGCCGCTCAATATGTTCGACGCGGCGCCCTACGCCGACGGCGCCGCCGCGTTGATCCTTACCCGGCGCGATTTGCTGCCGCGCGATTTCTTGCGTCCGCTGGTGCAAATTGCCGCTTCGGCTTCCGTTTCCGATACGCTGGCGCTGCACGACCGTAAGGATTTGCTGCATTTTGAAGCCGCGCAAATTTCGGCGGAAAAGGTTTTGCGCCAAACCGGCTGGACGCTCGACGACGTGAATTTCTTTGAATATCACGATATGTTCAGCGTATACGCCGCGCTGCAACTGGAAGCGGTTGGGTTCGCCGAGAAAGGGCGGGGCTGGGTTCTCGCCGCCGACGGCTCGATTGACCTGAACGGGAAAATCCCCTGCGCGACGATGGGCGGGATGAAGGCGCGCGGATTCACCGGCGGGGCGGCGGGCGTGTATCAGGCGGTCGAAGCCGCGCTGCAACTGCGCGGCGAAGCGGGAATTAATCAGGCGGCGGGCGCGCGCCGCGGGTTGATTCAATCGCTTGGCGGTCCCGCTTCTACGGCTATCAGCCACGCGCTTCAGGCTTTGGGTTGAAGCGTCTCGAAAAAATTTCGCAAAATTTCAACCGATAACAGCGCGAAGAAAAACAGCAGCGCCACGCCGGATATCATGTAACGCCAGGCGCCCAGCCCGATGGTGATTCCCACGAACAGGCGCGTGAACGTTAAGCCAGCTAGCGCCGCCCATTTGAAGAACTCTTTTTGATAGACGGCGAAGAACATAACGACGAGCGCGAGCAGAATCAAGGGGCGGTAAAGCCGCGCGTTCGTCCAAACGAGCGCCTGATAGGCGCGCTTTTGCCATTCTACGGCGGGCGGGAAGAGCGGTCGCTCGACGTCGAAATATTCGTTTTCAAAAGTCGCGTTGGGTTTGAAGTTCGTCGCCATCACGGAGTTAAATTCCGGCTCGAAGCTTTTCCTGATTTTGAACCAATATAATTCAAGGCTCAGGCGCGGGTCTTTTTTGATGGAGTCCATAGCGGCTTGGGTGAAGAGGCGCATGGACTCGTTTGGCGTGTAGCCATATTGGAGCAGCGCGGGATACAATTCCAAACTGGTCGGGACGACCGCGTATTCGATGGGCTGATCGTAAGCGGCGACGGCTTCTTCAATGGCTTTGACGGCGGGCGAGTCTTTGTCGGTGACGGGAAATTTGCTCGCTTCACCGTAGTAAATCCAGCCGTCGTACCAGATGACGCCCGAATAGTCGCTTAACCCGAAGAAGCCGTGCAGTTTTTGGTTGCGCGCCGACCAACCCAGCAAGGGCAGCGCCGCCAGCAGCGCGCCGAGCGCCAGAACCGCCGCGCGCGATTTCCAGTTCGTTTTTTCGTAAACGATTTTGAGCGCAAGGAAGAAGAAGGCGACCAGAATCAAAAGTTGATTCTCCGGTCTCAGCAGCGTCGCCAGCGAAGCCGCCAGCAGGCTGGCGAGGACGTATTTCGGCGAAAGGGTCTTCAATGCCGGGAGCCATAGCGCGCAGAAAATCAGCGCCGTCAGCGTGTTGGGTCCGTCCGACATGACGATGTTGGAATACAGGTACATTTCGGGCATGAGGACGAAAGCCAGCCCGGCGAAGAAAGCGTGCGCCCTGCGCCTGAACAGGTCGTAACCGATTTTGTATCCCAGCGGAACGCAGGCGAGAGCGAGGAGGTGCAGCGTGAGTTTCACGCCCCAGGCGCTTCGCCCGAAAAGCAGCAAAGACGGAATGAACAGCGCCGCCATGCCGGGACCGCGCGCGGGCGGCACGCCCTCGAAGTTGCGGTATTTCACCCAATGAAACGCGCCCTCCAGAAAACTGGGGCTGTCGGGACCAATGATCAAAGGAACGGCTAGCGCGTTCAGCGCGTGCAGCAGCAAGCCGAGCGCGAGCAAGATTCCCAGCCCGGCGCGATGCGAGAGGAAGCGGTCTTCCGTTTGTTCGTTTTGCGGAAAGAGTTGTGAAATTTCTTGAACGAGCCACAGCGCCAGCAGCAGCAGAAAGTAAGCCGCGAAATCAATCGCGGCGACCAGCGCGAAAACGACGCCGCCGGGGAAGCCCATCTTATAGGCGACGGGAATCTCGATGGAAACCTGACTCTCTTCTTCGCGCCGCAAGTTCGCCTCGCGCTTTTGACCGTCGAGGACGATAATGACGTCGCGGCTTTGGGGCGAGGCGGCGAACAACAATTGCGCGTTTCCTCCGATGGGCGCGAAGAAGGAATATTCCAGCGGCGCGGGCGTTTCGCCGACGGTTTTCACCATGTCCGACGAAACGACCTGCCATTCCGCGGCTGCGGCTTGCTTGTCGAATTTAATTCTGCTTCCCGCGGGGCTTTTGATTTCATAGAGGATAACTTCCCCGCTTTGGTCGGGCTTGGGGATGATTTGAACGGTATGCCAGACGGACGGCGCTTTGTAGAAGCGCCAGGTCAGCCCGGCGGAGACGAGCAGCGCCGGCAGCAGAAAGAGCAGCCAGCGGCGCTGTTCAACGCGCAAGATGAAGTCCCATGCGCGGTTGAGGGCGAAAAAAATCAGCGCGGCGGCTGGAAAGACTGCTAGCAAAATCGCCGCTTCGACGGAAACTTCCCGCCCCCAAAAGTTAAAGCGATGATGCGCGGCGCTTAACGTAAAGACCGTCGCGGCGAAAATCGCCAGCGATAGTTTAACTTTGGGCAAGGTCCTCATGGGCGGGGATTATACCCCAGCAGGGGTATAGCGCATTTCAGGGTAGCGTGCAAGGTCCTCATGGGCGGGGATTATACCGTGTTCCCCCAAGCCTTCCCGCCTTAACGCCGCACGTCCCGTTATTTGAACGCGCCAGACGGCTTGACTCGCCGCCACGAGCCGACGACGAAGAGAACTGCCCCCAGCGCTTCGGCAATGCGCCCGATGAGAAGGGCGGCGGGCAGCCAGATTTGCAGGCCGGCAAGCAAAGTTCCAGCGTTGAGCAGGGGCATGGCTACCTCTCCGTCAGCCCTTTTCGCACAGAAACGACCGTCAAGCCGATGAATAGCAAAATCGCAACTTCGTTCAACAGTCCGCCCCACATGCGGAGCGTGTGCAAGTTGGCGTAATCGGCGAAGACGCGCAGGGCGAGCGAGGCGTGCAGCAAAATCAATTGCAGATAAAAGGCGGGCTGGAAGTTAATCGGCGTTCCCAAAATGGCGGGGAAGATAATCGGCGCGTGACCGAAAATCATCGAAATGACGAAGCCGACGAAGACGGCGTGCAGCGCCGCGTCGTATTTTGGACCCGCGACCTGCGCGCCAAACATCAGGTTGAACGCCCCGCCGAGAGCGAGCCAGACGAATCCCAGCGCGAGGCACCAGGCGATGTAGCGCGTGAGCGGCAGTTTGTGTTTAAGGTTTCTCCATGCAATATCGTTGCGCAGCGACCAGAGCGCCAGCGCAAGCAGCGCCGCGCCGTTGAGATAGGTCCCAATTTTCAAGTCGAGCAGGGAGGCGACCACGCTGGCGAGGAAAAGCGCCACGATGACGCCAAAGGCAATTTGCTGAATCCGCGCGGGACGCAAGACGCGGCTCAGTTCCAGCCGCTCGCCCGCGATGGTGAGGACGAGAAACGCCTGCCAGAAGAAGACGACCTGCGGAACCTGCCAGCCCAACAGCCAGAGCAGGTTGCCCGCAAACCACGCCGACATGCCGAGCAGCATGGCGACGGTGTGCAGGGCAAATTCGCGGCGGGTCATCTCTAGCAGAATCAAGACTCCGCCCAGGCTGGCGAGGGCGAGCAGAATCTGCCCGAGCGGAGGCGCAGGCATGAGGACGGAGACCAGCCATCCCAGTCCAGCAAGAAGCGGCGGCAGGTACATCCATTTTTTCTGCATGGCGACGGCGCGTTCCAGCGTGATGAGAGTCCCCAAAAATCCCGAAATCATCAGCGGCCCATGCGCCATGATCAGCGCAGGCGCGAGCGGGGGCAGACGCCAGCCGAGGCGCATCAGCCCTGCCCACAGTGCGGCGAGCAGCCCCAGTATAGCAAGAGCGAGAAAGGGAAGGCGACGGTTTGCGTTTTTCATGCCGCGATTGTACCTGCGATTTTGCGCTTGTCTTTGCGCCAGCGCAAAATAAGGCGGCGCGATAACGGGACGGACAGACGCGGCGCGACGATCCTCCTCTGCCTTCTGTATGTTGCTGGTTAGCCAGCTTTCATTGATTCGCGTTTTCGCCGCCTATGCTCTTGCGAAGCATGGTTTTCTGAGAATTGCCGTGATGCTCCGCCTTGCAGCGAAAAGATTTTGCCGGCAACAATTTTGCGATAAGATAAGCTCGCTACTCACAGGAAAGCCGCGACGCCCTCCCCCCCAAAAAAACAGATAGGCAAACAATAAGCGAATACCAATATTACGAATGGCAAACCCTCGAACGCTCACTGACTGCCGCCGAGCAAAAAGCAGGCGATGGCTTATCCAGTCATATTGATGTACCTGAATTCGGGATAAGCCTTTTGAACCGTCCCGAAGGCTTTGTGCAAGCGACTTCAAGGGTCAAATTTAGCCTTCGGGACGCTTATCCTGAACAGACGTTGATGTGACTTCCACATAGGCGGTGGTCGCTTACCAATGGGGCGACTTCAAGCATGACCCCATCCAGGCGCTGGCAAAATATTTCGTCGCGCTTACGCCGTTACGGCGGGGCGGAACTTGTATCCGTAAACAATCAATCCGCGCTCGTCGCCGTCGTTGCGCATCTTGCGCGTCACCATCTCGACGGGCATGCCGATTTGCACTTCGGAATTATCCACGTCGGTCAATTGGGCGGTGAGCATGGGGCCTTCTTCCAATTTGATAATCGCCACGGTGTATGGCGCTTGCGCCTCGTAACCGGCGGGCGGCTCGTACACGGTGGTGTAGGAGTACACCTCGCCCTTGCCGCTAAAAGCGAATTGTTCCTTCGCCTCGCCGCCGCAGTTCGGGCAAACGTCGCGCGGCGGAAAAATTTTGCTTTCGCAATGCGGGCAGACTTCGCCCACCAATCCGTAGCGTTGTTTCTTTAATCTCCAGTGTCGTGGAATTTCCATAGCGTAGATTCCTTTCTATGAGCGTAATTCTACGCGGCGGGACTCTCAAACCCTATCAGAAATTGTCTGGCTGAGCGGGGCGATTTCGTGGCGCGCGCAGGGGCTTTTTTGCCGCATATTTAATTTGCAGGGCGGCGGCGCGGGCGCAATTCCCTCAGCGAGAAAACGCAAAGAGCGAAAGGAAAAGTTGGACGTGCGTTGGCGGGGCGCGGCGCGCTAAGAACCTCGCGGCGCTTCTTCTTCCGTTGCGCTTGCAAGGCGGAAGCTGCTGCGATGAACGGGAGAAACGCCAAGGCGGGCAATCGCCCGGCGGTGAAACAAAGAGCCATACCCTTTGTGTTTGGCAAAGCCGTAGCCGGGATAAAGCGAATCCAGCTCGCGCATCAGCGCGTCGCGCGCGGTTTTGGCGAGGATGGAAGCGGCGGCGACGCTGAGCGAAATCTGGTCGCCCCGCACCAGCGCCTGCTGCGGCAGGTCCAGTTCGGGCAGGTCCAGCCGAAAATCGGTCAGCAGAAAGTCAGGGGAGAGGGGCAGCGCTTCCAGCGCGCGTAATGCGGCAAGCCGCGTGGCGGCCGCGATTCCCAGCGCGTCTATTTCGGCGGGAGAAGCGCATCCCACCGCGCAAGCCAGCGCCGCCTGACGAATGCGCGGGACGAGCCGCTCCCGTTGAAGCGGAGTGAGCTGTTTAGAATCGCGCGCCCCGTTCAACCGTTGGAGAATCCGCGCGTCTTCGACGGGCAGAATCGCCGCGCCTACGCAGACCGGTCCCGCCAGCGCGCCGCGTCCGGCTTCATCCAATCCGGCAATGCGCCGATACGTCGCCGCCAGCTGTTTTTCGTAAAACAAGCCGGGGTCAGATTTCATACCTTCCGCGCAGGGCGTTGAGGTGAATGCGGAAGACGTCGCCGACGATGCGCAGTGCGTCGCGCACGGCGCTGACTTTGCTGTCCGGGTCGTAATACCAGTGGATTGGAACTTCGCGGATGCGCATTTTTTTGCGCCGCGCCAGATAAAGGATTTCAACGTCGAAAGACCAGCCGGAAAGCGTTTGGCGGCGGAAGAGATATTCGGCGGCTTCGGCGCGAAAGCATTTGAACCCGCATTGAGTGTCGTTTAAGCCGGGCAGGATGAGCAGGCGGATGGCGAAATTGACTGCGCGCCCGCCGATGTGGCGATAAGGCGGTTCGTTGTAGCGAATCGCGCCGGGAGCTTCGCGCGAGCCAATCGCCACGTCGAAATCTTCCAGCGCGGGCGGGAGGAATTTGGATGTTTCCTCGATGGGCATGGAAAGGTCGGCGTCGCAAATGAAGCGGTAGATTCCGCGCGCGCTCAAAATTCCGCGCCGCACGGCGTTTCCCTTGCCGCGTTGTTCTTCGTGAATGACGATTAAGTTGGGGCGCGTTTCGGCGAACGCGCGGGCGATTTCCAGCGTGCGGTCGGAACTGGCGTTTTCTACGACAACGACTTCGGCGGGGTAGGGCTGCTTTTCCAAAAAGGCGAAGACTTGCTCCAACGCGCGGGGCAGTCGGCTCTCTTCATTGTGAGCCGGGATGACAATGGACAGAAAAGGAGAGGTCAAGGTTAACGGGGTTGCAGGAACAATAAGGCGCCGACGCCAAGCATTACCAACAGCCAGCAGGCGAAAATGCCGGCTAAAACGTAAAACTGGGGTTTGGTCATGCCGAAAATTTTCTTAACCGGGGCGCGCCGGCGGACGGGCTGTTTGGGTTTTTCGAAGCGCGGTTCGACGGGCCGCTGCGGCTCTTGGGGCTGCGGTTCGACGAAATCCGCGCGCAAGCCGCCGGGGTTGAAACTTTCCGCCGCGGCGGGGGAATCGTCAAACCCGCCGAAGGCGCCGAACGCGGCTGGCTCTTCCACCTCTTCGGGCTGGGGCTGCGGTTCGGGTTCGCGCAGGCGCGGCTCGGCGATGCGGTCCGCCAGCTCGTAGATGGCGTCGGCGCGCATGACGGGGACGGCTTGCGTCAGGCTGGCGATATAAGACTTGATGACGTCGCTTTTGACGACGCGAATGGCGGGGCGCGAGACGTCAATGTGCGCGCCGGGGTTGACCGCCACCAGCGCAGGTTCGACGGTCACGGGGATTTTGATTTTGTTGATTTCCAAAAACTTTTGAAAGTTGCGCGTCAACTTCGCCGTCTTGTCCAGCAGGTTCGTCCGCGCGGGCTGCGAATTGCCGCTGCCGTCAATCACGTTCCATTGGTCGCCTTTGGCTTCAAAGTGACCCTTGACGTTGGTGGCGTAAAGGAGGTACATGCCTCCCGTGCCGATGAGAATCAGCGGGATGTAGATGGGGCTGCCGGGCAGGTTCAGGTTGCGAATGAGGACGAAGCCTTTTTCCAGCGCGCGATTCAACTGCCCGACCAGATTCTTCTGGGCTTCCATTTCGCCGTACCAGTCGAAGCCGAATTTCAGCGTGCCTTGAATTCGCCCAAGCAGGCTGATTTCGCCTTTCTCGTCCTGAAACGGGGTTTTATCAATAATTTTCATCGCGGCTGCTTTTGTTTAGAAGAATAACGCGCCTTCGAGCTCGTCTTGAGCGGCGTCGGGGCGGGTGGAGAGTATCTCCTTGCCGTCTTTCTTGACCAGCAGAACTTGCTTGCCGGTCTTAAATTGATTAGCGAGAAATTCCTCGCGTTGCCCCACCACATAGCGCTTGCCGGCTTGCAGCCGCTCGACCAGAGCCTTACGGTCGAGCAAAACGTAATCCGAAAAAACCACGCCGCGGCGCTCGTAAGCGCGCGCGCAGGAAATTTGTCCGTTCTTGCAACGGACTGCTTCAATGACTCCGTCAAATTTCTTAGCCATAGGATTTTTTACTTTCCTTTTGAGGGTGCGGAATTTTTGAAAAAAGCGCCCCTATTTTAACACATCCCAAATAGGGTATTATTCTTCCAGGCGCTTTGAAACCGTCCGCTTCCGATCCATTCATGGCGCGCCGGCGTTCACCGACAAAAGTAACTCAACTTTTCCTTTTTTACCGACGCTTTTGCGCTACGCCCCCGCGAGGCGGACGGTTTGCAGGGAGAATTTTTTCAGCGCGGCTTGGTTCACCGTCACGCCCAGCCCCGCGCCTTGCGGCACGTCAATGGTGGAATCGGCGTTGAGCGCAAAACGCTGGTCGGTGACGTCTTCCTTGTAATAGCGTTCTGAAGCGGAGACGTCGCCGGGCAGGGTGAAGTTGGGCAGCGAAGCCAGCGCCAGATTAGAGGCGCGCCCGATTCCCGTTTCCAACATTCCGCCGCACCACACCGGCAGCCCGTTCGCCTGACACAAATCATGCGTGGCGACGGCTTGACTCAGCCCGCCTACTCTGCCGGCTTTAATGTTGATGACGCGACAGGCTTGCATTTCAATGGCGTAGCGGGCGTGGCGCGGCGAGACGACGCTTTCATCCAGACAGACGGGCGTCTTTAATTGCGCTTGCAATTGGCGGTGATCCCAAATATCGTCTTCAAACAAAGGTTGCTCAATTAGCAGCAGATTCAGGTCGTCCAGTTTCTTTAAGGTTTCGGCGTCGTCGAGCGTGTACGCGGAATTAGCGTCCACTTGCAGGCGCAGCTCGGGGAAGGCTTGGCGGACGGCGCGGGCGTCTTCCACGTCTCTGCCCGGTTTGATTTTTATCTTGACGCGCCGATAGCCCTGACGGACGTACTCTTCCGCGGCGCGAACCAGCCGCGCGGGCGATTCTTGAATGCCGATGGAGACTCCCACTTCCACTTTATCTCTCGCCCCGCCGAGCAGCTCTTTCAACGATTTATTTTCGCGCTTGCCGAGCAAATCCCAAAGCGCCATTTCCACGCCGGCTTTAGCAAGGTTGTGACCGCGAATCCCTTCGACGCGCTCTTGAAAATCCGGCGCGTTTTTCACGTCTTGATTGAGAATCAGCGGGGCGATGAAATCACGGATGATGTGCAGCGCGGTCCGCGCGGTCTCGTAGTTGTAGCCGGGGTCGCGCGTAGCGACGCACTCGCCCCAGCCGGTCAGCCCTTCGGATTGGATTTCGACGAGGACGCATTCGCGCTCGATTTCGCGCCCGAAAGAAGTTTCAAACGGGGCGACCAACGGCATTTTGATGTGATGCAAAACGACGGCTTCGATTTTCATTGTCTCGCGCGTTTCTATGGCTCGGCCTTGGCTTCGGGAGCTTCTTCCGATTTCAGGCTTCGCAGCGCGTCGTCCATGCTGGTCGCTTCAATCCTCATGCCGGGGGCGGGCGTTCCGCAGAACGGGCAGATGTTCCAGGAAAGTTCCATTAACTTCGAGCAGTTGCGGCAAGCCTTTTTCAATTTGGTGTGACAATTCGGGCAGACCTGCCAGTCTTCTTTCACGCGCCGCTCGCAGCCGGGACACAGGGGCAGGTCTTCCAGCGCTTGCAGCAGCGCTTCTTCTTCTAATGTGCGCTGATATTCCTCTTCCAGAGTCCGCTGCGGGCGCAGAATGAGATACACGAGGACGCCGGGCAAACTCAACACGGCGACCAAAAGCGCGGCGAGGGTGTGAACCAACGGGTCGCGCGCGCGCGCGCGAATATCGCGGTAGGTCCAAATCACCAGGCTAATCCACAGCGCGGCGAGGAAGGCTCCGCCGAACGCGGTCAGAACCAGAGTCAAACTGCTGAGGAAAACGGGGTCGAAAGTCATGCGCAACTCTCCAAAAGGAATGGCGTTCATTTTAACCCCATTCCTTGCGAATGTTGACCTTAAAAAATAGCCGCTTGTATTGACCGCTTTCGCGGATTTGTGATATTCTAAATCGGATATTATATCCAGCAAAGAAACGAGAGAATCGTGCTAAACGAATCGACGTCTCACAAGCAGCTTCGCAACGTGGTCGCGGAACAATTGCGCAACGCCATTTTGGAGGGGCGCTACAAGCCCGGCGAATGGCTGCGGCAGGAACGGCTCGCTCAGGATTTGGGCGTCAGTCAGATGCCGGTGCGCGAAGCCTTGAAAGAGCTGACGGCGGAGGGGTTAATTGAGCATGTGCCGTATCGCGGGGCGCGGGTGATTTCTTTCTCTTTGGAAGACGTCGCCGACCTATACGCCCATCGCGCGTTCGTCGAAAGCCGCGCCGCCGCCATTGCGGCGGAAGTCATCACGCCCGAAGAGCTCGCCGACTTGAAGGCGCTGCAAGCCGAAATTGAGCGCAGCGGCGCACCCGAAGCCATCGCCAAATACCGCGAATTGAATCGAAAATTTCATCGGTTAATTTACACGGCGAGCCGCCGCGAATATTTGATTCGCGCGCTCAATCAAATGTGGTCTTCCTTTCCTACCATGCTCATCGCCAATTTTGCCGGGACTTCCAGCCAGCCGCTGCCGAAGCGCGACCCGGTGGACGCGCTGGAACATCGCGCCATCGTCGCCGCGCTGGAAGCGCGCGACCCCGCAGCCGCCCGGCGAGCCATGAGCGAACATATCCTCAACGCCGGCGCTCATTTTGTGGCTTTTTTGCAATCGCAACAGCGCTAATTTCTCTGTGAGTAAGCCCGAGCCTTTAAAGCGTGGTTGGCGCGCGGGCGTCCGCGCGTTAAGCAAATTTCAAAAAGGAGAAGAAGAAATGAAACGTTTGAAGCCCGTTCTGTTCCTGATGGCCGCTTTTGCGCTGATTCTTTCGGCGTGCGGAGGCGGAAACGCTCCCGCCGCCGAGCAGCCCGCCGCGCAGCAACCTTCCGCCGAGCAGCCCGCCGCCGCAGGCGAGCAGCCCGCCGCGGAGAAGAAAGTCGCCACCTTCATTTTCACGCAGGAGTTCGACAATCTGAATCCGCTGTACACCAATCAGTGGTTCACCTCTATCACCTACCAGATGTGGAGCTGCTACGCCTGGGACTACGACGACATGAACGAGCCCGTCCCCGTGCTGGTGAAAGAAATGCCCACCGTTGAAAATGGCGGCATTTCCGCCGACGGCAAGACGCTCACCTTCAAACTGCGCGACGACATTGTCTGGTCCGACGGAACGCCGATTACCTCCGCTGATTTCGTGTTCACCTACGAGATGACGGTCAACCCGAATAACGCGGTGGCCACCCAAAGCCCCTACGATGAAATCGCCAGCATTTCCGCGCCCGACGACCGCACGGTGATGGTGACGTTCAACGACGTGTACGCCCCGTGGGCGGCTACGCTGTGGAAGGGCATTCTGCCCAAGCACGTCCTGCAGCCCGAATTTGACGCGAAGGGCAGCCTGAACGAATCGAGCTATAACCGCACGCCCGAAGTCGGCTGCGGTCCCTTCAAGTTTGCGGAATGGGAAGCCGGCTCTTACGCGCGCTTCGTCGCCAACGAAAACTATTGGCTCGGACGCCCGAAACTGGATGAAATCTTCATCCGCTTCGTTCCCGACGACGCCTCGCAGATTGCCGCTTTGAAATCGGGCGAAGGCGACCTCGGCACTTTCATCGCTTATTCCGACATCAGCGCGCTGGAAGAAGCGGGCGTGCAAATGTTCACCGCCTTTTCCGGCTATAACGAAGGCATTTACGTCAGCCTGCACGAACAGCGTCACCCGGCATTGAAAGATGCTCGCGTGCGTCAGGCGATTGCCTACGCTATTGACCGCGCATCGCTGGTGAAAGACTTGCTCTACGGGCGCACCGGAGTCGCCGCGACGTATTGGGACAACACGCCCTTTGTGGACCCGACCATTCAGCCTTACCCCTACGACCCTGAAAAGGCGAAAGCCCTGCTGGACGAAGCCGGCTGGGTGGATTCCAACGGCGACGGCACGCGCGATAAGGACGGCGTGGAACTCGTCCTGAAATACGGCACGACCACCCGCGAGATTCGCAAGGAGATTCAGGCGGTCTTCCAGCAGCAGCTCCTGGAAGTGGGAATCGGCACGGAACTCTTCAACGCCGATAACTTCTTCGACGGCTACGGCGAGGGCGGACCCGCCGCGCGCGGCGAATACGACCTGATGGAATATTCCACCGTCACCAACTACCCCGACCCGCACACTTCCGAATGGATGTGCAACAACATTCCTACCGACGAATCGCCCGACGGCACGAACTGGATGGCGGTTTGCGACCCCGAACTGGAAGATTTGATTAAACTCGAAAGCTCCCAAGTGGACGCGCAAGCCCGCCAGGAGACCTTCTACAAGATTTCGCGCATGGTCTTCGACAAAGCGTATTGGATTGGCATTTACTGGGACCCGGATATCTGGGCTATCAATGGACGGCTGTTGAACGTCAAGATTTCCGGCGCGACGCCGTTTTACAACATCCGCGAATGGGATTTGAAGCAATAATCCCATAGCCGCAGAATCAAGTAAAATATTGGGGGGTTCTGCGGGTTTGACCTTGCAGAACCCCCTCATGTTCGTTTGAAGGAGAGCGTCATGGCAAGATACATTGTCCGGCGTCTGCTGCAAGCCGTTCCTTTGCTGCTGCTTATCAGCGTTTTGCTGTTTGCTTTGATGCAAAACGCGACTGACCCGCTCGCCACAATGGGCGGACGCATGCCCACCAAGCCGGAAGACCGCGCGCGCCTGACGCGCCAACTTGGGCTGGACAAGCCGATTTACATGCAGTACCTCTACTGGCTGATTGGCAACGACTGGACAAAAGTAGACCTGGACGGCGACGGAATTGCGGAGACTCCCGGCAAGCGGCAAGGAGTGTTGCGGGGCGATTTTGGCACGTCCATCGTGCAAACGGGCAAACCGGTCTCCCTCGTCATCGCCGAACGTTTGCCCAACACGCTGATTTTGATGCTCACTTCCGAATTTATCATCGTTCTTGGCTCGCTGCTGGCGGGGGTGTATTCGGCGCTGCGGCAGTATTCCGCGTTCGATAATATTTTGACGGGCTTGCTCTTCGTCGCCTATTCCATGCCCATCTTTTTTGTGGCGCTTTCCAGCATGTACATCTTTTCGGTCAGCTTTCAGCGCTGGGGGTTGCCCTCTCTGCCCGCCGTCGGCATGTTCGACCCGAAGGTCGGCAAGACGACCGGGCAGGTTTTGCTGCACATGATTTTGCCCGTCGTCAGCATTTCGCTCATCAGTTTTGCGGCGTACACGCGCTACATCCGCAGCTCGATGCTGGACGCGCTGGGGCAGGATTACATCCGCACGGCGCGGGCGAAGGGGCTGCCCCGCCGCGAGGTCACTTTTGTTCATGCGCTAAAAAACGCTTCGCTTCCGCTGGTGACCATCGTCGGGCTGGATTTGCCGCTGCTGCTGGCGGGCGCCGTCGTCACCGAGCGCATCTTCGCCTGGCCCGGCATGGGACGCCTGTTTCTGGACGGCATTGAGCGCGGCGATACGCCCGTCGTCATGGGAATCTTAATGATGATTGCCGCGGCGGTGGTGGTCTTTCAAATTCTCACCGATATTGTGTATGCGTGGCTCGACCCGCGCATCCGCTTCGATTGAGGCGCCCATGGCGACTTTGGAAAATCTCCCTAACCAACTGCTGGTGGAAGAGCCGGAAACCCCGCCGCTCACCCTCGCCGACCTCACCTGGCGGCGCTTTCGCCGTCACAAGATGGCGATGTTCGGCGCCGCGATGTTATTGATTCTCTTTCTTTACTCTTTCGGCGGGGCGCTGTTCTTCACCGAAAAATACGCCAACCTGACCGACACCAAGCTGCGCTTGCAGCCGCCGAGCTGGGAGCATCCCTTCGGCACGGACACCGTCGGGCGCGATATTCTCGCCCGCACCGTGTACGGCGGGCAAATTTCCATCGTCATCGGCTTGACCGCCGCGCTGGTGGAAGTGATGGCGGGCGTTTTAATTGGCGCGCTGGCGGGCTACTTCGGCGGCAAGATAGACGCCGTCCTCATGCGCTTCACCGAAGTCATGCTCAATATGCCCACGCTGCTGATTTTGATTATCATGTCCAAATTCTTCGCCAGCCGCATTCCCAACGTCAACGTGTTGGGACGCACCGTCAGCGGCAGCGTAATCGTGATTATCTTCATTATCGGCTTGACCAGCTGGCCCTATCTGGCGCGCATTATCCGCGCTCAGTTCCTTTCTATCAAAGAACGCGAGTTTATCCTCGCCGCGCGCGCCTTCGGCGCGCCGAGCTGGGAAATCATCTTCAAGCATATTTTGCCCAACACCATCGCGCCTGTGGCGGTGAACGCCACCCTCGGCGTGGCGAACGCCATTTCCTACGAAGCGTATATCAGCTTCCTTGGCATGGGAGTCCGCGCGCCGACCGCCACCTGGGGCAACATGTTGGAAAGCGCCTACCGCTACATCGAGACTGCGTACTGGCTGTGGCTGTTTCCCGGCTTGTTGATTGTGCTGATTACGTTGAGCATCAACTTCTTGGGCGACGGGCTGCGCGACGCGCTCGACCCTCACAGCCGGACGGTGTAAATGACCGCTTCATCTCACGCTTTGCTGGAAGTCAGAAATCTGAAAACGCGCTTTCGCACTCCCGAAGGAACGGTGTACGCGGTGAACGGCGTTTCTTTCGCGGTGAACGAAGGCGAGACGCTCGCCGTCGTCGGCGAAAGCGGCTGCGGAAAATCGGTGACGATGACCTCCATCCTGCGGCTGATTGCCATCCCGCCCGGCGAAATCGCCAGCGGCGAGGTTCTTTATCGCGGCGACGACTTGCTCAAATTGACCGAATCTGAAATGGAGCATGTGCGCGGCAAAGAAATCGCTATGATTTTCCAGGACCCGATGACCAGCCTCAACCCCGTGCTGACCATCGGGCGGCAGCTGACCGAAACCCTGCGCGCGCACACCCCGCTGAACCCGCAGGAATGCCGCGAGCGCGCCGTCACCTTGTTGGAATGGGTGGGCATTCCCGACGCGCGCAAGAGACTGGACGATTACCCCCATCAATTCTCCGGCGGAATGCGGCAGCGCGTGATGATTGCCATGGCGCTGGCTTGCTCTCCCAGCCTGCTGATTGCCGACGAACCTACCACCGCGCTGGACGTCACCATTCAGGCGCAAATCGTCGAGCTGGTTAAGCGCTTGAAGCAGGATATGGGGATGGCGATGATCTGGATTACTCACGACCTCGGCGTAGTCGCCGGCTTGGCGGACCGCGTAATGGTGATGTACGCGGGCTTTATCGTGGAAGAAGCGCAAGTGGACGACTTATACGAAAACCCGTTGCATCCTTACACCCATGCTTTGCTGCAAGCGCTTCCGCGCGCCGACCGCCGCCGCGATAAGAGCCTGAAATCCATTCACGGCTCGCCGCCCAGTTTGTTCGCCGAGCCGGTCGGCTGCCCTTTCGCGCCCCGCTGCGAATTCGTTAAGGAACGCTGCCTGCGCGAAAATCCCGCGCTTGAATTTATCAAAGGGACGCATCGCGCCGCATGTTGGGTGAACGTCAAAACGGGAGGGCTGCGATGACTCCGCTGGCGCGCGTTGAAAAACTGACCAAACACTTTCCCGTGAAAGGCGGGCTGATTTTTGACCGCGTCGTCGGCTTGGTGCGCGCGGTGGACGACCTTTCCTTTGAAATCGAAAAAGGCGAAACGCTCGGTCTGGTGGGCGAAAGCGGCTGCGGAAAAACCACCGCCGGGCGAACCCTGCTGGGGTTGTATCCCGCCACTTCGGGCAAGTCTTTTATTGACGGGCATTGCGTTCAAGAAGCCAAAGGCGCGGAACTAATGCAAATCCGCCGCAAAGCGCAGATGATTTTCCAGGACCCTTACGCTTCGCTCAACCCGCGCTGGACGGTGAACGCGATTATCAGCGAGCCGCTGCGCGTTCACAACCTGCTGCCGAATCAGCGGGAGCGCGACGCGCGCGTGAAGGAGCTGCTGGAACTGGTGGGGCTGAACGCGCGGCAGATGAACCGCTTTCCGCATGAGTTTTCCGGCGGGCAGCGGCAGCGCGTCGGCATTGCGCGCGCGCTGGCTTCCGATCCGCTGTTCATCGTCTGCGACGAGCCGATTTCCGCGCTGGACGTTTCAATTCAGGCGCAGGTGGTCAATTTGCTCGAAAAACTGCAAGACCAGCTCGGCTTGACCTACCTTTTTGTCGCCCACGATTTGAGCATGGTGCGCCACATCTGCGACCGCGTAGCGGTGATGTATCTGGGCGTGATGGTCGAACTCGCTGACCGCGACGAGCTGTATGAAAAGCCGCAGCATCCCTACACGAAGGCGCTGCTTTCCGCCGTGCCGGCGCCCGACCCGAAGAGGGAGCGCGTCCGCCAGCGCACCGTGCTGACCGGCGACGTGCCAAGCCCGATTAACCCGCCGGCGGGCTGCCGCTTTCATCCGCGCTGTCCGATAGCGGTGGAAAAATGCAAGGTTGAAGTCCCCGCCTGGCGTGAATCTTCCCCCGCTCATTTCGTCGCCTGCCATTTGGTTAACGAGTAAGTCGCCGAATGGATATTACCAGCCTGCAAAATCCCGCCATCAAGCGCCTCGTCAAACTGCGCGAGAGCAAACGCCAGCGGCGGGCGGATGGTTTGATGTTGGTGGAGGGCGTGGATGAATTGAACCTCGCCCTCGCTTCGGGGCTTCAACCGCAGACGTTGTTTTGCGCCCCCGAAATTTCTTCAGCCCGCCTGCAATTTTCCCGCGTTCAGACCGTCACAGTTTCGCGCGCGGTGTTTGAAAAAATCTCCTACCGCGACAACCCCGACGGCTGGCTGGGCGTTTTCCCCCTCCCCCAAAAAGCTTTGAACGAGATTCGATTGAGCGCCGCGCCTTTTGTCATTGTCGCCGAATCCATCGAGAAGCCCGGCAATCTGGGCGCGATTCTCCGCACGGCGGACGCAGCCGGCGCCGACGCCGTGCTGGTCTGCGACCCGCGCGTGGATATTTGGAATCCGAACGTCGTGCGCGCCAGCCGCGGAACTTTGTTCACCGTCCCCGCGCTGGAAGCGGAAAACGCCGCCGCGTTGGAGTGGCTGCGCGCGAACCGCGTCCAGGTTCTGGCGGCGACTCCGGCGGGGACAATTAATTACGCCGAAGTTAACCTGCGCGAGCCGATTGCTATCGTCGTCGGCGCGGAGGACGAAGGGCTGACCGATTTTTGGATTTCCAACGCGGACTTCAAAGCGAAGATTCCCATGAAGGGCAAGGTCAACTCGTTGAACGTTTCCGTCGCCGCGGCGTTGATTGCGTATGAAGCGGTCAGACAGCGCGGCGGCTAACAAGGAGAACGCATGAAGGCTCTCTGGCTTGAAGATAATCGGGTTTCGCTGCGAAGCGACCTCCCTCTTCCCCACAAGGAGAACGAGGCGTTAATCAAAATTCGCAAGGCGGGCGTTTGCAGCACCGACCTTGAAATGGTGAAAGGCTATTACCCCTATGTTGGAATCCTCGGCCACGAGTTCGTCGGCGAGGTAGTCGAATCGCCGGATAAAAGTTGGATTGGCGCGCGCGTGACCGGCGAGATTAACGCCGTGTGCGGCGCGTGCGAAGCCTGCCGCAGCGGACGCCCGACTCATTGCGAAAATCGCACCGTGCTGGGCATTGTCAACCGCGACGGCGTGTTCGCCGAATATACGACCCTGCCGCTGGAAAATTTGCACCGCGTCCCGGAAAGCGTTCCCGACGAGGCGGCGGTCTTCACTGAGCCGCTTGCCGCCGCGCTGGAAATTCAACAGCAGGTTCACATCCGCCCGACCGACCGCGTGCTGGTCGTTGGCGCGGGGCGGCTGGGACAGCTCGTTTCGCAAACGCTGGCGCTGACCGGCTGCGATTTGCATATTCTGGCGCGTCATGCGCTTCAAAAAAATCTTTTGGCGGCGCGGGGAATTAAACATATCGTCGAAGAGGAAATTCAACCCCGCCGCTGGGACGTCGTCATCGAGGCAACCGGCTCTCCGGACGGTTTCAATATCGCCCGCAAAGCCATTCGCCCGCGCGGGACGCTCGTTCTCAAATCCACCTACAAGGGCGATATGACCGTGAATTTTTCCTCGCTGGTGGTGGATGAAATCACGCTGGTCGGCTCGCGCTGCGGCCCCTTTGAGCCGGCGCTGCGCCTGCTGGAAAAACGCGAAGTGGACCCAACCATCCTGATTGCGGAACGCTACCCGCTGGAAGAAGGGCTGAAAGCGCTGGAAAGGGCGGCGCAGGCGGGGATGTTAAAAGTCTTGATTGGCTGACCTTTGGGGCTGCGCCGAACGAAAGCGGACGTAAACGAAAAAAACTCCGGCGAAACCGCGCGGAGTTTTTTTCGTTTGAACGAACGGCGGGCTTACTTCATGCCGCTAAAAAACTTTCGCACTTTGGCGGCGATTTGCGGGTTGGTCATCTTGTCTGCCGCTTCTACGCCGACCACCGACGCGCGGACGTTTTCATGGGCAAGGCGTTTTTCCAGCTCAATCTTCGCTTCGCCCGGTCCCATGATGTAGAGAGCGTCCGCGTCGCGGATGTGGGCGATGACTTTATCGTAAAACTTTTTCAGGCGCTCGGCGTATTTGTTGTCGAGCTGGTCTTCGCCTTGCTGGTATTGCGCCGCGTAAGGCGATTTGCCGGGCGAAGCGCCCCGATACGCCGTATGCCCCTCGACTTCCGATTCAATCTGCTGGATGGATTCTCCGTTTGAGTCGGCGGCGACGACGACCGCTTTCTTGCGGTCAATCCACAATCCGATGCGTTTCATGGTTCCTCCAATTTTCAGATTTTTCGTTCGTCTTTGAAATCATTATACGGCTTTTGGAGGCGAATGCAACCGAATGAATAGTCGTATCGCGAGGTTTATCTCGCCTGCGGCGCAACATCTCGCGCCTTGCCCGCCAAAAACGCGGCTCTGGAAGCGGCGTACGCTTGCAAGGTTCTCTCTTTGACGATGGCTCTATCCACAATTGGGGACTGCGGGTAGCCAGCAACTCGCGCGCCTCTTTCCCACGGCGCGTGAATCTCCTTCGCGCTCAGCCCGCGCAATTCGGGAACCCAGCGGCGGATGTAATCTCCGTTCGGGTCGAATTTTTGGCTTTGCAAAACCGGGTTGAATACGCGGAAGTAAGGCGCGGCGTCCGTGCCTGTGCCGGCGCTCCACTGCCAGCCGCCGTTGTTCGCGGCGAGGTCGCCGTCGAGCAAGCGCTCCATGAAGTAGGCTTCGCCCCGTCGCCAATCCACGAGCAAATCTTTCGTCAGAAAAGAAGCGACAATCATCCGCGCGCGGTTGTGCATCCAGCCGGTTTGATTCAACTGCCGCATGGCGGCGTCCACAATTGGAATTCCTGTTTCGCCTTTTTTCCACGCCTCAAAGTCGGATTCCGCTTCGCGCCAGCGGATATTAGCGAAAGCGGGGTTAAACGCGCCGCGCGCGACATGCGGAAAGTGATACAAAATTTGGATGTAAAACTCGCGCCAGCCAAGCTCGTTTCGCCAGACTTGCGCGCCCGCGAAGCGGGAGAGCTCTTGCGCGGCGCGGACGGCTTGACGCAGGCTTATCATTCCAAAGCGCAGGTAGGGCGAAAGAGAGGATGTGCCGTCCATGTCCATGCGGTCGCGGGTTTCGTGATAGCGGAAAATTGCGGATTGGGCGAATTGAGCGAGCCGCCTTAAGGCTTCCGCTTCTCCGGCGGGGAAGAGCGCGTGGGGCTGATATTCGGGCGGCGGCTCGGAAAAGACTTTGGGCGGCGGGCTGATTGTCTTGGGCGCGGGGAGCAAATCAATTTCAGCCGTCGCGGATTTCCACGCTTTGGAATACGGCGTGTAAACGGCGTAAGGCGCGCCGTCTTTCTTTTTGATAAATTCGGGATGGCAAACGGTTTGCCCGGCGTGCAGTTCTAGCGGCAGCTCGCGGGCAATTGCCGCGTCGCGCCGACGGGCGTAGGGGGTGTAATCTTCTTCGGCGCAAATTTTCAGCGCGCCGCTTTCATTGATCAACGCCCGCAAGACTTCGATGGGCTTGCCGCGGCGGAAGACGAGACGCGAGCCGCGCGCGCGCAATTCCTTATCCAGCGCGGCGAGACCGGCGTATAGAAAATTTTTGCGTCGCGCCGAATGAGAATCGAAAACCGGGTCGAGGATGAACAGCGGGACGACTTGCCCGCTTTGCAGCGCGGCGCGCAGGGCGGGGTTATCGCTTAGCCGCAGGTCGCGGCGAATCCACCAGACGGCGGTCATGCGTTTACAGCTCTTTTCTTAAGGCGGGCAGCGCCTCAAATTCCGCTTCGTGCACGCGCAAAATCCCCTTGCCTTTCACGTTCACGTCTCGCCCGGAAAAAACGAACAGGCTGCCGGTTCCTTTGTAGGTGGCTTCGTCCAGCGCGACGCCGTTGGGCGGGCTGTAGGTTTGCAGGCGGCTGGCGAGGTTCACCGCGTCGCCGAAGAGCGTCACTTCGCGACGGTCGTCCGAACCGACGCGGGCGATGACGCATTCGCCGGTGGCGATTCCAATGCGGGTGGGCAGTTGCGGCAGCAGGCGCGCCGCGTTTTGCGCGTTGAAGTAATTCAGGCGCGTTTGAATCTCGATGGCGGCGAGCAGCGCGTCGCGCGGGTCGTCGAAGAAAGCGAGCAGCCCGTCGCCGAGAAATTTATCCACGTCGCCGCGATTCTGATAAACGGCGGTGGCGACCACGTTGAAATAGCGGTTCAGCAGCCCGGTCATCTCGTTCAGGTTCGCCGCGTCAAACAGCGGGGTAAAGTTTTGAATATCGGTGAACAGCACGCTCAACGGGCGTTTGAAAGTTTGCGGGGTGGAGGGGGAATCGGCGGCGAGCGCCGCTTCGTCCCATGCCTTGCGCGAAATCATCGTCCGCACGGCTTTCTCAATCCGCTCCAGTTCCGCGTTGCGGCTCGCCAGATTTTGATACAAATTTTGCAGCTGGCTTTGCGCGCGTTCCATGTATTTGGAGAATTCCTGAATGTAGGCGCTGGTCGGGTGGGGAGCGTTGCCCGCCGGCGGAAAGGATTCTTGCAGATTCAGCGCTTTGCCCAGCAACTGCGCGGCGGGTTGAATGAACGCCTCGTGAAAGGTCAGAACGCCCTGATATAAACGTCCGCGCCCGAATTCGTTTTGTCGGTCTTCGCTGATTTGGCGCGTGAGCAGCGCGGCGGAAAACTGCTTGTGCTGAAAGACGATGAACCACTCGCGCGTCAGCGGGGCGTTTTCTTCCAGCGAAACGTATTCAAGGTTTTCGATGGGCGGCGCGGGGACGTCGGCATAGGCGAAGACGTAAACTTTTTTGCAGCGGCTCGCCAGACGGCGGAAGCGGTGGACTTGCGGCAGAAACGCCGAAAGGCGCTGAAAGCCGGCGAAGAAAATCCCGTCCAACTGATAACGCATGACCGTCTGCTCGACGCTGTGACTGATAGCCAGCAGCGTCGAGACGGACGAAGTCGTCGCCGCGTTACGGTCTGTGATGGCAATGGCGGGATAGAGCGAAATGGATTGAACGGAAGGAGCGATCATGCTATCGGACGAGGTTAATCCACTGCCGAAGCGGAAGCGGCGCGGGGAAAAAGCGCCAGCGGATGATTATAGATTTTGAAGAAGACGAAGAGGGAGACGCCGAGCATCACCGCCGCGCCAAACAAACCGGGCGCCGCAGGGGTGAATCTTTGCAGCAGCCAGCCGCCCAGAATGGGACCCGCAATCCGCGTCGAGCTTTCGACGGCGGCTGAAAGTCCCAATATCCCGCCGATTTCATGCGGTTCGACGGCTTTGGTCAGCGCGCTGGAAAGCAGGGTGTTCAGTAGCCCGCCCGAAAGCGCGGTAGGCGCCATCACAACGTACACCCAAAACGGGGAGGGGGCGAACGCCCAGCCCAGCAGAGAAAATCCCATGGTAATCACAGCCGCAAGGATGAGGACGTCTTCGCGGAAGCGGCTGGTCAGCCGCCCGACGAGAAAGCCTTGCGTCAGCACGGAAAGGAATCCGACGTAGGTCAGCACGAAGCTGGTATCGCGCGCCGAAAAGTTGAATTTGGCGATGGCGTACAGCGAGAAGATGGTCTGAAAGATGACGAAAGCCAGCCCGTAGAACAACCGCGTGGCGAGGATGGGTCCGGTGAATGGGCGTCGAAACGCGGCAATCAACGCGGCGAGAGTCACTTTGGGTTTCCTCTCCGTCATTTGGCTGCGTTTTTCGGCGGTGAGCGATTCCGGCAGCCAGGCGTAAATCAAAATCAGGTTGATGAAAGAAATCACGGCGGCGGCGAAAGCCGGAACGGCGTAACCGAATTCGCTTAACAGTCCGCCCGCGACGGGCCCGATAATGAATCCCAGCCCAAAGGCGGCGCCAATCATTCCCAGCCCTTTGGCGCGGCTCTTCTCGTCCGTCACGTCGGAGATGTACGCTTGCGCGACGCTCAAATTGCCGCCGGTGATTCCATCCAGCACGCGGCTGGCGAACAGCATCCACAAGGCGTTAGCGAAGCCGAGCAGCAAAAACCCGATGAAAGTTCCGAAGACGCTGGCAAGCAGCACGGGGCGGCGGCCGAACCGGTCTGAAAGACGCCCTAAAATTGGCGCGCCTATTAATTGCATCAGCGCGTACGAGGCGATGAGCAGTCCCGTGACGGTTTGATCCGCCCCGAAGGTTTGGGCGTAATACGGCAGCAGCGGGAGGATCAGGCTGAAGCCGAGCAAATCTATAAACACCACTAAGATAATAGAGAGGAGACGTTTGTTGTTCATGTTTTCCTTTGCCAGATACCGTTTAAGATTTTTTCAAAAAGTCCGGTTGGTACGCTTCTTGGTAATGCAGCTCAAATTCCGGCGTTTTGCCGGTATGGGCGAGATTCTCCCAGCCCATGCGCAGCAGCCCCGCCAGCGGAGTCCACGGCTTAAAGAGACGCACCTCCGCGAATTCCTTGCGCTGCTTGGCGACGGCTTGGATGAATTTCTCGGCGGCGAACTTGGGCGGCTGTCCAAGCATTCGCAGTACGAAGCCGAAATTTTTTAACATTTCCTTGCCGCGCTCGCCGACCACCTTTGGGCTGGAGAGCATGTCGGTGGTCATCATGCCGGGGCTGAACCCCAAAATTTTCACGCCGCTGCCTTTTAATTCATTGGCGAGGCTGCGCGTGAACGAAGTCACCCATGCTTTGCTCGCGCCGTAAAGACCCGTCGGCGTGGCGGGGCGGAGAAAACTCCCGTTGCCGTAAATGTTCGCCAGCGTTCCCGCTTTGCGCGGCAGCATGTATTTCAGCGCCGCTTGCGAGCACATCAACATGCCGAGGTTGTTGGAAAGGAACATATCCAGCGCGTCGCGCGGATTCATCTCCAGCATCATGCCTGCCGCGTTGGAGTAGCCCGCGTTGTTCACCCACACGTCTATCGCGCCAAAATCCGCGAGAACGTCGTCCACAAGCTGGTAAATTTGCCGTTCTTCGCGCACGTCGAGCAGATACGCGCGAACCTGACCTTTCGGGCGGAGTTTTTCCAACGCGCGTTCCGCCGCTTCGCGGCTTCTGCCGGTGACGGCGACCTTCGCGCCCGCTTCGAGCGCCGCTTCGGCGATGGCGTAGCCGAACCCGCGCGTCGAGCCGGTGACCACGACGACTTTATCTTTTACAGACATAGAATCGCCCCAAAGACCAGTTCGACCGCCAGGCTGGCGATGTTCGATTGCACGATGGATTTATCGAAAACCATCGAAACCGCGCGCGCCAGCGCAATTACCAGATAGACGACGCCGAGCAAAAAGTACGCGGCGGGGAAAAAGAACGGTAAAACGCCGAGCGCGATAAACGCGCCGCCGAATATCGCGCGAATTTCGGTCGTTCCGCGCGCGCTGGTCGGACGGATTCCGGTGAAGCCTTCAATGTCGTTCGGTTTGAGCAGGGAGAAGAAGCCCGTCAAGATTGTTCCAACGGCGGCGATAATTTGCAGAATTTGAATCATGCGTTTATTCCATTTCGACGAAGAGTTGATTTCCTTCCGCGCTCACGCGAAAGATTTTGACGGGCGCGGGCTTTTTGCCCAACGTGAGAATTTTGCGCGACCAGTCGGGCAGCTTCTTGTTCCCGAAGCCTAACACCCAATCCATGTTTTCGCCGGTGCGCAGGTCGAAGCGGCTGCCGTGAAACGCGCAGACGATTTGCTCGCCTTCCACCTTGCCGGCGCTGAGCGGCAGCCCCAAATGCGGGCAGCGATTTTCCACCGCGTAGTAACTTCCGCCCGCGCGGGCGACGAGGATGGATTTTCCATCCGCGTTGAAAACCTTGAATCCGCCGACGGGAATCTCTTCGGCTTGACCGACGGGAAATTTACGGGTCATGATTTTTTCTCCTTCTTGATAAACAATTTCGGAATCAGGACGGGCGTGTTTTTTTTGTAGTTTTCATAATCTTCCTGCCCGCCCCATTTTTTATCGGCTTTTTGTTCCAACAGCGGCACGCCGCTCACGCGCGTCAGCAGCAGCGTGACGAACAGCGGGGAAATCAGCGCGACCCATTGCCAGCCCTGCAAGACCGGCAGCGCCATGACGGCGATTCCGACCCACAGGACAATTTCGCCGAAGTAATTGGGATGCCGTGAGCGCGCCCACAACCCCGTATTGATAAACTTGCCTTTGTTGGCGGGGTCGGCGTTGAATTTGCTCTTTTGCGCGTCGGCGGCGGTCTCCATAATGAAGCCGAACAGCCAGAGCAGCGCGCCGATGATCGAATAGCAATCCATCTCTTTGCGGACGCTGCTTGTAATGGCGATCCACGCGGCGGCGGCGGTGAAGGTCACCCACAGGGCTTGAATCGTCCACACATTCAGAAAGCGGAAGAAGCGCGGCTTAATTTCATCGAAGCGGTCGTCCTGGCCCGCTTTTTGAATCCGCGTGAAGAGAAAAGTTCCCAGCCGCAGCGCCCACACGACGACCAGCGCGGTTAACAACGCCGCGCGGACGTCGGGGTTGGGGCTGAGGAAAAACGCCGCTAATGTCAGCGCGATGTAAGTGAAACTACCCGTAATATCAAAGAATTTTTCGGTCTGGTAAATATAAGCCGGAATGAAAGCCAGCCATTGGATGAGAAAGGCGAGTCCCGCCAGCAGGGCGAACACTGGCAGCCCGGCGACCTTGCCGCCGTGTTGGCTGCCCGCCCAGGCGAACAGCGCGCCGATAACGACGAGGACGATGAAAACAATCGGCGAATTGCGTTTTGATTCTTCCATAATGAGTTTACCCTTTCGTAAAATCAAGCTTGCGCTTGAAGTTAAAATCCGCGCCGTTGACTCTTCCACGGCGGGGGAACGTTATTTTCAAACTCCTCCACGCTCGGACCTCGCAGGTTGACCAGCCGCCACGAGCCGTAGAGATAACTTAATATCAGCAGCGACGCGGTGGAAACCCAGCCCGTCAAAAAATTGGTCGCGGCGAGCAGAGTTGGGTCTCCGTTTTGATACGCCGCAAATTGCAGGTACAACCGCGCCGCGAAGAAGAGAACCCAGGCGAAGGTGACTTCGTCGTAAGCAGGTTTGACGCGCGGATGCCAGTACCAATTCCATGCCCAGCGACGGGCCAGGTAGCTTGTCCATGCGACCATCGGGCGGCGAACGACCAGACTCAGAATGGCGAGCGCCAAAACCATGCTGCCGCTGACGAGACCCGGCAGGAAGAAGCCCTTCGCCGCGCCGAGCAGCCATGCCAGCGCCAGCGCCGCCAGCGTTCCGCCCACGCCCGCCAGCGAATACCACAACGATTGTTTCTTTGTCAGGCGGAACGCGGCGATGAGAACGGAGAGGAGCAGCGCGCCCCACATCGCCGTCCGCCAGCCCGCCAGCCCGTTGAGCGCCAGGAGGACCAGCGGCGGGAGAATCGCGTCCAGCGCGGAATGTTTTCCGGCGAGGACGGCGCGAAATTCTTCCACTAGTTCGCGCAGCTTAGGCATGTTTCCCTAAAAAGAACTTCTTCCAGTCGCCGCCGCTGGCTTGCAGGTTGAGCAAGACGTACAACGCGCCCGCGAAGAAGCCGAGCGTCATCATGGCGACGACCCACAAAACGGCGGCGGGCAGCGAGGCTTCGCGGTAAACAATCCACATGGAAAAGAGCGTAAAGCCGACGTACAAATCCACCAGCGAAACGATTCCCCAGGGCATGGACATTAACCGCCCGCCTTCCGCGCCAAAATCGCCGACGATAAAGCCGCGCGCGATGAAGAAAGCCATCGCCAGCGCGCCGAGCAGAGAGATGATTTTTGCCGTTTTCATAACTTATTTCCTTTCCGAAACGCACGCAAACCCCAGCGCGCCAATTCCCAAATGCGCGCCCAACACCGGCGTAATTTGGACGATGGGCGTCTCGCCTGCGGGGAGGAAGGAACGCGCCAGCTCGCGTAAAGCCTGCGCTTCTTGCTCCACGCCCGCGTGAACGATGGCGAGCTTTTCGTAAGGCGCGTACTCTTTCAGCCACTCGAACAGCCGCGCCATAGATTTGCTGCGCGTGCGCGTGCGGTGCGCGGTGGCGTTCCCCATGTTCATGTGCAGCAGCGGCTTGACTTGCATAATTTCGCCGAAAGTCGCCAGCGCGAAATTCATGCGCCCGCTGCGCTTCAAATATTCGAGCGTGTTCAAGGCGGCGAACACATAAGCGCGCTTCATAAAATCTTCCAACTCCGCAATGATCTCCGCCGCGCTCTTGCCCGCTTCCGCCAGTTTCGCGGCTTGCTCGACGATGAATCCCAGCCCCAGGCTGAGCTGGGTCGAATCCAGCGCCGTCACCGGTACGCGCGTAAATTCCTTCGCCGCCGTCCGCGCCGAATTGACGGTGGCGCTCAGCGTCTCCGAAATGTGCAGCGAGAGAATCGCTTGCGCGCCTTCATCGGCGAGCTTTTCGTAGGCTTGCTTGAAGACTTCGGGTCCGGGCGCCGAAGTTTTCGGGTGCGGGCTCATGGTCGGCAGCTGCGCGTAAAACTCCTCCCGCGAAATGTCTACGCCGTCGAGCAGCGTCTTTTCGCCGATGTTGACGCCGAGCGGGACGACGACGACGCCGTGCCGCTGGACGATTTTGGCTGGCAGGTCGCACGTGCTGTCGGTGACGATTCGAACGTTCATAGATTCTCCTTTTTTGTCAAATTTCAAAACCATTAAACTTGCGAAGCCAGCCACTCTTTAATGGGGGCGCCTTCGTCGTTCAAGCGTTTTTCCGCCGCCGCCGCGTATCCGCGGATGAAAACGGTCAGCGTTTCCGGCGGGCTTTTGTGAAATTCCATCAACGTTTTCAGCCACTCCATTTCTTGCGAGACGTAACGCGCGTCGCCTAACTGTAAAGCGGCGGCGATGTTGTCGCCGAGATATTGAATGCCCATGACGTAGTTTTGCGATTGCGAAACGAAAGGCGGAAGCGCGCGGCTTAACTCGATTTCGATTTCAACGCGCTGTTGCAAGAAAGCGCGCAGCGCGGCTTCAATCTTCGGGGGAGCGGGTTTGGGCGCGGCGGGCTTGGCTTTGCCTTTCAGGCATTTTTCCGCTTGTTCCAGCGCGGCGGGAAACTCCGCCCCAAGATACACGCCGGGAATACGTTTCGCCAAATCGGGCTGGATGGAAAAAATCCGCCCGCCAAAAGCGACTTGCGCGCGCAAACTGCGCAGCGCCTCCGCGGCGGACTTTAAAGCCGCGGCGGCAATCAGCGATTGCGCCGTCAAAACGACCAGCTGCGCGCGCGCCGATTTCACCGTCTCGGCGAATTGAAAGGTGGGAACGTCCGCTCCCAGATACATCGTGTTCCAGCCGCGCCTTCGCAGCAGCAGCGCCAAAAGCAGCGGCGCAAACGTGTGCCATTCGCCGGCGGGGCAGCCCACGATGACGGTTTGCTTGCGCGTGGGCTGAGGCGCGGCGCTCATCAGCGCGTTCAGCCGCCGCATAGCCAGCGCCGAGGCGAAATGTTCCTGCTGCACGCTGACTTTTCCTTCGTGCCACATTTGCCCGATTTCTGACAGCCCTTTTTGTAAAACGCTCAAGCACACCGTTTCCACCGGAAACATGGCGAAGGCTTTGTTTATAACCTGCTCGGCTTTCGCTTCCTCGAATGCCATGCAAAATTTTAGCCAGCGCGCGCGAACGGAATCGAGCGTCGCTTCGCGCGGGGCGGAAGGGACGGCGGCCGGCAGGGTTTCGAGGGGCGGCGGTTCGGCGGCGAGCGGGTCCACGCCGGCGGCGGCGTGTTCTTTCCATATTTCCACCGCGCGGGAGATGGAAAGTCCCTCCGCCTGCCGCGCCATCAGCCATTTGACGAGCGCGACGTCGTATTGCGAATACAACCGCTGACCGCCCGCGGTGCGCTGCGGCGCGGGCAGACCGTAACGCCGCTCCCACGCGCGAAGCGTGTCGGCGGGCAGCCCCGTTTCTTTTAAGACGATTTTGAGGTTATAGGCGGGCGCGGTACTTAACATAAAATTTCCTGACGAGCGTTTTTTGTCCATATTTTGCACAGGTATTATAGCGCTCTTTGACGCGGCGAGCCAGCCGAATCTTTCCGCGCGCGGCGGGGAAAAGGTTATAATCGCGCCACAAATTTAACCGCCATGCTCGCCGTTCTTTTCCTGTACCTGCGTTTGCCTGCCTGCTTTTCGCTCAAAGAAAAGCGCGGCCGAATCAAGCCGCTGATGGCGCGCTTGCGCCGCGTGTTTAATGTCTCGGTGGCGGAGATGGATTTGCAGGATCAATGGGACGAAGCCGTCATCGCCTGCGCGATGGTCGGCGCCGACGGCGTTTTTTTGCGAACCGCGCTGACGGCGGCGGAAAAATGGGTCGAGGCGAATTGGCGCGACGGCGACGTATGGGACGCCCGAATTGAAGTCTTTTGAAATCGGGCGCGAAACCTCCGGAGATGAAAAAATCGAACTGAAGGGAGAGAGACGCTAATGGATTTAGGCTTGAAAGATAAAGTCGCTTTGGCGACCGGCTCTTCACGCGGGCTGGGCTACGCGACCGCTCTGGCTTTGGCGCGCGAAGGCTGCAAAGTCGCCGTCAACGGGCGCGACGAGGCGAAGATAAAACTCGCCGCCGAAAAAATCAGCGCGCAAACCGGCGTGCAAGTCGTCGGGCTGCCCGGCGACGTCAGCCTGCCGGAGACGCCCGCCCAATTGATTCGGCGAACGGCGGAAGCCTTCGGCGGGCTGGATATTCTGATTACCAACGCGGGCGGACCGCCGCCCGGAAGCATTGATTCGCTAGACGAAGCCGCGTGGCAAAAAGGCGTGGATTTATGCCTGATGCTGCACGTCCGTTTGATTCAAGCCGCGCTGCCTTATTTGCGTAAATCAAAAGCCGCCAGCGTGCTGACCGTGACTTCCATGTCGGTCAAACAGCCGATTGCCAACCTGCTGCTTTCCAACAGCGTCCGCGCCGCGACGGTAGGCTTGACCAAATCGCTCGCGCTGGAACTGGGCAAAGAGGGAATTCGCTTCAATTCCATTCTTCCCGGCTGGACTGAAACCGAGCGCGTGACCGAATTGATGACCGCCCGCGCCAACGCCAACAAGACCAGCGTGGTAGAGGAACTCCGCAAGCAATCCGCCGAAAGCCCGCTGGGCAGGATGGGCAAGCCCGAAGAATTCGCCAACGCCGCCGCCTTTTTGGTTTCGCCCGCCGCTTCTTACCTGACCGGAGTCATGCTAAACGTGGACGGCGGCATGTATAAAGGTACGCTGTGATTTTTATAGGAGACTAACCCATGAGCGAAGAAACAAAAAAAACTTGTTTGAATTGCGGGCGCGGAGAGAACGTCATCCCGCTGCTGCAACTTTCATTTCAAGGCGAAGCGAAGCACATCTGCCCGCAATGCCTCCCGACGTTGATTCACAAAATTCATTTGCTTGCCGATAAACTGCCCGGCGCGGAAATGACTTCCACCGACCATCATTAAAGAAGACGACAGGCTGATGAGCAAACTCTCGCGCAATTCGCTGATTGTCGCCTTTTTCTTTTTGATAGATAAAGTTTTCGCGTTCGTGCGCGCGGGCATTATCTCCCGCTTGTACGCGGACGAAGTTCATTTACTGGATACCTTTGACGCGGCGAACAATTTGCCCGACGTGCTGTTCGCGCTCATCTCCGGCGGCGCGCTGGCGATGGCTTTCATCCCGCTGCTAACGGAATACCTCGCCGTTAAAGACCGCGCCGCCGCGTGGGATTTATTTTCGCGCGTGGCGAACGTCGCCTTTTTAGCGACCGGCTCGCTCGCCGTCCTCATCGCCGTTTTCGCGCAGCCGATTGTGGACGCCGAGCTGGGAATCGCCCCCGGCTTCGACGCAGGGCAGCGCGTTTTGCTGGCTGAGCTCATGCGCTTAAACCTCGTTGGCACGGTGATTTTTTCCATCAGCGGGCTGGCGATGGCGGCGCTGCAAGCCAACCAGCATTTTGCGCTTCCCGCCATCGCGCCGAGCATGTACAACCTGGGACAGATATTCGGCGCGCTGTTTCTCGTCCCGCGCTACGGCATTCATGGACTGGTGTACGGAGTCATCATCGGCGCGGCGCTGCATCTGGGCGTGCAAATCCCCGCGCTGTTTAAGTTCGGCTTCCGCTGGACTCCCTCGCTGGATTTGCGTCACACCGGCTTGCTGGAAGCGCTGAAACTGATGGCGCCGCGCCTACTGACGATGGGCGGGATTCAAATTATCGTCCTCGCCCGCGACAACCTCGCCTCCCGTCTCGACCAGCCCGGCGCCGTCGCCGCGTTGACTCGCGGCTGGATGGTGATGCAAGTCCCCGAAACGATTTTGGGAACGGCGATAGCGACCGCCATGCTGCCCGCGCTTTCGGAACTCGCCGCGAAAAAAGATTGGGCGGAGTTTCGGAACGTCGTCGAGCGCGCGCTGCGCGTCATCATCGCCCTCACGCTGCCGATTGCGGCGGTGGCTTCCGCCGGAATCCTGCCGCTGACGCGCGCGGTCTTCGGCTTTGACGAATCTATGTCCCAGCTGGTCGCCTGGACGACGCGCGCCTATTTGATGACGCTGACCGGCTACGCCATTCACGAAGTCGCCGCGCGTTCTTTTTACGCCCGCAAAGAGCCGATGTTCCCGCTGTACGCGGTTGGGATTCGCCTCTTCATCTTTTTGACCATCGGCTTGCTCGGTTTGACCTTCTTCAAGCAAATCGGCGCGCCGGTGATTGCGCTGGCGGAGATTGCGCTGCTGTTTGAAGCCGTCATCCTCTTTGCGTGGCTTTCGCGGCGGACGCACGAGCCGATACGGGCTGGCGGCGCGGTTTTCAAGGGTCTCGCCGCCGCGCTGGTCGGCGGGACTCTCGCCTATCTGCTCGCGTTGTATCTGCCCGGCGGCGCGCTGCCGACGGCGCTGACTGGCATGACGCTCGGCGGGCTCGTCGCGCTGGCGCTGGTCTGGTCCGAAGCGAAGACGCTGCTGCGCTTGTAACCCTGTTATAATTTTTTGCATGGACCCCAAGCGTTTTCTTTTCTTTCTGGCTTTGATAACGCTGCTCGGATTTGGGCTGTGGCTGCCTGCGGGAATCCCCGCCAGCGCCGCGCCCAATTTTCAGCAGATTTTCACTCCTACCGCGGGACCGGACGGGCGCATTTTGTATATCGCCCAGCCGGGGGATAACTGCATCCGCATCGCGGCGCTGAGCGGAATCACCGTCGAGCAGTTGCGTCAGTTAAACTCGCAAAAGATTGACGAGAATTGCAGCAACATCATTCCAGGGCAGGAATATCTCATCGCTGTCATCTCGTTGGAAGGCACGCCCACGGCGGGGCCTTCGCCTACGCCCGCGCCGCCGACCTTCACCCCCACGCCTTTCACCGGCACGACGGAAATTTGCGTGCTGCTGTTCGACGATATGAACGGCGACGCGCTGCGACAGGAGACCGAACCGGCGGTGGCGGGCGGCGCGGTCAGCGTCACAGAGATCAACGGCAAATATTCCGCCGCGCAGGAAACCGTCGTCCCCGCCGACCCCGCCGCGTATCAGGGAATCTGCTTCACCGACGTCCCCGAAGGCAGTTACAACATCACGATGGGCATTCCCGACAACTACAACCCGACGATGGAACTGACCGCCTCGCTGGACGTCAAAGCGGGCGACCGCGATTTTGTGGATTTTGGGATTCAATCCAAAGCAGTGGTGGCGGACGTCGCCGCGGCGGAAGAGCCGCAAACGCAAAACCGCTCGCCGCTTCTTGGAATTGTGGGCGGGCTTTTCTTGCTGGCTGGCGCGGCGCTGGGATATTACGCCTGGCGTTCCAGCCGCCCGGAAAGCAAAATCTCCGGCGGAAATATTTTGAAAAGATAAACCGACCTTATGCTGCAACCTCCTTACCCCACGTTGGACGAATTGCTGCAAATGATGGGCGAGACCGGCAAGCGCCTTGCGGAAATTGAAGCTTGCGAAGGCGCGGCGGGCAACATTTCGATTTGTTTGCATTCCAATGGGCGAAGCGCGGCATGGAACGTCGAGCCTTCCGCGCGTTTTCCGCTAACCGAGCGAATTCAACTTCCCATGCCCGTTCCCGAGCTGGCGGGCGCGGTTTTTCTGGTCAGCGGGTCGGGGCGGCGGCTGCGCGAAATTTTCGACGAGCCGGAAGCGCACGTCGGCTGCATCGTCGTAGAAGAGGGGGGGACGACCGGTCGGCTGCATACCTCCCCGCGTCGCCGTTTTGCGCGCGTCACCAGCGAGTTTAATTCGCACCTCGCTGCGCATTACGACCAGATTCTTGCCAGCGGGACGAACTTTCACGCGCTAGTTCACGCCCAGCCGCCGCATATCACCTACCTCAGCCACATTCCCCGCTATCAATATCAAGACTTTTTGAATCGCCGCCTGTTTCGCTGGCAGCCGGAGACGATTATTGTCCTGCCCGAAGGGGTGGGCTTGATTCCGTTTTGCGTCCCCGGCTCGGCGGAGCTGGCTTCCCGCACGGTGGAGCTTTTAAAGAAACATCGCGCGGTTTTATGGGCGAAGCACGGGCTGATGGTTCGCTCCGACGTTTCGGTTAAGCAGGCAGGCGATAAAATCGAATACCTCGAAGCGGCGGCGCGCTACGAATATCTCAATCTCATCGCGGGCGAGCCAGCCGAAGGCTTAAGCGCGGAAGAAGTTCTTGCCGTGTGCCGGGCGTTGAATATCGAGCAGCGCGTCTTTTAACTTGCAAACTGCCGCCCGCGCAAACGTTGACGCATGTCTTTTTGTTGTGTATACTGCCGCAGGCTTTTTTTAAGGTCGCGCTTTTTTGTTTTAATGGCGCGGCTGAGAGCGGCAAAATCCAAAAAACTATCTCGGAGGTAGCACAGTATGGATATTCTTTGGTTGGGCAGCCGTCACGGCTTGAACGGCTTTGAGCAGGCTGCCATTGTGTTGGTTCTGGTCGCTGCATTTATCAGCCTTTTGTACGCCTGGTGGCTTCGCAGCACGGTCTTGAAAAAAGACCAGGGCACCGAAAAAATGCAATCGGTCTGGAACGCCATTCGCATCGGGGCGGATTCGTATCTGGGGCAGCAGCTTCGCACCATCCTTCCGCTGATTGGCGTTTTGACGGTGGTCATGTTCCTCAGCGTATACGTCGTTCCGCCGAGCGCTGAAGCCGTCGAAGAGTTTCATGCTTTTGACCATCAGGGCGTTCTTTTCATAGTCGCCATCGGACGCACCATTGCTTTTATTATGGGCGCGTCCTTTTCTTTAATTGTCGGTCAGTGGGGCATGAGAATGGCGGTTCAGGCGAACGTGCGCGTGGCTTCCGCTTCGCGCCGCAGTTTGAATGAAGCGCTTTCCATCGCGTATTACGCCGGCACTTATACCGGCATGCTCACCGACGGTTTGGGCTTGCTGGGCGGCACCATCATCTTCATCGTCTTCGGCAAAGCCGCGCCGGACGCGCTGCTGGGCTTCGGTTTCGGCGGCACGCTGCTGGCGTTGTTTATGCGCGTGGGCGGCGGCATCTACACCAAAGCCGCGGACGTGGGCGCCGACCTCGTGGGTAAAGTCGAAAAGGACATCCCCGAAGACGACCCGCGCAACGCCGCCGTGGTCGCCGATCTGGTGGGCGATAACGTGGGCGATTGCGCCGGCATGGCGGCCGACATCTTCGAGTCCTACGAAGTCACCATCGTTTCGGGCTTGATTCTCGGCTTGTCTCTCGTCGCCCTCACCGGCGATTTGAAATGGATTGTTTATCCGCTCATCATCCGCGCTGTCGGCGTGATTTCCTCCATTATCGGAACGTTCACTGTGCCGATTTGGGAAAAAGTCGAGCTGCCCATCATCGGGCGCGCGCACGACGCGGAAGAAGCGATGTTCCGCTCTTATGAAGTTTCCAGCATTTTCACGATTTTGATTTCTATCTTCCTCGCGGTGTACTACGCGGGCGATTGGCGCCTCGCGGCGCTGACCGCCATCGGCGTCGGCTTGGCGGTGGCGTTCAACCCGCTCACCTCGTACTTCACTTCCACCAAGAAAGCTCCCGTCAAGGAAATCGTCGTCTCCACCAATACCGGTCCTGCCACTACCATCCTTTCCGGTCTCTCCGTCGGCATGGAATCGAGCGTGTGGGCGCTGGTGGTGATTGCCGTCAGCTTCATCGCCGCCATCTTGCTGTATAACGCCGACGGTCCCCAATACGTCCTCTACGCGATTGCGATGGTCGGCATCGGCATGTTGAGCCACACCGGCAACAACGTTGCCATGGATTCCTACGGTCCCATCTCGGATAACGCCAACGGCATCGGCGAAATGTCCTGGCACGGTATGGAAGACGAAAACACCCGCGCCGCTCGCCAGATTATGGCTGACCTGGACGCGGTGGGCAATACCACCAAAGCCATCACCAAAGGCGTGGCGATTGCTTCCGCGGTGATTGCGGCGGTCTCGCTCTTTGCTTCTTACATCACCGACGTCGGGCGTGTGCAAAGCCAGCTCGGCATGGAACTGATGCAGTCCATCCGCGTTTCGGATACGCGCGTGTTCATCGGTTTGCTGCTGGGCGGCGCGCTGCCCTGGCTGTTCTCCTCGCTTTCTATTCGCTCGGTCAGCCGCGCGGCGGGACAGATTGTGGAGGAAGTCCGCCGCCAGTTCAAGATTCCGGGTATCATGGAAGGGACGAAAGAGCCCGATTACGCCCGCGTGGTGGGCATTTCCACCGCTTCGGCGCAAAAGGAGCTCGTGCCGCTGGCGACCATTTCGGTTATGCTGCCTCTGCTGGTCGGCCTTGTCTTGCAAGTGGAAGCGCTCGGCGGCTTCCTGGCGGGCATCATCCTCTCCGGTCAATTGTTGGCGGTCTTCCTTTCCAATGCCGGCGGCGCGTGGGATAACGCCAAGAAGGCGATTGAAGACGAACCCCGCAATCTGGAACAGAACACCGGCAAAGGCTCGGAACGCCACAAGGCTGGTGTGGTGGGCGACACCGTCGGCGACCCGATGAAAGACACCGCGGGTCCCGCGCTCAACCCGATGATTAAAGTGGCGAACCTTGTCTCGCTGCTCGCCGCGCCCATCATCGTCAAGTACCCGCTGATTAAAGCCGACGGCTCGGTGGATTTCATGGTGGTGATTGTGGCGATTGGCTTGCTCGCCGCCACCATTTGGGCAATCAGCCGCTCGAAGGCGCCCGCTTCTTACATCAACGAAAGCGGCTCGTAGACTTTCGCCCCAAGTTTCGTCATCTGTGCTATAATTGCTTCGCTATGCAAGGCAAACCTTTCGCCCGCAACAATAACAACAACGATAACGACGCCCCTGGCGGCGTTGGGCGAAGCTTTGCTGTTTGACGAAACATTTCGGTCAAAAAAAATCGCCCGACGCTCACGCGAAGGGCGATTTATTTTATTCCAAACAGAGAGGCGCGTTTTTATGTATCGAACTCATACTTGCGGAGAATTGCGAGCCGCTCACGCCGGGCAAACCGTCATGCTGGCGGGGTGGGTGAACCGCCGCCGCGACCACGGCGGCGTGGTCTTTTTGGATTTGCGCGACCGCGCGGGAATCGTTCAAGTCACCGTCAACCCCGACCTGCCGCAGGAAACCCTCGACCTGATTTCCAACGTCCGTTTCGAGTGGGTGTTGCAAATTGAAGGGGTCGTGCAAAAACGCCCCGAAGGCATGGCGAATCCTAAAATGGCGACGGGCGAAGTGGAAGTGATTGTCAAAAAGGCGGCGGTTCTCAATTCCGCGAAAGCCCTGCCTTTTATGATTAGCTCCGACGCCGATCTGCCCGACGAAAACGTGCGCCTGAAATACCGCTACCTTGATTTGCGCCGCGAGCGTCTGACGCGCAACATGATTCTCCGCCATAAGGTCGTGAAATTCATGCGCGATTATCTCGACGAGCGCGGATTTATCGAAATCGAAACGCCCATCCTCTTCAAGGCGACTCCAGAAGGCGCGCGGGATTACCTCGTCCCTTCGCGGATTTACCCCGGTCAGTTTTACGCGCTGCCCCAATCGCCCCAGCAATTGAAGCAATTGCTGATGGTAGCGGGGATGGATCGCTATTTCCAGATTGCGCGCTGCTTCCGCGACGAGGACCTGCGCGGCGACAGACAGCCTGAATTTACGCAACTCGACCTGGAAATGTCCTACGTTCACCGCGACGACGTGTTGAATCTGGTGGAAGGCTTATATACCGCGATGATTCCCGCCGTCGCGCCGCATAAGAAGATATTATCCTCGCCGTGGCCCAAATTCTCTCACCATGAAGCGCTTGAAAGATACGGCACGGATAAGCCCGACTTGCGCTTTGGCATGGAGCTGACCGACGTCAGTCAAATTTTCGCCGCCAGCGGGTTTAAGGTGTTTCAATCCGCGCTGGAAATGGGCGGCGTTATCAAATGTCTGGTCGCGCCCAAAGCGGCGGAGATGTCGCGCAAGGAGCTGGACGGCTTGACCGAAGTCGCTAAAACCTTTGGCGCAAAGGGCATGCCGTACCTTGCCGTTTCCGCCGAGGGGATGAAAGGCGGCATTGCGAAGTTCGTCAGCGAGGAAGAGTTCGCGGCGTTAAAGGCTGCGACGGGCGCGGGCGCGGGCGACTTGATTGTCTTCGCGGCGGACGCGCGCCCCGTCGTCAATAAGACGCTTGGCGGTCTGCGTCTGTGGTTCCGCGATAAACTCGACCTGGCGGATAAATCTATGATGGCGTTTGCGTGGGTGGTGGATTTCCCCATGTTCGCCTGGAACGAAGAAGAAGGGCGCTGGGACGCGGAGCATCATCCCTTCACCATGCCGCGCATGGAAGACCTCGACAAATTCGATACCGACCCCGGCGCGATTATCTCGGACGCTTACGACATGGTATGCAACGGCTACGAGATGGCTTCCGGCTCCATCCGCATTCATCGCCGCGATATTCAAAATAAAATTTTCCAGCTGCTCGGCTATCAGGACGAGGAAATTCAAGTCAAGTTCGGTCACATGCTGGAAGCCTTTGAATACGGCGCGCCCCCGCACGGCGGCATGGCGCCCGGCGTTGACCGCCTGGTGATGCTGCTGGCGGACGAACCCAACATTCGCGAGGTGATTGCCTTCCCCAAGAATCAAAACGGACGCGACGTGATGGCGGACGCCCCGTCCGAAGTCGAGCCGAAGCAGTTGAAAGAGTTGCATATTAAGTTTAGTTAATTTTCACCACAGAGCGCACGGAGAACGCAGAGGAATAAAAAAATCTCTGTGCGCTCTGTGTTCTCGGTGGCAAAAAATCGAGAGCATTTTATGACCCAAACCATAGACGCGAAAACCGTTAAACACGTCGCCAATCTTGTGCGGCTGGGAATCACCGACGAGGAAGCGCAAAAATTCAGCGGGCAGTTTTCCGCCATCATTGAGTATTTCAACATGCTCAACGAAGTGGATACGGAAAACGTTCCGCCTGCATCAGATATTGCCAACGCGGAAAATGTTCTGCGCGAAGACGAAGCTCAGCCGTCCATGAGCCGCGAAGAATTTCTCAAGAACGCGCCGAGGTCGGAGCGCGGCTACGTCAAAGTTCCAACCGTGTTGTAACGCGGCATTTATGCCGCAGGGCGCGAGATTTATCTCGCGCTACGGAAACGCCATGCAACTCATAAACTTAACCATTCAAGAACTTCACCAATTACTAATTACCAAGCAAATCTCCAGCGTGGAGTTGACGCAGGCGATATTAAAACGCGCGCATGAAGTGGACGCGAAGATTCAAGCCTACGTCACCATTGCGGACGACCTCGCCTTGCAACAGGCAAAACTCGCGGACGAAAGAATCGCCAAAGGCGAGAACGTCACGCCGCTGACGGGGATTCCGTTTGCGATGAAAGACGCCATCTCCACGCGCGGAGTCCGCACAACTTGCTCCTCCAAAATTTTGGAAAACTACGTCCCGCAATACAACGCCACAGTCGCGCAAAAACTCGCGGACGCGGGCGCGGTGCTGCTTGGCAAAACCAACATGGACGAATTCGGCATGGGCTCATCCTGCGAAAACTCCGCGTTCTTTCCCACGCGCAACCCATGGGATTTGGAGCGCGTCCCCGGCGGGTCAAGCGGCGGCGCGGCGGCGGCAATGTCTGCCGGGCTGTGCGGATTCTCCATCGGCGAAGACACCGGCGGCTCGGTGAGAATGCCCGCCGGATTCTGCAACGTGACGGGAATCAAACCCACTTATGGCAGAGTCTCGCGTTACGGGCTGATTGCGCTGGTCTCTTCTTTCGATTGTATTGGACCGATGGCGCGGAATGTGTACGACTGCGCGACTGTCCTGCAACATATCGCAGGTCACGACCCGAAGGACGCAACCACATTTCAAGCGCCAGTACCCAATTACCATTCAACCATTCACCAACCCGTGAAAGGCATGAAACTTGGCATTCCAAAAGAATATTTTGTGGCGGGCATGGAAGCGGGTGTAGAGTCAGCCATCCAAGAATCGATTCGCCAGTTTGAAAAACTCGGCATGGAAGTTCACGAAGTCTCGCTGCCGCATACCAAGTACGGCTTGCCCGTGTATTATCTGCTGCTGTTCGCGGAAGCCAGCTCCAATTTGGCGCGGATGGATGGAATGCGCTTTGGGTTATCCGTTTCAGAGAACACGCAAGATGCGGTAGATGTGTATTTGCAAACCCGCCGCGCGGGCTTTGGCGACGAGGTCAAGCGCAGAATCATGCTCGGCGCATACGCGCTCTCGGCGGGATACTATGACGCGTATTATCTGAAGGCGCAAAAAGTCCGCACGCTCTTGCGCCGTGATTTTGAAAATGCTTTCTCCGAAGTGGATGTTCTCATCGCGCCGACCTGCCCGACCACCGCGTTCAAACTCGGCGAGAAGACCAGCGACCCGCTGGAGATGTATCTCTCCGATATTTACGTCGTTTCGACAAACCCCGCTGGCGTTCCCGCGCTGGCTTTGCCCGCTGGCTTTTCTAAAAACATGCCGGTTGGAATGCAACTCATCGGCAAACATTTGGACGAAGCAAAATTGTTCCAAGTCGGTCATGCGTATCAGCAAGTGACCGATTGGCATAAGAAAAATCCAGAGATTAGGAATTAGGGCTTAGAGAGCGTTTTGAAATTCATGTTCTAACCACAGATGAACACAGATAAATTGGATTTATAGGTAAATTCACCGCGTTTTTTATCA
>DAOUBR010000039.1:0-2607 GCA_034432535.1 Anaerolineales bacterium | reverse complement strand
TCCTGTGCTTGCCCAGATAAGCGTTTCATGGGCATTTGTAAAACGCACGCCCCGAAAATTGGGCATTGGGTTCGTTTTGACCCAAATGACGTCATTGAGAATCCAAAACCCCAAATCTTGCATGATTGCCCCAACCCGAAAGATATTATGGTAAGAGCCAATCACCCAAATTGTGCCTGTAGGTTTCAAAACTCGTTTGCAAGCGGTAAGCCAGCGCCTTGTAAATTCATCATACGCCTGCATAGACTCGAATTTATCCCACGAGTCGTTTACGGCATCCACTTTAGTCATATTCGGACGGTGTAAGTCGTTTTGTAACTGTAAATTGTAGGGCGGGTCGGCAAAAATTAAGTCAATAGATTTCTCAGGCAAAGCATTAAGATTTGCGATGCAATCGCCTTCGATAATCTGATTCAAGGGCAGCGTCATGTTCATCGTCTCCACCCCATGATTATAAGGCGATTTTATTTTCCAAAACGCAATTTTCAGGCGGGAAGGGTCGCCCAATTACTATTTACGCAAACGCCGCCTCGTCATCCAAAACGGTTCAGGGCGTTAGATAGAAAAGGTTAAAATCCGACGAGCGCGCTACATCCCCCCCTTCCCTAAAGTCACTAGGCAAAAAGACAACCGCGTCAAAGAGCGGAACTTCGCTTCGTGAGATTCCATGCGCTTCAAGCAAATTTGTTACAACCGCGCAAGCCCGCCGTTCTGCGGTGATATAATCGCCGCAAAAAAGCCATACAAAGAGGAAAAACCCTGTGGACCCTGTAATATTCTCATTTAAATTCATTTACTGGACAATTACCTTGCGCTGGTACGGCTTGCTGGTGATGTTCGGCGCGGTGATAGGAACGTGGATTGCCGAAAAAGAAATTAAACGGCGCGGCGAAAACGGCGACGTGATTTGGGACGCGCTGATCTGGGTGTTGCCGGCGGGAATTATTGGCGCGCGGCTGTGGTATGTGCTGAACAGCATTGCGGGCGGCAGCTCCTACTACCTTGAGGAGCCGGCGCGGATGTGGCGCATTACTGAGGGCGGGCTGCACTTCTTCGGCGGCTTGCTCTTCGGGGCGGTCGCGCTGTATCTTTTCTTGCAAAAGAAGGGGATGGACTTCTGGCTCTTTCTCGACGCAATCGCCCCCGCCGCGCTCATCGGGCAAGCGCTCGCCCGCCCGGCAAATTACATCAATCAAGAGCTGTACGGTCCTCCGACGACGCTCCCCTGGGGCATTGCCATTGACGCCGGCCACCGTCTGCCGCAATACAGCGACCTGACGCGCTTCCCGCTTGAGTCCACCCGCTTTCATCCAACCTTCGCCTACGAGATGATTCTCAACACGTTAGCGGCGCTGGCGCTGCTATGGCTTGCGCGTCAGTATCAAGTAAAGATGAAACCGGGCGCCGTTTTTGCGGGCTGGCTGATTTCCGCCGGGCTGATTCGAACGTTTATCGAGTTTTTCCGCCCCGACCAGCCGCGCATCGGCGAGACCTTCGTCACGACTTCAATGCTGTTCGCTTTTCTGATGGCGGCGGCGGGCGTTTTTATGTTGCTCATTCGCCTTAAAAAGTTACAGCCCGCTTTCGCCGTGAATTGGGAAGAGGATTACTTCGTCGCCGAGCCGTATGAATGGGACGAAGACGAAGCGCCAGCCCCAAAGGCAAAGCGCGAAAAGCGGGAAGAATCGCCAGCCGCCGCGGAGAAACCCGCCCAGAAGAAAGCGACGCGCAAACCCGCCAAACGCGCGGCGAAAAAAGAATAGCCCAACTCTTCTAAAGAAAGCATGGTCGCCATTATTAGTTTGTCAAACCCGCTCGTAAAACAAGCGCGCGCGCTGCGCCAAAAGAAAATCCGCTCTGAAACGGGGCTGTTTCTCATTGAAGGGATTCACAATGTCGGCGCGGCGGCGGAGGCGGGCTGGGAGCTGCAAACAGTCTTTTACGCGCCGGACTTGCTGACCAGTTCCTACGCGCGGGAGCTGCTCGCCCGTCTGCCAATTCCCACGCAGTCGGTTTCCAGGCAGGTGATGGAATCCATCGCGGATAAGGAAAATCCGCAAGGCATTCTGGCAATTGCCCGTCAGCGGCGGCTTGCGCTGGCGGAAGTCAAGCCTTTTCGGCAGGCGACGGCGCTGGTTTCCCCGCAAGACCCCGGCAACGTCGGGACGGTTCTACGGACTCTGGACGCCGTCGGCGCGGATATGCTCTTTTTGCTGGAAGGCGGCGTGGAACTGTATCATCCCGCCGTCGTCCGCGCCAGCATGGGCGCGCTGTTTTGGATCCCCGTGGCGCAATGTTCATTTGCGGAGTTTGTCGCCTGGGCGCGCCGCGGCGGATACCAATTGATTGGCTCTTCCGCCAAAGCCGACGTGGATTATCGCACGCTGGAGCCGCAAGTCCCTTGGGCGTTGATTTTAGGGAACGAGCAAAAAGGGCTTTCCAAAGAGCAAGCCGCCGCCTGCGACGTGACCGTCTCGCTGCCCATGCGCGGGCGCGGCAGCTCGCTCAACCTTTCGGTGGCTGCGGGCGCGCTGCTTTACAGCTTTGTGAAATAACGCGGCGCTTCGCGTCAGCGCGAAACAAAAAAAAGACTTTGCGCGCGGAGAG
>DAOUBR010000038.1:0-43383 GCA_034432535.1 Anaerolineales bacterium | reverse complement strand
ATTTTTAGGATGAGCCGCGCAGAAAACAGGGTGAAGACGTCCTGTTGATCCTGTTAAACAAAGCGGCGCGAGCGATCATGAGAAAGCCATGCAAGATGACTTAAGGCGTATTGATGGATTGTTTTTTTTGAAGTACACTACTGCCTGCGGCAGTTGATTCCGCCGCCCAAAACGAATTTTTTAACTTCATTTTTTTGTTAGGGAGAGGAAGAAGCATGGCGAGAATTTTGATTGTGGACGACGACGAGCAGGTCACGACCTTGTTTGAAAAATATCTCGGCGCGGAGGGACACGAGGCGCGCGCCGTCAATAAGAGCTCGCAGGCCGTGGAAGTCGCTCTTGAATTTGAGCCGGAACTTTTTGTCTTGGATTTAATGATGCCCGAACCAGACGGGTTCAAACTGTGCCGCATGTTGCGCGCCACCTCGCAATTTATGGATACGCCTATTTTGATTGTCACCGCCTTAAACGACGAAGACAGCCGCGCGGTGGCTTTTGGCGCGGGTGCGGACGATTACCTTTCCAAGCCTTTCGTTGTTGACGAATTGGGCAGGCGCGTGCGCGCGCTGCTTGCTTAAGAAAACGCCGTCTCGCTGCGGAGAAACTTCGTAACATCAACCTTAAAAAACTGAGGAGGCGCGATGATTTACCGCAATCTGGGCGGAACTGGCTTGAAAGTTCCCGCCTTGTGCATGGGGACGATGCAGTTCGGCTGGTCTTTGGGCGAAGCGGAATCTCACGAGGTCATGTCCGCGTCGTTTGAAGCCGGGCTGAACTTTTTCGACACGGCGGATATTTACTCCCGCTGGGCGGAAGGCAACCCCGGCGGCGTATCCGAAACCTATTTAGGCGATTGGCTCAAACAGGCGAAGATTCCGCGCGACCGGGTGATCATCGCCACCAAAGTACGCGGCGAAATGGGCGGCGGGGCGAACGACCAGGGGCTCAGCCGCGCGCATATCATGAACGCCGTCGAAGCCTCGCTGCGCCGCCTGCAAACCGATTACATTGACCTGTATCAGGCGCATTGGCCCGACGAGGATACGCCCATTGAAGAAACTTTGCGAGCCTTCGACGATTTGATTCGGCAAGGAAAGGTTCGCTACATCGGCGCTTCCAACTACGCCGCGTGGGAACTGATGCAGGCGTTGTGGACTTCGGATAAATACAACCTCGCGCGCTACGATTCGCTTCAACCGCATTACAACTTGCTGCGCCGCGAAGAGTTCGAGCGCGAGCTGCGCGCCGTTTGCCAGACTTACGCAATCGGCGTGATTCCATATAGCCCGCTGGCGGGCGGTTTTCTCACCGGCAAATATCGCCGCGGCGCCCCGCTTCCGAATAGCAAACGCGCCGAAGGGCGCAAGCGCGCGATGACCGAAAAGAACTTCGCGCTGCTGGACGAAATGGAAAAAATCGGCTTGGAGCATAACGCCACCATTGCGCAAATCGCGCTGGCGTGGCTGCTCGTCGACCCGGTCGTCACCAGCCCGATTATCGGCGCGACTTCCGTCGCTCAATTGAAGGAAAACCTCGGCGCGTTAAACGTCCGCCTTTCGCCGGACGAAGTGAACTTGTTGAGCGAAAGAACGTCGTGGAAAACGGAAGAAGAATAAAAAAGGAGAAAAAAATGAGCTACCGTTTGATGTTTCTTTTGAACGCCGTCGTCGCCGCGGCGGCGGGCGCCGCGCTGCTGGCGGCTCCTCAGCCCTTTTTGCAATTTTTCGGCGTGTCCGACGCCTATACGTCCACGCTGGTCATGTCGCGCTTTTTGGGCGGCGCGCTGATTGTCACGGCGGTCCTGCTCTGGTTCTTAAAGGATAGCGCCCCCGAACAAATAAAGCCCGAAGCCTTCACCATGATGGCGGCTTCCGCCGGAGGCGCGATTCTCGTCGTCATGGAACTGTTCTCGAAAAAGAACGTGCTGCGCGAAAACGGCTGGATGCTGCTGCTGGTCTTTCTGGCGCTAGCTCTCGGTTACGCTTATATCGTCTTTGGCGTGACGATCGAGGTCAAGGTCAAAAAATAGCGCTTCGCGCCCAAAACGCGGAACCCGCCTCTTTCAAAAAGCGGGTTCCGTTTTTTTATCGCTTGTTGTTCGCGGCGGCTCGGCGGTTTACTTCGTCGCTTCCGTCCATGCTTCGATCCATGCGTCGCGGTTCGCCGCGATCTCCTCGTAGGAAATTTGCGCGGGCTTCGGCGCAAATTGCGCGTATCGCGTAAAGACTTCGGGCAGCGCCGCGTTTTTGTTCGCCGGATACACAAACATATTCAGCGGCATGTCTTCCTGAAATTCTTCGCTCAGCATGAAATCTACAAACTTTCGGGCAAGAGCCGGGTTGCGGGCGTTTTTCAAAACGCCGGCGAATTCAATCTGGCGGAAGCACATGCCGGGCGCGAGGATGGAGCCGGTGGGCGCTTCCTCCAACGGCTCGGCGGCGAAATAAACTTCCGCAGCCGGGCTGGAAGCGTAAGAGACCACCATCGGCTGCGCTCCCTTGCCGGAGGAGGCGGAGAAGTGGGTATAGTAGGCGGTCTCCCATCCATCCGCCACGACCACGCCGTTGGCTTTCAGGTTTTTCCAATAATCGAGATATTTTTCTCCGAAATGAACGCGCGTGGCTATCAAGAAGGCGAGACCGGGCGACGAAGTCGCGGGGTTTTCCACCGCAAGCAGATTCGCGTATTCAGGCTTGAGCAAATCTTCAAAAGATTGCGGCACGGGGAGGCTTTTCTCGGCGAAGTATTTTTTGTCGTAATTAATGCACACGTCGCCGAAATCTACGGGCAGCGCGCGGTTCAAACGGTCGAGCTGCAGCGCCGCGGGGATTTCTTTCAACAGGGGCGAGGCATACGGTTCGAAAATCTCCGCGTCTAGCGCGCGCGAGAGGAAGGCGTTATCCACACCGAAGAGAACGTCCGCCAGCGGCGATTCTTTCGTCAGGATGGCTTGGTTTAACATTGCGCCGGCGTCGCCGCTTTGCAGAAAAGAGACTTTGACCCCGTGGACGCTTTCAAATTTTTGCACGGTTTCAGCGCCGATGGCGAATGAACTGTGAGTCATGACCGTCAGCGTCTGTTCTTGCGCGGGCTGAGAAGCGCACGCCGTCAGAATCAGCGCTATCAAAGCGAAGGCGAATAACAACGTCTTTTTCATCAATTTATCTCCTTTTTTATGCCGTCTCTCGCTTGTTGTCTTTTTCGTCGCTTTTTTCTCGGCGGTGAACGACGAGCAGCAAGCCGGAATTGAGTTTTACTCTCGCAATTTCAGCGGTCATCTCGTTGCTGATTCCGCGCGTTTGGGCGGGCAAAAGCGTTTCGCCGTCCAGCCGCCATTTCAAGCCCTCGGTGGAGACTCCGCGCGCTTCCGCGCCCCATGGCAGCAGTGAAACAAGGTCGCCAATTTCGCCGTGAACTTCGGCTTCGCGCGCGCAGAAGAACGCTTCTTCCAAGCCGTCGTCCAGACGGACGTTTTTGGTCAGCAGGTCGGGTTGGGTCAGCAGCGCGATGTTGGCGAGGGTCTGATCCAGTCGTCCGCCCAGCGCGCCCGCGATGAGGATCGCTTCGGGGTTGAATTCGCGCGCGGCTTGCAGGGCGAGTTCCAGGTCGGTTTCGTCTTTATCCTGCGGATACTGGCGGAATTCAACTTTTGCCGCCAGCATTTTTTGAACTTCTTCCTGCGGGGCGGAATCTAAATCGCCGACGACGAGACGCGGCTGCAAACCCAGTTGCGCCATCAGGCGCGTTCCGCCGTCCGCGGCGATGAGAATATCTCCGGGGCGGACGAGCCTGCGGGCGGCTTCCCGATTGGGCAGGACGCCGTTTGTAAAGATAACCGCTCGTTTCATGAAAGATCCTTTATACGACTAAAAAAACCATCCCGCGCGGGGGATGGTTTTTGGCGAAAACGAAATCCCTCCGCTGGCATTATCCAGTTCAGGTGGTGCGGGTCGAGCGCTGAACGCTCCTCTCAGCCTGCGCGGCAGGCTCCCCGTTGGGTTGTGCGCGGCGAGTATATGCCGCATCGTTCCCGACGTCAAGTCAAAAAAGCGCCGGAATTTATCTCACCCGGCGCTTCCATTCCTCTTTCATTTGCAGCTCGCGCGGACTCATGCCCGAATCTAGCGCGAGGAAGTCGGTCATCAGGCGGTTGAATTGCGAGGGATTATCCAGCATGGGGAAGTGTCCCGCGCCGTCGAGGTTGATTTGGTGCATGTGCATCGGCAGCGTGTTTTCCGCCTGTTCCTGCGAGGGGACGCTCACCGCCGGGTCGTTCGCCCCGTAAACAAAGAGGCACGGCACGCCGAGGTCGCGGATTCCGGAGAAGGCGTTGCCCGTCTGCAAGCCAGCCAGCGAGGCGACCACCGCTTGCGGGTCGGCTTTTGCCGCGTCCGCGAGCGCGTTGTTCGCGTCCGCGCCGTTTGCCAGCCAGCCCGCCAGGTCTTGCAAATTGGGGCTGCGCAGGCGCGAGCTGACCGCTTCATATTCCAGCGGACAGCCGACCGCCATCATGCGGTCCACGCTTTTGGGGAATTGCTTGACGTAGGTGAAAGCCACCAGCGCGCCCAGGTCGTGACCGACCAGCGCGACCTTGCCGATGCCCATTTCTTCAAGGAAGCGATTAATCAGGTTGGCTTGATTCGCCAGCGTGTAGCGCGTCGCGTCGCGGGCGGTGTCGCCAAAGCCGAAGAGGTCCAGCGCGTAGGCGCGGAACGAGGTCGAGGCGACCTGCATGGCGTTAATCCAGTAACGCCATGATCCCACCCAGCCGTGCAGGAAGATGATTGGGCGTCCTCTGCCCAACGCTTCGTAATGCACCATTGCGCCGTCAATAATTATCGCGCTCATTGCTTTCCAAACTTCGCTAGAATTTCTTTAATGCGTTGAACCAGCTGGTCGGGGGCGAAGGGTTTAAGTAAATATTCTTCCGCGCCCGCGTCCAAGCCGGTTTGAATTTCGGTATCCTGTCCTTTGGCGGAAAGAAAGACGACTGGAATATCTTTCAGCGTCGGGTCGGCTTTGATGGCGCGACAGGCTTCGTAGCCGGTCATTTTGGGCATGCGCACGTCCATCAGAATTAAATCCGGCAGGACGACGCCGGCTTGCTGATACGCTTCCTCCCCGTTGGAAGTGGGAGTTACTTCATGGCCGGCAAAGCGCAGCGTAAACGCCACCAGTTCGCGGATGTCGGGTTCGTCTTCTGCAATCAGGATTCTAGCCATTCGCAAACACTCCGTTACTTGTGATAAATGGGCAGCGTGAAGGAGAATTTGCTTCCTTCGCCCGGCACGCCGGAGCTGGTCACCCAGATTTTTCCGCCGTGCATTTCCACCAGCTCGCGGACAATGGGCAAGCCCAGCCCTGTGCCGGGAGTCGCCAGCACGAAAGGATGCTCGCCGCGATAGAAGCGCTCGAAAATGCGCTCCTGGTCTTCCGGCGCAATCCCAACGCCGTTGTCCGTCACGTCCACTTGCACTTCGCCGATTTTTTCTTGAACGGCGATGTGAATGGCGCCGTTGTGCGGCGTGTAACAATAAGCGTTGTCCACCAGGTTTTCCAAAATCTGACGGACGCGGGCGTAATCGCCGGCGACGGGCGGCAGGTGTTTGGGCGCGTCCAAAGAAATTGCCATGCGCTTTTCTTCGGTCTGCGAGCGGCTGAGGGTTTCGGCGAGAATATCTTCCACGATTTCGCGCACATCTACCGGCTTGATTTCCAGGTTGATTTTGCCCGCCTCAATGCGGGAGACGTTCAACAGGTCGTCCACCAGAATATTCAGGCGGTCAATGTTGTTGCGGACAATGCCGAGGAAATGCGCCTGATTGTCGTTGAGCGCGCCTGTCGCGCCCATCATCAGCAAGTCCACGTAGCCTTTGATGGCGGTCATTGGGGTGCGCAGCTCGTGGCTGACGGTGGCGACAAATTCCGATTTCAGGCGGTCCACTTCGGTTTCGTGAGTAATATCGCGGAAGATGGACACGGTGCCGAGGAAGTCGCTGTGGAAGACCACCGGCGTCAGGTGAACGAGGACGACGCGCCCGTTTTCTAATTCCAATTTTTCGGCGTACAGTTCGCCGGGTCGGCAGAGCGAAGGGTCTTCCGACCAGCGGTAGATGGTTTCTATCCATCGCTTGCCCTCGTGGAAGGATTCGCTCAAAGATTCCAGCGGCTGGTTTTCGTAGCGCGAGGCTTTGACGCCGAAAATCTTTTCGACGGACGTGTTCATAAACGAGATGTGGGCGTTCATGTCCGTTACCGCCACGCCGTCCGCCACCGCTTGCAGAATGGCTACCGAGCGGCTTTTCTCTTCTTGCTCTTTGCGAAGCATCGAACCGAGCCGCTCCGCCTGGTCGCGGATGAGCTCGTAGAGATGCGCGTTGTTAATGGCGACCGCCACCTGGCTGGCGATGGCTTTGACGAGGTTGAGCATTTCGGCGCTGAAGAAGTTCGGCAGGCGGTGGAAGACCATCAGCACGCCAATTGCGTCCTCCGCCACGAGCATTGGCACGACGATGGCGCTGCGATGATCCTGCCCGGCGCCGACGTTGCGCACCCAGCGCTTGTCTTGATGCAGGTCGCTAATTAAGACCGACTCGCGGTTTTGCAAGACCCACCCGGCGAGACCTTCGCCCACGCGCAGGGTAAAGCCGTGCGCGCCGCCCGTTTCGGCTTGGCGGGAGAGATAGCCGTATCCCGCGCGGTAATGCAGCAGACCGTCTTCCGTGTTCAGCAGCATGACCGTGCCTTGTTCCGCGCCAATGGCGTTGTTTAGCAGAGAGAGCGTGCGGTTCAGCGCGCGGTCCAGGTCGAGGCTGGCGGAGACCTCGGTGAGGATGTGCAGCAGCGTTTCTGTGTTCTTTTGTTCGCGCTGCACTTGCGCGGTGCGCTCCGCGACGCGGGCTTCCAGCTCGGCGGTGAAGCGCTGCGTTTCGGCGAATAGCCGCCCGTTTTGAATGGCGACAATGGCTTGGTTGGCGAGCGTGCCGAGAATTTGCACGTCTTCTTCGGCGTAGACGCCAGCCTGATAGCTTTGCACGGAAAGCATGCCCAGGGCTTTCGCGCCGATGAACATCGGCACGGCGATGATGGATTGCGTCTCTTCCTCGTCCTCGCCGATTTTGACCGTATCTAGCGAGTTGGCTTCTTCCAGATTGGAAAGCAGCAGCGGCTTGCCGCTGATGATGACCTCGCTGCTCAAGCCGCGCCCGAACGGAACGCGCTCGCCTTTGTAGCGCTTGCCGCGGTCTATCACGTACACCGGGTCAATTTCGTTTTTCTCCTCGTCGTACAGGGAGATGATGAAGGACTCGGCGGGCATTAATTTTTCGGCGGCTTTTTGCACGGCGACATACACCTGTTCGGGGTCGAGGCTGGCGCTGATTTGCGAGCTAGCTTCGTTCAGAATGGCGAAGCGTTCCGCCGTTCGCGCCGCCGATTCGTATAGGCGCGCGTTTTCAATGGCGACTCCCGCCTGATAGGCGATGGTGCGCGCCACGTCCATTTCGTCCGAGCCAAAGCGCGCGTCGTCCGCGTTTTGCACGAAAATTAGCGCGGAAAGATTTTGTTTGCTGACGATGGGCAAAACCAACAGGCTGCCGGACGTTTCGCCCAGCATTTCGGTGAGCGGCTCAACTTCGGGTTCGGCGCGAAAGTCGTCCGTGTTGAAGACTCCGAGCGATTCGCGCAAGCGGCGGAAGAGGGGCGCGTCCGGCAGCGCGCGCGGCAGCGGCAGGCGCGCGCGCGGCTGCGAAATTTTCCAATACGCTTTGCCGCGCTCAAAGGTCGTTACCGAGACGCGCTGCGCGCTTAACGCTTGCAGCATTTCGCTGGCGGTGGCGTTTAAGATTTGGTCCGTGTCCAGCAAGCCGGTGAGCGTGGAAGCGAAGCGGTTCAGAGCGTCCAGACGTTGCGTGCGCTGCGCCAGTTCCGAAGCGCGGCTGACGCTGTCTTCGTATAGGCGGGCGTTATCCAACGAGACCGCCGCCTGACTGGCGAAGGTCAGGGCGATTTGCAGCTGCTCGTTGGTGTAAAAGCGCGCCTGCGTTTTTTCAATAGCGATGACGCCGCTCAGCTCGCCTTTGGAGACGAGCGGAATTCCCAGCCACGAAAGGCGCTGCGTCTCCACCGGCGGGAAGCGATGGTCTTCGCGCACGTCTGACACGAGGATGGGCAGCCCGCTTTGCGCCATTTCCTTAAACAGCAAGCTATCCGAAACTGAGATTGAAAGCCCAAGCCGCTGGTCGGCGTCGGGGAAGCCGCGCGTTGCCGCCACCGCCAGGCGGTCTTTGTCGCGCAGCCAGAGCGTCGCGGTGTCGTAGGGGATGACGGGCGCCAGCCGGTCGAGCAGGCTTTGCGCCAGTTCTTCGCTGCTCAAGGTGGAGGTGATGGAAGCGGAAACGTCGTTCAACGATTGCAGCAGCCCGGCGCGCTCCTGAGTCACGCGCATCAAGCGCAGGTTGTCCAGCGAGAGCGCCACTTGCTGCGCCAGCGAGACCAGCAGAATTTCATCCTCTTTTTTGAAGGCGGCAGGCGTGTTGAAGTTATCCAAAATCAGCAGCCCCAGCCCTTCGGCGCCGGCGACAATCGGGACGAGCAGGCTGGAAACAGGCAGCCGTCCGCCGGTACCTTGACGATAAAGCGCGAGGCTTTCGGCTGGCAGGTTGTAATCGCGCGCGAAGTTGATTTCGTCCACGCGGCGCGCGGCTTTGTTGTGAAAGACCACGCCCGGCAGCGCTTCGCCAATGTGATATTGAATCTTCATCAGGCTGGCGTTGTCGGCGTATCCCACGACCGCTTGCGGCACGAGCATGTCGCTTTGCGGGTTCCAGAGCAGCGCCGCGCCGGCATGCGCGTTTTGTAGCACGCGCTTGGCGCTATCCAGCAGCGATTTGACCAGCGCTTCGGGGCTTAAGCCGGAAAGCTGGCGGCTGAAGTCGAGCAGCAGATTCACTTCTTCGAGGCGGCGGCGCGTGGTGTTTAGCAGCGAGAGATTTTGCAAGATGACCGAAGCCTGCTGCGAAATTTGCAAATAAACCTGACGGTCTTCTTCCGTAAACTCCGCCGCCGGCTCCGGGTTCACGGCGAGCATCGCCGCAATCACTTTCTCTTCCACGGTCAGCGGCAGACAAATGACCGTTTTGGCGCGCAACGCGGCAAGCAGCGCCGTATCGCGCCATTCCTCGTTTTCGTCCAGATTGGCGATCAGAATCGCTTTGCCGGTTTGCAAACAGGCGCGCAGCGGGTTGCGCTGTCCGAACAGCGATTCGACGTTGGTCGAGCGGGGCAGCGCGCCCAGAACATATTGCAGGCGCGCGCCTTCGGTCGTGTTTTCCGCCACCAGCGCGGTGGACATTTCCAATTGGGTGAGCGTTTCGCGCCCAAGCGCCATCAGCGCCGAAGCGGCGTCCACCTGGCGGCTGACCGACTGAGTAATTGCCAGGCCCGCGCGCACGCGCTGGGCGCGCCGGTCGAGGTTGTGCAGCGAAATCGTTTGTTCAAGGTCTTTGCGCAGCAACACCGGCAGGTCGTTTTGCGTGACGTTTAGCAATTTCTGCTGGCGCTGCAAGCCTACCGTCAGGGCTTCGATGCTGGTTTTTAGCTCGACTTGCTGCGCTCGCGCGCTGATCAGCAAGGCGGCTTGCGCCGCGAATAATTCCACGGTTTCAATGGTCGCGCGGTTGGGACGCAAGCCGTTTTCCGGGTCGTCCAGGCTGATAAGCCCAATCATTTCGCCGCGCGCGTTTTCCAGCGGGCAGAGGAAGAGGTCTTCCGCGCTCCAGCTATCGGCGCTTTGAACTTCCGCTACTTGCAGCTCGAGCGTCACAATGTGAATGTCCGGCGGCAGCACGGGAGCTTTATCTGTCGGGATGAGATAAGAACGGCTGATCTTGAATTCCGGCTTTAGCAGCTGTTGAACGCTTGCCAGCGGATGCCGATGAGCGAGCAGATCGTTCATCGTTTCGCGGGGAATGCCCGCGCCCGCTACGCGGCGCAGCATCCCATCCGCTTCCGCCACGCTTATCAGCGCCACGCGGAAGGGGGTGGATTCGCAAACGCCTTGCGCCAGCGAGCGCAGCATTTGTTCGATGGGTTGTTCTGCGGCGAATTGACGGCTGGCGTCGGTGAGCCAGCGCAGCGCTTCGGCGCGGCGGCTTAAGGCTTCGGCGGCGGATTTTTGCAATTGATACCGCTGCGCGTTTTTGAGCGCGCTCCCGGCTTGCAGGGCGAGACTTTTGATGAGCTCGACGGCTTCGCTTTTGAAGAAGTTGGCGTGCGGGCTGTGCAGCGAAAGCAGCCCGATGGGAACGTCGTGATGCAGGATGGGGGCGATAACGGAAGAGCGCGCGCCTTCGTGCGGCGGGAAGATGCCTTCTTGCGCGTAATCCGAAACGACTTGCGCTTCGCCGCTGGAAAGGATGGTCTCGTCCAGCTTGCTCAGAGTCCGCGCCTGAGTCTGGCAGCCGACAGCCAGCGAAACGCGAAATTCGCCCGCGGCGCTTTTCTCGTCGAACATCAGGACCGAAGCGCAAGCGGCTTTGGCGGCTTGCAGCGCTTCGTCGTGTAGAATTTGCAGCAGGCGTTTCAGGTCGAGGATGGAGCTCATCTCGCGGCTGACGCGCGCAATCAGCGCCGCTTGTTCGGAGCGGCGACGCAGCGAGACGTCGGTTTGCGCCCTCAGGTCGGCGGTTTCAATGGCGGAGGCGATTTGTCCCGCCGCCGTCGTGACGATTTGCGCGTCGTAGGCGTTGAAGCGCTCCGTCTTGTAACTGCCGAGCATCAGTTCGCCAAGGCGACGTTCGCGCGTGGTGAGCGGCGCCACAATGCAGGATTCGATTTGCAAGCTGGTGACGAAGGGGCGGTAGATGTTCAGCACGCGGCGGTCCACGCTCAGTCTGCCGGAAAGGAAGGTCTTGCCGCTGCCCGAAACCGTCAGGCGATATTGCGGGTCGTCCACAAAAATCCGAATCAGCGAAGCGTCCGCGTCTTCCGGCACGCCGTAAGCCGATTCGCGGCGCAGGCGCAATTCGCCGCGCGTTTCGTCTAAAAGGAAGATGGCGCCCATATCCGCTTGAAAGAGATGGACGATTTCCTGCACGGAGTATTTGATGATTTCTTCCAGCGTGGCGGAAGAACCGGTCAGGCTGGCGATGCGTCGCAGCGCGTCGGCGCGCATGGCGCGGGCGCGGGCTTGCTGCATCAATAAAACGTTGTCAATGATGGTCGCCGCCTGGTTGGCGACGACTTCCAGTAGGCGTTTTTCATCGGCTGCCGCGAGGGAAAAACCGCGCGGGAAGTGTCCCGCTTGCAAATAGCCCAACATGCGCCCGGAGGAAACCAGCGGTATCAGCGCGTTGTCGCGCATGCTGGCTGCCAGCGCAATGTTCGCCAGTCCAAGCGCGCGCCATGCTTCGTCGGCGGAGGCGTTTTGCGTTATCAACGGTTGGCGGCTGGCAAGAATTTGTTCTGCCGGGCTATTGGGCGCGATGTTCACGCGGTAAATTTCCACCAGATGTTTAGGCAGACCGCGAAACGGCGTCTTGCCTTCGAGGAGGCGCTTGTCTTCTTCATATAGCAGGAAGCCGATGATCTCCGCCGGAAAGATGGAGGCGACGCTTTCGACCAGACGGGCGAACAGTTCTTGCGGGTCGTGCGCCGCGCTCAACGATTGATTCAGTTTCGCCAGCCCGGTGAGTTCCGCGCTGCGCTTTTGTTCTTCGACGTATAGTCTGGCGTTTCGCAGCGCCGCCGCCGCTTGCCCTGAAACCAGCATGAGCAGGTCTACATCATGGGGACCGAAGGCGCTGCCGCCGGTTTGAGCGGCTTCCAGCGCGCCGATCAGTTCGCTTCCGACGATGAGCGGCACGCCGAGATAAGATTGCACGAGCGGCAGGTCCGCCAGTTCCGGGCGCGCGCGCGTATCTTGAACGAGAATCGCTTCGCGCCGCGCGGCAAGTTGCTCGGTCAGTTTGCCGAAATTCAGCGGGGCGGAGCCGTTTGGCGCGGGCGAGTTTTGAAAACGATAAGAGATAAGTTTTTGTTCGGCGGCGTTCCATAATTTCAGGTCGAGCGCGTCCGCCGAGATGAGGCGACTGACGTTGTCTATGATGGAGTGCGCGGCCGAATCTAAATCGAGGCTGCCGGCGATGGATTGGGTGAACTCCGCCACCGCCCGCAGGATTTCTTCCGAAGCGCCCGTTTCTTTGAGCGCGGGGGCGTATTCTTTGCCGCGCAGGGTGACCATCATCAAGGGGTATTCGCCGGGGACTTCGTAAGACGCCGCTTCCGCCAATTTGCCGGCGATGGTCAGGCGTTTTTGACCGGGGTTGGCGCACAAATCGAGGAAATCTTCCGTCGGGCGCGCTTGCCGCGCCAGACGTTCTAGATCGTAAGGCTCGTATTCGCGCAGGTCGAAATATTCGCGCGCGAGGTCGCTTAGATATTCCACTCGACCGCCGGGTTGAATCAAAATCACCGCGTCGGTGGATTTTTTGTTCAGGGAGGCGGGGGAAAAGGCGGATCTGGGCGATTGGGCGCGTTCCCAGCCGCGCGCGTTGGCGCGCGGCAGCAGCGTTAAAACTGTCCACACCAGCGCAATCAGCGCCAGTCCGAAGAGGAACAAGCTAATGCCCAACCCGGTAAACATGGAGGCTGCCTGCCTTGAAGGGACGAGTTTAGGAAGCGGGAGAAGCGGCTGCGTCTTGCCGGCGCGCTTCCGCCGCCAGTTCGGTAATTTCGCGGATGTCGGCGAAGGAGTCGACAGTGGGCGAGATGATTCCCGCGGCGATGGTCATGAAGCCGACTTTTTCCACGCCGCCGTCCGCGGCGGGGGCTTGGATAAACCCTTGCTGGCGGTCAATGAAGTTGTAGTGGCTTTGCACTTCTTCGGCGAAGCGCTCTTTGATTTTCTGGCGGATGGCGGGGGCGGCTTCGGGCGTGGTGATGATGATGAAATTGTCGCCGCCGGCGTGACCGATGAAATCGTTGGGCGTGCCGAGATCGTCCACCACTTCGCCGATGAGCATGGCGGCGAAGCGAATCACGTCGTCTCCGGCGACGAAGCCGTATACGTCTTTGAACGGCTCGAAGTTGTTGATGCGCAGGTCAATCAAGGACCAGTCCTGTTTGCGGATAATCTGGCGCAGCTGGTCTTCGATCAATCGTCCGGCGGGCAGACCGGAGCGCGGGTCGGTGAGGCTGTCGCGCTCGGCGCGGCGAATGGCGCCTTGCACGCGCAGTTTCAATTCTTCGATGTCGAAGGGCTTGGTGATGTAATCGTCCGCGCCTAATTCAAGACCTTGCAGTTTGTCGCTGCGCTCATCTTTTTGGGTGAGGAAAATCACCGGAATATGACTGGTGCGTAAATTGGTGCGCAGGTTGCGGCAGACTTCGTAGCCGTCTATGTCCGGGAGCATAATGTCCAGCACAATCAGGTGCGGGATGGCGTGCTTGACTTTTTCCAAAGCGTCGCGTCCGCGATTGGCTACGTCTACTTCAAAGTTCAAGCCGGAGAAGTAGATTTTCAGCATGTTTGCGATGTCAATATCGTCTTCCACAACCAGCAAGCGGGCATTACTCATGAGGAGCCTCCTGTAAGCGCGTTGTACCCTTGCGGGCGTTTTGTAAAACGGCTTCTATTTGTTCTTCCGTCACTTCTTTTTCAAAGGAGCGGAAACCGCTCATTCGAAAACCGTGCTGCGCGGCAATCGCGGCGATTTCCTGCACGCGCTCCAGGGTGATGTTTTTGCCGACGGTGTAGTCTTCAAATCGGCCTTCGAGCGCTAGGGCGATGGTTTCCGCCATGCAGGCGTAGGCTTTTCCTTTCGGAAATCCGAAATCAAAATGAAAATCAACGGATCCCGGCACGTCCACCATGCCGCCGTCAATCACTAATATATCATCTCTCGCTTTTGCCACCATTGCAGAAACATCGCGGGGGCGCGCCACGTCGCATACCACGCTGCCGGGCTGCAAATGCTCCGGGCGGATGACGTCGTGAATGGCGCTAGTCACGGTCAAAATCAGGCGGGCATGTTTCAACGCTTCCATTTTTGAAGTGGCGATAACCTCCGCGCGCGGGTTTTTTGCGGCGATTTTTTCGCGCAGGGCTTCGAGTTTTTTCTCGTCGCGGGCAATCAGGTAAAGCCGCGCGGTTTCGTTTGCCAGCAATTCGGCGCATACGCGCCCGATCGCTCCGGTTGCGCCGACGACGGCGACGGCGGATGCGCGTATTTCAATTCGCATGACTTTCGCGGCTTCGCGAATGGCTTCGACCGCCATTGCCACCGTGTATGAATCGCCGGTGGTGACGGGGACGTCCAGATTTTTGGCGATGGTCGCGCCAGCGTCGCCGATGACGGAGGTGAACGCGCCCAAGCCGAGAATTTTCGCGCCCAATCGTTCCGCCATGCGTCCGGTTTCCGTAATTTTACGATAGACCGCCCGCTCAGGCAACTCCATCATGCGGCGCGGCGTGTATGGGCAGGCGACGAACCAGCCTTTGACTTGCTTGCCGGTGGCTTGCGAGGTAATCCCTTCGATTTCGGAAATATACACCGGCGGAAAAAAGGTGGAGAAAAAATCTATTTGTCTTTCGCTTAAGATTTTTCCTAGCAGTGGAAATTTACGGCTGACGTCTCGCTTGGGGTCAATTGGATGGATGATGAAAGCGAAGCTATCCATAACTTACCATGATTCAAGCTCGTCAGCGGATTTTTTGTGATACATGGGTTTGTGCTTTTCCGCGACCTCCGGCTTGTATTTGTGATGGTCGCTGTCTTCGAATTTGACGTCGCGGTCAATGACGCGGCGCTCCTTGGTGGCAGCCAGCACCACGTCCGATTCAATGGTGCGGGCGGGGTACACAATCATGCCGGAGCCGATGCGGCAATTGTGTCCCACGCAGCCGCCCAGCACGGCGCGGTTGGCGATGCTCAAACCGCCGGCGCCGTCGCGGGCGCGGATGTCAATGGGGATGAGGTTGTAATCCGTCCAGGTGGAGCCGGCGCCGATGAAGGTGTTTTTACCGACGACGCACATTTGCAAGCAGGTGTTTTGCGCCACCATGCTGTGATCCATCAGGGTCGTCATAAAGAGCGCGGCGCGGAAAGGCAAAAAAGCGCCGTCGCCGACGACGGAAAGCATGAGTTGAACGTCCTGCGAGATGTTGACGTTGTTGCCGATGATGCAGTTTTCGATGACCGCCCCCGCGTTGACGGTGACGTTGTCGCCGATGATGGTGGGACCGTGAATGATGGCGCTGGGGTCTATGACGCAGTTCTTGCCGACTTGCACCAGCTCGGAACATTCCAGCACTTGGCGCCCTTCGTAAATTGCTTTGCCGATGATTTTGATTTTGAATGCGAGGTCTTCGTTCAGGCGTTTTTCAAACCGCGCGCCGCGCCCAAACTGCCCAAAGACCGTGTCGGCGATGAAGATATGCACCCAGCTGTCAATGGCAATCAGCGAACGCAGCGGCACTTGAAAGACAAGGTCGCCGCTGGCGTCGCCGACCATGTAGGTCGGCACGTGGTAGTAGCCGATTTCGCGCGTTTCGAGGTCAATGACCAGCGGCTCGACGTCGGCGATGGGTCCGTTGGGGTAATACCATAAATCCGCCAGATACAGGCTGCCGGCCGGGGTGTAGGAGGTGGAAAGCGGCAAGGCGTGCTCTCGAAAGGCTGGCTCGTTGGCGTGAAAAGCGGCGCGCGCCGGGCGTTTGCGTTTGCGGGCTTGCTCGATGAATGCGTCAATGTAAAACTCGTCGAAGAAAAGATTATCGCGGTAGACGATGGTTTCTTCCCGCGTCGTCGGCAGACGCTCTTCTTTTTTCATCAGTTCTACTTCGCGGGTGACGTATTTGGCGAGCGTATCCCTTTGGTTGAGCCAGAGCGGCTTGTTTTGAATTCGCAGCTCGCGCGCCGGCTCGCAAAAAGGCGTGACGGGTTTGTCCTCGTGGAGGATGACCTTAAGCATAGGAACCTATTATAACTGATGTTCAGAAAGAAAAAACCGCCTACGACTTCGCAGGCGGCGGTTGGTCGAGGAAGTTTTTAAGTTTTTTGATGAACTCGTCGCGCTCTTCCAGCATGGGGAAGTGCCCGGCTTCGGGGAAGCGCTTGATTTGCGCGTGCGGCACGCCCGCCAGCAGCGGCTGCCATTGCAGCGGGTGGACGATGACGTCTTTGTCGCCGTACATGCCCATCACGGGCGTTTGAATTTGCGGCAGCAGCGGTCTCAAATCGGTGCGGCGCAGCGAGGCGATGGAAAGCAGGAAGGATTCGAGCGTGGTGCGCGAGAGGTCGCGGTCCATCATCTCAGGAAAACGCGGGTCTTTGCAAATGACTCGCGAGTAATAGTACTTCATGAACGCCCGAAACGGGACCATCATGTTGAAGAGCATGAAGGCGATCGGGCGATAGCCGGCGAGCTTGAGCAGCGGGGCAAGCGAGGAGCCGGCGATAGGCGAGCCGACCACCGCCACTTTGCTGACCCGCTCCGGGTATTTGATGGCCACCGAAAGGCTGACCGTGCCGCCCATGCTGTGACCGACCAGCGGCGCGCGAACAATGCCGAGCTGGTTCATAAATTGATTGACCAGGTCCACAAAATCGGAAACGGCGTAAGTATCGCGTTTCTTGCCCGATTCGCCGAACCCCCAGAAATCCATCGCATAGGTGCGATAAAACGCGCCCAAATAGGCCATTGTCTCCTGCCACAACCCCCACGAGCCTAGCCATCCGTGCAGGAGGATAACTGGACGTCCCCGTCCGTACACTTCGTAGTGAACAATTCCTTGGTCGGTTGTAATCGAAGACACAGCGCCAGATTTGCTTCCTAATCGGATTCCATTTCGCTCAGGATGCTGTAAAGCAACTCGAGCAGCACTGTTTTAACTGTATCACGATTCGTGGCGACGCAAGGCAAAAGCTTGGTGTTGTTATCAAGTCGCAATGCGTGGCGGACGTCGTCCAGTTCCCAGGCGTCTTCCATATCTTGCTTGTTGGCAGCGACGACGTAAGGCGTCGGGGCGTAGGCGCGGAAGGTCTCCAGGATGGAACGGGCTTCGCGGAAGGTCTCCGGGCGGGTACTATCCACCATGACGATGAAGCCCAACATGCCTTCGGAAAGAATCTCCCACATGAAGTCGAAGCGCTTTTGACCCGGCGTGCCAAACAGGTACAGCACCAGGTCGTTGTCCACGGTGATGCGCCCAAAGTCCATCGCCACGGTGGTCGCGTTTTTGACGGAGCGCTCTTCTTCGGTGGAAATCTTCCGCTCGGTGGCGACCACGTCTATTTCGCTGACCGACTGAATAAACTGGGTCTTGCCGGCGCTGAACGGACCAGTGACTACCATTTTGACAGTTTGCATAATTTCTATCCTTGTGAGACCAATGGTTACATGGCGCGGATGCGACCAATGAGTTTATTGATGAGGTTCTTTTGTTCGTCTTTATCCTGCGTGGGGAATTGATTCAACATCGGTTTCGGCGGGACGTTGGCGGGGCGGGTGAGCTCCACCAGCCCGGCTTGCAGCAGCCCATATACAATGCGGCGGACTTCAATGTCGCTCATTTTTGTCGTCGCGGCTATCTGGCGGATGGTGTTCTTCGGGTCCACATATTTGACCACTTTCCATTCGTCCACGCTCAAATTGACGTTGGATAGCGGGCGGTCGGTGAATTTCAGCGCCATGTCGAGGCTGGGAATTTCGTCTTGCAGGCGCTCCATTTCGCGCAGCTGCCGCGAGCCTTCGATGATCAGGTTTTCCAAATCCAGCCGCACGTTGATGCGGTCTTCGGGGGGGGGCATTTCGTTTTCAAAGCGGAAGACTCCCTCCACCCAGGTGAACAGCTTGCGCACCAGGTCGGTGAAGTATTTTTGCAGGTTGAGGATAATGTCTTCCTGCGTGACGTACCCGGCGTTTATCAGCAGCAGCCCCAGTTCTTTGTCGGTCATTTGCCCTGCGCGGTCTACAATCGCCTTATATTGGTTCGCGTTGATTTTATTGGCTTTGTGCAGCACCAGCGCGAGGCTGCCGTCTTCCTTGCCGACGCGGGCGTGAGCCAGCTTGCCGTCGCGGAAGGCGAGATATGCCTGCTCGCTGGGACCGTCCAGGACGAGCGTCCCGGTTTTGCCGGCGAGGTTAATCAGGTTGAGCAATTGGGTGACTGTAAAATCTCTTAAATTTCCGCGCAGCGCCATACGTTTTCTTCGCGCCTTTCGTCAGGCTAGTTTTGAAAATTATACATGCAAGCTGATGATGCGTCAATTAACAGTTTTGCCCGTTTGCAAAACGCGCAGAATAAATTCCGCCGCGCGCCTGCCCGCCAGCCCGTCGGCGCGCGTGATTTCGTCTTCGATGAATTTGCGGCGTTGCGCCGCGTCCGCGCTTTTGTCTTTCAGATACAGGTTCAGCGCTTCGCGCAGCTCGTTTTCGTCTCTGGCGACTCTGCCCGCTCTGGCGCGGCGAAAGCGTTGGTGCGTGGGCCAGTCGCCGATTTCTTTCAGCGAAAGCGAAAACTTGTTGGGGACTCCCCAGCCGTTGGGCGAATCTATGACCGCCGCGACGATGGGCGTATCGTGAACGGCGGCTTCCACCACCATCGTCGAGTACACCGTCGCCATCACGTCCGAATACGCCATCATCGAGGCTTTTTCGTCCATGTCTTCGCCGCCGTAATAGCCGAGCGAACCGCCCAGCGCGACGGGTTGGACGACGCGCACGTGCGGGTATTTCTTTTCCAGCTCAAAGACGCGCGCGCGTTCTTCCGCGAAGATTTTCGGCTTGTCTTGAAAGTGACTCGGATGCAGGCGAATCAGCAGTTGCGCCGGTTCGGCAAGCGAATCCGAGGCGACCAGTTTCGCCAGCGTTTCAATGTTCGGCAGATTCGGCGCGTAATGCACAAAGCTGCTGGCGTAGGAAATTAACTTGCGGTTCGGGTCCAGCCCGTGCCGTTTGAAGTATTCCTCGCGCGGGATGAGCCATTGCTTGCGGATGTAGCCGTCGTAAGAGGGGATTCCGCACACCGCCACCCTTTGCGGGTCCCAATCCGAGCCTTTCACCATCTCTTCCTTTTGAATTTCGGACCAACATGCCGCCCATTGCACGTCCGCGCCGGGGATGTTGTAAGACGAGGTGTTGTCCCAGCCGACGATGACCGTCAGGTTTGGGATTCCGCGCCGCGCGGATTCGCGCAGCAGGTATCTATCCATCCGCCAGCCGGGGGTGGAGGCGACGACCAGTTCGGGCTGATATTTCTCGAACAGGTCGGCGTAAATGTTCGGGGTGAAGCGGTTTTGCGCTTTGACGAGCAGCTGGCGCGCCCAGGCGAAATTCCGCAGCAGGAAAATCATCAGCGCGGCGGGCAGCCATACGCCCAGCCGATACTTCCACCCGTTTTCGCTCCACACCTCGCGGATGTGCGCGTCCACCGCGCCGGTGTTGATGCGCCGCGAAGCGCCCACGCGCCGCAGGTAAATCAACAAGGATTGCAGGCGCGGGCTGACCGTTTTGGCGTATTCGTTGGCTTGCTTTAATCGCAGCCCTTCAAATATCAAGCCGGGACGCGCGAAACGCGCCGCAATTTTTTCTTTGGTTTCGTCGTCGGTCAGGACGACGACTTCCACGCCCGCTTCCAGCAGCGTCGGGACGACGTCGCTTTGCAGGAAATAGACGATGGCGGTGCCGTGGTCGGCGGAGATGAAGATGCGTTTGCTCATATCGTAGCGTGACGCGGCGGCTTGCCAGCCGCGCTGGTCAGGAATAATACCAGTTGAAAATTTGATTATACGCGGCGAGCAGCGCTTTTTTTACGGGCGGAAGTTCCAGCAGCCGCCGCTTCCAGCCTTTGCTTTTCGTTCTTTGCGCTTCGGCTTTTCCTAATTCTCCTCGCAGATAGCCTAGCGTGTTAGACATATTCATCGCCAGCGGGTCGGAGGTCATCAGGCGCAGCAAGCCCGCGTCGTTCATGCGCTTATCGAGCTGGCGCACTTGACCCATGGGCTTGTCCATATCAAAGGGGAGGAATTGTTGCAGCGTAGATTTATACGCCGTGAATTGCCAATGACTCGCGCCCGCCATCGCCGTCACGCCTTGGTAAACGATTCTCCAATCTCTGGTCTCCGCGTAAACCTTTTTGTTTTCTTCCTCTGTTTGTCCCAGCGAAAGGTTGAACTCTAAAAACGTTTCCCATGGAATGAATTGCCCTTCCTCCAATTGAGCGTTTCGCCTCGCCCAGTCCAACGTGGCGGAATAAAATTCCGGCGGCGTGCGGAAGGGGCGCGCCGTGACCATGCCGACGTTTGGAAAGGTTTCGAGAATTTCCACCGAGCGCGCCAGCCAATTCGGATCAAACAACACGTCGCTGTCGGTGTAGGAGATAATTTCGCCGGGCGCGCCTGCCAGCATGACGTTCCACGCGCCGCCCTTGCCCATGTTCTTCTCGGACAAAATCAAATATTGAATTCGTCCCGCTTCTTTTTCCGCAATTAAAAAATCGCGGACTTCGGGGCAGGAGCCGTTGTCGAAGACCATCAAGTCGAACGGCAGCCCCGCGTCCTGACGCATGGAAGAAAGACAAACTTTCAGCACGTCCAGCGCTTCGGCGTAGAAGCCGCTCAGAAAGGGGATGTAATTCAACAGCGCGACGGTGATTCTTCGCGGGCGCGCGACTTCTTTTACAAACTTGGCGGGGTTTTGACCTTTTCTCATTTATTTTCCTAATAATTTTTGAAATCGTTTTTTCCAGCGCTTCGGTCTGGCGATGGCTTCGATTCTCTCCGCGGGGAGGAAGAAGAAGACGGCGCGGAGAATCCGCTCGACGTTACGAAGGAAGCGCGCCGCGCTCATCTTCGGGCGGGTTAATTTTCCGTCTCGTAGTTGGTGCGTCGCGTCGAGGATGGTGTAGCGAATCGCGGCGTCTCCGCCCGCCAGCTCGGCGTTGCGCTTGCTTTCGGGATGGTCGTAATGCGGCTGTGCGCCCGCGAGATGGGAATAATCGTGATTCTGATGAATCAGCGTGACGGCGGGCGTTGCGTCAATGACGGCGTAGTTTTCTTGCCGCGCTTTGTAAATCATCCAGTTATCCCAGCCCGCGCGCCCGATGGCGAAATCGGGGATGAGGGGGTAGCACGTTTTGGGGAAGAGGAAGACGTCGCTGCCGGCTGGCTTGTGCAGCCGCGCCTGAAGAAAAACGGCGGAAGCTCGCAGCCGATTCTCCCAGCCTTCGGAAAAATCAATCGGCTCTTTAATGTCGCAGTCCCATCTCTGGCTGACCATGACGAATTGCGGCTTTTGTTCGCGGGCTTGTCGCGCCGCCGCGATGAAATCGGACATGAGAATCATATCCGCGTTGACGACGCATAGCAGCTCGCCCGTTCCGCGTCGGCGCGCGAGCTCAAGCATGGAAGAAATCAGCGGCGTGCCTTTTTCGTTTTTTTGCGCGTCGGGGAAGTGTTGAACGCCCAGCTCGCGCGCCGCTTCCGCCAGCCCTTCCTCTTCGCCCATCAGGAAGACTTCCGCGTCGGGCAGCAGGGTCCACGAGCGAATCGCGTTGCGTTGAATCGTCGCAATGTGCGGGTCGGAGAACGGCTTGGGAGAAGAAAAGAGAGTGAGAAGGGGCATGGGGAGTTAGAGCGCTCTTTCGTCCACGTCTTTCAGCGTTTTGTGTTTTACGCTCGCGTTAATTTTCATCAGTTCTGGGCGGCTGTGAACCAGATCCAAAACTTCTTTCCACGAAAAGTCGTCCCGCCCGCCGAAGTGGGCGAAGACCTCGCGGATGAATTGTAAATCTTCGGGCGTGTCCACCGTCCAGCGATAATCGCCGAAGTCGGTCGTGTGGTGCAGCAGGGCGACTTTGTATCCGCGCGGGGAAACGCCTGTTTGCAGCGTTCGGCTTTGGGAGGCGAGCGTCGCGCCTTCGTAAAAATACGGCATGACGTGTTCGCGGTGATGCGGCTCTTTCGCTTCCTTCCACGCTTGCTTTAACGCGGCGAACGTGCAGGCTTCCACGTCCAGCCCGATGGGGTACGTTCTGCCCATGGGCGGGGGAAGGCGGTTTGCGGCGAAGTCGAATTCTCCTTCGACGAGCGCGTTTACCACGTCGTCAATCAAATCCGGGTCAATCGCCGGGCAATCCGCCGTGACGCGGACGACAATATTCGCCCGCGCGCTTTTGGCGGTTTGGTAGTAACGATCCAGCACGTCGTATAAACTTCCGCGCGTGAAAGGGATTCCGGCGAAATCGCAATACTCCGCCGCCGGGTCGTCGGAAGGGTCGGCGGTGGTGGCGAAGACGACTTCGTCCAGCGTCTTCGCCCGCGCGGCGCGAACGTACACACGGCTTAACATCGGCTGTCCGCCGACGTCGGCGAGAATTTTCCCCGGCAAGCGCGAGGAGGACATGCGTCCCTGAATAATGGCGACAATTTTATTCGACATACGCGGGCGGGGATTATATACCAAAACGCGGCGGAATATCGTCATTTTTGAGTTTAAGCGTGTAAAATATCGTCAATCAACTCCTCCGCGCCAAAAACTCAACCGCAATGACCAAAGACGTCAGCTACCAAAAAGCATCCCAAATTACGGCGGAAAACCTGCGCACCGTCGCCAAGGCGATTTCCAGCCATCAGCTTTCGCGCCTTTCGCTGCCCGAAGTGGATAAAGTGGTGGATTTGGTCTCGAAGATTATTCCGGCGGGCAACGTGCCGGGCATGATTCTCAGCGGGCTTTCGCGCTTGCCGGGCAGAAGAATCCCCGCCCAGAAAATGCAGCAAGACGTGAACGCGCTGTTCAGCGGCGTGGAGCAAATTCTCGATCAGGCGACCTACGCCGCTTTCTTCGCCGGTCCCGCCGCGATTATCTGGGGGTATCAAAACTTGTTGAAACTGGCGGGCAAAGACCCGACGGCGGCTTTCCCCGAAGGGGTCTGGCAGTTTTACGCGGGATACGCCTTGCGCGAAGACACCGCCCGTCACGCCAACGAAACCTACGGCTTCGATTTTCTCCTCAATCAGCACGATATTCATCTGGACGCGACCGACCGCCTGACGGCGTGGTTTATGGCGGCCGTCTCTTGCCTGCATCAATACGACGCTTTGCTGGCGAACGAATGGTATGAACGCGTCGCGATTTCTTTGCTGGAAGAAGAAGACGCCGCGCGCGCCAAACGACTGTACCGCGAGTGGGAAACTCAGCGCCCTTACCGCCGCGAAGAAGACGGCGCGAATATGGATTACTCGACCTACCGCCGCTTCAAGTTTGAGCAATTCTTAAAGAAAAATTGGGAAACGCTTTCGCAAGCCAGACACGAGGCGTACCGTGAAAAGTTAAAGCGCCTGACGGAGCAAGACCTTCCCGCTTACCAACGGCAGATGACCATTCTGGCGTATTTGGAGCCGGGACCCTACAACGAGACGCGCGTCCCCGTCAACCTCGCCGACGCGCAAATTGGAATCATCTACCGCGATAGTTATTATCTGCTGCCCGCCTGCGAGCAGCGCTCAAACAAGCCGATTGACGTCTTGACCGCGCGCGCGCAAATCGCCGCCCTGCTGGAATCGCCTTTCGCTTCGCCTTCGCAGCTTTCTTCGCTGGCGCGAGTGAAACGCTCCGCCTTGCCGGGGTTGCGCCCCAAACTCAACCCAATTCTCGTCGGCGACCTGGATAACCTGCGCTTCGCGCCCATCCTGATTTCGGCGGATACCCGCGCGCGTTCCTTGCCGCTTTCCGAGCTGCGTCAGGCGGAGCGCGGAATTGGCTCGCACGCTCTGACCATTTTCGACACGGGCGAGAGCTTCGTCTTCGACCAATCGCACATTTTTTTCGACGGCGCGTGGGGCAGCGCGCTGGCGGAAATTATGACCAACGAGGCGCTTTCCTGGGCGCGTTACCTCAGCCTGCTGCCGCCGTCCATTCCCGCCGAAACGCGCCTTTACGCTCCGCTTTCTTTGCAGCTGCTTCCTTCCGATATCAGCCTCGTTCAGCAAGCTCCGCACGTTTCCCCCGAAGTCGGCGCGGAGACCGACAAGGTGAACCTGAAAGCCTGCCTGAACTTGCGCAAGCTCTTCAAACAGCGCAGCGAGCAAGTTCAACTCACCGTAAACGACCTGTTGATTCTCTACCGCGCGCTGCACTCGCGTCAATATCGCCCCTCGCCCAAACTGCTGGCGGAAGTGGATAAACTCGCGCTGACCAAGCCCGACGTGGCGGCTTCCATCCGCGTCATGTTGGAAGAGACCAGCCGCGCCAATCCCGCTATTTTGATTCCGATGGACGCGAGTTTGAAGACTCCGCGCGAGCGCGTCTATCCGCTCAATTTTGAAGTCCCTTACGTCGAACTCAATCTGCTCAGCCTGCACGCCCAAACGCTGCAATTGCTCGCCGCCTACCAGAACGCCAAAAAAGACCGCCCTGCGCTCTACGCCGCTTTCGATAAATCGCAGCGGCTTTATCTTGCTTCGCTCGGCGGGTTGGGGACGATTCTGGCGAAGGCGAAGGAAATCGCCATTCAGGGCGAAAGTTCCAGCGTTGGCGCGATTAAACTGCTGGCGCATTTGCCCGCCCCGCTGCAAAAATTATTGGATAAAATTCCCGAACGCTTCGACCTGCTCAACAACATGCTCAAAGGGCGCGAGGTGTTTTCTAACGTCGGCGCGGTGGCGCCTTCCAGCGCGCTCTCCCGTTTTATCACCGCCAAAGACGACAACGCCCAAAAGCAGCTCGCCTGGGGAGTCCTCACCGATGCGCAAGGCGTGATGCATGTCTCGCTGCGCGACTTCCGCCCGCACGTCCCCGCGCTGCTCGCCATCGGGCGCAAAGACCTCGCCAACCTCATCGCGCAGGATTACCTCGACGGTTACGCCGCAGGCTTTAACGAATACATCGAAGAACTGACCACGATTGCTCTTGCCCGCCGCGAGACTACGCCCGTCTCGCCGACGAGAAAAAGCGCCAAAGGATAAACAAACGCCCTATGAAAGACCCGCTGATTGGACAGCAACTTGCGAACTTTCGCGTCGAACGCCTGCTCGGACGCGGCGGCATGGCTTCGGTCTATTTTGGACAGGACGTCAAGTTAGAGCGCCCCGTCGCCATTAAAGTCATCGAAAAACGCTATAAAAGCGACTCCGTCATCGCGCAGCGTTTCGTTAACGAAGCGCGTATGATGGCGAAATGGCGGCACGAGAACATCGTCCAGATTTACTACGCCGACGAAACGCAGGGATATTCCTACTACGTCATGGAATATGTGGACGGGCAGGACCTCTCCTCAATTATCGAAGCGTACATGGAAGAAAGCTCGCTTATGCCCATTACCGACGTGCTGCGCATCGGGCGAGCCATCGCCAGCGCGCTCGATTACGCTCACCGTCAAGGCGTGATTCACCGCGACGTCAAACCCTCCAACGTCCTTGTGGCGAAAGACGGGCGCGTGCTGTTGAGCGATTTTGGAATGGCGATGGAAGTGCGCGACGGTTCGCTGGGCAACATTTTCGGCACGCCGCATTACATCTCGCCGGAACAGGCGCGCCGTTCCGCCGACGCGGTGCCGCAATCCGATTTGTATTCGCTCGGCGTCATTCTCTACGAGCTGCTCACCGGCTCAGTTCCCTTCGACGACCCTTCGCCCGCGAGCGTCGCGCTGCAACACATCTCCGAGTCGCCGCCTCCGCCGCGCAAAATCAACCCCGATTTGAATCCCGCCGTCGAAGCCGCGCTGCTCAAAGCGCTGGAAAAAGACCCGCAAAACCGCTTTCCCAGCGGCGCGAAGTTAATCTCCGCGCTGGAAGAAGCCTTCAAAGGTTCCGCTTCTCATCCCAAAGTGGCGCTGCCGCCCCTGCCTGTCGGCGCGCCCACCATTCAGCGCAGCAGCACGACCATCTCGCAAATTGCCAAACGCGAAGCGCCAAAGAAGCCCGCCCCGCCCGCCGTCGAGCTGCCCGCCACCGTCCGCTCCGGACGTTTTTCTCCGCGGCGTTCCTGGCTCTTCGGCGTAATTTTCCTCTTGCTCGCTGCTTTTGGATATTGGTTCTACGCGCGCGGAGGAACGCCTTTTTGGAACGCTTCGCCAACCCCGACTTTGACCTTCACCATCGAAGCGCGCGAAACGACTCAGGGCGAAGCGGTTTTGCCCTCCCCGGTTTTGACCGCCACCTCCGTCCTTCCCACCGCGACGGCGACGCCTTCCCCTGCGCCGAGCGCCACGCCCGCCCTGACGGAAACGCCCACCCCCGAACCGACTTTCACGCCGCTTCCGCCGCCTACCGTCAAATATCCTGACGGGTTGAAATTCATCCTCTTCTGGAACGAGACCAGCTTCTTCATGTTCAATCGTTCGCGCGAGCCGCGCAGTTTCGCCGGCTTTGCGTTTGAGCGTCTCGACGAAAACGGCAATCCGCTGGGACGTTTCTCCGGCGCGCTGTGGAACAACAACCGCTTCAATTACATTCCTTCCAAATATTGCGTGGGAATCAAAATCTTTAAGGACGAAGACCCGCCGTATCTCAATCCGCCTGATTGCCGCGGCGGATTCGTCGGCGTCGTTCAGCCGCGCCTGGACCCCGAAGATAAACATCTCATCTTTTGGAATCCACGCGAAGGCTCGACTCAATTCCGCGTGTTGTGGCTGGATGAAGAAGTCGCTCGCTGCGAAATTACCGCCGAAACCTGCGAATTTTACATCCCCTAAAAGAATCAAAACTCCGAAGCCGTTTGACTTCGGAGTTTTTTTGCGGTCTTATTTTTCCAAAATCGTCACGGATTCTATCGCGTCGCCGACAAAGCCCGGCGTGTTCGGGTCGCCGCGTTTGAGACCGTTCACCACGTCCATGCCTTCGGTCACCTCGCCGAAGATGGTGTGCTTGCCGTTCAGCCATTCCGTCGGGGCGTAGGTGATGAAGAACTGGCTACCGTTGGTATTCGGTCCCGCGTTCGCCATCGCCAGCAGCCCGGCGCGGTCAAAGACCAGACCGTTCTGCTCGTCCGCGAACTGATAGCCCGGACCGCCCGCGCCCGTGCCGGTTGGGTCGCCGCCTTGCGCCATAAAACCGTCAATCACGCGGTGAAAGGTCACGCCGTTGTAAAACCCTTTGCAGGCGAGAAAAACGAAATTATTCACCGTCAGCGGCGCTTTGTCGGCGTAGAGTTGAACGGCGAACTCGCCGCCATTCGCCATCTTGAAATTGGCGAAATATCGCTTGTTCTTGTCAATCTTCATTGGCGGCTGTTCGGCGTATTGCGCGGCGGCGGGAACGGCGGCGAATTCCTTGCAGACTCCCGCGGGCAGCGCTCCGCTCAAATCGGCGGGCGCCGCGGCGGACGGTTCGGGCGCGGTTAATTTTTGCGCCAGCGGCTTGATGAGATAAGGGTAAGCCGCAGCCAGAACGGCGACAATCATCGCCGCCAGAGCGGCGTATTGAATGATTCTTTCTTTTTCGTTCCGCCTGGTTTGCGGTGCGGCGGCGCTTTTCTTTTTCTTCGACGGCATACAAAAAACCTCCTCGTTGAATTTTGAGCGGCGTTATTATACTCTTGCGCGGGCGGGCGTTTTCCTGTAAGCTTGCGGCATGACGTCTCCGTTTTTCAAAAAACAAATCGCTCTTCCGCAAGACCACGGCTCGTGGGTGTTCATCCTTAGTCCGTTGTGGATTGGCTTTTTTGCGGGCGGCGGATTAGACGCCCCGTCGCTGAGCCTCTTCGTCGCGGCCATGTCCGCGTTTATGCTGCGCCAGCCGGCGAGCGCCGCCGTCAAAGCCTTGTCCGGCAGACGTTCCCGCGACGATTTGCCTGCCGCGCTGTTTTGGCTCGCCGTTTATGGAATCGTCGCGGCGCTTGCGCTGCTCTTTTTGGTTTTCAACGGATTTGCCTACGTTCTCTATCTTGCCGTTCCGGGCGCGCCCGTCTTTGCGTGGCATTTATGGCTGGTGAGCCGCCGCGCAGAAAGAAGACAGGCGGGCGTGGAAATGATCGCCACGGGCGTTCTGGCGCTGGCTGCGCCCGCCGCCTATTGGGTCTCGCGCGGCAGATACGACCCGGCGGGCTGGGGACTCTGGCTGTGGAACTGGCTGCAATCGGCGGCGAGCATTGTGTACGCTTACTTGCGCCTTGAACAGCGCGAATGGAAGACCCGCCCCGAACAAAGAGAATTATGGCGCAGCGCAACGCGCGCGCTGGTTTACACGACCTTCAATCTGCTTGCCGCGCTGCTGGCGGGCTGGGCGAATTTCGCCCCGCGTTTTCTTTTTATCCCGTTTTTGCTGCAATGGCTGGAAACGCTCTGGGGCGCGACTCATCCTTCGACGGGGTGGAAACCTACAAGAATCGGCGTCAGGCAGTTAATCGTCAGCGCGGCTTGGACGGCGTTATTCATCGCCGTTTGGAGATAAGGAGCTACCATGGAAGAGGAAAAATGGGAATTGCTGACCGAAACGCTTGGCGGCGCGGAAGCCGAGCTCTTGAAACTATATTTTGAATCCTGCGGCGTGCCGCTGCAAACCTTTGAAGAGGCGTCCACTTCCAGCGTGCTGCCCGTCACTTTCGGCAGGGTGCGCGTGTACGTCGAGAAGAAGAACCTCGCTCAGGCGCGCGAGCTGCTTCAGGAATACGAACAACAAACTGAGTAAAGGAGTTGCGCAGTGAAGGATACGGTCATTTTGATTACAAACGAAGGCATGGGAAACGCCGAGCCGGAATTGCAGCGCAAGTTAATTGTCAAATATTTTCAACTGTTGCTGCAAAGCGCAGCCCTGCCCGCCGCGATTTGTTTTTACGCCAACGGCGTCAAACTCGCCGTCGGCGGCTCGCCCGCGCTGGAAGAATTGAAGCGCCTGGAAAGCGAAGGCGTGCGCCTGATTCTTTGCTCCACCTGTTTGGAATATTTTGGGCTGAGCAATCAGGTCGCGGTTGGAATTATCGGCGGCATGGGCGATATTCTCGAAGCGCAGACCAAAGCCGCCAAAGTGATTACCCTGTAAACGGAGGACGCGATGGATTTCGATTTGAGCGAGGAACAAAAAGCATGGCGAAGAGCCGTTCACGATTTTGTGGAAAAAGAGGTCAAGCCCAAAGCGCGCGAGGTGGACGAGACCGATTCGTTTAATTGGGACGCGGTGCGCAAGGGCGGTCCCTTGGGCTTGCTGGGCATGAACATTCCTGAAGAATACGGCGGCGCGGGCGTGGACGCGGTTTCCGCCGCCATTGCCATTGAAGAACTCGGCTGGGGCTGCGGCTCTACCGCGCTGGCGTTCGCCGCGCACAACGGGCTTGGCACAGCGCCCATCGCGCTTTACGGCTCGGAAGAATTGAAGAAAACATGGCTGCCGCTCGTCGCCAGCGGGAAGAATAAACTCGGCGCGTTAGCGCTGACCGAACCTGGCGCCGGCTCGGATATTCAAGGCGGGATCGTCACCAAAGCCGAAAAGGACGGCGATTCGTGGGTCGTCAACGGCGCGAAGATGTGGTGCACCAACGCGGGAATCGCCGAATACATCATCACGCTGGTTCGCACGGACCCCAAAGGCGGCAGCAAATCGTTGAGCATGATTCTCGTTCCCACCGATTCCAAAGGCTTGAAGATTGGTCCAGCCGAACATAAGATGGGCTTGCACGGCTCGCCTACGCACGCCGTGACATACGACAACGTGCGCGTGCCGCTGCAAAATCTGGTGGGCGCGGAAGGGCGCGGGTTACAACAAACGCTCAGCACGCTAGACGGCGGCAGAATCAGCATTGGGGCGTTATCCGTCGGGCTGGCGCAAGCCGCGCTAGAAGCGGCGGTGGAATACGCCTGTCAACGCAAAGCTTTTGGGCAAACGCTCGCCGAATTTCAGGCGATTCAGTTTAAACTGGCGGACATGGCGACGGAAATTGAAATTGCCCGCAACATGATTTACAAAGCCGCGTGGCTTAAAGACATGAAGCGCAACTTCAACAAAGAAGCGGCGATGGCAAAATTATACGCCTCCGAAATGGCGGAGCGAGTTTGCTATCACGCCATTCAAATTCACGGCGGATATGGATACAGCCGCGAATACAACGTGGAGAGAATGTACCGCGACGCGCGTCTCATGACCATCGGCGAAGGCACCAGCGAAATTCAACGGCTGGTCATTTCGCGGCACGTGCTGGCGGACGAATAAACCAAAAGAGAGCGCGTCAAAAGCCGACTCTGAGAAGCAGGTCGGCTTTTTGGCGTGAATCTACGCGCCGCGCGGGCGAATTTATCCTCCTGCGGCGCCGCGCTGGCGCAAAAGGGCGATGGCATCCAGCAGACTCGTTTGCCAGTCTTCGCCTTTTGAAAGCGTCAACCGATAAGAGGCTTTTCCTCCTCGCAGACGGGGGCTCAGGTCCGGCAGGCGCGCGGCGGAATCGTCCGTCGGCTCCCCGCCGAGTTTGAAGAGAATCTGCCCCGCAGGTTCCCAACTGACCGAAGAAACGCCTGCGCTCTCGGCGCGCAATTTGACGCGCATTTGATATAGAAGATTCCGCGTCATTTCCGGCATGACGCCGAACCTGTCGCGGAATTCCGCGTTGAGCGCGTCCAACTCGATTTCGTCTCGCAAGTCGGCAATGCGGCGATAAAGGCGCAAACGCAAATCCATATCGGAGATGTAATCGGCGGGGATGCCAACTGCGAGGGGCAAATCCACGTGGACGGGCAAACTCAACGGTTGGAAGGTTTGTAGGGCGGAAAGTTGCGAGTTTGCCTGCGAACCTGCCGACCTGTCCGCCAAACGTAAACGCCGCACCGCGTCCGCCAACATTCTAGTGTAAAGGTGAAAACCGACGGCTTGAATATACCCATGCTGGCGCGTGCCGAGCAGCTCGCCCGCGCCGCGAATTTCTAAATCCCGCATAGCGATAGAATACCCCGCGCCGAGCTGCGTGTTTTCAGCGATAACTTCCAGGCGCTGCTGCCCGTCATGCGTGGGCGGAATTTTGTTGTGGCGGAAGAAATAGGCGTAAGCGCGCATCGCGCCCCGCCCAACTCTGCCGCGCAGTTGATACAGCTGCGCCAGACCGAAGACGTCGGCGCGGTCCACAATCAGCGTGTTGGCGTTGGGAATATCCAACCCCGATTCGATGATGGTGGTGCAAAGCAAGACGTCAATCTCGCCCATTGTAAAGCGGCGCATCACGTCGGCGAGCTGCGCTTCCGGCATTTGCCCGTGACCAATACCCACGCGGGCTTCCGGCGTGAGTTGATTTAAGTGCGCTTGCATGGCTTCGATCGTTTGCACGCGGTTGTGAACGAAGAATACCTGCCCGCCGCGTTCCATCTCGCGCAGAATGGCTTGCCGAACCAGTCGCGGCGAATAGGGGCCCACGTGCGTGACGATGGGCAGCCGTTCTTCCGGCGGCGTGTTCAGGTTGGAAATATCGCGCACGCCGGTCAGCGCCATGTAAAGCGTGCGCGGAATGGGCGTGGCGGTAAGCGTCAGCACGTCCACTTCGGTGCGGAGCTTCTTAAAGTGTTCTTTGTGCGCCACGCCGAAGCGCTGCTCTTCGTCTATGATGACCAGCCCCAAATCTTTGAACGACACGTCCGAAGAGATGAGACGATGCGTGCCGATGACGACGTCCACTTCGCCTTGCGCCAGTTGACGGAGAATGCGCGTTTGCTCGCTGTGCGTGCGGAAGCGCGAGAGCATTTCCACCTTGACGGGAAACGCCGCCAGCCGCTGCGAAAAGGTCTCGTAATGCTGTTGGGCGAGAACGGTGGTCGGCGCCAGCACGGCGACTTGTTTGCCGCTCATCACCGCTTTAAAGGCGGCGCGCAGCGCGACTTCGGTCTTGCCGTAGCCCACGTCGCCGCACAACAATCTATCCATCGGGCGCGGGCGCTCCATATCGCGTTTGATTTCCGCCAGCGCGCGCTTCTGGTCTTCGGTCTCGACGTAGGGGAAGCTATCTTCCAACTCTTTTTGCCATGCGCTGTCTTCGGCGAAGGCGAATCCCTCCGCCGTTTGTCGGCGGGCGTAAAGTTCCAGCAGCTCCCGCGCCACTTGCAGCGTGGCTTCTTTGACTTTTCTTTTGGTTTCGCTCCACGCCTGCCCGCCGATGTGGTCAAGCGCGGGCTTGCCGCCGTCCGCGCCGACGTAGCGCGTTAATCTATCCGCCTGATGGACGGGAACGTAGAGCGTATTGCCGTTTTCATACTCCACCGCGAGATATTCGCGTTCGACCCCTTCCAGTCGGCGGCTTTCCAGCCCGATGAAGCGCCCGACGCCGTGATCCACATGCACCACAAAATCGCCGGGCTGCAAATCGGCGTAAGCCGATTCGGGCGTTTCCGGGCTTTGCCTTTGCCGCCCGCGCGGCTGTGGACGCTCCCAGCCGAAGATTTCGGAATCGGTGATAAGCCGCGCCGAAATCGGCGCTTCGGGGCTCGGGCGCAGGGTAAAGCCTTCCGAAAGCGAGGCTTCGATGAATTCCAGATGATCGAATTGCGAATCGGGGCGACGCTCTTCCCATAATTCCCGTAAGCGCCGCGCCTGACGCGAAACGACGCGCGCGCTCTCTCCGCTTTCGACGACGGTTGAAAGATAATCTATGAACGGTTTTAATCTTCCGCCGAATCTTTCATCGTGACCGAAACATTCCGCCAGACTTTGGGATTCGCCTTCGGGAACGGCGGTGGAGCGACCGAGCTCCAACGGATGAAATTCGCTGGCAACGTCGCGCAATTCGGACCATGAGATATAAGGCGCGGGAAAATCTGTTGCCAGCGTTCCTTCCGCGACGCTTTCCTGCCTGAACTTCACCGCCTGCTCTTCCACTTCGTTCGCCATCGCGTCCACGAGGCTGACGTCGTCCACGAAGATTAAGGATTTTTTCGGAAGATAATCTAACAGCGAAGCGGGTTGGGCGTGTAAAAGCGGAATGTGAAATTCCGTGTAAGGCGAGCCGGCGTTCCCTCCCGCTTCCGCCGCGGAATCTAAAAATTCGCGCGCGGGGGCGACGAGGATGTTTTCCGCCTTTTCGATGGCGCGCTGCGTGGCGGGGTCGAACTTGCGGATGGATTCAATTTCATCGCCGAAGAAATCCAAGCGCGCCGGGAACGGTTGCGTTAAGACCCAAACGTCCAGCAGACCGCCGCGGCGGGAGAACTGACCCGGTTCCAAAACAGTGTTCACGCGCTGATAGCCCATTCGCGCCCATTCGCGGATGAGCGTTTCGGGCTGAATTTGCTGCCCGATGGCGAGTTTTTTATACGCTTTGAGAAAATCGCGACGCGGCAGCGTGCGCGTCATCAGCGAGCGAACCGAAGTCACAATGACAGGCGGCGTTTCGGGCTTGGCGGCGAAGGGCAGATGATAATTTGCAAGCGCCGTCAGAACTTGTAAGCGTTCACGGCGGGTGACGATTCCCCAAGCGGCGTTTTCGTAAAACAGCGGATTTGGCTCGGCGAACAGGAAGCGCGGCGCGCGGGTCCAGAAGCCGAGCTCGTCGAACAGAGCGAGGGCGTGGTCGGCGCGGTCTGTGATGAGCAGCGCCGGCTGGCGAAGGTCGCTTTGCAGCGCGGCGAGAATGGGCAAGCGGGCGGCGCGTGGCAGCCCCAAGCCGGCGCCTGCGCGGGAATCCCGCATTTGCGCCAGCAAGGTTTGATAATGAGGAAGGTCGCGGAGTTGTTCGAGGAGTTCCATAAGCGGCAGCCGCCAAATAAGCAGCTAATTATTTTACCCTATCGCGCTTTGATTGAGGTTTGTAGTATGATTGCCCGCATGAAGAAAAGCCCGCGTTGGACGATTCTTGTGTTTTTGACCCTGCTCTTCTTTTTGCCGTCCTGCCTGCCAGCCTCAAAGCCAGCCTCGCCGACGGAGACCAGCCTTCCCACTCTCACGCCTACTTATCCGCCCACGCCGACTATCACCTTCACGCCCACGCTCACAGCCACGCCGACCATTATCAAAATCCCGACGGTGGATTACAACCTCACGCCCACTCCGCCCGGCTTTATCTTTCTCACGCCCACGCCCTTCCCGTGGATTCCCACCAGCACGCCGCTGCCGACCGCCACGCCCGCTACGGCGGGCGAGGGGTTCGATTGGGTGAAGATTTCCGACCAGATTTTATATTGGGGCTCGTGTCGCGGAAGCAAAATCAAGGTATCCGCCAAGGTGATTTATCCGCAAGACGTCGTCAGCATGACGCTGTTTGTCCGCTTGCGCCGCGATAAGGCGAAAATTTTCACGCCGTGGAGCAAAGGGCTGGGCATGGAGCCGACCGGCGTCGAAGGCGTTTGGGCGCAGGATTTACACGGCGTTTCGATTGACAATCACGAGTTGTGGCGCCGCGGCTGGGTGTGGTATCAGGTGGTGGCGGTTGGCGAAAACGGCGTTGAAGTCGCTCGCAGCCGCGTGTTTACGGACGTTCTCAAGTTGGAGCCTTGCATGTGCCTCACGCCGCCGTGCGCGCCCGGCGATTAAAATCGGAGGACGGAAACATGAAAAAAATCTATTTCTCTTTGCTCCTCTTTGTTGCATTTACCGCTTGCTCCTTTTCCGCCGAGCAGATTCCTTTTCTGCCGACGGCTACGCCGCCGCCCAGCCCGACGGAGACTTCTACGCCCACGCGGACTTTGACCCCGACCCCCGCGCCCACAAAACCGACGGCGACCTTTACGCCCACGCCGACGTTGATTGGCTATAAGAGTCCCACCCCTACTCCGATGGATACGTTTACGCCCACAATCACCATGACGGTGACCGATATTTACGCTCATGTAACGCCGTTTACGCCGACGCCCAATGTTTCGCTCAAAGGATTCGATTGGGTGCGAACTTCTTCGGACGTCTTTTATAAAGGCGCGGGCGGCTGCCAGCCGGCTTCGGTTAAATTCACCGCGCAGACCACCAACAAGACGAAAGCCAGTTTTGTGCAGCTATTCGTCCGCCTGGAAAGCAAAACCAGCGGCGCGCAAAGCGGCTGGACCAGCCTGCCGATGGAAAGCGACGAGATGAATATTTTTACTTATACGCTTACGCCGGAGGAAATTAAATCGGCGGACGCTTACGAAAACCCTTGGGTGCAATATCAACTGGTGGCGGTGAACGTCTCAGGAAAAGAAGTGGGCAGGACGGGCGTCTTTACGCAATACCTCACGCTGCTGCGCTGCGTCCCGACGGAGACTCCCACGCCGTGAACGTCTTCCCCGAGCTGCTGATTCGTTTGCTGGCGAAGGCGGAGCGCGTCGCAGTCTTGACGGGCGCGGGCGTTTCGCGCGAGAGCGGGCTGCAAACTTTCCGCGAGGCGCAGACCGGCTTGTGGGCGCAATTCAAGCCCGAAGAGCTGGCTACGCCTGAAGCGTTTGCAAAAGACCCCCAACTCGTGTGGGATTGGTACGCCTGGCGGCGCGAAGCGGTGAAAGCCGCGCGCCCCAATCCAGGTCACATCGCGCTCGCCGCGATGGAGCGCAAGATTCCAAAGTTTACGCTCGCCACCCAAAACGTGGACGGCTTGCACCGTTTGGCGGGCAGCGAAAATGTGTTGGAATTGCACGGCAGCATCATGCGCGTCCGCTGCTCGGAATGCGGGCTGCGCGCGGAATTTTGGGAGGAAGGCGGCGGCGTTCCGCGCTGCGAATCTTGCGGCGGGCTGCTGCGTCCCGACGTCGTCTGGTTTGGCGAGCCGCTTCCCGCCGACGAATTACAGCAGGCGAGACTTGCCGCGCGCGAAGCGCAGGTCTTTATTTCGGCGGGGACTTCGGGCGTCGTTTATCCCGCCGCCGGGCTGCCTTTTTCCGCCAAGAGCGTCGGGGCGACGGTGGTGGAGATCAACGCCGAGCCGACCCCGTTCACCCCTTCCGCCGACTTCTCTTTTCAAGGAAAATCGGGCGAGATTTTGCCCGCCCTGTTCAACGCGGTTTGGGGGTAAAAAATCGCTTGTCTTGCGGCGCAACAGGAGAGACAGGACGTTGTAATTGATTCTATTCATCGCTAAAAAACGGCTCCCGCGCGGGGAGCCGTTTTCGCTTGTTATCCTTTGAAGTAATTGGAGATGAAGAACCAGATGTTCGCCGGGCGTTCCGCCAGCCGGCGCATGAAATAAGGATACCAATGCGTGCCGTAGGGGACGTACACGCGCACGGGGTAGCCCTCTTTCACCAGCTGTTCTTGCAAATCGCGGCGAATGCCGTAGAGCATTTGAAACTCCATGCCTTCTTTGGGCAGCCCGACCTTTTCCGCGTATTTTTTAGCGAAGGCGATGCGCTTCTCGTCGTGCGTGGCGATGGCGGGAATAGCAGGGAAGCGCCCGTCTTCAGAAATTTTGGTTTCAAACTTCAACGAAGCGTCAATCAAAATTTTGGCGAGCAGGTCGTAGTTCGCGTCCACGTCGGTTTTGCGCGGGAAGGCTTTCTCCGGCGGCTCTTTGTAAGCGCCCTTAACCAGACGGATGGGGGTGCGGCTTTCCATCAGGCGTTTGACGTCCGCTTCGGCGCGGTAAAGGTAGGATTGCGCCGCCATCCCCGCGTTGTCGTAGCCCTTTTCCCGCATGGCGTAATACAGGTTGATGGTCTTGTCGGTGTAGGGCGTGTCTTCGATGTCAATGCGGACGAAAGTTTTGTTTTGCTTTGCGCGGGCGAGAATCTTTTCCAGATTCTCCGCGCACAGGGCTTCGTCCAACCCCAAGCCGATTTGCGTCAATTTGATGGAGACGTTCGCGCGCAGCGTCGGGTCGGCGCCGAGCGCGTCGAGCGTGGCGAAAATGTCTTCCGTCGCCCGCTGCGCTTCTTCGGGCGTGGAGGTATGCTCGCCCAGATGGTCGAGCGTCGCGTTGATACCTTTTGCGTTCAATTCCTTGACGACGAGCGTCGCGTCTTGCAGCTGGGTTCCAGCCACAAAGCGCGAAGCCGCGCGCCACGCAAAGCCCCAATTCATAATCAGGTTTTGCGCCCAAGCGGCTTTGGACAAGTAAATGAAGAAAGAGCGAAGCATGGTACCTTCTTTGTTTATGGAAATTTGAAGCGGGTTTTTGTCTTTGCGGCTTTCTCAAAGGCGAGGGCTTTTCCGCCTGCCTTAAGAAAGAAAAGGCAGGATTTTCAGGGCAACCGCGCGGAAAACGCCGCGAAACTACCCTTGCTCTCCTGCCTATCCCCGCCTTAAACAAGGCTGGTCAAGCGACTTTGCGAAAGCCATGATTTTATTTTAGCATATCCTTTTTGCGCCCTGTGTTATACTTTTTTCGTGACTTTCGTCCTTCGCCTGCTCGACGAATTTTCCGCGCCTTCGGGCGCGTTGCTTTGAGGAGAATCTGTGAGAAACCGCAACGCCAACATCATCCTGCGCGGCGCTTCCGGCTTGTTTCTGCTGGCGGCGCTTGTTCTAAGCATCATTTCGCTGGTGGGATACAGCCGTCAGCGAAACAACTACCCGGCGGGGATGACCATTGCGGGCGTGCCGGTCGGCGGCTTGACGCCCGCGGAAGCCTCTCAACGTTTACTGGAAGTTTACACCTCGCCGGTAGAAATTTTCTACGGCGACGCCGCCATCCACATTGACCCGGCCGTCGTCGGCTTTCAACCCGACGTGGAAACCATGCTCGCCGCCGCCGACTTGCAGCGCACCAGCGGCTCGTTTTGGGGCGGCTATTGGGATTACCTGTGGAATCGCAACCCGCCCGCTATTGAAATTCCTCTGAGCTTCATCTTTTCGGAAGAGCGCCTGCGCGAATACTTGAAAAACGAGATTGCCGCGCGTTACGACGTTCCGCCCGCGCCCGCCGAGCCCATTCCCGGCACGCCCGATTCCAAGCCCGGCGCGCCCGGTCAAACCCTCGATATTGACCGCGCGGTCACGCTGATTGGAGACGCGCTCAAATCGCCCGCGAATCGCTCCGTCGCGCTGACCATTAACCGCGTCAGCGCCGCGCGCCCCACCATTGAAAATCTGGAAACGCAGCTCAAACAAATTGTCCTCGCCTCCGATTTCGACGGCTTGCTTGGCTTTTATATGATGGATCTGCAAAGCGGGCAGGAGATTCATTTTGGAATCAACAACAAGGAAGAAGTTTCCGTCCGCCCGGTGGATGTTGCTTTCACCGCGTCCAGCACCATCAAGGTCCCGATTGTCGCTTCTTATCTCATCAATCGCGGCAGCGACCTCAGCCCTGAGGCCTCCAATATTCTCTCGCGCGTGTTGGGCAAGTCGGATAACGCCGCCACCGATTTGGCGCTGGCGGCGATTGACCCCAACGTGGGACCGCTGGTGGTGACGCGCGATATGCGGACGCTTGGGCTGCAAAATACGTTTATCAACGGATTTTTCTACGTTGGCGCGCCGCCGCTTTCGCCCCGCCCGGTCACGCCCGCCAATTCCCGCGTGGACGTTTTCGCCGACCCCGACCCCTATTCTCAAACTACGCCTTCGGAAATGGGCGCGCTGCTGACGGATATTTACGATTGCGCCGAGAATCAAGGCGGCGCGTTGATTGCCGCCTTCTCCGATAAGGTGAAGCCCGAAACCTGCCAATTGCTGATTAACTTCATGGCGCAGGATAAGCTCGGCTCGCTGCTGCAAGCGGGCGTCCCCGACGGCACCTTCGTCCCGCACAAGCACGGCTACGTCCCCGCCAACGACGGCGTTGTGCACGACACCAGCGACGTGGGCATTGTGTATTCCCCCGGCGGAAATTTCGTCATCGCCATTTACACTTACCATCCCGTCACCAACATTTGGGACGTGACCAATCCGCTGTTCGCCAACCTGACGAAGGCGGCGTATAACTACTTCAATATCGGCGCGCAGTGAGCCTTTTGTTTGAAATTCACGAACGCGAAGCGCGCGTTTGGAACGCCGACCTTGCCGCGTCGCAAGGCCGGGATTTTTTTGGGGCGAGCCTTTCGCCCGCCGAGCGCCGCCGCGCGGAGCGCTTCCGCTTTGAAAGAGACCGCGAGGCGTTTGTCCGCGCGCGGGGGATTTTGCGCGTCCTGCTGGGAGGCTACTTCCGCGCGCCGCCCGACAAAATTGAAATCCTGACCGCGCCCTCAGGCAAGCCTTACGTCGCGGAACGGCTCAAAGGAAACGAACTTTATTTCAACCTCTCTCGCTCCGGCGGGCTGGCGGTTTACGCTTTTTGTCTTTCTCGTCCCGTCGGCGTGGACGTGGAGACGCTGCGCCCCATCCCCGACCTGAATCAACTTGCCGCGCGGTTTTTTACGACGGGCGAAAGAAATCTTCTGCAAAACGTCGAGCCGCAAGCGCGCGCAAAAACCTTCCTGCAATGCTGGACGCGCAAGGAAGCCTATCTCAAAGCCGTCGGGCTGGGGCTGTCCGTCTCGCCTGAAGAGGCGGACGTTTCGTTTGCGCCAGTTCCCTCGCCGCGCCGGACGGAATTCCCCCCGCGAATCAAAAGCGACCGGAACTTCTGGTCGCTGATGGATTTTTCCCCGACGGGCGAAAGCGTGGCGGCGCTCGTCGTTGATTCAAGCGTAAGGCAAATTCAATTTGAGAAAATGTAGCCGCGCGGACGCGCTCAATCGGGGTACACCTTCCATCCCAGCTCTTCCAGCCGCGACATATCCAGCTTTTCCTGCGGCACGTCAATATGCACGGCGTTGGCTTCCGCCAGCAGGTCGCCCGTTTCGCCGTCGTAAATTCCCGCCCACGCTTCGGCGAAATTGCGCTTGCTCTTGCCTGCCTTGCCGACGATTCGCAATCGTTTGCCCACCGGCACGTTTTTTCGATATTTAATTTCCAGCTTGCCCGTGAACATAAAGCGCGGGTTTTGCGGGTCCTCGCCCATTTGCGCGCGCCCGGAAATTTCGTCCAAAATGGCGGCGACGATTCCTCCGTGCAAGACGCCGGGATAGCCCTGATAATGTTCCGGCGCGACGTATTCCGTCTCCACCTCGCCCGGCGCGGTTTGATAGATTCGCAAGCGCAGACCGACGGGGTTTTCCAACCCGCAGATGAAACAATGACGAGAGTTTGGCTGTTTGATTTTTCCCATGCGGCGATTATACTCTGGGCATGGAAAAAATTTTCATCACGCGCTTGATTCCCGCAGCCGGGCTGACTCTCCTCCGCGAAGCGTTTCCCGCCCTCGACGTCTGGCAGGCGGAGACGCCGCCCTCCCGCGAGCAAATGCTCGAACGCGCGCGCGGCGCGGATGGATTGCTTTGCTTGCTCACCGACCGAATTGACGGCGAACTGATGGACGCCATCGGGCGGCGCTTGAAAGTCATTAGCAGCATGTCCGTCGGGGTGGATCATATTGACGTGGCGGCGGCGACCGCGCGCGGAATTCCGGTGGGCAACACGCCGGGAGTCCTTACCGAAGCCACCGCCGACCATACCTTTGCGCTCCTGCTTTCCGCCGCGCGGCGCATCGTCGAGGCGGAACGTTTCCTGCGCGCCGGCAAGTGGACGACGTGGAGTCCCAGCCTGCTGCTCGGAGCGGATTTCGTCGGCGCGACGCTGGGAATCGTCGGCTTTGGACGCATCGGTCAAGCCGTCGCCAAACGCGCGCAGGGGTTTGATATGCGCGTCTTATACTACGACCCGGGCGCGCAGCCGGCTTACGGCGCGCAGCTAGCCGACCTTGATACGCTGCTGCGCGAATCGGATTTCGTCTCCTTGCATGTTCCGCTCACGCCGCAGACCCGGCATTTGGCGGACGCGGCGTTTTTCGCAAAGATGAAGCCGAACGCGATTCTGGTCAATACTTCGCGCGGCGGGGTGGTACATCAATTCGCTTTATACGACGCGCTGAAAGCCGGTAGAATCTTCGCCGCCGCGTTGGACGTGACCGACCCGGAGCCTTTGCCGTTGGATTCCCCGCTGCTGCAATTGGAAAACTGCCTCATCGTCCCGCATTTGGGCAGCGCCAGCCGCAAAACGCGAGACGAGATGGCGCGGCTGGCGGCGCAAAACCTCATCGCCGGGCTGCGAGGCGAACGCTTGCCGCGCTGCGTCAATCCTGAAGTTTATTCGTAAAGCGCGACAAAGGATTTGCATGTTAAAAAATTACCGCGAAACTTTTCAAAAATTTCCGCGCGCGGTTAAGCCGGTTTTTCCGCCCAGTGAACGGCGATGGTTCCAAACATCAGCCGCCGAAAAGCGACCTTCTCAAATCCGGCGGATTCCATGCGCGCCGCCATGTCTTCGGCGGCGACGAAGCCTTCCGTCGTTTCAGGCAGGTAGCGATAAGCGTCCGGCGAGCCGGTCAGCAGCCCGCCCAGCGTGGGAATGACGACGTGCATGTGAAAGCGAATGAACGGCGAGAGCAGATTTTTCTTCGGGCGAGTCGTGTCCAGAACGACGATGCGCCCGCCGTTTTTTAGCACGCGGAATTGCTCGCTCAGCGCTTGCCGCAGGTCAATCACGTTACGCATGAGGAAGCCGGAAATCACCGCGTCGAACGTCCCATCGGGGAAGGGCAGCCGCAGCGCGTCGGCGGCGGAAAAATTCAATGCGCCGTTCTTTTTTCCAACGCGCATCATCTCTAACGTGAAATCCGCTGCGATAATCTTCGCCTGCGGAAACTGCGCGGCTGCTTCTCTGGCGAGGTCGCCTGTCCCGCTGCCCAGATCCAGCAGCGCGGAGGAATTGTCCAGCCGCGCCAGCCGCGCCACCATCTTGCGCCAGCGGACGTCCTGCCCGCCGGTCATCAATCGGTTCATTAAGTCGTACCGTTTCGCAATCCGCGCGAACATGCTTTGAACGTAAGCCGCGCGCTCTTTTCCTGTCAGTTCAGCCATAATCTCTCTCTCCTTGATGGGGGTTCGCCTTGCAATTGAGCAAGGATTTGCAATTATATGCGCCTTTTTGCGACTTCGCGCGCGCTTTTGCGTACATCAACAAGAAAAACGAAAGGAGCGAAAATGAGCGAAGTGAAACTTCTTACCCGCAGCAAATCCAACCGCATGATTGCGGGCGTGTGCGCCGGACTGGCGGAATACCTGAACATGGACCCGACCGTGATGCGCCTGTTGTTTATTTTGGGGCTGGTCGCGTTCAACGGCGGCATGGTTATCGCTTATCTGGTGATGGCGCTGGTCGTCCCCGAAGGATAGCGCGCTTTCGCCCGCCGTTGAAAGATTGCGGCGGGCGAATTTTTTTTAATCAGCCGCGCGAGCGCGCGCGATAAAAAGCGGGCGGTTATGCCTTCAAGCGGGCGGTCAGGGCTTTCTTTTCCGTTTTGCGCGGCAGGGGCGCGAGAATCCCCAGCCCGAAGAGCAGCAACCCCAGCCCGATGGACGTCATCGAGGCGTTGAAGGCGTCCGCGTAGTTGATTCCGTTCCAGGTATGGGTCGCTCCCATCGTGTATTGAATCGTCAGGGCAAGCAAACCGACGACGATGGCAGCCGCGCCGCCCGCCGTTTTGTTCTTTCCCGCTTTTGAAAAATCCACGCCTTGCCAGATGAACGGAACGCGGAAGAGCAGGAAGACAATCAGCGTGAGCAGCGTCGTATAAACCACAGCGTCCACCGGCATAGACTTGCCCCGCAGCAGGCGCGACATGTAGATATGGAATCCGCCGATGAGAACGCCTGCGATCAGCGCTTGCACGCTCGCTTTGTAAGAATCAGGCGCGCCCTTGACGAGCTTTATCGTCGCCCAAACGCCCCAGCCGCCGATGGCGATTCCCGCCAGCACAAAGAGAACGTACAGCCATTGAAAGGGCGCGAGTTTTGCCATGCTCTCGCCGAAGCCCGTCGGGTTGAGCGCCACGCAGGTCGTTCCGACCCCGCCCAGCAAGGTGAATCCGCCCGTCAGCCCCATAAGCAGGACGCCAATGAAGCGCAGAGCCTTTGCGAAACCGCTTTGATGCGACATGAGAATCTCCTTTTGAATTTAAAAAAACTCCACAAGCGGGACTTGCGGAGTTGGCTTTAACTTTTCCACGCGGCGACGGCGAGGAGCATCCATCCGAGGATGAAGGCGACTCCGCCTAGCGGGGTGACGAATCCCAGCCGCCAGTTGGTGAACGCCATGACGTACAGACTGCCGGAAAAAAGCGCGACGCCCGCGACGAAAGACCAGCCCGACCATTGGAGCAAGTTTGTTTGCGCGGGGAGTTGAGTCAGCGCCCAAACGACGATGAACAAAGCCAGCGCGTGATACATGTTGTAGCGCGCGGCTTTTTCCATCCAACCGAGTTGTTGTTCGGTCATAAAGCGGGTCGCCCCGTGCGCGGCGAAAGCGCCCATGGCGACGGAAAACGCGGCAAGCAGCGCGCCCAGCGAGAAGAAGAGGGAAGGCGTTTTATCCATATTTAAACCCAACGACAAAACACAGCGTTGTAAGGAAAAGCAGGACAGGCAAAATTTTAAAGATGACGTTCTGCGGGACGATGGGCTTGCCTGTCTTGAGGAACGAGAGCAGCAAGCCGCCCAAGCCAATCAGCGCGCCGCCCAAGCCCACGAGCGCAAAGGCGGGT
>DAOUBR010000037.1:0-2247 GCA_034432535.1 Anaerolineales bacterium | reverse complement strand
CGCCGGTTCGGGGAGTTGCGGCAGGACGATGGGTTCCACCATGACTTCCGTTGCGGTGGGGGCGGCGGTGGCTTCGGGCGCCTTGGTGGCCGCAGGGGCGGCGGGCGCGGCGGTTTCTGCCGCAGGCGCGCCGCAGGCGGCAAGCGCCAGGCTTACGGCAGCCAACGTAAAGATTAATGAGCGAACAAATTTAGGCATTCTCTTTTTCTCCTGTTTTTTATTTTATTAGCCTGCGTATCCTATCAAAATGAAGTTAACGGCTATGGAAAGTCAGGTTAACATCTTGTTAAGGGCTTAAGGCTCGCCGATAATGGTCTGCTGCGGAAAAAGCGAGGCGGGAAGTCTTTCTCGCCATTCCCAGGTGTTAAGGTCCGAAATGGCGCGGTAAGCGGTCAGGTCGAGTTGCAGCGGCGTGACCGAAACGTAACCTTCGCTTAAAGCGCCGACGTCCGAGCCGGATTCGGGCAAGCCCGTAGGAGCGTCTCCGCCAATCCAGTAGTAAGGTCTCCCGCGCGGGTCAATGCGCTCGTCCAGGCGGCTGTGATAAACGCGCATTCCCTGACGCGTGACGCGAAAGCCTTTGATTTCTTCTTGCTTCAAAAACGGCACGTTGACGTTGAGCAGCGTTTCATCGGGCAGCCCGCGCGTAATGACGTTTTGCACAACGAGGCTGGCTGCGCGGGCGGCGGCGGAAAAATCTATTGCGCCGATATGCCCTTCCGGGACTTCCAGTGAAACAGCCACACCGGGAACCCCTGCGATGACCGCTTCCATCGCGGCGGTCACCGTCCCTGAATAGGTGACGTCGTGTCCCAGATTCGCGCCGACGTTGATTCCCGAAACGACCAAATCAAACGGGCGTTTAAAGTAGCCCAGCAGCGCCAGCGCCACGCAATCCGAAGGCGCGCCATCGCTGGCGAAGGCTTGCGAGCCGTCTTCCAAATGAAACTCGCGCACCCGTAGCGCGCGGTCTAACGTCTTGACATGTCCGCTGCCCGACCAGTTGCGGTCCGGCGCAAGAATGGTGACGCCGCCGATTTTTCTCATCTCTTGCGCCAGCGCCAGCAACCCCGGCGCAAGAACGCCGTCGTCGTTGGTGACCAGAATGTGTTTTATCATTTTCTTGAAACTCCTAATTTTCAATTGCCAGTTCGCTCGTCCGCAAATTCCCCAGCAGGTTGAGCGCGTACTTCATTCCCCAGCTGCTCAACACGCGCCAGCCGCTCCACTCGTTGAGTTTTCTCACTTGGGTTTCGCGGTTTTTCAAGGCGCGCAGCAAATCTTCCGTTGTGCGCCCCTCAAACTCCGTCGCGCCGAAGCCGATGGTTTCCACAATGTGCGCATCGCTGTTGCCGACGGCGGCTGTTCCGGCGTGCAGCGCCAGAACCCGCGCGTAGTGATTGCTCATGCGGTCGAGCGACGTGCCGTTATAGGCTTCGATTCCAATTAAAGTCTCCGCGACTTGCGGATGCCTCAGCGCTTTTATCACCGTTTCATAAGACGCGCTGTTCATGCCCATTCCCCGGCACATTGGGTGCGCCACAATGCACGCGCCGCCCAAAGCGCGAACCTTGAGAACCGTCTCGACCAGCGATAACTTTGCGGGAACTTTCTCGCGGATAAAGAGAGCCAGCAAGTCGCCTTCGGCGGTGGTGATTTCGCAGCCGGGGATGACTTCGATTCCGTAACGCGGGGCGAGCCGCTCGGCTTCCAGCGCGCCGCGAATCTCGTCGTGGTCGGTGATGGCGATAACGTCCAGCCCGATTTGCCGGGCGCGGCGCAAAACTTTTTCCACGGAAGCCGTGCCGTCGTAGCTATATTTGGTGTGAATATGTAAATCTGCCAGACCCATAAAAACTCCTTTCGGAAAAACGCGCGCTTTTCCTTTTTTAAAGCGCGCGCCAAAATTGCTTTAAAACGGTCTGCCCGCCATGAAACGCAGCGGGAAAATTTCTAAGGAGAAGAACAATCATAGTTACGCACGGTTTTGCTTTTTCAGGTACTCCCGGCGTTTGCGAGCCGCGTCCACGCTTATGACGGTCACAAATGACAACACAAGGAGAGAAGTAATCATCGTTTCCATGACGGCTATCATAAGCGCTGAACGTTATTTGCAATTTAAGGGCGGGTTAACGTTTGGTAAATTCTTTTTCCGTGGTGGGACTTCTGCTCGAATACCACAACCTGCGCCGCGAATATGAGACGTACACCCAGGCGCAATTGCTCGTCGGCATGTGCATGGACAAC